>NZ_JBDGIV010000055.1:0-205 GCF_057657255.1 Variovorax sp. Soil_C_19 | reverse complement strand
CCCGCGTTGCCGTTGAGTGTGTCGCTGCCCTCGCCACCATCGAGCCGGTCAGCCAACTTGCCGCCAGAGATAGTGTCGTTGCCCGCCAGGCCGTTGAGGTTGTTGCCCGCCAGGCTTGAACCAGTGACGCTGTCGTTACCTGCACTCAAGCTCGTGGCCGCCGAGATGATGTCCGTCTGGCTCCACTGCTCACCGTCGCCGAACA
>NZ_JBDGIV010000054.1:0-210 GCF_057657255.1 Variovorax sp. Soil_C_19 | reverse complement strand
CACCACCGCACGCAGGTTGCCCGCGCCGCTCGCGCGCTCGCCCTGGCTGCCGGTCTCTTCCATGCGCGTGCGCACCAACTGCTCGCCTTCGGACTCCACCACGTAGTCGCCAGGCCAGCCATAGCGCTCCCAACTGGCCTGCGCCGTCTTGCGCGGCATCGCGCTGACCTGCTGCAGCTCGGCGCGCGGGCGCTGGAAGTCGAAGTCGTC
>NZ_JBDGIV010000053.1:0-227 GCF_057657255.1 Variovorax sp. Soil_C_19 | reverse complement strand
TTGGTCTGGAACGCGATGCCGTCGATCACGCCGATGATGTCGACGATCTTGCGCGACGAGGCATTGATCGAGGCCATCGTGTCGACCACCTGGCCGACCACACCGCCGCCCTTGACGGCCACTTCCGAGGCCGAGAGCGCGAGCTGGTTGGCCTGGCGGGCGTTGTCGGCGTTCTGCTTGACGGTGCTCGTGAGTTCTTCCATGGAGGCGGCCGTCTGCTCGAGCGA
>NZ_JBDGIV010000052.1:0-236 GCF_057657255.1 Variovorax sp. Soil_C_19 | reverse complement strand
GAGATCTGGACCGACGAGTACGGCCGCGTGAAGCTGAGCTTCCACTGGAACCGCTACTGCACGAAGGACGAGAACAGCTCGTGCTGGGTGCGCGTGTCCTCGCCGTGGGCCGGCACCCAGTTCGGCGGCATCCAGGTGCCGCGCATCGGCCAGGAGGTAATCGTCGACTTCGAGAACGGCGACCCCGACCGGCCGATCGTGACGGGGCGGGTCTACAACGCCGACAACATGCCGCC
>NZ_JBDGIV010000051.1:0-290 GCF_057657255.1 Variovorax sp. Soil_C_19 | reverse complement strand
AAGATCGTCGACATCATCGGCGTGATCGACGGCATCGCGTTCCAGACCAACATCCTTGCGCTCAATGCAGCGGTGGAAGCCGCACGTGCGGGGGAACAGGGCCGCGGCTTCGCGGTCGTGGCCTCGGAAGTGCGCAGCCTCGCGCAGCGCTCGGGCGCGGCGGCCAAGGAGATCAAGGGCCTGATCGACGACTCTGTCGGCAAGGTCGAGGCGGGCAGCCGGCAGGTGGCCGAGGCGGGCCGTACGATGGAAGAGATCGTCGACAGCGTCAAGCGCGTGACCGACATCAT
>NZ_JBDGIV010000050.1:0-346 GCF_057657255.1 Variovorax sp. Soil_C_19 | reverse complement strand
GATAAAAACTTGGACTGGTTTTACGCCGCAAGCCCAAGGCTCACCCGGTATTCGATAGGGCTGAGAGAGCCAAGAGAGATCTTGATCCGCTTCTCGTTGTACCAGCGGATGTACGAGTCGACCGCCTCGATGAATTGCTCAATGGTGGCGCTCTTCCAGTCCCGAGGATAGAACAGCTCGTTCTTCAGCCGACCGAAGAAGCCTTGTATGCGGTCAACGAACCACGTCCTTGAGCCGCAGGCTATGACCTGACAGCCTACGTTCCCACGTAGAGCAACGTGGGAACGTAAATGACAGACGATTTGGAAGACCTCAAACGCCGGCTGGTGGTGGGACACAAGAGCGA
>NZ_JBDGIV010000049.1:0-350 GCF_057657255.1 Variovorax sp. Soil_C_19 | reverse complement strand
AAGATGGGCGCCGAGCAGATCCTGCTGCATGCCGAGCGCAACCTCGACGTGGAGGTGGAGGGCGACGAGACGCACACCACCGGGAAGACGCGCACCACGCTGATCAAGGGGCACGAATCGGCGACCTACGAGGCGGGCGAGGAGCGGCACATCACGGCCGGCGCGGTGGAGACCATCGACGGCGGCGAGGAGCGCACGGTGACGGGCGGCGCGACCGAGACGGTGACGGGCGGCGAGACGCGCACGATCACGGGCGGTGCGACCGAGACGATCACGGGTGGCGAGACGCGCATGGTCACCGGTGGGCTGACCGAGACGGTCAATGGCGGCGTGATGCTGACGGTGAATGG
>NZ_JBDGIV010000048.1:0-397 GCF_057657255.1 Variovorax sp. Soil_C_19 | reverse complement strand
CTGTTCTCGTCCTTCGTGCAGTAGCGGTTCCAGTGGAAGCTCAGCTTCACGCGGCCGTACTCGTCGGTCCAGATCTCGCGGCCCGCCGGTCCCGTGACGATCGCCGTCTGCGGCCCCGTGGTGCGCGGCCTGGGCACCGGCGGCGCTGTCGCGCGGAACACCTTGCTCGCGGGGATCACCTCGAAATCGACCCGGCACTCGAACGGCTGCTGCGCGCTCGCGTCGCCCACGTCCTGCAGCCGCAGGTGCGCTGCGGTCACCAGGTACTGGCGGTTCGACTCGTTGTGCGGATGGCGCTCCAGCGCGACCAGGCAGCCGGGCACCACCGCACGCAGGTTGCCCGCGCCGCTCGCGCGCTCGCCCTGGCTGCCGGTCTCTTCCATGCGCGTGCGCACCA
>NZ_JBDGIV010000047.1:0-415 GCF_057657255.1 Variovorax sp. Soil_C_19 | reverse complement strand
CTCCGGCGGGGGTCCGCAGAACTCGCTTCGCTCAAACAGCTGCGGCCCTGATCCCGCCTCCACCTGCGCTCCTCGGCACAGCCAGAAGGGGGTGGGAGCCCCACGGGCCATTGCTCCGCTCGGCCCTGAATACCGCCAGAGCCTTCGCTTCGCTCGGCTGTATTGCTCCCTCTCCCTCTGGGAGAGGGCTGGGGTGAGGGCAGCGGCGGTCGATGGGGCGCGATTCTGCCAAAGCCCCCGGCCCTCACCCTGACCCTCTCCCGGAGGGAGAGGGAAAAAGAGGGCCGAGCGAAGCGATGGCCCGTCGGTCTCCAAATCCCCTCTGGCTGCGCCGAGGCGCGGAGTGTTTCGCGGATCAGGGCTCGCAGCTGTTTGAGCGAAGCGAGTTCTGCGAGACCCCGCGAAACGCGAGCAC
>NZ_JBDGIV010000046.1:0-419 GCF_057657255.1 Variovorax sp. Soil_C_19 | reverse complement strand
TTCGACCAGGCCCATTTCCTCGCTCGACATCAGCCGATCGATGTCCACCAGGATCAGCATCCGCTCGTCGAGCGTGCCCAGCCCGATCAGGTAGTCGGTGTCCAGCACCGAGCCCATCTCCGGTGCCGGCTTGATCTGCTCCGCGCCCAGCGTGATCACGTCCGACACGCTGTCGACCACCATGCCCACCACACGGCCGCCGATGTTCAGCACGATCACCACCGTGAACTGGTCGTAGCTCGGCGTGCCCAGGTTGAACTTGATGCGCATGTCGATGATCGGCACGATGATTCCGCGCAGGTTCACCACGCCCTTGATGTACTCGGGCGCGTTCGCGATCCGCGTCACCGCGTCGTAGCCGCGAAGCTCCTGCACCTTCTGGATGTCGATGCCGTATTCCTCCTGGCCGAGCGTGAAGG
>NZ_JBDGIV010000045.1:0-423 GCF_057657255.1 Variovorax sp. Soil_C_19 | reverse complement strand
TTGAACGTGGCGCAGACGGCCGGCGGCCAGTTCGGCGCGGGCCTGTACCGGCTCATCAACTACACCGGCACGCTGACCGACAACGGCCTGGACATCGGCACGGCGCCCACCGACGCGAGCAACCTGCAGGTGCAGACCTCGGTTGCGCAGCAGGTCAACCTGGTGAACTCCGAAGGCGTGGCGCTCAACCTCTGGGACGGCAACGACAGCGCCAACTTCAACGACGGCAAGATCGCTGGCGGCTCGGGCACCTGGCGCGCAGGCAGCCCCGGCGACACCTGGACCGACGTGGCGGGCGTCGCCAACGGCACCTGGAAGCAGGACGGGTTCGCGATCTTCAGCGGCGCGGCCGGCACCGTCACGGTCGACAACAAGGGTGCGGGCGGCGCGGTGCGCATCGGCGGCGCGCAGTTCGCGGTCGAC
>NZ_JBDGIV010000044.1:0-439 GCF_057657255.1 Variovorax sp. Soil_C_19 | reverse complement strand
TCCTTGTCGTCGACCATGTCGCACTTGTTCAGGAACACGATGATGTAGCCCACACCCACCTGGCGCGCCAGCAGGATGTGCTCGCGGGTCTGGGGCATCGGGCCGTCAGCGGCCGAGCACACGAGGATGGCGCCGTCCATCTGGGCAGCGCCGGTGATCATGTTCTTCACGTAGTCGGCGTGGCCGGGGCAGTCGACGTGTGCGTAGTGGCGGTTGGCCGTCTCGTACTCGACGTGGGCCGTGTTGATCGTGATGCCGCGGGCCTTTTCTTCGGGCGCAGCATCGATGTCGGCGTAGTTCTTGGCTTCGCCGCCGAACTTGGCCGACAGCACCGTGGCGATCGCCGCCGTCAGCGTGGTCTTGCCGTGGTCGACGTGACCGATCGTGCCCACGTTCACGTGCGGCTTGGTGCGGGTGAATTTACCTTTTGCCATTTTTC
>NZ_JBDGIV010000043.1:0-452 GCF_057657255.1 Variovorax sp. Soil_C_19 | reverse complement strand
ATCGTCAAGGTGGGCAGCGGCACGCTCACGCTCACGGGCGCCAACAGCTACACCGGCGGCACCACCGTGGCGGCCGGCACCCTGAGCGTGAACAACACGAGCGGCAGCGCCACCGGCAGCGGCGCGGTACAGGTGCAGGGCGGCGCAACCCTGTCCGGCAGCGGCACCATCGCAGGCGACGTGACACTGGGCAAGGGCGCCGTCCTGTCCGCGGGCAACACAGGCGTCGCCAGCGGCGTCGGCACGCTCACGACGGGCAACCTCAGCCTCGGCAGCGGCGCGGTGCTGAACTACGACCTCGGCCAGGCCGGCGTGGCGGGCGGCACGCTGAACGACCTGGTCAACGTCAACGGCAACCTGCAGCTCGACGGCACCTTGAACGTGGCGCAGACGGCCGGCGGCCAGTTCGGCGCGGGCCTGTACCGGCTCATCAACTACACCGGCACGCTGAC
>NZ_JBDGIV010000042.1:0-464 GCF_057657255.1 Variovorax sp. Soil_C_19 | reverse complement strand
CCCCAAGGGCCTCAGCCCCCCAGCGCCCGGAGCATCCAGGGCGCTCCCTTCATGTTGAACACCCGCTTGAGGTTGTAGGCCATCACAGCCAGACTGAACTCCGCACGCGCTCCGCTCGTGTGTCTCATCAGCAACCGGGCATTGCCCAGGATCAGGTGCTTGATGCTGGCGAAGGGGTGCTCCACGGTCTTGCGCCTGAGCGCCATCATCCATGGCTGCGCGGCCATCCGGCTCGCGTTGGCTTGCAGCGCCTCTTCGTACAGGTGGCGTGTCACGAAGCGTTGCCTGGCCGTGGTGCATGCGGGCTTGCGCGCGCACTGGGCACAGTCGCTGGGCTGGGCGGCGTAGATCACCATCTTGTCCGTGCGCGAGAGTTGCTTGCGTCTGAGTTGCTTGCCTGCAGGGCAAGTAAAACTGTCGCTGGCCGCTTCGTAGGTGAAGGCGCTGCGCTCGTACAGACTGCC
>NZ_JBDGIV010000041.1:0-469 GCF_057657255.1 Variovorax sp. Soil_C_19 | reverse complement strand
TGGGCGGCGAGCCGGCGCTCGAGCCCGTCGCGATCGAGGGCGACGAGGGGCTGAGCACGCTGTTTCGCTACACCCTCACCCTGGCCACCCCCGAGCAGCCCGGCTACAACGAGCGCCAGGCCGCCAACGTCGCCATCAAGCAGCTCGTGGGCGAGCCGCTCACCGCGCACATCGTGCTCGACGGGCGCCCGGGCAGCGGCCCGGCCCAGCGCCACCTCTCGGGCCTCGTCACGCGCGTGCGCTTCCTGCGCCTGGAGAACCGGCGCGCGCTGTACGAGGCCGTGATCGAGCCCTGGCTCACGCTGGCCACGCGCACCAGCGACTACCGCATCTTCCAGAACCAGAACGTGCTGGACATCGTGCGCGAGGTGCTCGGCAAGTACGGGTTGGCGTTCGATGTGCGCGCCACGCGCAGCTACCCGCCGCGCGAGTTCCAGGTGCAGTACGGCGAGACCGACCACGACTTCGT
>NZ_JBDGIV010000040.1:0-470 GCF_057657255.1 Variovorax sp. Soil_C_19 | reverse complement strand
TGCGCTGCCCCCGGCTTTCGTAGCACTTTGATCTAGAGGTCGAGGGTTTGCATCGTAGTTGATGCGGTGGTTTGCGCGGTGCCGCCAGCGAGCTGGCGGCACCGCGCGGCGAACAAGGCCGGCGGCACGTACCCGAGGGTGCTGTGCGGTCGGTGGTGGTTGTAGTCGTCACGCCAGCTGTCGACGATGCTGCGCATGTGGCTCAGGCTGGCGAACCAGTGCTGCGACAGGCACTCGTCTCGGAAGCGGCTGTTGAAGCTCTCGATGTAGGCGTTCTGCACGGGCTTGCCCGGTTGGATGAAGCGCAGCTCGACGCCGTTCTTTGTGGCCCAGGTCTGCATCGTTCGGCCCGCGAACTCGGGACCGTTGTCGGTGCGGATCACCTTGGGCAGTCCGCGCTCTGCCTTGACCTGGTCGAGCACCCGCGTGACGTACAGCGCCGGGATCGAGGTGTCGACTGCGATCTGCAC
>NZ_JBDGIV010000039.1:0-504 GCF_057657255.1 Variovorax sp. Soil_C_19 | reverse complement strand
CACCACCGCACGCAGGTTGCCCGCGCCGCTCGCGCGCTCGCCCTGGCTGCCGGTCTCTTCCATGCGCGTGCGCACCAGCTGCTCGCCTTCGGACTCCACCACGTAGTCGCCCGGCCAGCCATAGCGCTCCCAGCTGGCCTGCGCCGTCTTGCGCGGCATCGCGCTGACCTGCTGCAGCTCGGCGCGCGGGCGCTGGAAGTCGAAGTCGTCGGTCACCCAGCGGCCGCTCTGCAGCTCTTCGCAGGCATTGAAACGGTCGCAGTGCTCCTCGCGCACGGTGGCTTCCGCCGCGTGGAACGGAATGCGCTGGTAGCCCGCATGCGCGAAGGGCTGGTGCGAGGCCATGTCGTCGACGATCACCAGCCGGTGGCTGTCTTGCGCATGCTCGAAGTAGTAGTACAGGCCCCACTCGTGCAGCAGGCGCGCGACGAAGTCGTGGTCGGTCTCGCCGTACTGCACCTGGAACTCGCGCGGCGGGTAGCTGCGCGTGGCGCGCACATCGAA
>NZ_JBDGIV010000038.1:0-505 GCF_057657255.1 Variovorax sp. Soil_C_19 | reverse complement strand
CGTCACCGCGTCGTAGCCGCGAAGCTCCTGCACCTTCTGGATGTCGATGCCGTATTCCTCCTGGCCGAGCGTGAAGGAAAGGAATTCCAGCGGCCGCGCCGGCCGCGAAGGCGGGGTGTTGCGGTTGTCCGGATGGGACTTGGATGTGTTTGCGCTCATCGGGAAATCTGTGGTGGTTGTCACTGGGGGTTCAAAACTCGGTCCAGTCGCCGCCCGCGGTGGCCAGTTGCGGGGCGTCCTGGGTCTTCCTGGCTGGCGCGGGGCGCCGGAGCCTGGGGGAAAGGGTGTCGGGCTGCGGTGGCTTGGCCAACGCGGTGGCGGGGCGGCGCGCATTCGCCAGCGCCACGGCCGTGGCCGCGCCGCCTTCGATGCGGAACACGCCGACCGATGACTGCAGCTTCGCGGCCTGTTCCTGCATCGACTGCGCCGCGGCCGCAGCCTCTTCGACCAGCGCCGCGTTCTGCTGCGTCACCTGGTCCATCTGCGCGATCGCCTGGTTCACCTG
>NZ_JBDGIV010000037.1:0-698 GCF_057657255.1 Variovorax sp. Soil_C_19 | reverse complement strand
CTGCGACAGCCCCTCGGTGCCGCGCATCGAGCGGAACTTCAGCTGCTCTTCACCCAGCGGGGTGTGGGCCGTAACGATCCTGGTCATCACCACCATCCTTTTCAGTTCGCCTTGACGAAAATCGTTCCCTTTACTGCACGCACGCCATGGGTCTTGGCTTCCTTCGCGAACTGTCGAAACTTCAACCAGCCGACCGTGTACTTGTTCATCGTCTGGATCTCGGTCTTCGCTGCGAGATTGACGAAGATGCCGTTGGCAGACAAGAACCACCTGCTCACCATCAGCTTCATGCCGTAGATGTCGAAGGCCAGGTTGTGCGTCCCGCCCTGCCACACTTCGATGTCGTAGCGCGTCCAACGCCAGTGGCTGTGCTCCTGGATGTGGAGCGTCTGCGTGGGCTTGTTGTGAATCACCACCTTGGCGTTGACGATGTAGTTGACGGTGTTGATCGTGTAGGTGTCGGCGTAGTGAATGATGAATGGGGCAAACACGATCTTGGGACCGGTCACGGTGGTGATGTTCGGCCCGAGCACCACCTTGCTATCGATCGCGTTGATGATCTCGATGCGCCCTGCGCCGATGACCCGTAGATCGGTACCGCTGAGGATCCGCACCACCGTGCCATTCACCGTCAGCATCACGCCGCCATTGACCGTCTCGGTCAGCCCACCGGTGACCATGCGCGTCTCGCCACCCGT
>NZ_JBDGIV010000036.1:0-932 GCF_057657255.1 Variovorax sp. Soil_C_19 | reverse complement strand
GAGCTGGTAGGTCAGGAAGCACTGGTTCGGGTGGTGGACGCCTGGGTGCAGGCGCTGGACCTGAAGGCGCTGGGCTTTGCCAAGGCGCAGGCGCAGCGTCTGGGAACACCGCCCTACGACCCGGGCGATCTCTTGCGGCTGTACCTCTGGGGGTACCTGAGCGCGATCCGTTCCTCGCGGGCACTGGAGCGCGAGTGCCATCGCAATGTGGAGTGCATGTGGCTGCTGGGGCGCCTGGCCCCGGATCACAAGACCATCGCCGAGTTCAGGCGCCAGAACTCGACGGCCCTGGTGGCCAGCTGTGCAGCCTTCGTGCAGTTCGCGCGGGCCAGCCGGCTGATTCAAGGATCCACCGTGGCCATCGATGGCTCGAAGGTGCAGGCGGTGGCCTCGCGCAAGGCGGTGGTGGGCCAGTGTGAGTTGGCCGCCCAGGCGCAGCGCAACGCGCAGGAGATCGCGGCTTATCTGCGGTTGCTGGACAGGCGGGACAGAGAGGATGACCAGGGCAGCGATGGCGCCGAAGGGGGCACTGGCAAACCAGATGAAGTACGCGCCGCCCTGGAGCGCCTGAAGGCCGAGGGCCGTGCCATTGCCAACCAGGCCCAGCAACTCATGCGCAGCGGTGCCAGCACCATTGTCAACGGCGAGCCCGAGGCACGCCCGATGCGCAGTCTTGACAGCCGTCCGGGCTACAACCTGCAGACAGCGGTGGAGACGCAAAGCCACGTGATCGTGGCGCATGAGGTGGTCTGCGAGGTGAACGATCAGCGCCAGCTACAGCCCATGGCCGAGGCGGCCAGCCGGGTGCTGCAGCAGCCGTGCACGGTGGTGGCAGACGCGGGCTACGCCAATGGGGAGCACATTGCAGCGCTGGACGCCCAGGGCATCACCAGCTACGTGGCGCCCAACCGTGCCGTGAACAACAAAGGCGA
>NZ_JBDGIV010000035.1:0-1094 GCF_057657255.1 Variovorax sp. Soil_C_19 | reverse complement strand
GACAACAAGGGTGCGGGCGGCGCGGTGCGCATCGGCGGCGCGCAGTTCGCGGTCGACGGCTACAGCATCGTCGGCGATGCGTTGACGATCAGCGCACCGGCGACGGTGGTGCGCGTGGGCGACGGCACAGCCGCGAGCGCGGGCATGACCGCGACCATCGGCGCGGCGATCGGCGGCGCGGGCGGGCTCGTGAAGGCAGACGGCGGCACGCTGGTGCTCGGCGGTGCGAACACCTACACGGGCGGCACCACGGTCAATGGCGGCACCCTGCAGATCGCGGCGGACAACAACCTGGGCGCGGCGGGCACTGCACTGGCGCTCAACGGCAGCACGCTGCGCGTGGCCAGCGGCGGATTGACGGTGGCTTCCAAGCGCGCCATCACGCTAGGCGCGGGCGGCGGAACCTTCGAAATGGCGGACGGCGCGTTCGAATCGAACGGGTCGATCGGCGGTGCGGGCGGCCTCACGGTGACCGGCACGGGCGGCGCAGTGCAGCTGAACGCCGCCAACACTTACGGCGGCGGCACGGTGCTGCGAGACGGAGCGACCGTCGCCGCGACCGCGGATGGCGCGTTCGGCAGCGGCGACGTGCGCCAGGAGACCAATGGCACGGAGGTGACGATCACCGGTTCGGCCAGCGCCGGCAGCACCCGCTTCACAGTCGGCCGCGCCGGCAGCACCGACACAGCGAACCTGCTCGTGTTCGCGCAGTCGGCCACCGGCGGCACGGCCCAGATCGACGTGCATGGCCAGGGGCTCGCGGGCGGCATCGGCAATGCGGCCCTGTTCATCAATACCAGCAGCGCCGACGACGCGACCATCAACAACCAGGGCGGCCTGGTCCTCTTCGCCGAGTCGGCCAGCGCAGGCACGGCCAAGGTAAACAACCAGGCCGGCAGCATGGTGTACTTCGCGGGCGATGCGTCCGCGGGCGGTGCATCGATCACCAACGCCGCGGGCGGCACGCTCGACGTGTCGGGCATCACTGCACCGGCGGGCCTCGCGATCGGCTCGCTCGCGGGCGGCGGCGCGGTGGTGCTCGGTGCCACGCGGCTGACGCTCGGCGCCACCAACGCGAACGACGCGATCTCCGG
>NZ_JBDGIV010000034.1:0-1246 GCF_057657255.1 Variovorax sp. Soil_C_19 | reverse complement strand
GGCATCGAGCAGGTGAACCAGGCGATCGCGCAGATGGACCAGGTGACGCAGCAGAACGCGGCGCTGGTCGAAGAGGCTGCGGCCGCCGCGCAGTCGATGCAGGAGCAGGCCGCGAGCCTTGTGCAGGCGGTGAGTGTGTTCAGGCTCGAGGCTCATGCGGGAGATGGCCGCGCCCTGCCGGGCGTTTCCAGAGCAGCGCAGCACGACGTCCGCGCGCTCGGAAACGCCGAGCCGGCGTTTGCCTGACCGCGCAGAGAAAAGACCGCATTCCCAGGATCATGAGACTCAACCTTCCCGTCACCACCCACGAATACCTGCTCGACGATGACGCGGCGCTGGTGTCGCGCACCGACCTCAAGGGCCGCATCACCTATGTCAATCCGGCCTTCGTGACCGCGAGCGGCTACGCGGTGCCGCAGCTCATCGGCAAGGCGCACAACATGATCCGCCATCCGGACATGCCGCCCGAGGCCTTCGGCGACATGTGGGAGACCCTGAAGAAGGGCTTGCCCTGGACCGGCCTGGTCAAGAACCGGCGCGAGAACGGCGACTTCTACTGGGTGCTTGCCAACGTCACGCCGGTGCGCCGCAACGGTCAGATCGAAGGCTACATGTCGGTGCGCAGCAAGCCCGCCCGCGCCGCCGTCGAGCAGGCCGAGCAGCTCTACCGGCGCTTTCGCGAGGGCCAGGCCAAGGGGCTGGCGATCGAGCAGGGCGAGGTGGTCCGGCGCGGATGGACCAGCGTGCTGGCACGCCTGCGCCGGCTTCCGATCCGCGTGCGCGTGTTCGGTTCTGCTGCGGCCGCCGCCGTGCTGATGCTTGCACTCGGCGTGGCCGGCTGGCTGGGCTTCGTGGGCCCGCAGGTGTGGGCCGCCGGTGCCGCGCTCTGCGCGCTGGCATGGGCCGGCTTCGGCTATTTTCTCGACCGCACCGTGTTCCGTCCGATGGACGAAGCGGTGCGCGTGGCACAGGCCATCGCATCGGGCGGGATTGCGAAGTTCGAGGTTCGTCCCGAGGACGAGATGCGCCACCTGCTGCGCGCGCTGAACCAGATGAGCGCGAACTTCTCGGCCATCGTGCTCGACGTGGACTCCAACGTCTCGCACGTGATGACCGCGTCGACGCAGATCGCCGCGGGCAACCAGGATCTCTCGTCGCGCACCGAGGAGCAGGCCAGCTCGCTCGAGCAGACGGCCGCCTCCATGGAAGAACTCACGAGCACCGTCAAGCAGAACGCCGACAACGC
>NZ_JBDGIV010000033.1:0-1332 GCF_057657255.1 Variovorax sp. Soil_C_19 | reverse complement strand
CAGGCTGTTGAATTTCTCCCCTGTGTAAACGGGGCCTACAGGGTCATCGTTGTTGATACCGTGTTCATGCTCATCATGGAGTGAAGACGATGCGTGGATCAGACGGGATGCAAGAGGCATTGTTCACGGTGGCCAAGCTCGAAGATTTCGTGCCCGCAGACCACCCGCTGCGACCGATCCGAGGCTTGGTCAATGAAGCGTTGGGGCGGTTGAATGGCTTGTTCAATCTCATCTACGCCGACACGGGCCGCGCATCGATCGCTCCGGAGAAGCTGTTGCGGGCCATGCTCATCCAGGTGTTCTTCTCGGTGCGCAGTGAGCGTCAGTTGGTCGAGCAGATTCGCTACAACCTGCTGTATCGCTGGTTCATCGGACTGGCCATCGACGATGAGGTCTGGGACCACTCGAGCTTTTCCAAGAACCGCGACCGCCTTCTTGAGCATGCCGTGGTGGAGAGCTTCTTCACTGAGGTGATGGCCTTGGCCGACAAGCGCAACCTGCTCAGCCGCGATCACTTCTCGGTGGACGGCACGCTCATCCAGGCCTGGGCCAGCCACAAGAGCTTCACGCCCAAGGACGGGGGAGACGACGGCCCGGGCGACGGCGGCGGGCGCAACGCGCAGGCCGACTGGCATGGCAAGGCGCGCAGCAACGCCACGCATGAGAGCACCACAGACCCTGATGCGCGGCTCTTCAGGAAGAGCCACAACACGGCAGCCATCCTTGCCTACCAAGGCCATGTGCTGATGGAGCATCGATCGGGCTTGGTTGTTGGCGCGGTGGTCACGCACGCCGACGGATACGGCGAGCGCGCTGCGGCGCTGGCGATGCTGGACACGCTGCCGGGCAGGCATCCCCGAACAATCGCCGCGGACAAAGCCTACGACACGCGCGACTTCGTGCAGGCATGTCGCGAGCGGCGCATCACGCCGCACGTGGCCAGTCACACGACGCGCTGGGGTGGCAGCGCAATCGATGCGAGGACGACTCGACACCCCGGCTACGCGGTGAGCCAGACGAAACGAAAGCGCATTGAAGAGCACTTCGGTTGGGGCAAGACGGTGGGATGCATCCGCCAGACGGTCTTCCGCGGGCTGCGGCGTGTGGATCAGCAGTTCAAACTGACGATGACTGCGAGCAACATCGTGCGAATCGCTCGGATCTTCAGTTCGATGCCGCAAACGACGACGCTATAAGGCGCAGCACCGCCGCTCAAGACGCGATTGAGCCGTCCCCAGCGCGCAACGCCGCAGCCAAACAGCCGGTAAACATCCCCACGAACCACGTCGCCAGTACCAGCATCGGCGTCCAAGGCCGAAATTCAACAGCCTG
>NZ_JBDGIV010000032.1:0-1531 GCF_057657255.1 Variovorax sp. Soil_C_19 | reverse complement strand
TGCGTCTCGTCGCCCTCCACCTCCACGTCGAGGTTGCGCTCGGCATGCAGCAGGATCTGCTCGGCGCCCATCTTGTCTTCGAACACGAAGGCGTTCGCATTGGCGCTCGAGCCCCCCTTGCTCGAGCGCGTGACGATGCCGCTCTTGGTCGCCTCGCCCGGCAGCGCGAACGGCGGCATCTGGTCGGCGTTGTACACGCGCCCCACGATCACCGGACGGTCCACGCGACCACCGATGAAGTCCACCACCACCTCCTGGCCGATGCGCGGCGTGAACACGCCCCCGAAGCGCTCGCCCGCCCAGATCTGCGACACGCGCACGAAGCGCGAGCTGTTCTCGTTCTTCTGGCCGTAGCGGTCCCAGTGGAACTGCACCTTCACCCGGCCGTACTGGTCGGTCCAGATCTCCTCGCCCTCGGGACCGACCACGGTCGCGGTCTGCGGCCCGCTCGTGCGCGGCACGGGCGTCTGCCGCGGCGCCCTGAACGGCAGCGAGGTGGGCTGCACCACGAAGTCGAAGTTGTATTCGCCGCTGGCCGCACCGCTCGCATAGCCGCCCTCGCGCAGCGAATACGACACGGCCACCGCAAGGTACTCCTGGTTGTCGTCCGCGCGCGGCGAGTTGCGCATGGTGAACTTGTAGCCCGGCGCCATGCCGCGCACGGTGGCCTGACCGTTGCTGCGCTGCGCGAGCGCCTGCACCTCTTCGAGCCGCACGCGCGCATAGTGCTCGCCATCGCCCGCGGCCGGGTAGTCGCCGAGCCATTCGTAAATGTCGTGGTCGGCGTTGTCGTGCGATCTCGGCTGGCTGCGCACGTTGACGAGGTCGCCCTTGGGCGTGGTGAAGTTGAAGTCGTCCACGGTGTAGCTGCCGGGGCGCACCTCTTCGCTCGGCTGCCAGTCACGGATGACCTCCATGTCCTCGCCGATGTCGCGGTCGGCCGCGAAGTAGTCGATGGTCTCGTAGCCGGGCATCGGCTCGTGCGCGCCGGCATCGTCGGCCAGCACGAGCGTGTGCTGGCCCTTCTCGTGCTTGAACCAGTAGTAGATGCCCTCGAGTTCCATGAGGCGGCTCGCGAACGCGAAGTCGCTCTCGTTGTACTGCACGCAGTATTCCCACTGCCGGTAGCTGCCCGAGAGCTTCTTCTCGAACGCAAAGCCGTAGTCGCCGAACACGTCTTCCAGGATCTCGACCACGCTCTTGTTCTGGAAGATCTTGTTGTCGCTCGATCGCGTGAGATACCACAGCCACGGCCGCACGGTGGCCCGGTAGACGGTGTGGCGCGAGGTGCCGCCCTCGCGGCCCACCATCGAGAAGCGCACCACCTGGCCGTTGAGGAAGCGCGGCGCGCCCGCCACCGCGGTCTGGATCTCCAGCGTCAGCGGCTTGCCCAGCACCGACTTCAGATCCAGTGCCGCATCCGCGCTCAGCAGATCGACCTCGAACTCGAACAGCTGCGACAGCCCCTCGGTGCCGCGCATCGAGCGGAACTTCAGCTGCTCTTCACCCAGCGGGGTGTGGGCCGTAACGA
>NZ_JBDGIV010000031.1:0-2446 GCF_057657255.1 Variovorax sp. Soil_C_19 | reverse complement strand
TCGTAAGCGGTCAATAAACCACGCCCTTGCCCGCGGCGCCGGAATCGATGCGCGCGCAGAGGTCTACGGCTCGACGAGTTCGATGTTCCAGGGAAGCAGCGCCTCGTAGTCGTCGACGGTCTGCGCCAGCGGCAGCTTCTTGAACAGCGCGACGAGGTACCGGTAGGGCTCGATGTTGTTGGCCTTGGCCGTTTCGATCAACGAGTAGAGGTTGGCGCTCGCGTTGGCACCGCCCACGGTGTCGGCGAACAACCAGCTTCGTCTTCCGACGACGAAGGGCCGGATCGCGTTCTCCACCGGGTTGGAGTCCAGCGGCCAGGAGCCGTTGTCCAGGAACCGCACGAGCTTGGGCCACTGCCCGTGCAAGTAGTGCAGCGCTTCGCCCAGCAGGCTTGACGGCGCCACGCTGTGCAGGTGCGTGAGCAGCAGCCGCTCGATCTCGCGCACGACCGCGGCGCTGTAGCGCGCACGCAGCCGCAGCCGACGCGCAGGCGCCCAAGCCTTGGCCAGCGCCTCTGCACGGTACAGCTTGCCAATCAGCCGCACGAACCGGGTCGCGATCTGATCCGGTGAGCGAACTGCCTTCGGGGTGGCCTCCTCGGCCTTGATGAACGGCCGACGCGCGTGGACCCAGCACCCGAGATGCGTGAGACCGCCGGCCTTCGCGATGCCGTTGTAGACCTCGTAGCCGTCGCTCATGAGCGTGGTGCCTGGGCGGATGCCGGCATACAGCTTGTCGGCGTGCACAGTGCCACGTCCCGGCGCATAGGCGAACAGCCGTACCGGTGGACCGGTGCCATTCATCTGCGCCCACATGTAGCTCTTGGTCTGGGCTTTCCTTCCGGGCTCCTTGAGGACCTGGACCGTGGTCTCGTCACCGTAGATCAAGTCGCTGTCCAGCAAGTGGTCGCGCAGCAGGTTGATGACGGGCTGCACGGCCCGGCCGATGCGCACGACGCCGGCGGCCAGGGTGTTGCTCACGATGTCGCCACCGAAGCGGCGCAGCAGCGCGGCCGTGCGGTACAGCGGCATGCCGAACTGGTACTTGCCGGTGATGACCCAGGCCTGGGCCTGCTCGGTGAGGAGGCCTCGCGGAATGATGCGCGCCGGCGCCGGTGCAACCTTCAGACTCTGATCGCAGCAGGGGCAGGCGTACTTGACGCGGTGGTGCTGCAGCACGCGCACCTGCTCGGGGATGACGTCCATCTGCTCGCTGACCTCGGCGCCGATCTCCACCAGCGCGTGCCCGTCATGCGCGCACACGCGCTCGGCCTCGGGCAGCTCGTGGCGCACGATCTCGCGCGGCAGCGCGGGGTCCAGCGGCTTGCGTCCACGCTTCTTGCGTTGATGCCCTGCGACCGGTGTCGACTCCTCTTCGTCGGTCTCGGCGGGCGGCGTCTGATCGGTAGGCGCGAGTGCCTCGGCCTCGTTCAGGAACAGGTCCTTCTGATCGGTGCCGCGGGCTTCGCTCTTGGCAGCGAACAACTGGCGCTGCAACGACCTCAATCGCTCCAGGGCGAGGTCCCGCTCGGTGGTCGCGACTCGAAGCGCGCCGGCCAACGCATCGCGCTCGGCAATGAGCGCGGCGAGTTCTTCAGCGGTGATGGAGGCAGGCGACGACACGCCAGCTTGGATCGGCATGCCCCATCATTGTTCCTTCAGGCGACGCTGGAATAGCGCAGACGGGAGTGGCGTTGCACCACCGCGATGTCGATGCCCTCCAGCAACCAGTGCAGCTGCTCGGCCGTCAGCGTGGGAACCGCCTCGGACGAGGGCCAGATGAACCGGTCCTTCTCCAAGCGCTTGAGCAGCAGCCAGAAGCCGTTGCGCTCCCAACCCAGGATCTTCACCCGGTCGCGTCGGCGGTTGCTGAACACGTACGCGCACGAGGCGAACGGGTCCAGACCCAGTGCCTGCTCTACCAGCACGGCCAAGCCGTTGATGCTCAGCCGGAAGTCCACGGGCGTGCGGTGCAGGTAGACCTTCAGCCCTTCGTCGAGACGGAACACCGCAACCTCCCAAGCGCCTCGATCACTTCGCCGACGTGGCGCAGCTCTATGCCACGAAGTTCGAGCGCCACGCCATTGGGCAAGCGCGCCTGCATGTCCATCACGGCGACCGTGTCGTCGCCCGAACGAGCCTTCACCGGCGACGCTGGCTGCTGCATTGCGACAGCCACAAACGCAGGCGCTGGCACCACGTCGGTGGCCTTGCGCGCACGCCCGCCGAAGCCATGCTCGCGAAGCCAGCGGCTGACCTGGTTGGCGTTGACGCCGCACTCGCGCGCCAGACGCGACACCGAGGCGCCCGGCTGTCGGCACAGTGCCACCAGCTGCGACTTCGCCGCCTCGTCGTACACGCTGCGTCCGTCGCTCTTGTGTCCCACCACCAGCCGGCGTTTGAGGTCTTCCAAATCGTCTGTCATTTACGTTCCCACGTTGCTCTA
>NZ_JBDGIV010000030.1:0-2621 GCF_057657255.1 Variovorax sp. Soil_C_19 | reverse complement strand
TGTTGGCGCCGACCGGAAACTGAGCCAGTTTTGTAGGTAGTGCCGAAGTAAAAGTGAGCCAGGTGTTCAACCTACCCTGCTGTTTTTTTACGCAGCGGGGTTCGAGGAGTGATCACCATGGACATGATTGGCAGGATCCGTCGGCTGCACGTGAGGGACAAGCTGTCGGAGCGCGAGATAGCGCGCGTGACAGGGCTGTCGCGCAACACGGTGTCGAAGTGGCTGCGCGCGCCGGTTGCCGAAGCGCCGAAGTACCGGCGCGAGGCGCGCCCGAACAAGCTCAGCGCGTTCGAGGCAACGCTGAAGCAGGCGTTGACGGCCGATGCCAGGCGGCCCAAGCACGAGAGGCGCACGGCACGTGCGCTGCATGCCGAGATCAAGGCGGCAGGCTACGGCGGCGGTTACTCGGCCGTCACTGACTTCGTTCGAGCGTGGCGCCAAGGCGAGGGACAGGCAGTCAACGTCACGGCGTTCGTGCCGCTGGCCTTCGAACTCGGCGAGGCCTTCCAGTTCGATTGGAGCGAAGAGGGCTTGGTCGTCGGCGGCATCTATTACCGCATGCAGGTGTCGCACCTGAAGCTGTGTGCGAGCCGTGCGTTCTGGCTGGTGGCATACCCGAGCCAAGGCCACGAGATGCTGTTCGACGCCCACACGAGATCGTTCGCAGCGCTGGGCGGCGTGGCGCGCCGCGGGATCTACGACAACATGCGCACCGCCGTCGATAAGGTTCACAAGGGTAAGGGTCGCACCGTCAATGCCCGCTTCGCCGTGATGTGCGCGCACTACCTGTACGACCCCGACTTCTGCAACGTCGCCTCGGGCTGGGAGAAGGGGCGCGTGGAGAAGAACGTGCAGGACAGCCGTCGGCGCATCTGGATCGAGGCGGCCCGGCGCCGCTTCGGCTCCTTCGTCGAACTCAACGCCTGGCTGGGCGAGCGCTGCCGGGCCCTGTGGAACGAGGTGCGGCACCCCGAGCACAGCCAGTTCAGCGTGGCCGAGATGCTCGAGCACGAGCGGCCCCACCTGATGCCCATGCCTGAGCCCTTCGATGGCTACGTGGAGAAGCCCGCGCGGGTGTCGAGCACCTGCCTGGTGTCGGTGGCACGCAATCGCTACTCGGTGCCGTGCGAGCTGGCCGGGCAGATGGTCAGCACGCGGCTGTACCCGGGCAGCGTGGTGGTTGTCGCAGACGATGCGGTCGTCTCGCGCCACGAGCGGATGAGCGATTCGGGCGGTACGCGCTACGACTGGCAGCACTACATCCCGCTCGTGCAGCGCAAGCCCGGCGCGTTGAGGAACGGCGCACCCTTCGCCGACCTGCCCGAGGCGCTGCAACGCCTGCGCCGTGGCCTGCTGCGCCAGGACGGCGGGGACCGTGTGATGGCCCAGGTGCTGGCCATTGCGGCAACCGCCGGTCTGGATACCGTGATCGTGGCGGTCGAATTGGCCATGGAGAACAGCCCTCCATCCGGGCGCGTCAGTGTGGAGCATGTCGTCAACGTGCTCGGCCGGCTCAATGCGCCGGCAACGCCGCCAAGCGCCGAGACGGCGCTGCAGGTCGCAACGCCGCCGCTGGCCAACACGGCGCGCTATGACAGCCTGCGTGGCCAGGAGGTGGGCCATGCGTGACGTGACCGTTGAGCTCAAGGCATTGCGCCTGCACGGTATGGCCGCTGCCTGGTGCGATCTGCATGAGCAAGGGCCGGCCTCGGGTCTGGAGGCCTCGCGCTGGCTGGTAGAGCATCTGCTGCAGGCCGAGTCGACGGACCGGGCGATGCGCTCGGTCCAGTACCAGATGACCTCTGCACGCTTCCCGGTGCACCGAGATCTGGCGGGCTTCGACTTCGATGCCTCGCCGGTGGACCAGAAGCTGATCCAGCAGCTCGCGACGCTGGAGTTCACCGAGGCGGCGCACAACGCCGTGCTGGTCGGCGGACCGGGCACAGGCAAGACCCATCTGGCAACGGCCTTGGGGGTGTCGGGCATCGTGCGTCAAGGCAAGCGCGTGCGGTTTTACTCGACGGTCGATCTGGTCAACGCGCTGGAGCAGGAGAAGGCCCAGGGCAAAGCCGGGCGGATCGCCAGTGGTCTGCTGCGCATGGACCTGGTGATCCTGGACGAGCTGGGCTACCTGCCGTTCAGCCAGGCCGGCGGCGCGCTGCTGTTCCACCTGCTGTCCAAACTGTACGAACACACCAGCGTGGTGATCACCACCAATCTGGACTTCGCTGAATGGTCGACGGTGTTCGGCGACGCCAAGATGACGACCGCCTTGCTCGACCGCCTCACCCATCACTGCCACATCGTGGAGACGGGCAACGAAAGCCATCGCTTCCTGCACAGCAGCGCCACGGCGAAGAAGCGCATAAAGGCTCGAGAGCAGACCCGCAAAGCAGGCACCAAGGCCGAACCAACAGGCGCCACTGACTAACGGCGGCCGCGCGTGGCAAGGCGCTACGGGCTACGCCCTTCGCGCCCTATGAGTTCGATCATCAGAAGCGAAGGAGGTCAGAACAAGGCAAGGCATACACTTATCCACAGTCGACCATTGCTGCGTCGGCTTCCACCCCTGGCTCACGATTCAGTCGGCGCGGTGGCTCAGTTTTACCTCGGCGCCAACA
>NZ_JBDGIV010000029.1:0-3054 GCF_057657255.1 Variovorax sp. Soil_C_19 | reverse complement strand
GCACGCTCGACGAGCGGATGCTGATCCTGGTGGACATCGATCGGCTGATGTCGAGCGAGGAAATGGGCCTGGTCGAAAGAATCGCGGCCTGAAATGGAACGCCCCCCGAAGCGCCTGCGGGCGCCTCCCCCCACTGGGGGGCGCACCCGGCGGCCCGGCAAAGCCGGTTCCGCGGGTGCACTGGGCTGCGCCTGCGAAGCGCGATGCGACGCGGGTGGTGTCCAGCGCCATGAATCACTGAGATGAAAAACTTGAATGGAGCAACCGACATGAAGAACCTGAAAATCGGCACACGTCTCGGCATCGGGTTCGCATTGGTGCTGGGCCTCATGGCCTGCATCGCGGCGATCGGTGTGTTCCGTCTGCAAGGCGTGGGCGACGCGGTACAGCAGATGGTTGAGCGCTCGCTCGCCAAGGAGCGCCTGGCGGCCAACTGGCTGCTGAACACCAGCAACAACAGCGTACGCACCTTCGCGCTCGTCAAGAGCAACGATGCCGAAGTGCAGGACTACCTGCAGAAGCACATGGCCAAGACCAGCGCCAGCATCTCCGAAACACAGGCCAAGCTCGAGGCGCTGCTCGATTCGCCCGAAGAGCAGGCGCTCAGCGCCGACATCAAGGCCAAGCGCACCCAGTACATCACCTTGCGCAACGCCATTGTCAAGCTCAAGGCCGAAGGACGGCAGGACGAAGCGGCAGTGCTCACCAACGAGAAGCTGGTGCCGATGCTCGACGTGTACGACACCAGCATCCGCAACATGCTGACGCACCAGGCCGACCGGATCGACGAAGCAGCCGAGGCGGTGCATGCGCTCAACCGCGTGGGGCGCACGAACGTCATAGCGCTGGGCGGCATCGCGCTGGTGCTCGGTGCGGCGCTCGCATGGCTGCTGACGCGCAGCATCACGCGCCCACTGAACGAAGCCGTGCGGGTGGCGCAGACCGTGGCCGGCGGCGACCTCACGAGCCGCATCGAATCGTCGGCACGCGACGAGGTCGGCCTGCTCATGCAGGCCCTCCAGAACATGAACGCAAGCCTCGCGAAGGTGGTCGGCGGCGTGCGCCAGGGCACCAATGCCATCGCCACCGCCTCGGGCCAGATCGCCGCGGGCAACCAAGACCTGTCATCGCGCACCGAGGAACAGGCCAGCTCGCTCGAGCAGACGGCGGCCTCGATGGAAGAGCTGACCTCGACCGTCAAGCAGAACGCCGACAACGCCCGCCAGGCCAACCAGCTCGCGCTCTCGGCCTCGGAAGTGGCGGTGAAGGGCGGCAATGTGGTCGGCCAGGTGGTCGACACCATGGCCTCGATCAATGCCTCGTCGAGGAAGATCGTCGACATCATCGGCGTGATCGACGGCATCGCGTTCCAGACCAACATCCTGGCGCTCAATGCGGCGGTCGAAGCGGCACGTGCAGGCGAACAGGGCCGCGGCTTCGCCGTGGTGGCCTCGGAAGTGCGCAGCCTGGCGCAGCGCTCGGGCGCGGCCGCCAAGGAGATCAAGGGCCTGATCGACGACTCGGTCGGCAAGGTCGACCGGGGCAGCATGCTCGTGGGCGAGGCCGGCAAGACGATGGAAGAGATCGTCGGCAGCGTCCGTCGCGTGACCGACATCATCGGCGAGATCACCGCGGCGAGCCAGGAGCAGAGCACGGGCATCGAGCAGGTGAACCAGGCGATCGCGCAGATGGACCAGGTGACGCAGCAGAACGCGGCGCTGGTCGAAGAGGCCGCGGCCGCCGCGCAGTCGATGCAGGAGCAGGCCGCCAGCCTGGTCGATGCGGTGAGCGTGTTCCGGCTCGATGGGGCAACGGCAACGGCAACGGCAACAGCAACAGCAGCGGCGAAGGCGCCGCCGGCTGCGCCCAGGGCCTCTGCGCGCCTCGCGGGCGCTCCGAGGGCGTCGGCGCCGCGGCTGGCGGCCGCGACCCCCGCCACAGGCGATTGGACGGAATTTTGAACCGAGGGCCTCAAGTCTCGCGCGAAGTTGCCGATAACACCATCGACAACACCGCAGAAAGACCACCTGAGGAAGAGAGCCGAATGTTCGACCGTTTGAGTTTCCGCGCGCTGAGCGTCGGCCAGAAGCTTGGCCTGCTCACCGCCAGCGCCATTCTGGGCGTGGCCGCCCTGACCGCGCTTTTCCTGGTTTCCGAGCGCCGGCTCATCCTGGCGGAGCGCCAGGCGGGCGTGCGCCAGGTGGTGGAAAGCGCGCACGGCCTGCTGGCGCACTACCAGTCCCTCGAGGCCAAGGGCACGTTGACCGAGGCGCAGGCCAAGGAACAGGCGATGCAGGCCCTGCGCGGACTGCGCTACAGCGGCAGCGAGTATTTCTGGATCAACGACATGCAGCCGCGCATGGTCATGCATCCGATCAGCCCGAAGCTCGAAGGCCAGGATCTCTCGGCCAACAAGGACGCGACCGGCAAGCCGCTGTTCGTCGCCTTCGTCGACATCGTGAAAGCCGAGGGCGCGGGTTTCGTGGCGTACCGCTGGGCCAAGCCCGGCAGCGACCAGCCCGTGCCGAAGGTTTCGTACGTGAAGGGCTTCGCACCCTGGGGCTGGATCGTCGGCTCGGGCGTGTATGTCGACACGGTGCAGGCCACCATCATGGACCGGGCGCTCAGCCTGTCGATTGGCGCGCTGGTGCTCGGCGCGGCGCTCCTGGCCCTGGGCTGGGCGATCTCGCGCGGCCTGCTGCGCCAGCTCGGCGGCGAACCCACGGCCACGGCCTACATCGCGCGCCGCATCGCCGAGGGCGACCTGGCGGTGCGCATCGATCTGCGACGCGGCGACCAGGCGAGCCTGCTGCATGCCATCCGCGGCATGCGCGACAGCCTTGCCAAGGTGGTGAGCGAAGTTCGCCAGGGCACCAATGCCATCGCGACTGCCTCGGCCCAGATCGCCTCGGGCAACCAGGATCTCTCGTCGCGCACCGAGGAACAGGCGAGTTCGCTCGAGCAGACGGCCGCCTCGATGGAAGAACTCACGAGCACCGTCAAGCAGAACGCCGACAACGCCCGCCAGGCGAACCAGCTCGCGCTCTCGGCCTC
>NZ_JBDGIV010000028.1:0-4770 GCF_057657255.1 Variovorax sp. Soil_C_19 | reverse complement strand
TTGGTCTGGAACGCGATGCCGTCGATCACGCCGATGATGTCGACGATCTTGCGCGACGAGGCATTGATCGAGGCCATGGTGTCGACCACCTGGCCGACGACGTCGCCGCCCTTCACGGCCACTTCGGAGGCCGAGAGCGCGAGCTGGTTCGCCTGGCGGGCGTTGTCGGCGTTCTGCTTGACGGTGCTCGTGAGTTCTTCCATGGAGGCGGCCGTCTGCTCGAGCGAGCTGGCCTGTTCCTCGGTGCGCGACGAGAGATCCTGGTTGCCTGCTGCGATCTGGCCCGAGGCGGTCGCGATGGCATTGGTGCCCTGGCGAACTTCGCTCACCACCTTGGCGAGGCTCTCGTTCATGTGCTTGAGCGCCTGCATGAGCTGGCCGGTCTCGTCGCGTGAATCGGCCTGGATGTTCGCGCTGAGGTCGCCGCTGGCCACCGTCTCGGCGACGGTGACGGCATGCGCCAGCGGGCGGGTCACGCTGCGCGCGATCAGCCAGGCGCAGAGCGCGCCGATCAGCAGCGTGAGCGCCGTGAGCACGATGCGCAGGTTGAAGCTGCGATCGTTTGCGGCGTCGATGCGCTGGCTCATCTCGTCGATGGCGTTGCGTTCGAGTGCCAGCAGGTCGAGCACGCGCGTTTCGTAGGCCTTGGCGGCCGGCTGGAACACGTCCTTGAAGACATTCTCGGCCTCGCCGGGCACGCCGCCGGCCTTGGCCTTCTGCACCGCGTCCTTGGCGGACTGGTACTTGACGCGCAGCTCGACGATGTTCTTGTAGGTCGACTTCTCCAGGTCGGTGACCAGCAGCGCCTCGACCTTGGCCATGGTCTCGCCGCCCTTCTTCACGCTGTCGGAGATGACGTCGGCAAAGGTGACGGGCAGGGTCTCGTCGGTGGTGCGCGCGATCATCGCGGTGCGTGCAATGGCCGAGTAGGTCAGCACGTACCAGTCGGAGATCAGCCGCTCTTTCGCGAGCGGGCTGCGCATCATCTGCCGCGTGGCCTCGGCGTTGCTGCGGGCGGTCATCAGCGCGTAGGCGGCAGACACCAGGGTAAGGGCGAGAACCAAGCCAAAGCCGATGGCCAGGCGCGTCCCGATGCGTGTGTTGGAAAGAAAGTTCATGGTGGATGTTCGTGAGAAAAAACGGAGGGCCCGGGTTCAGAACTCGGTCCAGTCGCCCGCGGTGCCGCGGGCGAGGGCCAGGGGCGCCGCGGAGGCGATGGCCTCTTTCGGCGGACGCGGCTTCATCGCCGGACGGCGCAGCGGCGCCTGCGCCTGCACCGGCTCGACGTGCACCGGCTGTGCGCCGGCTTCGAGCCGGAACACGCTCACCGCATCGACCAGGCTGGCGGCCTGCTCCTGCATCGACTGCGCGGCGGCCGCGGCCTCTTCGACCAGCGCGGCGTTCTGCTGCGTCACCTGGTCCATCTGCGCGATCGCCTGGTTCACCTGCTCGATCCCCGTGCTCTGCTCCTGGCTCGCCGCGGTGATCTCGCCGATGATGTCGGTCACGCGCCGGACGCTGCCGACGATCTCTTCCATCGTCTTGCCGGCCTCGCCCACGAGTGCACTGCCCCGGTCGACCTTGCCGACCGAGTCGTCGATCAGGCCCTTGATCTCCTTGGCCGCCGCGCCCGAGCGCTGCGCCAGGCTGCGCACTTCCGAGGCCACCACGGCGAAGCCGCGGCCCTGTTCGCCTGCACGTGCCGCTTCGACCGCCGCATTGAGCGCCAGGATGTTGGTCTGGAACGCGATGCCGTCGATCACGCCGATGATGTCGACGATCTTGCGCGACGAGGCATTGATCGAGGCCATGGTGTCGACCACCTGGCCGACCACATTGCCGCCCTTCACTGCCACTTCCGAGGCCGAGAGCGCGAGCTGGTTGGCCTGGCGAGCGTTGTCGGCGTTCTGCTTGACGGTCGAGGTCAGCTCTTCCATCGAGGCCGCCGTCTGCTCGAGCGAGCTGGCCTGTTCCTCGGTGCGCGACGAGAGATCCTGGTTGCCCGCGGCGATCTGGCCCGAGGCGGTGGCGATGGCGTCGCTCGCGCCCTTGATGCGCGTCACGACGTGCGTGAGCTGGTCCTGCATGCGCCCGATCGAGAACAGCAGGCTGCCGCTGCGCGCGGATTTCGCCTGCACCGCCTGGGTCAGGTCGCCGGCCGCGATCCGGCCGACCGCCTCGGCCGCGTAGCCGGGCTCGCCGCCGAGCTGCCGCGACAACAGGCGGGCCACGAGCAAACCGAGGCCCACGCTGATCACGATGCCGGCCAGCGCCATCAGCGCCATCAGCAGCCGCGAGGTCTCGAAGGTGCTCGCAGCGGCTTCCATGCTGTCGCGCGCATGCTGGTCGCTGTAGGCGACCATGCTCTGCAGAACCTTCTCGAGGGCGCGCGATTCCTTCAGCAGGGCTTCGCTCTCCTGCGGCACGCTGCCTTCGAACTGCGAGCTGTCGAGCGACTGCTTGCCGATGAGGTCCGCGAAATCGGACAGGTGCTTCTTGAGCGGCGGCATCAGGCGCTGGTATTGCGCGACCAGTTCGCGGCCTTCGGGCGCCTGCTCGAGCAGCGGCTGCGCCTCGGCCACGCTGGACTCGACGCCCTTCACGGCATTGCCGAGCTCGGCGAAGCCGCGGTTGCGCTCGCCCTTGGTGCCGGCAGACAGCAGGCTCATCTGGGCACGGCTCGCGTCGAGCAGGTGGATGTTCGCTGCCTGCACCGCCTTGATGGCGCGCAGGTCGTCGTTGTAAAGGCTTTCAGTCGACGCATTGATGCGTCCCATCTGGAAGATGCCGAGACCGCCGAGCGCGGCCCCCACGGTCGCGACCACGAGAAAACTGAGGATCAGCCTCGTGGCAACACGAAGCGACTGGAACCATTTCATTTTTGTTGTCCTGGGTGGGTTAGAACTCGGTCCAGTCGCCCGCACCGGCGGCCGTCGCCGCGGCGAGCCTGGGCTGCGGTGCCGCGCGGGGTGCTGACGCGGCGCGGGCGGGCGCCTTCAATGCGGGGGCGGCCTTGCGCTGCGGCAGCACCGGTTGCGGCTTGGCCTGCAGCTGGGCGAGCGCGGGAGGGGCCTCGCCGCCATCGAGCCGGAACACGCTGACGGCCTGCACGAGGCTCGTGGTCTGCTCCTGCATCGACTGCGCCGCGGCCGCGGCCTCTTCGACCAGCGCGGCGTTCTGCTGCGTCACCTGGTCCATCTGCGCGATCGCCTGGTTCACCTGCTCGATGCCCGTGCTCTGCTCCTGGCTCGCCGCGGTGATCTCGCCCATGATGTCGGTCACGCGCTTGACGCTGTCGACGATCTCTTCCATCGTACGGCCCGCCTCGGCCACCTGCCGGCTGCCCGCCTCGACCTTGCCGACAGAGTCGTCGATCAGGCCCTTGATCTCCTTGGCGGCCGCGCCCGAGCGCTGCGCAAGGCTTCTGACTTCCGAGGCCACGACTGCGAAGCCGCGGCCCTGCTCACCGGCGCGTGCCGCTTCGACCGCTGCATTGAGCGCCAAGATGTTGGTCTGGAACGCAATCCCGTCGATCACGCCGATGATGTCGACGATCTTGCGCGACGAGGCATTGATCGAGGCCATGGTGTCGACCACCTGGCCGACGACGTCGCCGCCCTTCACGGCCACTTCGGAGGCCGACAGCGCGAGCTGGTTGGCCTGGCGAGCGTTGTCGGCGTTCTGCTTGACGGTCGAGGTCAGCTCTTCCATCGAGGCGGCCGTCTGCTCGAGCGAGCTGGCCTGCTCTTCGGTGCGCGAAGAGAGATCCTGGTTGCCTGCGGCGATCTGGCCCGAGGCGGTGGCGATGGCGTCGGTGCCGTGGCGAACTTCGCCGACGACCTTGGCGAGACTGCCGTTCATGCCCTTGAGAGCCTGCATGAGCTGGCCGGTCTCGTCGCGCGTCGTCGCAT
The DNA here is from genome assembly GCF_057657255.1 of Variovorax sp. Soil_C_19. NCBI lineage: Bacteria > Pseudomonadati > Pseudomonadota > Betaproteobacteria > Burkholderiales > Comamonadaceae > Variovorax > Variovorax sp. Soil_C_19. The sequence goes on along the minus strand of NZ_JBDGIV010000028.1, from coordinate 859 downwards.
CGATGCGGCTCGTGAGGTCGCCGGCGGCCACTGCCTCGGCCACCTCGACGGCGCGGCGCAGCGGACGCGTGATGCTGCGGACCAGGAGCCATGCGAGCACCAGGCCCAGGGCCAGCGACAGCACGCTGCAGACGATCAGCACCATGCTCGTGGCGGCGCGCGTTTCCTTGCCGCGTGCGGCCGCGGCGTCCAGCTGGGCCCGCTCGGCGTCCACCATCTGCTGCACGCCCGCGAGATAGCTGCGCGAGGTGGGTTCGAAGCGCTCGTTGAAGATCCTGTCGGCACCCTCCACGTCGCCCGCGAGCTTGGCCTTGCTGACCTCCTCGCGCGCGGCGAGGTAGGCCTTGCGCAACTCACCGACCTTGTCGAACACCTGCTTCTTCTCGGGCGTGTCCATCTGCTCCTCGATGAACTTCTGCAGGTCGTTGGTTTCCTTGATGGCGGCGGCCGTGTGCGGTGCGAAGTAGGCGATGAGGCTCGAATCGCTGCTTTTCGCAATGGCTGCGGCACGCTGCACACCGGCCGTGGTGTGGCGCAGCCAGTCGGCGCCCGCACGTTCGGTCTTGACGTTCTTCTCGACCATTGCGTCGATCTCGACGCCCAACTCCCGCAGCTCCAGCATCGCCACCACGCTGCTCGTGAGGGAAAGCGCAAGGATGGCGCCGATCACGACGGCCAGCCGCTTCCCGATGGACACGTTGCTCAAAAACATTCATTGCTCCAAAATTTCAGACCGGGAAGGCACGCAGCGCGCGCCTGCCATCAACTCAGGCGGCGGCCCGTTCGACCAGGCCCATTTCCTCGCTCGACATCAGCCGATCGATGTCCACCAGGATCAGCATCCGCTCGTCGAGCGTGC
>NZ_JBDGIV010000027.1:0-42366 GCF_057657255.1 Variovorax sp. Soil_C_19 | reverse complement strand
CGGAGGGAAGGCATGCCAAAGCGGCCAACTCCGCGTTGCACGCCTTGTGTGTGCCGACGCACACACTGCGTCGTGCGTCTTGATTTGTCCGCTTTGGCATGCCTTCGCGACCCCGTAAATAGTGTGAACAGGCCCTACTCACCAGGCGCGCCACAGCGCAATGACCAGCAGCGTGCAGAAGGCCGCCACCAGGTCGTCGAAAAGAATGCCGAAGCCTGCGCGCCACCAGCGCGTCTCGACACCGGCACGCGGCTTGAACAGCGCATCGGCCCAGCCCACCGGGCCGGGCTTGGCGGCATCGAAGAACCGGAACAGCCCGAAGGCCACCGCCTGCGCCAGCAGGCCCGCGGGCGTGACCAGCCAGAGCACGATCCAGAACGCCACCACTTCGTCCCAGACGATGCAACCCGGGTCGGCCACGCCGAGGTCGCGCGCGGTGCGGCTGCAGGCCCACCAGCCGATCGGCAGCGCGGCCAGGATGATCCAGCCGATCGTTGCGGGCGTGAACCACAGCTGCATCACCGCGAACGCCACCCAGGCCCAGAGCGTGCCGACGGTGCCCGGCGCCATGCGTCCGAGCCCGGAGCCGAAGCCGAGCGCGATGAAATGCGCCGGATGCGCGCGAAGAAAAGCGATGGTGGGGCGGAGCGGGGTGGCGGGGGACATCGGGCCTGCGGAAGAGAAAACGGCTGGGGTCGAGCCAGGAGTGTCGCGCATTCGAGGGCGGCCAAGATCTTGCATTTATCAAAGCAACTACTTGTTTAATTGATGGACCCGGCCTACGATCGAGGCCTTCTTCTCGCTCCGCCCTTGCGCCATGCCCGCTGCCTCTTCGACCATTCCCTCCGCCACCGGCGTTTCCCCGCTGCCGTCCCCACCGCCCGCCCCCAACTGGCGCGAGCTGTTCAGCGGCCGCAACGGCTGGCGTGCGGTGGCGCTCACGGGCGGTGTGGCGCTGCACGCGGTCAACGTGCACATCGTGACCACCGTGCTGCCGTCGGTGGTGAACGAGATCGGCGGCCTCGACTGGTACGCGTGGAGCACCACGCTGTTCGTCGTGGGATCGATCCTGGGCGCGACGCTGTCGGTGCGGCTGCTGGCGAGGCTGGGGCCGCGCGGCGCCTGCCTGGCCGCCCTGGCGATCTTCACCATGGGCTCGATGGCGTGCGCGCTTGCACCGGCCATGGCCTGGCTGCTCGCGGGTCGCACGGTGCAGGGGTTGGGTGGCGGCCTGCTTGCCGCCCTGAGCTATGCGCTGATCCAGCTGGTGTTCGCGCCGCGGCTGTGGCCGCGTGCGGTGGCGCTGGTGTCGGGCATGTGGGGCATGGCCACGCTCTGCGGGCCGGCGGTGGGCGGCCTGTTCGCGCAGGCGGGGCACTGGCGCTGGGCCTTCTGGTCGCTGCTGCCGCTGGCCGCGGCGCAGGCGCTTCTGGTGGCGGTGCAACTGCGGCCCGCGGCGGGCGTGCGGCACCAGCGGCCGGCGCAGATGCCGCGCATTCCGGCGCCGCAGATCGGCTTGCTCGCCGCCTCGGTGCTGGTGATCGCGGCGAGCGGGTTCTGGCCGGCGCTGGCCTGGCAGGCCGCCGGCGTGGCGCTCGGGCTCGGACTCGGCCTGCTCGCCACGCGGGTCGACCGGCGTGCCGCGGTGCGGCTGCTGCCGACCGGCGCCTACGCGGTGCGCGCGCCGATGGGGGCCATCTATGCGAGCGTGGTGCTGCTGCTCGTCGGCACCACCACCGAGATCTTCGTGCCCTATTTCCTGCAGCTGCTACACGGCCATTCGCCGTTGTCGGCCGGCTACCTGACGGCCGCGATGGCCGGTGGCTGGAGCGCGGGGTCGCTGCTGTCGTCGGGCCGCAGCGGCCGCGCCGCCGACCGCATGCTGCGCGCCGGGCCGGTGGCCTGCACGCTGGGGCTCGTCGCGCTCGCGCTGCTGCTGCCGGCGCCCGGGCGTTTCGCGCCGGGGCTCGAGATGTTTCTGGCAGGCGTCGCGCTGGCCGTCGTGGGTGTTGGCGTGGGCATCGGATGGCCGCACCTGGTCACGCGCGTGATGTCGCTCGCGCCCGCCGGCCAGGAAGGCCTGGCCTCGGCCTCGATCACCACCGTGCAGCTCTACGGCATGGCCGTAGGCGCAGCGGTGGCGGGGCTGGTGGCCAATGCGGCCGGCCTCACCGAACCCGGTGGCGCGGCCGGCGCGCGCTCGGCGGCTGCCTGGCTGTTCGCGAGCTTCGCACTCGCGCCGGCGCTGGCGGTGTGGCTGGTGGCCCGCTTCGTTGCCGCGCGCAGGGGTTGATCAGGCGAAGTGGTCGAACGACCCGAAGCGCTGCGCCACCGGTGCACCGCCCGCATCGACGATGCGCAGTCCGGCTTCGGCCTCGATGCGGCCGATGCGCGTGACGCGCGTGGCGCTTTCGCGGCCGGCCTGCGCCACCGCGGCGCGCGCCGTGGGCGGGGCGGTGAACACCAGCTCGTAGTCGTCGCCGCCCGAAAGCGCGCAGCCGCGCAGCGTCTCGGTGCCGATGCCCGGCGTGTCGGCCGCGGCCACGAGGCTCGCGGCCGCATCGGCGTCGAGCGTGGCCCCGACGCCGCTCGCCGCAAGGATGTGGCCCAGGTCGCCGACGAGGCCGTCGCTCACGTCCACCGCGGCCGATGCGGTGCCGCGTAGCGCCTGGCCGAGCGCCACGCGCGGCGTGGGCTGCTCCATGCGTGCGCGCGCCGCCTTGAACACCTCGGCCGGGAGCGCGAGGGTGCCGCGGAACACCTCGAGCGCGAGCCGCGCATCGCCGAGCGTGCCGCTGGCCCAGATGTCGTCGCCGGCACGCGCGCCCGAGCGCAGCAGCGCCGCACCGGCCGGCACCTCGCCGAACACGGTGATGCAGATGTTGAGCGGTCCGCGCGTGGTGTCGCCGCCCACGAGCTCGCAGCCGTGCACGTCGGCCAGCGCCAGCAGCCCGCGCGAGAACGCCTCGAGCCACGGCGCATCGATGCTCGGCAGCGCCAGCGCGAGCGTGAAGGCCAGCGGCTTCGCGCCGCAGGCGGCCAGGTCGCTGAGGTTCACCGCCAGCGCCTTGTGCCCGAGCCGCACCGGATCGACCGTCGAGAGGAAATGCCGGCCTTCGACCAGCATGTCGGAAGACACCGCCAGCTGCATGCCCGGCGCGGGCGCGAGCAGCGCGCAGTCGTCGCCCACGCCGAGCGGCGAGCGCTTGGCGGGGCGGTGGAAGTAGCGTGCGATCAGGTCGAATTCACCCATGCGGCGAGCATAAGGGCTCCGGTGCGCGCGAAATGCAACCTTGGCGCGCGCTCAGCCCCGCGCGCGCCGGTTCGACATGACCACGTTGTCCTTCTCGATCGCCTCGCCGGCCTGCAGCGCGGCGATCCAAGCCTCGGTGGTCGCCACCGCCGCGAAGTTGCTGTGGAACACCACGCTGAAGACGCGGTGGATCTCTTCCGCGCTCGCGCGGCCCGCCGCGTTGGCGTAGGGCAGGGCGCCGGTCGCGTCGGAGAGGAATTCCACGTTCAGGCCGCGGTGCATGGCCTCGAACACGGTCGACGCATCGCAGTTGTGCGTCATGTAGCCGGCGATGCTGAGCGTGTCGATGCCCGTGCGCGCGATCCAGTCGGCGAAGTCGGTGCCCGTGAAGACGCTCGGGAAGGCCTTGGTCACGAGGTGGTCGTGCGGCCGCTTCGCGATCTCGGGATGCAGCTGGCCGTTGTGGGCGTCGGCCTGGAACACCGGCGCGCCGGCCGGCGCATGGTGGCGCACCACCACCACGGGCGTGCCGGCGGCGCGCGCGGCGTCCATCGCGCGAGTGATGTTCGGCAGCGACTGCTCGACCGGCGGATGCTCGATCGGCAGGCCACCGCCTTCGAAGTACTCGTTCTGCACGTCGATCACGACGAGGGCGCGGCGCGGTGCGGTCTTTGCGTTCATGGGCTTGCTCCGTAGGTTGTAGGTTGGGTTGCACCGATTCTTGCCCGCGCGGCGCGTGCGGAAAAGTGGCCCGAACGCCATTCATCGATAAAATCGGGCCATGGCGCGAACCCCTGCAGAAACCATCGCCGTCGTGGCCTTCGACGGCATCAGCCCCTTTCACCTCTCGGTGCCGTGCATGGTCTTCGGCGAAGACCGCACCGAAGCGGGGGCGCCGCGCTTCCGGCTGCAGGTGTGCGGTTTCGAGCCGGGGCCATTGCGCACCAACGCGGGTTTCACGCTCAACGTGCCGCACGGCCTCGAGGCCATCCGGCAGGCGCAGATCGTGATCGTGCCCTCGTGGCGCGACGACGGCAGCCCCGCGCCGCCGGCGCTGCTGCGTGCGCTGCAGGCCGCGCACCGCCGCGGCGCGATCGTCGTGGGGCTGTGCCTCGGCGCCTTCGTGCTGGCCGAGGCAGGCCTGCTCGACGGCCGCCCGGCCAGCACGCACTGGAAGCTGGCCGACACCTTCGCGCGCAAGTACCCGAAGGTGCAGCTGCACCCCGAGGTGCTGTACGTCGACGACGGCGACGTGCTCACCTCGGCCGGCACTGCGGCGGGCATCGACTGCTGCCTGCACCTGCTGCGCGTGCGCCACGGTGCCGAAGCCGCGAACCGTGCGGCGCGCCGCATGGTGGTGGCGCCGCACCGGCAGGGCGGGCAGGCGCAGTACATCGAGCAGCCGGTGCCGCCGGTCGCGGGCGGCAACGGGCTCGCGCCGCTGCTCGAATGGCTGGGGCGCCACCTGCAGGCCGCGCACGAGCTCGACGCGCTCGCCAAGCGTGCGCTGATGAGCCGGCGCACCTTCACGCGGCGCTTTCGCGAAGCCACCGGGACGACGGTCGGCCAGTGGCTGCAGAACCAGCGCCTCGCGCTCGCGCAGCGGCTGCTCGAAACCACCGACCGGCCGGTGGAGCGCGTGGCGACCGATGCCGGCTTCGGCTCGGCGGTGTCGCTGCGCAAGCACTTCACGGCGGCCTTCAAGGTGTCGCCGGCGGCCTACCGGCGGCAGTTTTCGCTGCAGGCCGCAGCGGGCTGAATCCGGGCGGTCAGTCCGCGCCGCGGAAGCGCAGCGCCGACTGCCGCACCACCTCGGCCAGCAGCCGTTCCTTGCCCTGCTTCTCGCGCAGCCAGCGCGCATCGTTGCGGTTGGCCTCCACGCTGGTGCGCAACTCGCCGAGCGCCTTGGTGGCGTTGAGCGCCTCGCTGTGCCATTCGAGCTGCGTCATGGTCATGAGGATGTGGTCGCGCAGCGGCATGTGCTGACCGCTCGCGGGGTCGACATACACCGCGTCGAGCCCGAAGCGGCAGGCCTGGAAGCGGTTGTAGGTGTAGACGAGGTAGTCTTCCTCGCTGGGCTCGAAGGGCTGCTCCTGCAGGAACCATGCGGCCAGCGACTGCACGTAGCCCGCGAGCGCGGCGGCGCGCTCCACCGTGAGCGGCGTGTCGAACACGCGGATCTCGATCGTGCCGAACTCGGGCTTGGGACGGATGTCCCAGTAGAAGTCCTTCATGCTGCGCACGACGCCGGTGCGGGTCATGCGCTCGAAATAGGCCTCGAACTCCTTCCAGCTCAGCGTGAACGGCGCGCGGCCCGAGAGCGGAAAAGCGAACACCGAGTTGAGCCGCGCCGAGTCGAACTGCGTGTCCTGCCCCTGCACGAACGGCGACGAGGCCGACAGCGCAATGAAGTGCGGGATGTAGCGCGACATGCGGTGCAGCATCAGCAGGGCCGCGTCGGCGTCGGGGCAGCCGATGTGCACGTGCTGGCCGAAGATGGTGAACTGCTTGCTCAGGTAGCCGTACAGCTCCGACAGTTCGCGAAAGCGCGGCTTGTCGTAGATGCGCCGCTCGTGCCACTGCTGGAATGGGTGCGTGCCGCCGCCGACCACCGCGATGTTGAGCTTGTCGGCATTGCGGATCAGCGCCTCGCGGATCGGCGAGAGCTGCGTGATCACGTCCTGGGCCGAATGGCAGATGTCGGTCGAGATCTCGATCATGCTCGAGGTCATCTCGGGCACCACGCTGCCGGGCAGCGGCGTCTGGGCCATGAGCCGCAGCATGTCTTCGGCGTACGGCGCGAGGTCGTAGTCGTGCGTGTTGACGAGCTGCAGCTCGAGCTCCACGCCGAGCGACAGCGCTTCGGAGCGGTTGAAGGGCTCGAGCCGCACCACGCGGCTGTCGGGGTCGGCCGCCAGCGGTGCCGAACGCACGTCGTCGCTGTCGATCATGTTGTGCAGGTTGAGCTGATCGGGGGGCATGGCGGCATTCATCGCTGCGTGTCCTCCGTGGTGCTGAAGGCCTGCGGTGTCCAGGGCACCGAGCTCTCGCCGACCGCATGGATGGCCACGGTGGCGAGCACCGCGCCCAGCACTTCCATCAGCAGGATCGAGGGCAGCGCCACCTGCGTGATCATGGTGCCGAGCAGCGGCGAGGCGCTGGTGAAGTTCGATGCGATCAAAAGCGCGATCGACGAGAGCGGCGACATCGCGCAGCCGACCCAGAATGCCTGCTTCCAGCTGGCGCCGCTGCCCGGGTTGGCGATCGCAACGCCCGCGATCTTCGCGACCAGGCGAATGCCGATCACGGCCAGCACCACGCTCGCGACCGGCAGCGTCCAGTCGGCCTGCGCCGCCACCATCGACACCAGCACGAACATCAGCATGGTGAGCAGCGACGCGGCCGTGCCGAGCTGCCGCTGCCAGGCCCAGGGCTTGGGATTGAGCGACTTGAGCAGCACCCCGCCGATCAGTGCCGCCAGCGGCGCCGAGCCGCCGAAGTGGGCCGTGAGCGCGGTGCCCGCCGCGATCAGCGCGATCAGCAGGATCGAGGTGTTCTCGCTCGTCGGGCTCATGAAGCGCAGCGCCATGCGCAGCGCGAGCGCGAGGATGCCGCCGATCACGAACGAGAGGCCGAGCACCACCGCCACCGGGTAGAGCTTCTGCAGCAGGGTCTGCGGCGCGCGTTCGATCAGGCCCGCCTGCGCATAGCCGAGCGCGAGCGCATAGAAGGTGTTGAGCGTGGCGAGCGTCATCGCGCGCTCGGTCACCGGCCCCGAGGCGCGGGTGTCCATGATCACGCGGCTCAGCACCGCCGGCGACGCCACGATCGCCATCAGCGCGATCGGGTTGGCCACCGGATCGGGCAGGCCCAGCAGCTGCAGCACCCAGAGCACGCCGAAGTAGGTCAGCGTGGCTTCGAGCAGGCTCTGCACCAGCACCATCGGGTTGTGGCGGAACCAGCGCAGCGGCAGCCGGCCGCCGGCCTCGAACAGCACCACGGCGGCGCCGAGTTCGAGCAGGAAAAGGCTGATGCCGCGCAGCGGCCAGATCGCGCCTTCGAAGCCTGCGAAGCCGAACAACGCGCCCACGGCCGAATAGCCCACCACCTTGGGAAAGCCCAGGTAGCGCTGCACGAGGTGGCCCGAGGCTGCGGCCGCGGCCAGCAGCAGCGACCAGAGCACCGTGGGCAGCCCGGCCGAGGGGCGCAGCCACTCGGACCAGAAACCCAGCAGGTCGTTGATTAGATTCGTCGTCAGGTTCATGCAGTCAGGAAGAAACGGATGGCGGGCCCGGCGGTCGGTGGGAAGCGAAGCCCCCGAGGGCCTGCGCGCTAGGTGGACCCGCGGCGGTCGCGTGCGGCGCCTGGAAATCGCCCGCTCCGGGTTTGTACCGCATGGCGGTGACCGCAGAGTGCAGGACAAAGGCGGTTTCTGTCCAGCCCCGGGGGTGTGGTATCTCAGTGCAGCACGCGGGAAACCGGCGCGCCGCCGACATCGGCCTCGAGCACGAACATCGGGATCGGCACGTCGAAGCGCTCGCCGTCCTCGGTCACCACGAAGTAGCTGCCGTGCATCGTGCCGCTCGGCGCCTGCAGCCGGCAGCCGCTGGTGTAGCGGAAGCTCTCGCCCGGCGCGAGCAGCGGCTGCTGCCCGATCACGCCGAGGCCCTTGACCTCCTGGGCATGGCCGGAGGCATCGTTGATGAGCCAGTGGCGCGCGATGAGCTGGGCGCCCGTGCGACCCACGTTGGTCACGGTGACCGTGTAGGCAAAGGTGTAGACCTTGTCCTTGGGGGAGGACTGGTCTGCGAGGTAGCGCGGCTCGACCTGGACGCTGAAGGGGCTGTTCGACATGCGCGCGATGGTAACTGGCCGGCGGCTTTCCCGATCCGGCGTCGGGCTGCGACAATTGCCGCCATGAGCACGCCGTTCCGCATCGCCCCCTCCATTCTTTCCGCCGATTTCGCGCGCCTCGGCGACGAACTGGCCCGGGTCATCGCCGCCGGTGCCGACTGGATCCACTTCGACGTGATGGACAACCATTACGTGCCGAACCTGACCTTCGGCCCGATGGTGTGCAAGGCGCTGCGGCCCCACGCCAAGACAGCGGACGGCGAGCCGGTGCCGATCGACGTGCACCTGATGATCCAGCCGGTCGACGCGTTGGCCGCAGCGTTTGCCGAAGCCGGGGCCGACTACATCAGTTTCCACCCCGATGCGTCGCCGCACACCCATCGCAGCATCCAGGCCATCAAGGCCGCGGGCTGCAAGGCCGGGCTCGTGTTCAACCCGGGGCTGGGGCTCGAGGCGCTCGACTGGGCGATCGACGACATCGACCTGATCCTGATCATGAGCGTGAACCCGGGTTTCGGCGGGCAGAGCTTCATCGACTCGGCGCTGCGCAAGATCGAGCTTGCGCGCCGGCGCATCGAGCAGAGCGGGCGCGACATCCGGCTCGAGGTCGATGGCGGCATCAAGGCCGACAACATCGCGCGCGTGGCCTCGGCCGGTGCCGACACCTTCGTGGCCGGCAGCGCGATCTTCAATGCCAAGGACTACGCTGCGGTGATCGCGCAGATGCGCGAGCAGCTCGCGGGCGTGGCGCCGCGCTGAGCGCCGCGCCGGTCAGGGCTTGACCTTGTCGTTGTAGACGCGGTCGGTTTCGGCGCCGCGGCTGGTGTCGACCACGCCGCGCTCCACGTCGTCATGGCCCTTGCGGCCCACTTCCGCCTGCTGGCCGTCCTGCGGCTCCTGACTGTCGGACGACTGGTCGCGCTCGTGCGGCAGGCGCGGTGCCGAGTCGCCGCCCTGCTGGACCTTGGTGTCGCCCCCGCCGGCATCGCGCAGCGGATCGTCGGGGCGGGCCGGGCTTCTGCTGTTGTTGTTGTTGCTCATGGCATGGTTCCTTCGCACGGTAGCTGGTGTTCGCCCAAGGCTGCATCGGCGCCGTGCCCTGCGCGGTAGGACACGCGAGGCACGCGCTGTAGGTGCCGCGCGGCGCTATCGAATCGAGAGCGTCTTTGCGCGCGGCCAGGCGCTCCGCAATAATTCCCCGGATGTCTTCCGATCCCCTTGACGCCGCCGCGGCGACCGACAGCCTGCGCATCCATGCCTTCGCCTCGCTGAACCCCGGCCCCCGGCTGCTCGTCGTGGGCGGCGTGCATGGCGACGAAACCTGCGGCACGGCGGGTATCGAGCGCGTGCTGGCCGAACTCGACGGCGGCGCGCTGCGGCTGCAGCGCGGCCAGCTCACCTTGGTGCCCGTGGCCAACCCGCTCGCGCGGCGGCGGCTGCAGCGCGAGGGCCAGCGCAACCTCAACCGCCTGTTCAAGCCGAGTGCCTCGCCGTCCGACTACGAGGCGCGCGTGACCAACCTGCTGTGCCCGCTGATCGAGCGCCACGACGTGCTGCTCGACCTGCATTCGTTCCAGAGCGCGGGCGAGGCCTTCGCGATGATCGGCCCGCGCGACAACACCGGTCCGCTCGAGCCGTTCGCGCGCGCCACCGAGGAAGGCCTGCTCGCGCTGCACCTCGGCACGCCGATCGTGGTGGAGGGCTGGCTCGACATCTATGCCGCCGGACTCGCGCAGCGCGCCGCGGGCGGGGCGGTGACCGAGCACGAGATCGACTTCGGCCGCGGTACCAACGAGTACATCCGAAACTGCGGCGGCTACGGCGTCACGCTCGAATGCGGCCAGCACCAGGACCCGCAGGCGCCCGAGGTGGCGTGGCGCGCGATCCGCCGTGCGCTCGCGCTGCTCGGCATGGCCGAGCCGCCGCCCGGCCCCCCGCCCGCACCGCCGCGCCTGCTGCTGCGGCTCGCGAGCGTGGACTATCGGCTGCATGAGCACGACCGCTTGGTGCGCGACTGGGCCACCTTCGATGCGGTGCAGCGCGGCGAGCCGATCGGCATGCGCCACGACGGCACAGCGGTGAACGCGCCCGACGACGGCTTCATCGTCTTTCCCAACGCGCTCGCGCAGCCGGGTGCCGAATGGTTCTACTTCGCACGCCCGAGCGAGCGTGTGCTCGGCCCGGCAGGCCCCGCCGCCGCCGCCTGAACCCTACGGCCGGCGCCGCCGCGCTCCTACACCCTGCATACGACGCGCGCGCAGAGTTCGGGCGCATGGCAGCTTCCATCAACGGCCCTTCGTCGCCAGCAGCCGGCATCCAGCTGCCGCGCATCACCCACGCCGAGCGCGTGATCGACGCCGCCACCGGCATCACCAAAGGCGATCTGGTGGCCTACTACGCCAGCGTGGCGCCGCTGATCCTGCCGCACCTCAAGGGCCGGCCGGTCGCACTGGTGCGCGCGCCCGACGGCATGGACGGCGAGCTGTTCTTCCAGAAGCACGCGCAGCACAGCGAGATCGCCGGCATCAAACTGCTCGATCCGGCGCTCGACCCGGGCCACGAGCCGCTGCTGCAGATCGACACGGCGCGCGCGCTGCTCGGCGCGGCCCAGTTCAACACGGTCGAGCTGCACACCTGGAACGCCACCTCGCGCGCGCTGGCCAAGCCCGACCGCATGACCTTCGACCTCGACCCCGGCGAGGGCGTCGACTGGCCGTTGATCCAGGAGGCCGCGCTGCTGGTGCGCGTGCTGCTCGACGAGCTCGGCCTGCCGTCGTTCCTCAAGACCAGCGGCGGCAAGGGCCTGCACGTGGTGGTGCCGCTGCGGCGCGATTTCGGCTGGGACGAGGTGCGGGGCTTTTCGCGCGCCATCGTCGAGCACCTCGCGCGCATCGTGCCCGAACGCTTCGTCGCCAAGAGCGGACCGCGCAACCGTGTGGGCCGGATCTTCGCCGACTACCTGCGCAACGGCTTCGGCGCCACCACGGCCGCTGCCTGGTCGGCGCGCGCCCGCCCCGGCATGGGCATTTCGGTGCCGCTCGAGTGGGAGGAACTGCCCGACCTTGCCGGTCCGGCGCACTGGACCGTGGCCAACGCCGCCGAGCGCCTGACCGTCGGCAATGCGCCGTGGGACGCGATGGAGAAGTGCCGCACCGGGCTGCGCCGCGCGATGGAGATGCTCGGCTACATGCCTTAGGCCACTTTAGGCCACTTCCTGCGTCGTCACCTCGAAGCGCTGCAGCGTGTTGGCGCCGAACACCATCGTGATCGGCACGTCGGCCGCATCGCGCCCATGTGCCAGCAGCACGCGCCCGATGCGCGGCGTGTTGTGGCGTGCATCGAAGGTGTGCCAGCGGTCGCCCAGGTAGACCTCGAACCAGGCGCTGAAATCCATCGGGTACGGCACCGGCGGCACGCCGATGTCGCCCAGGTAGCCGGTTGCGTAGCGCGCCGGGATGTTCATGCAGCGGCACAGCGCGATCGCGAGGTGCGCGAAGTCGCGGCACACGCCGGTGCCCTCGCGGAACGCGTCGAGCGCGGTGCGCGTGGGGCGCGCCCGGCCGTAGTCGAAGCGCAGGTGCCTGTGCACGAAATCGCAGATCGCCTTCACGCGCGGCCAGCCCGGCGCCAGGTTGGCGAAGTTGTTCCAGGCGAAGGCGAGCAGTTCGCTGTCGACCTCGCAATAGCGGCTCGGCAGCAGGAAGCGCAGCGTGGACGTCGGCAGGTCGGCCGCCGTGTGCTCGATCGCGCCGAGGTCCACCGGATCGGGCGTGCCGGTATCGAAGATCACGGCATGGTTGTGCAGCCGCACGCTTGCCACGCCCGGTGGAACCTGCACCCGGGCGCAGTGGTTGTCGTAGCTGTCCAGGTAGTGGTCGGTGACGAGCGGCGGGCTGATGCTGATGTTCTCGCCGCCCTGCAGATCGCCCGCGCGCGTGGGATGCACCTGCAGCATGTAGATCAGCGCTGTCGGTGCAGTGACCGCCAGCTCGATGTCGAAGCCGATCCTGATCTGCATTTTGACGATCCCCCGTTGGATGTGTATGACCACCGATCCTAAGGGCCGGCCGCGCCCGACCGGCGGGGGCAGAGACGCGAAGCGACGTAGGCGGCACGCTGTCGGCGCGCTCCTACTCCGGGGGCGCACGCTTTCCGACATGCGCGGGCGAGCCGCCACTACGGGTAACAGTGTGAGAAAAACTTAATCTTTGTCACGCTCGCATTCGCCCCCGCCGCCATCTCTGCGCGGACCTCAGGAGGCTGCGGCGCAAGCACCGAGTTTTCACACTGATCTGCTGGAGCAATCATGGATTTTGCGTCGCTGTTCGATTCACTCACCGGCGCGTGGGGGGATGAAATCCTGTTCTGGGTGGTCGCCGCCGTGGCCGGCTTCATCTGCCTGATCGCGGTGGTGAATGTGCTCGACATGTTCCTCGACAATGAAGTTGACCCTCCCGTGAAAGACCCTCGATGACGCCTCAGAACAAGGCCGCCGCCGGGCGCCGCTCGAAGGCCTCGGACGCCGGCAACGCCAAGCAGCAGCAACTCGACGGCTTCACGACCGACCAGGCGCCCCAACTGACGACCAACCAGGGTCTTCAGATTCCCGACAACCACAACTCGCTCAAGGCGGGGTTGCGCGGGCCGACGCTGCTCGAAGACTTCATCCTGCGCGAGAAGATCACGCACTTCGACCACGAGCGCATTCCTGAGCGCGCGGTGCATGCGCGCGGCGCGGCGGCGCACGGCTATTTCCAGGTCTACAAGTCGATGTCGCAGTTCACCGCGGCCGACTTCCTGCAGGGCCCGGACGCGAAGACGCCCGTGTTCGTGCGGTTCTCCACCGTGGCCGGCTCGCGCGGTTCGGCCGACACCGTGCGCGACGTGCGCGGCTTCGCCGTCAAGTTCTACACGCGCGAGGGCAACTACGACCTCGTCGGCAACAACATCCCCGTGTTCTTCATCCAGGACGCGATGAAGTTCCCCGACCTGGTGCATGCGCTCAAGCCCGAGCCGCACCACGAGATGCCGCAGGCCGCGAGCGCGCACGACACCTTCTGGGACTTCGTCTCGCTGATGCCAGAGAGCACCCACATGCTGATGTGGGCCATGAGCGACCGTGCCATTCCGCGCAGCTACCGCATGATGGAGGGCTTCGGCGTCCACACCTTCCGCTTCATCAACCACCGTGGCGAGAGCCACTTCGTGAAGTTCCACTGGAAGCCGAAGCTCGGCATTCATGGCCTGGCCTGGGACGAGGCGCAGAAGATCGCGGGCAAGGACCCTGACTTCCACCGCCGCGACCTCTGGGAGGCGATCGAGCATGGCGACTTTCCCGAGTGGGAGCTCGGCGTGCAGCTGGTGCCGGCCGACCGCGCGCAGTCGCTCGGCTTCGACCTGCTCGACCCCACCAAGCTGATTCCGGAGGAAATGGTGCCGGTGCAGCGCATCGGCCGGCTGGTGCTCAACCGCAACCCCGACAACTTCTTTGCCGAGACCGAGCAGGTGGCCTTCCACCCGGGCCATGTGGTGCCCGGCATCGACTTCAGCAACGACCCGCTGCTGCAGGGCCGGCTGTTCTCGTACACCGACACGCAGATCTCGCGCCTGGGCGGCGCGAACTTCCACGAGCTGCCGATCAACAAGAGCGTCTGCCCGTTCCACAACTTCCAGCGCGACGGCATGCACCGCCAGACCATCGCGCGCGGCCAGGTGTCGTACGAGCCCAACTCGCTCGGCGACGGCAAGGAGTTCCGCGTCGATGGCGGCAGCGTGGGCTTCCAGTCGCACCCCGAAGAGATCGAGTCGCCCAAGCTGCGCCGGCGCAGCCCCACCTTCGACGACCATTTCACGCAGGCGCGGCTGTTCTTCAACAGCCAGAGCGCGGCCGAGAAGGAGCACATCGTCGCGGCGTTCCGCTTCGAGCTCTCGAAGGTCGACGTGCCCGCCATCCGCCAGCGCATGGTCGACAACCTCGCGCACGTCGACGAGAAGCTCGCGCGGCGCGTGGCCGAGCCGCTGGGCATCGGCGCACCCGACGCCAAGGCGGCCGCCGGCCGGGCCGGATTTCGCGAGCACCGCATGACGCTGCCGATCGAGGAGTCGCGTGCGCTCAGCATGGCCGACACCGGCGACGGCACGGTGCGCACGCGCCGCATCGCGATCCTCGCGGCAGACGGCATCGACTCCGCATCGCTCAAGCCGATCCGCGATGCGCTCGAGCAGTCGGGTGCGCAGTGCAAGGTGGTCGGCGCGCGCCTGGGCACCATCGCGAGCGCATCGAAGCGGCAGATCGACGTCGACATGACCTTTGCCAATGCGCCTTCGGTGGTGTTCGACGCGGTACTCGTGCCGGGCGGCAGCCTCGGGATCTCGGCGCTCGCGGCATCGGGCGACGCGGTGCATTTCGTGCTGGAGGCCTACAAGCACTGCAAGGCCATCTGCACGGTGGGCGAGGGCGTCCAGCTGCTGTCCAGGCTCGGCATCGCCGCCGATGCGCAGCAGGCCGATGCGCCGCCGGGCGTGGTGATCGCGGCGACGCCGGTCACCAACCTCGGCGACACGACCGCGGCGACGCAGATCGCGCAGGCCTTCATTGCCGCGATCGCGAAGCACCGGCACTGGGACCGAACCGACATCGATTCGATCCCCGCCTGAGCACCGCAGGGCGACCCTAGTCCATTCGCGCTAGGCCGTCCTGCAAATAGGCGCCGCGCGGGCCGCCTCCTAGACTTTCCGCACGAGGCCCGAAGGCGCGCATTCCTGCCGCGCCGCTTCCCGCAACCGCGGGTGCATGGGCCGCACGCGGGGGTCCAATGACGTGGTTTTCGAGAACGGGATGGGGGCGCTCGGCCCGTCGTGGTGAAAGGCTCGCGGCCGCGTTCGGCGCGGTGGGCCTCGCGGTGCTGCTGCTGGCGGGGCACTCACCTTCGGCAAGGGCCCAGGCGGCACCGAACGCCGAGGCCGCAGCCGGCCGGATGGAGCAGGCGCGGCTCGCCGACACCGACACCCTGCTTGCGCTGACCAGCGAGGGCGCGGTGCTCTACGGGCAGGACAGCGTCAAGCTCTCGGGCTACCAGTACTGCAGCCAGGCGGTGGCGTTGGCCGAGGCCGGCGAATTCCGCCAGAGCGTGCGCGCCGCGAGCAAGGCGCTGCACCTGGCCGATGCCACGCGCGATCCGAACCTGCTCGCCATGGCGCACCGCGACCTGGCGATCGTCTACAGCTATTCGGGGCAGCTCGACAAGGCCGAGCAGTTCGCGCGCGAGGCGCTGCGGCATCCGGCCCGCGATCCGAAGCTCGTCGTCGGCCCGGTGCACAAGGTGATCGGCGACGTGCGCACGCGGCGCGGCGACCATGCCGGCGCGGTGCTCAGCTACGACGAGGCGCTGGCCGGCAGCTCGGCCCGCTACGCGCCGCTGGTGCAGGCCTCGCTCGTCAATGCGCTGATCGAATCGGGCGACGCGGCGCGCGCCCGCGAGGTGCTCGCCACCATCGCGCCGCCGAAGGACGCACCGCTCGCGGCACAGCTCGACCGCACGCGCGCCCGCCTGCTGCTGGCCGAGAACCGACCCGCCGAGGCCCGCGACCTGTACCGCACGCTCACGGTGCGGCAGGCCGGCACCGACGCCGACTACTACCGCCTCTGGGCCTGGGACGGCCTCGCGCGCAGCGAGCTCGCGCTGGGCGACAAGCAGGCAGCGGCCGAGGCCGCCGCGCAGGCGCTCGGCAGCGTGGACCGCGTGCGCGCCAGGTTCCGCAGCGAAGAATTCAAGATGGGGCTGTTCTCCGACCTGCAGACCGTGTTCGAGCGCGCCGTGGCGATCTACAGCGATGCGGGCGATGCCGGCCGCGCCTTCGAGGTCAGCGAGCGCAGCCGCTCGCGCGCGCTGCTCGATGCGGTGCGCGGCCGCGCGAAGATCCACGAGCGCGCCGCGACCACCATCGACCTCGCCACGCTGCAGGCGGCGCTCGCGCCCGACGAGCGCGTGCTGCAGTTCCACTCGCTGCCCGACCGGTTGCTCGTCTGGGTGGTCGGCCCGGCCGGCATCAAGGCGAGCACCGTGGCGCTGCCGCGCGAGGAGCTCACCGAACTGGTGGAGGTGTTCCGCAACTCGATCGTGCGCGGCCGCCGCGCGGCGGTTGCCAATGCCGACAAGCTCGGCGCGGCGCTGATTGCGCCGCTGGGCCTGGTGCCGGGGCAGCGGCTGGTCGTCGTGCCGCACGGTGCGCTGCACTACCTGCCGTTCCAGGCGCTGCGCACCGACGGGCGCTACCTCATCGAGCGCCATCCGGTGGCGGTGGCGCCCTCGATCAGCATCGCGGTGCAGCTGGCGCAGCGCACGCCGCGCGTGAGTGCCGCGCTCACCGCCTTCGGCAATCCGCGCATAGAGGACAAGTACGACCTGCCGGGCGCAGAGGTCGAGGTCAAGCAGCTCGCACAGCTGTTCCCGCGCAACACGGTCTACATGGGCTCCGCGGCCACCAAGACGCAGTTCCGCGACGTGGCCGCGCGTTCGCCGCTGATGCACGTGGCGGCCCATGCCGAGGCCGATGCGGTCGATCCGCTGTATTCGCGCATCCTGCTTGCGAACGAGGGCGGCCGGCAGAATTTTCTGGAAGCGCACGAGATCCTCGGCCTGCCGATGGAGGGCACCGCGCTGGTCACGCTCTCGGCCTGCGAGTCGGGGCTCGGGCGCATCGCGCAGGGCGACGAGGTGCTGGGCTTCACGCGCTCGTTCCTCTCGGCCGGCAGCTCGAGCCTGATCGCATCGCTGTGGCCCGTGTCGGACGACGCGACCGCGGTGCTCATGGGCACGCTCTACGGCGAGCTCGCCAAGGGCCGCGACCTGCAGAAGGCCGTGCAGGCCGGCCAGCTCGCGGTGCTCAAGGACCCGAAGATGGCCCATCCGTTCTTCTGGGCCCCGTTCAACCTGATCGGCAACTGGCGCCTCACCGTGGATGCTGCACATGCGCTCTAGTCCCCGCTCCACCCCCGTCGCGCTCGCGGTGTCGGCGCTGTTCGGCGCGACCCTGTTCGTCGCCGCCCAGCGCGCCCAGGCCAGCGAGCCCGAAAGCACCACGCTGCTGCCGACGCAGAACCCCTGCGCCGCCTGCGACCGCCCGCTGGCCCAGGCCGGCGGCAGCACCGCGCCGCAGAGCCTGCCGGCGAGCCCGCCACCGAACCAGGCCTCCTTCAAGCTCGAGGACCTGCGCCTCAACGGCGTGAAGGCGCTGAGCAACGAGGAGCTGCAGGCGATCACGGCACCCTACATCGGCCGCAACGTCACGCTCGGCGACCTCGAAGGCCTCGCGCAGGCCATCACCGCGCACTACAAGGCGCGTGGCTACTTCCTTGCGCAGGCCGTGGTGCCGGTGCAGACCGTGCGTGACGGCATCGTCGAGATCAGCGTGATCGAGGGCCGGCTCGGCCGCGTCGACGTGGTGGTGGCGCCCGATGCGCCGGTCGCCGAATCGCGCGTGCGCGGCTTCCTCGCGCCGCTCGCGCCCGGCGAGGCCGTCAACGCGCCGGCGTACGAGCGCGCGATGCTGCTGCTGTCGGACCAGCCCGGCCTCAAGGTCTCGTCCGCGTTGCAGGAAGGCACGCAGCCCGGCACAACCGACCTGTCGGTCGAAGTGGCCGCGGCTTCGCGTTGGACCTTTTCGGCCGAAGCCGACAACCACGGCACCAAGGAGTCGGGGCGCTTTCGCTTCGGCGGCACCGCGCGCTGGCTCAGCCCGTTCGGCATCGGCGACAACCTCGACATGCGGCTCATGGTGTCCGACAGCAACGCGCTGCAGTTCGGCCGCGTGTCGTACGAGGCGCCGATCGGCACCAACGGCCTGCGCGCCGGCATGGGCCTGGCGCGCGTGAACTACGAACTGGGCGGGCAGTTCGCCGACCTCGAGGCACAGGGCCAGGCCGACGTCTTCGACGTGTCGCTCAGCTATCCGTTGATTCGCCAGCGCCAGCAGAACCTGTTTCTGCGGCTGACCGCCGATGTGAAGGACCTGACCGACGAACTGCGCGGCGTGGGCTTCAGCGCCAAGAAGCGGGTGCGGGGCTTCGGCGTCGGCTGGACCTGGGAGCGGCGCGACGAACTGCTCGGCGGCGGCTACTGGGCGAGTTCGGGCACGGTCTACCACGGCGACCTGTCGATCCACGACCCCGGCAGCCGCGAGGCCGACCAGGGCTTCGGCGGCCGCCGCACCGAGGGCGGCTTCACCAAGATGAGCTTCCAGCTCTCGCGCCTGCAGTCGATCGTGCCGCAACACTCCCTCTACCTCTCGGTGGGCGGGCAGTGGGCCAGCAAGAACCTCGACGCGTCCGAGAAGCTCGCGCTCGGCGGCGCGCGCGCGGTGCGCGCCTATCCCTCGGGCGAGCTGCTGGTCGACCAGGGCGTGATCGGCACGCTCGAATGGCGCTGGTCGGTCAACGAGGCGTTCACGCCCTTCGCGTTCTACGACGCCGCGCGCGGAAAGATCGCGCGCCATCCCACGCTCTTCGACGGCGACAACACCCACAGCCTGCGCGGCTTCGGCCTGGGCGTGAGCTGGGCGCGGCCCGGCAACTTCTCGGTCAATGCCACGCTGGCCTGGCGCGACGGCACGCCGCGCGCGCAGACCGATGGCGGCGGGCGCAACCCGCGCTTCTACATCCAGGTTCAAAAGGCATTCTGACCATGAAGCCCCGCACCTCCCAGCACCTTCTTCGCACGGCCGCGCGCCGCCTGCGGCTGCGGCCCGTGGCGCTGTCGCTGATCTGCGCGGGCGCTGCGCCCGCGATGGCGCAGGTGCTGCCCACCGGTTTCACCGTGGTCGGCGGCAATGTCGCGATGACCCAGGCGGGCGGCCTGATGAACATCGCGCAATCGACTCAGCGCGGCATCGTCAACTGGACCACCTTCTCGATCGGTGCCGGCGGCATCGTCAACATCCAGCAGCCGAACGCCGCGAGCGTGCTGCTCAACCGCGTCACCGGCAACGAGACCTCGTCCATCGCCGGCCAGCTCAATGCCAACGGCCGCGTGTTTCTGGTCAACCCCAACGGCGTGCTTTTCAACAGCAGCGCGCAGGTCAATGTCGGCGGCCTCGTCGCCTCCACGCTCGCGCTCGCCACCAGCGACAAGAGCTTCATGGACGGCGCCACGAACCTGGTGTTCGAACGCGCCGATGCCAATGGCGCCACCGTGCGCAACCTCGGCAGCATCCAGGCCAATGGCGGCCCGGTGGTGCTGATGGGCGCGGGCGTGGCCAACGAAGGCGCCGGCGCCAGCATCACGGCCGACGGCCAGTCCATCGCGCTCGCCTCGGGCCGCAGGATCACGCTCGACCTCGTGGGCGACGGCCTCACGAACATCGCGATCGACACCAGCGCGATGGCCACCAACGCCTCGGTCGCCAACACCGGCACGCTGCGCGCCGATGGCGGCCGCGTCGTGATGGTGGGCCAGTCGACCACGCTCAACGAACTCGTGGTGAACCAGGCCGGCACGGTGCGTGCGCGCAGCGTGGGCCTGCAAAACGGCGAGATCGTGCTCGGTGCGGGCGCCGGCAACGACGTGCGCGTCGGCGGCACGCTCGATGCCACCGGCACCGCGGCGCGGGGCGGCCGCATCGACGTGACCGGGGGGAGGGTGCGCCTGGAAGGCGCCACGCTCGATGCGAGCGGCGACGCGGGCGGCGGCACGGTGCGAGTCGCGGCGAACGCCGGGCTCGCCGTGGCACCCGACGCCATCGTGCGCGCCGATGGCCGCACCGGCAACGCGGCCGGCGGCGAGATCCGCCTCGGCGCGACCAACTCGGAAACTTCGCTCGACGGCATGCACCTGTCGGGCACCCTCTCGGCCAACGGGTCGGGCAGCGGCGCGGGCGGTCTCGTGAGCGCCGGCGCGACCGCCGTCGCGGTCGGCAGCGACCTCGCGGTCTCGGCCTCGGGCGGCGCCGGCGGCGGCGCCAACGGCCGCTGGGAACTGCGCTCCGAGCGGCAGATGGTCGTGTCGAAAGATGCCCCGGCCTACGACCCCGGCGGCTTCTTCGACGGCACTGCCAGCGGTGCGAGCCAGGTCCATGGCGGCGCGATCGGCGCGGCGCTGGGCCGCGGCACCGACGTGCTGCTGCAAAGCAGTGCCGACGATCCCGAGGTCGGGCGCCAGATGTACGGCGTGTACTTCGACACCGGCAGCCAGGTGGTGAAGGGCGAGGGGCGCGACGCCGCGCTGCGCGTCGACTCGGCCACGGGCATCGGCATGTTCACGGGCTCGGCGATCCAGTCGAAATCGGGCGCGCTGCACGTCGACTTCAACGCCGACGCCTACGGCACCGTGCCCGGCCCCGGCGATGCGCCGCTGGCCTCGGGCATCGGCGCGCCGATCCGGCTCGACGGCGCGGTCATCGAAACCAACGGCGGCAACGTGCGCCTCTATGGCCAGAGCGACGCCGTCAACGGCCGCGCCATCGGCCATGCGCCGCGCTTCGACGAACCCACGGCCGGCATCCAGCTCACCGACAGCCGCATCTCCACCTGCGCAGCCGACGCGACCGGCTGCAGCGGCAGCGGCGGCAGCATCAGCCTGCGTGGCCAGGGCCAGACCCAGGTCGCGAGCGGCTTCTTCTCGGCCAGCGCCGGCGTGGTGCTGGCGAGCGCCGAACTCCTCACCGGCACTGGCCGCATCGAGGTCGACGGCGTGGGCGGTCTGATGGCGCGCGGCGTGGAAGTGCGGCCGAGCGACGACTTCAGCGCACTCGCCCCCGCGCCCGGCTCGCGCAGCCGCATCGTCTCGGGCAGCGGCGACATCGTGCTGCGCGGCAGCACGCGCGGATGGAACGAAGCCACCGACCCGATCGGCACCTTCGGCTTCGGCGCGACCGGCGGCGGCGTCGCGCTGCAGGATGCCGACATCGCCACCGGCGGCAACGTGGCCATCGACGGGCGCGGCGCCAACCTCGATGCGCTGCTGGCGAACGAGGAGTTCCGGAAGCTGGCGGCCTCCGCCACCATCAATGCCTCGCACGGCGTGGTGATCGACGGCAGTTCGGTCGTGGCCGGCAATGGCCGCAGCCTCTCGGTGAGCGGCACGATGGGCAGCGCGGGCCTGCAGCTCGACTTCCTCGGGGTGCCGGTGCCGCCGCCGGCCGGGCTCGACGAGGACCTGACCGCGGCGGCTGTCTGGATCCGCGCCGATGGCGAGGGCCAAGGGCTGCGCGCCGACGGCGGCCAGGTGGTCGTCGACGGCCGCGATGGCGACGTGCTGCTCGAGCGCGACAACCAATCCAACGCCCTGCTGAGCGCTGCGAGCGCCACCGGTGCGGGCGGCTCGGTCAGCGTGACCGGCCGCAACATCTACGCCGGCAGCTTCTCCGATGGCGAGGGCACACTGGCCGACGCGAGCGGCGCGGCCGGCGGCGGCAGCGTGCGCCTCGAAGCCACGGTGCGCAGCGCCGACAACAGCGGCGGCATGCTCTCGGTCGATTCCAGCCTCGCGATCCGCGCCGACAACACCTCGGCCGCGGGCGACGGCGGCAGCATCGTGCTGCTCGCGGGCAACAGCCTGCGCGCGCACGGCAGCCTTTCGGCGCGGGCCGGCGCGGGCGGCGGCAACGGCGGCTTCATCGAGACCTCGGGTGCGGCGCTCGACCTGCGCGGCATCCGCGTCGACGCGGCGGCACCTGCGGGCCTCGCGGGCCAGTGGCTGATCGATCCGTACGCGATCTCCATCGTCAGCGGCACCGCCGCCGGCTCGCTGCCGACCAACCCCTTCGATCCGGTGGCCGCGTCGGTCATCCAGGACGGCGACATCAATGCCGCGCTCAACGGCGGCGCCAACGTGAAGATCACCACGGGCACCGGCGGTGCCGGCAGCGGCAGCATCTCGCTGGCCAACGACGTGCTCGTCGACTACGACGGCGCGTCGGGGCCGCGGACCTTCGAGCTGGCGTCGGCTGGCAGCATCCAGGCCAACGGCACCGGCACGGTGATCCGCTCGTCCGGCGCGGGTGCGCTCGACGTGGTGTTCGACGCGGGCGTCAACCCGGACGGAACGCCGTCGGGCAACAGCGGCTTCATCGTCTACAACGGCAGCATCGACACCCGCGGCGGCGACGTCACGATGACGGCGCGCGGCAATGGCACGTCCACGAGCGGTGCCATCTTCATGGGCGATGCGCAGGTGCAGACCGACGGCGGCGCCGTCACGCTGTTCGCCGGCCAGCCCGGCGCGCCTACCGGCTACATCACGCTGGCCGACACCGTCATCGACACGCGCGTGGGGCAGAGCGATGCCGGCGCCGGCGGCGACCTGCAGATCGCGGGCGGCAACGTGACCCTGGCCGGCGTGAACCTCGCCACCTCGACCGGCGATATCGACATCCGCGGCAGCTCGGCCGACTGGCAGAGCGGCGTGGTCATCACCGATGGCCGCGCGCCGTCGACCATCTCGACCACCACCGGCAGCATCACGGTGCAGGGCGTGGCGCGGCGCCAGGCCTCGTCCACCTTCGCGGGCGCGCACGGCGTGCTCGTCAACGGCGGCAGCAGCATCACGAGCGGCAGCGGCGACATCGTGCTGCGCGGCTACAACTTCAACAATGCGCCGACCGCCGGCGACACCGGCGTGCGGCTCGAGAACGGCGCGCTCCTGGCCACCACCGGCGGCGGCGACATCGAGATCAGCGGCGCTTCGCAGAACGGAGGGGCGGGCGTCTCGATCGAAGCCGGCGGCGGCGTCAGCGGCCCCGGCGCGCCGCCCAGCGTGCAAGGCAGCGGCAACGTGGTGCTGCGCGCCATCAACGACGGCAGCGCCGATGCGATCGTGATCGGCGCGCCCGTGAGCGCCGCCAATGCAATCAACCTGCGCCCGGGCGGCATGGATGCGAACTTCGCGGCCTTCGATGCGACCGGCGCACCGATCGTGCTCGGCGGCGCGGGCGGCGGCGGCTTCTCGGTGTCGAGCGGCGAGTTCGCGCAGCTCTCGGCCCCCACGATCGTGGCCGGCAGCAGCACGCACGCGGGCGACATCACCGTGGCCGGCGCCATCGCCACGCCGGGCGCGCTCACGCTGCAGAACGAGGGCGGCGGCAGCATTGCGCTGAACGGCGCGGTCACGGCCGCCACCGTTGGTCTGCTCGCGGGCGGCAACATCGCGCAGTCTGCGGCCGGGGCGATCACCGCGGGCACGCTGCTGGCGCGCTCGGACGGCGGTTCGGTGGCCCTGGACTCCGCGGCGAACGACGTCGGCACCGTCGGCGGCGGCGCGGAGGGCGGCTTCCGCTACGTCGATGCGAATGCCGTCACCATCGGTCCGGTGGCCGCCGCGGGGTTCGACCCCGGCGCCAACCTGCCGACCGTCGCCAGCGCCGGCTCCATGGCCGCCAGCACGGTCTTCGTGCGCACGCTCTCGGGCGACCTCACGCTCGGCGCCAACGTGAACGCGGCCAGCACCGACCTCGTCGCGGCCGCGCGCTTCCAGAACCCCGGCGCCTTCGCGATCGGCGGCGGCAACTGGCGCGTCTGGGCCGACACCTGGATCGGCGAGACGCGCGGCGGCCTCGCGGGCTCCGGCCCGCTGCCCAACCTGTACCACTGCGCCTACCTGGGCCTGTGCACCGTGACCGTGCCGGCCGGCGACAGCCATTTCATCTACGCCCGGCAACCGGTCGCGACCGTGACGATCGGCAATGCCTCGCGGCCCGCGGGCGCGCCGAACCCGAGCTTCACCTACAGCGTGACCGGCCTGATCCTCGGCGACGACGCATCGAGCTTCAGCGGCACGCCCGGCACAGCGGCGAATGGCGCGAGCCCGCCGGGCACCTACCCGATCGACGGGGCCTTCGCCTCGGCCGCCGGCTATGCGGTGAACGTGGTGCCGGGCGAACTGCGCGTCGATCCGGGGCCGCCGCCACCGCCGCCGCCACCACCGCCGCCGCCACCGCCCGTGGTCTTCGAGCGACCCGACCTGCCCTCGGTGGACGTGGTGCGCGAATTGCCATCGACCTACCTGTACGACCGCAACATCGGCCCGGCACCGATCTGCCTTGCGACCGGCCCGCTCGACGGCGACCGCGCGTCGCAGGACGGCGACGTGCTCGCGCGCGAATGGACCCGCGTGCGCTCGCGGCCCAACCTGCTGAGCTGCGTGAACACCGAGCGGCGCAATGGCTGCGCGGACTTCTGACGCTGAGCGCGCGCGCAGCGCTCAGCGCGGCCCGCGCGCGCTCACGATGAAGAGCTGCGACATCAGGTCGGCGAGCAGCTGCAGCTGCGCATCGCCTTCGGCCAGCGGCGCATGGCGATAGGGTGCTGCACGGGCCTCGATGTCCTCGAGCGGCCCGGCGAAGAACATGCGCCGCAGCGCTCCGCCGAGCGCGTCGTAGGCGGGCACGCGCGCGCGGTCGTCGATGGTGCTCGTGGCTTCGCTGCCGATCCTGGGCGTGGCGAGAAAGGGCGCGAGCACCGCGGCCTGCAGCCGCCCCGCGGCGATCAGCCGGTTGAGCGCCATGTCGAAGGCGAGCGCCGGGCCTTCGGCCAGCGCTTCGCCGAGCAGCGCGGGCAGCGTGCGCCGGCCGCGCGGCGTCACGAGGTAGGCGGTCGCGCCCCAGTTGTAGAGGTCCGCCGCCTCGAGGATCTCGATGCCGCCGATGGCATCGCGCGGCGCCTGCGGGTCACTCGGAAGGTGCTTCTGCAGGCTCTGCCAGAGCCCGAGAAGGGCCGGCGCCGAGGCATACGGCAGGCATTCCAGGAACACCAGGTCGCAGCCCGCGAGGCGTGCGAGCGCGTTCTCGTCGCGCAGCAGCGCAGGCAGCGCGCGGCTCAACTGCACATCGTCTTCGAGCACGAGGAAGAAGCCGTCGGCGGGGGCCGATTCGATCGCCGCCACATGCGAGCGGAAGCACGCATGCTCGCGCCGGCTCACCGCGCCGGCAGGCGGCAGGCCCTCGATGCCGGTGGCCTCGAAGCGCGCGATGGCGCCGTGCAGGCCGAGCGCGCGCAGCTGCGCCGCCATGGTGTCGCGCCGGGCGGTGCTTTTCTGCAGGTTGATGAAGCAGCCGTTCATGCGCGTGACCTCGCGACGGGGTTGTGGTGGCGGTACGGCCCATGACCGAAACCTGGCTCAGCGTGGTGATGCCGTTCTACCGCAAGCTCGCGGAGTTCGAGCGCGTGGCCGCGCGCAACGCGCCGTTCTGGGCCCGACCTGGCATCGAGGTGGTGATCGCGCTCGACGAGCCTTCGGAAGAAGAGAGCCTGCGGCGGCTGCTCGACCGGTTCGCGCAGGTGCGCTGGACGCTGCTCGTCAACGACCGCCCGCACGAATGGCGCCCGCCGTGCCGCGCGATCAACGTGGGCGTGCGCCTCAGCACCGGCCGTTTCGTCTTCGTGCATTCGCCCGAATCGGCCTACGTCGGCGATGCGCCCGCGGTCGCGCTGCATGCGGCAATGGCGGGCGAACGCCATGTGGCGATCGGGCGCGTGGGCTTTGCGCGCTTCGATGCGCTCGACGCGGCTGACGGCAACCTGGACGCGGCCTTCGCGCAGCAGGTGCCCGAGGCGCTCTACCTGCGCACCTTCTACGGGTCGTTGTGCTGCGCGCGCGTGGCCTTCGACGCGGTGGGTGGCTACGACGAGCGCTTCGACATCTGGGGTGGCGACGACGACGACTTCCGCGTGCGGCTCGAAATGGCGGGTTGGCAGCTGCAGGCCTGCGCATCGCTCAAGCTGCTGCACCTGTCGTTCGAGCCGCGCAACGGCGCCGAGCGCTTCGACCCCGACAACGACTGGCGCCGCTGCACGCCGGGCGCGCCGCGCGCGAACCTCGCGGCCGACGGGCGCGAGGACGCCTGGGGCCGCGACTTCGGCCGCGTCGCGCGCGACGACACCGCGCACGCGCCGCACCCGGACGCCGCACGGCGAGAGGCTGCGCCCGCGTGGCTGGGCGCAGCGCCGGCGAGCTTCGCGATGGGGTCGCGCCGCCAGTGCGAGGTCTGCGCACGCATGCTGCACCACGAGCCGGCGCCGCCGTATTTCTGCCCGTACTGCAGCCGCGGCGCACCCGAGCGGCTCATTGCGCGCCCGCGCATCGTCTGCGTGATGCAGCTGCGCAACGAGGCGGGCTGGATCGAGGGTTGCCTCGACCACCTGCGCCCGCACGTCGACGGCTTCATCGCGCTCGACGATGGTTCCACCGACGGCACCGCCGCCATCCTTCGCAACGAGCCGAAGCTGCTCGAACTCCTCGCCAACCCGCCAGCCGAGCCGCACCACTGGGACGAGCCCGGCAACCGCCGCCGCCTGCTCGAATGCGCGCGCCGCCACGGTGCAGGCTGGGTGCTTGCCTGCGACGCGGACGAGCGCTTCGAGACGCTGTTCCTGCGCCACCTGCATGCGATCGTCGATTCGCTGCCCGAGGACCGGCTGGCCTGCCTGTCGCTGTCGCTGCGCGAGCTGTGGGATGCGCCCGACCGTTTTCGCGATGACGGCGACTGGGGACGCCAGACGCGCGCGATGCTGTTCCGGCTGCCGCAGCAGATCGCGTTCGACGCCGCGCCCGCGCTGCACGGCCAGCGGTTCCCCGATGCGGTGGCACGGCATGGTGCGATGTACCGCAGCTACTACCGCGTCTACCACCTGCGCATGGTGCGGCGCGAGGACCGCATCGCACGGCGCGAGCGCCACCGTGCGCTCGACCCCGGCGCACGGCTGCAGCCCATGGGCTACGACCATCTCGCCGACGAAGGACCGGCGCTCTGCCTCGCGCCGGTAGCGCCCGGCCGCGGCTACGACATGGCGACGCTGCCGCCGGCGCTGCAGGCAGGCGAGGCTGCTCAAGGCACCCCAGCCGACAGCGTGCGCGCGAAGTCGCCGCGGTAGGTGTGCGTGCCGGTGTGCGTGAGGCGCGAGCGCGTGTCCACATGCACCTTGCCGCCGATCGACTGCCAGCGGCGGCAGAACGCAAAGTCTTCGCTGAGGTAGCGGCCATGGCCGGGCTCGGCCCAGACATCGAAGAAGCGGTAGTGCGGCCACGCCGCGGCCACCGGGTCGTCCATGCGGTCGGGCGTGTAGCGCAGCTCGGGCATGGCTTCGGCCAGCCGCTCGAACACGGCACGCTCGATCAGCATGAAGCCCGTGGGTGCGTCGAGCACCTCGAGGAAGCCGTCGGGCTCGACCCGTGCGGCCGTGCCCGGCGCGGCAAGGTTGACCGGGAACACCGCATGCCGCGCCTCGAAGTCGTCGCGCGTGCTGCCCGCCGGCAGCGGCGCCGCCAGCCCGGCGCGCGGCCAGCCGTCGTCCTTGTGCGGATAGACGCCCGCCACCACCGGTCGGCCCGCGCACAGCAGGCGCAGCGCGTCTTCGGGCGCGAAGCCGATGTCGGCATCGATCCAGAACAGGTGCGTCCAGCGTGCGTCGGCCATGAATTCCGCCACCAGCCGGTTGCGCGCGCGCGGAATCAGGCTGTCGCCATCGAGAAAGCGTGCCTGCAACGCGAAGCCGTGCTGCCACGCGGCATTGACCAGGCCGAGCAGGCTGCGCACGTAGTCGCTCGTCATCGAGCCGCTGTGGCTCGGCGTGGCGATGAAGGGGCGGATGGTCTTCAGCGCGTCGGTGTCGAGCATGGCGATCCTTTCAGGCCGGTGCGTGGCGCCGCGTGGAAAGCAGCGCCCGCAGCTTGGCCGGCGCGACCGGCTTGGTCAACAGCATCACGCCGCCGCGGCGCAGGCGCTGCAGCACCTCGGGGCCGGTGGCGCCCGAGACCAGCACCGCGAGCGCATCGGGCTGCAGCCGCTTCGCCGCCGCGATCACGTCCATGCCGTCGCCGTCGCCCGCGAGCTGCAGGTCGCACAGTACCGCATCGAAGCGCAGGTCGCCCGTGCCGAGCCGCGCGATCGCCTCGGCGCCGGTGGCGATGCACTCGACGCGGCAGCCCCACTGCTCGAGCAGCGCGCGACTGCCGTCGAGGATCGCCGGATCGTCGTCCACCACCATGCAGTTCAGCCCCGCAAGGGGCGCCGCGGGCACCGGTGCGGGCTCTTCCTCGGGCGTGCTCGCCTCGGCGGCCTGCACCGCCGGGAGCGTCAGCGCGAAGGTGCTGCCGGCCTGCAGTGCCGAGCGCACGGTGATGCGGGTGCCGAGCAGCGTGGCGATGCGCGCACAGATCGCCAGCCCCAGCCCGAAGCCGCGCCGGCGGTCGCGCTCGGTGTTGGCCACCTGATAGAACTCCTCGAAGATGCGCCCCTGGTGGATGGGCGCGATGCCCACGCCGTTGTCGCGCACCTCGATGCGCACGCCGTCGCCGCCATCGTCGGCACGGCCGCGGCGCGCAGCCACCAGCACCGTGCCGCCCGGCGGCGCATGGCGCAATGCGTTGGACACCAGGTTGCCGACGATCCGCTGCAGCAGCGCCGCGTCGCTGCGCACGGCCAGACCGCGGTCGCTCCAGCGCAGCCGCACGCGGCTCTCTGCGGCCGTGGCGGCATGCTGCGCATCGAGCTGGTCGAACAATGCGGCCAGCGACACGCGGGTGATCGCGGGCGTCAGCACCTGCGCATCGAGGCGCGAGATCTCGAGCAGGTCGTCGAGCAGCACGCCCATGAACTCTGTGCTCTCCTGCAGGCGCATCATGGCCGGCCGCTGCGCCGCGCTGGCGCCCGGCAGCAGGCCGTCGATGAACAGGCCCATGGCATGCAGCGGCTGGCGCAGGTCGTGGCTCGCAGCGGCGAGAAAGCGCGCGCGGGAGAGCGCCGCCTGCTCGGCCTCGGCCATGCGCTGCAGCGCCACCGCGGTGGCTTCGCGCACGCGTTCCTCGCTCACCTGCCGGTTGTGCTGCAGGCGCTCGGCCAGGCGGTCGATGTCGCGCGCGAGCACCGCGAGCTCGTGCGCACCGGCGGAGGGCGCCTGTGCGGACGCGATGCCGCCGCCGTCGCCTACGCCGCAGCGCGCCTCGAAATGCCCTGCCTCCAGCGCGGCCACGGTGCGCGACACGCGGCGCAGCGGCCGCGCCACGGTGCGCGCCATGTGGCGCACCGAGGCCCAGGCCGCGAGCAGCGCGACCAGCGCGATGCCGATGCCGGCGATGAGCGAACGGCTGCGCTCGCGCGCATAGGCCGTGGTGTCGCGGAAGGTCTGCACCAGCCCGATCGGGGTGTCGCCGGCGGCCGTCGAGCCTGCGGGCGCGAAGGCACTGGCGCGCGAGGCTTCGCGCAGCGTGACCGGCGACGTGAACATGCGCAGCTGAGCGAGCGGCGAGGTCCTGGGCCCGGCCGTCACGTACACGCCGGC
The DNA here is from genome assembly GCF_057657255.1 of Variovorax sp. Soil_C_19. Lineage (NCBI taxonomy): Bacteria > Pseudomonadati > Pseudomonadota > Betaproteobacteria > Burkholderiales > Comamonadaceae > Variovorax > Variovorax sp. Soil_C_19. Next base: position 12,991 of record NZ_JBDGIV010000027.1, on the reverse strand, counting down.
GCTGTTGCTGATCTCCACGCGCATCACCTGTCCGCCGCGCAACGCAGCATTCGCCACGTTCTGCAGCGCCGGCACGTCGCCCGCATAGAGGCTCAGGTCCGACATCGCGGCCACCTGGCGTGCCACGGCCTGGCCCTCGGCGTCGAAGGCCGCCTCGAGCGTCTGCAGCCGGTGGTGGGTGAACCAGCCGGTGAGCGCCAGCGCCACTGCGGCGCACGGCACCACGCCGAGCCGGAACAGGTCGCGCTGCAGGTTGCCGCGCACCAGTAGCGTGGGCGCGGACGATGGTGAAGCAGGCGGCGGCGGGTGCGCGGACTGCGCGCCTTCGGACGGCACCACGTCGCTCATCGCGTGGCGGTGATCCGCTCGGTCAGGTCGCGCTCCTGCGGCAAGCGAAGCCCGAGTCCGCGTGCCACCGTGGCGTTGACGCGCACCGACGGCGGCGCGGCCGATTCCACCAGCGGGACGTGGTTGCTCGCGCTGCTGCCGTGGCCCGCGAGCTTCTGCCCGAGCAACTGCGCCTGCTGCGCCAGCTGCGCGGGCGTCGAGACGGCCGCGGCCAGACCGCCCGATCGCACCAACCCTTCGCTCGCGCCGAACACCGGCAGCCCCGCGCTCGCGCCCGCGCGAAGCACCGCCAGCGTGGCCGCCTGGTTGTCGCCGATCAGGTCGGGCAGCACCATCAGAGCGTCGCTGCGCGGCACCACCGCGCGCAGCGCCGCGGCCAGCGAGCGCGCGTCGGGCGCGTATTCGACCTGCAGGTCCCACGCGGGCTGGCCGCCCTGGGCCGCGGCACGCTGCAGATCGCGCACCAGCGGTTCGGATTCGGGCGTGGCGACCACGCCGAGGCGCGGCTTGTTCGGCAGCACTGCCGCCACCAGCGCCAACTGGTCGGCCATGGCCGGGTCGCGCAGCAGCACGCCCACGCGCCGGTCGCCGCGCCGCAGCGCCGGGGCGCTGGCGCGCAGGTTCTCGTACTCGAGCCGGCTCAGCATCGCGAGCAGCAGCGGCTGCTGGCCCGGGCGATCAAGCGCGGCGCGCGCAGCGGGCGCGCCGACGGCCATCGTGAGGCTCGTGTCGGCCGGGGCCGGCGTGGCCGGCGTGGCCGTGCGCAGGCTGCGCGTGCGCACGCCGGCGTTCACCGCGCGCTCGGGCTCGGCGCCCGCTGCGGCTTCGGCGGTCTCGACGCCGGACTGCGCCACGTCGGTAGCGCCGGGCGAAAGCCGCACCAGCTCGAAGCGCCCGCCGGGCGCCTGCGCGGCGCGCATGTGCTGCACGAATTCGGTATGCGCAGGCACCTCGTCGCCCATCAGCACCGTGAGCCCGGCGGCACCCGCGGCCACGGCGGCGAACGGCGCCATGCACAGGGCCAGCGCGAGGCGGACGCGCCAATGCCGCAGCCGTTTCCGGAGGAACGAGATGAAAGGGTTCACGGCAACAGGCATGGGGATGACTTCTGCGGCAAGGGCAGAACCCCAATGTACGGAAGGCCCCTGGTTCGCGCGATAAGGCGGAGGGCTTATGTCGACGCCCGGCGTGCGGCGGGAGCGTGACGGAAGGTCGCGCCGCATCGGCCGCCTGGCCTATGCCCGACGGTCAGCCGCTGCCTCGGCCTGCCTGCTGCATCACCGCCGCCCGCTGCGCCAGGATCGCATGCCGCAGCACGCGCGGCGAGACCGGCTTGTAGAGCACCGCGATGCCGGCCTCCGCCACTTCGCGCAGCCGGTCGGGCTTGGTCTCGCCGGTCACGAGCAGGCGTGCGGTGGCGGCGCCGATGCCGCGCGGATGGCGCTCGAGCGCGGCGATCACGCCGAGGCCGTTGTCGCCACCCTGCAGCAGCAGGTCGCTCACCACCACGTCGGGCGGCTCGGCCCATGTGTCGGCCAGCGCGAGCGCCTCGGCGCGGGTCTGGGCCGCCATCACTTCGGCGCCCCAGTTCGTCAGCACCACCGAGAGGCCTTCGAGGATGGTGCGCTCGTCGTCGATCACGAGAATGCGCAGGGGTGCGAGGCCGGCGTCGTCGTCCTCGGCCGCGCCCGTCGCGGAGGGCACAACGGGTGCCGCGAGCGCGGCCGGTGCCGAGCGCACCAGCACCCGCACGCAGGTGCCCTTCTGCGGCCGCGACGTGAGTTCGACGCGCGTGTTGAGCAGCTCGGCCAGCCGCTGCACCGTGGCGAGCCCGAGGCCCATGCCGCGCTGGCCGCGCGGCGCATTGCGGCCGGTGGGCTCGACCTGGTAGAACTCCTCGAACACGCGCGCCTGGTGCTGCGGTGCGATGCCCACGCCGGTGTCGACCACCTCGATGCGCACGCCCTTGCCGCGCCGTCGCGCACCGACCAGCACACCGCCTTCGATCGTGTGGCGCAGCGAGTTGGACACCAGGTTGTTGAGGATGCGCGAGAGCATCACGTAGTCGCAGCGCACCCAGAGGTCGGTCTTGCGCACCACCAGGCGAAGGCCCTGCTGCTCCGCGACCGGGCGGAAGTTGCGGCTGATCTCGTCGAACAGCTGGTCGAGCGCGAACTCGGCCCATTGCGGCTGCAGCACGCCCGCGTCGAGCTGCGAAAGGTTCAGCAGTTCAGAGAACAGCCGGTCGAGCGAATCGACGCATTCGCGGATGTGGCCGATGCGCTGCAGCCGCACCGGGTCGGTCTCGCCGTTGGCGAGCCCGTCGGAAAACAGCGTGAGCGCGTGCAGCGGCTGGCGCAGGTCGTGGCTGGCTGCGGCCAGCAGGCGGGTCTTGGCCTGGCTCGCCACCTCGAGCTGCTGGTTCTTGCGCGCGAGTTCGGCGGTGGCATCGGCGATGCGGCTTTGCAGCAGCCGGTGGCTTTCGGCGAGCGCACGCGCGGCCTGGTTGAAGCCGTGCTGCAGATGCCGTACCTCGGAGGTGCCTTCGATCGTCACGCTCGCGGACTCGCCCGCGCCGAGCCGGTCGACGGCCTTGCCGAGCGCGCGGATCGGCTCGCTGATGCGGCGCGCGGCCCACCAGCCGGCCAGGCCCACGCCCACCAGGCTGGTGGCCAGCACCAGCACCACGTTGAGCCAGACCGAGCGCCGCGCCTGCTGCACCGCTTCGAGGCTCATCTCGACCATCACCTTGCCGCCCGGCTGGCCTTCGTCGCTCACGATCGGCACCACCACCTGCAGGCCATCGCCGCGCGCGCGGTCGACCGTTTCGGAGTTGGCGACGATCTCGCCGTCCTCGGACCAGATCTGCACCTGCTGCACATGCGGCTGGTAAGTGCCCGACTGGGCCGTGCGCTGCAGCGCTCGGCGATCCATGCGCACCAGCGGCGCCTGCGCGGCCGTGGCGACCTGAAGCGCCACCGTCTGCGCATTGGCACGCATCAACTCGGTCAGGTTGTCCAGGTGCTGCCGCGTCAGCACCGTGATCGCCGCGAGCGTGGCCGCCGTGGCCGGCACCATCGCCAGCAGGATCAGCTGCTGCGCGAAAGTGAGGCGGGCCAGCCCGCGCAGGACGCGGAAGTTCCATTTCATGGGTGCATCCAGCGCCTGGAAGTCAAGCCCATGGGCACCTTGGTTGGGCAGAAAGGAGGAAAAACATCGCGAAAATGCCGCCTATTTGTGTATTTGATATCTAATTGCGTCCGCTTCCGCTCATGTTAGACCGCTGACCCGCGTTGGCGCCACGTTGTCTTCCCGTCCGATCATGCTGGCCTTCCCACGTTGCCGTCGCCGCTGCCTCCTAGGGCAGGCCGCCGCCTGGCTGCGCCGGGGCGCCGCAGCGATCGCCTTCGCGGCCGGCCTGCCGCTGCTGGCCGCGGCCGAGCCCGTGCAGCCAGCCGAGTCGCCGGTGCGCTTCGGCATCCTGCCGCTCGGCGGCGCCTTCGAGTCGCGCAGCGACTGGGACCCCCTGCTCGCCGAGCTGAGCCGGGCCATCGCGCGGCCGGTGAGCGTGCTTTCGGTCAATTCGTACGAGGCGCTCGAGCAGGCCATCCGCGACGACAAGGTCGACATGGCGTTCCTGTCTGGAAAGATGGCGCTCGACGCCGTGACCCAGCGCCGCATGAAGGTCGTGGCGCAGGTGGTGCGCCACGATGGCCTGCCCGGCTACCGGGCGCTGCTGCTGGCGCGCCGCGCCCCGCCCTTCAACACCCTGAAGAGCCTGCTGGCCGAACCGGAGCGCTGGCGCCTCGCGCGCGCCGAGCGGCAATCGGTATCGGGTTTCATCGTGCCGCAGCTGCAGTTCTTTCTGCCCAACCACATCGCCATGGAGACGCGCTTCCTGAGCGAGATCGTGGGCACCCACCAGGCCACGGCGCTCGCGGTGGCCAACAACGAGGCCGATGTGGCCACCAACAACACGGCCGATTTCGAGCGCTTCAAGCAGCGCTTTCCGGCCGAGGCCAAGCGGCTGCAGGTGCTGTGGGAGTCGGACCTCATTCCCCATGCACAGATCGTGATGCGGCGCGCGTACCCGCCCGAGCTGCGCAGCCGGGTGCAGGCGTTCCTCGTCGGCTACGGCCGCGCGAAAGGGCCGCAGGGCGATGCCGAGCGCGCGGTGCTCAAGTCGCTGCACGACCTGGCGGGCTTCGTGGCCGCGGACAACAGTTCGCTGCAGCCCGCCGCCAACCTGGCCCACCAGCTCGCGAAGCAGAACGCCATGAACGCGCAATGGGTCAACGAGGCCGCGCGCCAGGCACGCCTCCTGCGCCTGGACCGCAGCTACGCCGAGCAGTCCGCCGCCCTTCAGGACGCGCTCCCCGGTCGATGACCATGCCGGGCTCGGCCTTGCGACGCTTTCTGCTCGCCCCGCGCCTGTTGGCGGTGGGGCTCGCGCTGGTGGCGGCCTGTGCGGCACCGGCGGCGCAGGCCGAGCGCACGGAAGTGCCCGCCCGCCCGGTGCGCTTCGGCGTGCTGCCGCTCGGCGGCGCGGTCGAGTCGCGGGCGCTGTGGATGCCGCTGCTCGACGACATGACACGCGCGCTGGGCGTGCCCGTGAGCGTGCATTCGGTCGCGTCGTACGCGGAACTCGACCGGGCCATCCAGCGCGACGAGATCGACATGGCGTTCCTGTCGGCCAAGATCGCGCTCGACGCGGTGATGCAGCGGCGCATGACGGTGGTGGCGCAGATCGCGCGCCGCCCCGGCATGCCGACGCACCGCGCGGTGCTGTTGACGCGCCGCAGCGGCGAGCCCCGCACCCTCGAGGCGGTGCTCGCCGAGCCCGAGCGCTGGCGGCTCGCGCGCGGCGACAGCCGGTCGGTCACCGGTTTTCAGGTGCCGCAAAGCCAGCTCTTCCTCCCGCACGACATCGCGATGGAAACCCGCTTTCGCGGCGAGATCATCGGCACCCACCAGGCCACGGCGCTGGCCGTCGCCAATGGCGATGCCGACGTGGCGACCAACAACACGACGGATTTCGAACGCTTCAGGGAGCAGTTTCCGGTCGAGGCCGCACGGCTGCACGTCGTGTGGGAATCGGGCCCGCCGCCGGGCGCGCTGATGGTGCTGCGTCGCAGCTACCCGGCCGCATTCCAGGCCAGGGTGCAGGCCTTCCTGGTGAACTATGGCCAGGGCAAGGGGCCGCGCGCCGACCCCGAGCAGGAGGTGCTCAAGAACCTGCGCGCGGCTTACGGCTACGCCGCGGCCGACAACAGCGCACTGCTGCCGCAGGCGCAGCTCGAACACCAGCTCGGCAGGCAGCACGCCATGGCCGCGGCGTGGGTCGACGAGGCCTCGCGCTCGCGGCGCCTGCAGCGCATCGAGCAGACCTACCGCAGCCGGCGCGAGCGGCTCGGCGCGGCGAGCACCGACACCGCAGCGCGCTGAGCCCCAAAAAAACGCCGCCACTACTCCCTTCGCCGTAGCTCCAAAACCCGGCGTCTAGGCCGTTAGGCGGATTTGCCCGCCGCGCGCCGCGCCGGAAACTCCCAGCTCTTCGGGCAGCCCTTGCCTTTGACGGAGTGCGGATGAGTTGGCGAACAAAAGTGGTCTGGAGCGAGGGGATGCTGCTGCAGCCCCAGCACCTGCAGCAAAGCGAGCGTCATGGCGATCATGCGCGGCATGTGCTGCTGCGCTCGACCACGCCGTACGCCTGGGGCTTTGCGGAGGTCGAGATCGATGCCGCGGCGCTCACGCTCGGCAAGCTCGCGCTGGTGCGCGCGGTCGGCATCTTCGGCGACGGCACGGTGTTCGACATGCCGGCGGTCGATCCGCTGCCCGAGCCGATCGACATTCCATCCACCATGCGCGACGAGGCCGTGGTGCTTGCGCTGCCGCTGCGCCGCGCCGGTGCGCGCGAGGCCGATGCCGAGGAATACGAGGAGCTGGTGCGCCACCGCGTGCTCGAGTCGGAGGTGCCCGACTCCAACACCGCCGGCGAGCGCACCGCGATGCTGCAACTCGGACAGCTGCATACGCGCCTGATGCGGGCGAGCGAGGCGACCGATGCCTGGACCACGCTGGGCGTGGCGCGCGTGGTCGAGCGCCGCGTCGACAACCAGGTGCAGCTCGACCGCGCGATGCTGCCGCCGCTGCTCGACGTGGCGGCCCATGCGGTGATCCGTTCCTGGCTCGACGAACTGCTGGGCCTGCTGCGCCAGCGCGGCGAGGCGCTGGCCGGGCGCATGACGCAGGGCGGAACCGGCGGCGTGGCCGAGATCGCCGACTTCATGCTGCTGCAGACCGTGAACCGCAACGAGGCGGTGTTCGCGCACCTGGCGAAGAGCGCGATGCTGCATCCGCGCGAGTTCTTCGCGCAGGCGCTCGGGCTGGCCGGCGATCTCGCGAGCTTTCGCGATTCGCGCCGCGTCACGCGCTTCGGCCCTTACGTCCACGACGACCTTGTGATGAGCTTCCGTCCGCTCATGGACGACCTGCGGCGCAGCCTTTCGATGGTGCTCGAGCAGTCGGCGATCCGCATCGACCTGCACGACCGCAAGCACGGCGTGCGCGTGGCGGTGGTGGCCGACGTGGAGCTGCAGCGCAACGCCACCTTCGTGCTCGCCGTGAACGCGCACATGCCGAGCGAGGCGCTGCGCGCGCGCTTTCCGACGCAGGTCAAGATCGGGCCGGTCGAGCGCATCCGCGACCTGGTGAACCTCGCGCTGCCGGGCGTCACGCTCACGCCGCTGCCGGTGGCGCCGCGCCAGATCCCGTTCCATGCGGGCGCCAATTACTTCGAGCTCGAGACGCGCAACAGCGACCTGTGGCGCCAGCTCGAACAGTCGGGCGGCATCGCGATGCACATCGCGGGCGACTTTCCGGGCCTCGACCTGGCTTTCTGGGCCATCAGATCATGACCACTCCCGACCCCTTCGCGGCGTTCGAGTCCGAGCGCACGGTCATCAAGCCCAAGCCGCGCACGCCGGCGGGCAGTGCGCCGGCCGCGGCCGCGCCGCCGCCATTCATGCCCGCGAGTGATCCCGCACCGGCCGAGGTCGGCGAGATCGGGCTGCTCAATCCGCTGGTCTCGGCCGCGGGCAAGCTGCTGGTGCTTACGGCCAAGCTGCGCAACTTGGCGCAGCCGCCCAACGTGCCCGCGCTCAGGGCCTCCACCGCCGAGGAGGTGAATCGGTTCGATACCGCGGCACGCCGCGCGGGCATCGCCAACGAGACGGTGCTGGCGGCGCGCTACGTGCTCTGCACCTCGCTCGACGAGGCGGTCGCCAACACGCCCTGGGGCGTGCAGGCCGGCTGGAACAAGCAGAGCCTGCTGGTGCAGTTCCACAACGAGACCTGGGGCGGCGAGAAGGTGTTCCAGCTGCTCGCCAAGCTCGCGCAGGACGTGCCCACGCACCGCCATCTGCTCGAGCTGATCTACAGCGTGCTCGCGCTCGGCTTCGAAGGCCGCTACCGTGTGGTCGACAACGGCCGCGCGCAGCTCGATTCGGTGCGCCAGCGCCTGGCCGACCTGATCGCCAAGGACCGTCCGCCGCTCGAGGCCGAGCTCTCGCCGCACTGGCGTGGCCAGGGTGCGGGCATGGTGCGGCTGCGCGAATCGCTGCCGCTGTGGGTGTTCGCGGCCGGCTTCGCGCTGCTGCTCGCGCTGGCCTGGTTCGGCCTGCGGCTCGCGCTCAACCACCGCTCCGACACCACCTATGCGGCCGTCTCGAGCCTGCGCGTTCCCAACATCCAGATCGCGCCGCCGGCAGCGCCGGCCAAGGCACCGCGGCTCGCGCGCTTTCTCGAGCCCGAGATCAAGCAGGGCCTGGTCACCGTGACCGACGAGGCCGACCGCAGCACGGTGCGCCTGCGCGGCGATTCGTTCTTCGGCTCCGGCAGCGCCGAGCCGATGGCGAGTTCGCTGCCGGTGCTGCGCCGCATCGGCCAGGCGCTGGCCGAGGTGAAGGGCGACGTGCTCATCACCGGGCATTCCGACAACCAGCCGATCCGCTCGCTGCGCTATCCGTCGAACTGGCATCTGTCGGCGGCCCGCGCCGATGCGGTGCGCGGCGCGCTCACCACGCTGGTCGAGCCGGCGCGCATGCGCTCCGACGGCAAGGCCGATGCCGAACCGGTGGCGCCCAACGATTCGCCGGCCAACCGCGCGCGCAATCGGCGCGTCGAGATCGTGCTGCTGGCCGGGCCCGAGCAGGTGGCTGCGGCGGGGGTGACGAAATGATCAAGAAGCTATTCGGTCTGGTGTTCAGCCCGCTGTTGCTGACGCTGGTGGCGTTGGTGGTCGTCGCGCTGCTGATCTGGTGGATCGGCCCGCTCGTGCGCATCGGCGAACTGGCGCCGCTCGAGACCGAGCTCTCGCGCGGCGTGCTGATCGGCCTCGTCGTGCTCGCCGTGGTGCTGCGCGTGCTGTGGCGTCGCTGGCGCGCGCGCCGTGCGAGCCAGTTCCTGACCGATGGCCTCATGAAGCCGCCCGCGCCCAAGGCCGGCGCGCCCGTCGACGGCGAGCAGAAGATCCTGGACACCCGCTTCACCGAGGCCGTGGCCACGCTCAAGCAGATGCGGCTGCATGCTGCGGGCAAGAAGCCCGGCTGGCGCGACTGGCTCTCGATCTCGGGCGGCAGCTACCTGTACGACCTGCCGTGGTACGTGTTCATCGGCGCACCGGGCGCGGGCAAGACCACCGCGCTGGTCAACTCGGGCCTGAGCTTTCCGCTCGCCGAGAAGTTCGGCCCCGGCGCGATCCGCGGCGTGGGCGGCACGCGCAACTGCGACTGGTGGTTCACCGACGAGGCCGTGCTGATCGACACCGCGGGCCGCTACACCACGCAGGACAGCCACCAGGCCGAGGACAAGAGCGCGTGGGAGGGCTTCCTGGGCCTGCTGCGCAAGGTGCGGCCGCGCCGCCCGCTCAACGGCGTGTTCCTCACGGTGAGCGTCGCGGACCTGCTGAGCCAGGGGCCCGAACAGCGCAGCCAGCTCGCCGCGTCGATCCGGGCGCGGCTGCTCGAACTCGACGAGAAGCTCGTCACGCGGCTGCCGGTGTATGTGCTCGTCACCAAGAGCGACCTGCTCTACGGCTTCACCGACTACTTCGACGACCTCGGAAAGGAACAGCGCGCGCAGGTTTTCGGCTTCACGCTCGCGGCCGACGAAAACGTGCAGGCCGACGAGAAGGGCCTGTCCGCCGCGTTCCACCGCGAGTTCGGGCTGCTGCACAACCGCATCAACGACGGGCTGATCCCGCGCATGCAGCGCGAGACCGACGGCACGCGCCGCGCCGCGATCTTCGGCTTTCCGGCGCAGTTCGGTTCGGTCGGCGGAATGCTGTCGGACCTGCTCGAGCAGGTGTTCACCGGTTCGCGCTTTGCGCAGCCGCCGTGGGTGCGCGGCGTCTACTTCACCAGCGGCACGCAGGAGGGCAGCCCGATCGACCGCGTGATGGGCAGCCTTTCGCGCAGCTTCGGCATCGAGCGCGCGATGCTCGCGCCGCAGAAGTCGAGCGGGCGCAGCTACTTCCTGACCGCGCTGCTGCGCGACGTGGTGTTTCCCGAGCAGCGCCTGGCCGGCGCCAACGTGAAGCTCGAGCGCCGCCGCCACACGCTGCGCATGGCCGGCGTTGCGGCCATGACGCTGGTCACGCTCGGGCTGCTCGCGGGTTGGGGGTGGAGCGCAATGAAGAACATGGACTACCTGCGCTCGGTCGAGGCACGCGTCGAGCCCGCGCGCCAGGCGCTCGCGGCGCTGCCGTCGCGGGTGCAGAACCTGGTCGAGGTGGCGCCGGTGCTGCAAGGCCTGCGCGACATCTGGAAGACGCCCGACAACCGCCAGGGCGAGGCACCGCTCGCGATGACGCTGGGCCTGTACCAGGGCGACAAGCTCGACGCCGCCGCCATGCTCACGCACCAGCGCGCGCTCAACGACGCCTTCCTGCCGCAGATCGCCAAGCGTGTGGAGGACCAGCTGCGCACCGCGCAGCGGGACAACCTCGAATACACCTACGAGGCCCTCAAGAGCTACCTGATGCTCTACCAGCCCGAGCACTTCGATGCCGAGGCGCTCAAGGCCTGGATCACGCTCGACTGGGCGCGCAGCCTCGACCGCGGCATTCCCGAGGACCAGCGCCTGGCGCTCGAGAACCAGCTCGACGTGCTGATCGCCCAGGGCCCGCCGCGCTCGCCGCTCAAGATCGACGACAACCTGGTGCGCAGCGTGCGCGCGATGCTTGCAAGCTACCCGCTCGAGCAGCGCGTGTTCAGCCGCCTCAAGCGCCAGCGCGCCACCAAGGACATTCCGGCGTTCAGCATCGCCGCCGCCGCAGGCCCCTCGGCGCCGCTGGTGTTCGAACGCATCAGCGGCAAGCCGCTGACCGAAGGCGTGCCGGGCATGTTCACCTATGACGGCTACCACAAGCGCTTCCAGAACGAGGTGGTGGTGCTCACCGGCCTGCTCGCGCAGGAAGACCCGTGGGTGCTCGGCCAGGACCGCAGCGCCACCGACCGCCTGCGCGACGCGGCGGCGATCGGCGCGCTGACCGATCGCGTGCGCCGGCTGTATCTGGCCGAGTACGTCAAGCAGTGGGAGGCGCTGCTGGCCGACGTGCGGCTGATCCGCGTCACCGGGCTCGAGAAGAACATCGAGGCCGCGCGCATCCTCTCCGGCGTGGGCTCGCCGCTTGCGAACTTCCTGCGCGCGGTGGTGAAGGAAACCACGCTGATCCCCGCCGACCAGCCCAAGGACGTGGTGAGCAAGGCGAGCGCCACCGTCGCGAGCACGCGCAAGGGGCTCGAAGACCTGTTCGGCGGCGATCCGACCCGGCCCGTGGCCAGCGGCAAGCGCATCGAGAGCATCGTCGACGACCGCTTCGAGCCGCTGCGCCGCCTCGTCACGCCCGTGGCGCCGGGCCAGCCCGCGCCGCTCGACGATGCGTTGAAGCTCTTCAACGAGGTCTACGTGTACCTCAACGCGGTCGACACGGCCGTGAAGGGCCGCACCTCGCCGCCGCCCGGCGACGTGGCCGGCAAGCTCAAGTCCGATGCGGGGCGCCTGCCCGAGCCGGTGCGCACCATGGTCGAGAACCTGAGCCAGACCGGCGCCGCGCAGGCTCAGGTCGCCGAGCGCGGCAACCTGAGCCAGGACCTGCGCCCCGTGACCGAGTTCTGCAACCGCGCGATCGCCGGGCGCTATCCGTTCGTGGGCAGCAGCAAGCGCGACGTGCTGCCCGAGGACTTCGGACAGATGTTCGGCGCCGGCGGGCTGATGGACGACTTCTTCCAGAAGCGGCTCGCATCGCTGGTCGACACCAGCACCCGGCCGTGGCGCTACAAGCCCGTGGCCGAGCGCGGCGCCATCACCACGCAGGCGCTGGCGCAGTTCGAGCGCGCCGCGCGCATCAAGGACATCTTCTTCCGTGCCGGCGGCCGCGGGCCGTCGATGCGGCTCGACTTCAAGCCGGTGGAGATGGACGCCGGCATCACGCAGTTCATCCTCGACGTGGACGGCCAGCTCGTGAAGTACGCGCACGGCCCCGTGGTGCCGATGGCCGTGCAGTGGCCCGGCCCGAAAGGCAGCAACCAGGTGCGCATCCAGGTCAGCCCGCCTTCGGCCACCGGAAGTTCGGGCGCGGCGGTCGACGGGCCGTGGGCGCTGTTCCGCGCGCTCGACGACGGCCAGCTCGAGGCCGGCGATGCGCCCGAGAAGTTCTTCATCACCTTCCAGATCGGCCCGCGCAAGACGCGCTTCGAGGTGACGACCAACAGCGTGCAGCATCCGATCCGCTTGAAGGAACTGCGCGAGTTCTCCTGTCCGGAGGGCCTCTGATGATGACGATGGAGGCCGCAGCGTTGCCCGGATGGTTCGGCAAGTTGCCGGGCATGGGCGACTTTGCGCACCGCCGGCTGCCCGCGTCGTTTCGCGATGCGTGGGACCCGTGGCTGCAGCAGGGGCTGGCGCGGCTGCGCGACCGGCATTCGGACTGGACATCGCACTACCTCGAGGCGCCGGTCTGGTGTTTTGCGCTCGGGCCGGGGGTGGCCGGTGAGGACGGCTGGATCGGCGTGATGATGCCGTCGGTCGATGGGGTGGGGCGGTACTTTCCGTTCACCGTCGCGGTGCCGTCTGCCTCGCTCGCGGTGGGGCTGCCATGGTGGGCCTGTGCGACGCGGGCCGCGCTCGAAGGGCTCGACGGCGACCTCGATGCGTTGCGGTTCGATGCCGTGCTGGGGCGGGTGTTTGCTTCGGGTTTCGTCTCGGGGGCGGCGGCTGGTTCGCTGGCGATGCCTGCAGCGGGGGAGTCGCTCTGGATGGCGGATCCTGCTGTAGACGATTCGATGCGGATGCTGGTTCGGGGGTTGCCGCGCGAGGAGGCCTTCGAGGCGTTGTTTCTCGGGGGGCGGGAATGAGGCGGGTTGCTCGTTTTCGTTGCCGGGGCCGGGCCTCGCCCCGGCGGGCGAGCTACTTTCTTTTGCTTCGCCAAAAGAAAGTAGCCAAAGAAAAGGCGACCCTGCTGTCTGTGTCCCTTCGCTTCGCTACGGGCAACCTGCGGTGCTCGGCTCCGGCGGGGGTCCGCAGAACTCGCTTCGCTCAAACAGCTGCGGCCCTGATCCCGCCTCCACCTGCGCTCCTCGGC
>NZ_JBDGIV010000026.1:0-43262 GCF_057657255.1 Variovorax sp. Soil_C_19 | reverse complement strand
CATTGCTGCGTCGGCTTCCACCCCTGGCTCACGATTCAGTCGGCGCGGTGGCTCAGTTTTACCTCGGCGCCAACACCGCAGGTCTGCAAATAGCTTTGGTTGGCGGGCCAGTCCTATGGACGCGAGCAGCACCACCACCCGCGCCTCATCCACGCGTTCGGTTGCTCGTCAGCCTTGATATGCTGCGCGGGATGGCAGTCAGTACCTCACTGGGCAGCGCGCCCCGGTTCGCGCGATGAAGAATCGCATCCTCCTGGTCGAGGATCACCCGCGACTGACCAAGCTCCTGGTCAATGCCCTTGAAGAGGCCGGCATTGCCGCCGACGCCGTGGAACGCGGTGAGGACGCTTGGGTCGCGACCAGGGAGTTCGACTACGCCGCACTGGTGCTGGATCGGGGCCTTCCCGATGGTGATGGGCTCTCGCTGCTGCGACGCCTTCGGACAGCAGGCTCACGACTGCCATGCCTGGTGTTGACGGCGCGCGATGCGCTGCACGACAGGGTGGACGGACTGGAGTCCGGTGCCGACGACTACCTGCCTAAACCTTTCGCGATGGATGAGCTTGTGGCGCGGGTCCGGGCGCTTCTGCGGCGACCAGCCAACCAATGGCGGATTCCGGTAACGGCGTTCGGCGACCTTCGCCTGATTCCGGAGGCGGGCGAGATGGCCTGTGGAGGCCAGCACGTGGCGCTTGCCGCGGCGGAATTTCAGCTCATCATGCTGTTGGTGCAGCGCGGCGGCGAGACGGTGCGTCGCAGCGCACTGGAGGCGGCGGGTTGGGGTTTCATCGAGCCTGTCACGGCCAACGCTTTCGACGTGGCCATGTACCGACTGCGCCGCAAGCTCTCGGTCATCGGCTCCCGACTCGAGATCGAGAACTTGAGGGGGCTGGGTTATGCGCTTCGCCAGACCGAACTGGATCGATAGTCTCTCCTTTCGCGTCGTGCTGGCCTACCTCGCCGGCAGCGTGCTGAGTACCGGACTGATCGCCGTATTTGTCGTCTCGCTGCTGGGTCAGCCATTGATGTCCGGGGGCACAGTAGCAACGGACCTGATCGAGTCGTTGCGGTTCGACGCACAAGGGCAGCCGATCGCCCCGGCTCATTCGGAGGAGTATTCGTGGATTTTCGACACCGTCAAGACGGAAGTGACTTACCGGGTCGTGGACGATCAGGGCAACGTGGTGCTTGCGCCTGGGACGGACCGTCGCCCTCTGAGCGCTATCCTTGATGAAGGCACCTTCGCAGTCACCCTCGACGGAGTGAATCTGCGCGGCCGGACTTTCCTCGTTCTGAATGAGGGACGCCGTTGGTTCGTACAGTTCGCCGCCAGCCAGCGTCTGAGCGACCGGTTGCGCAACGACTTGTGGTTGCCGTTGGTGGGGTCCGGCGCGGTGATTGCCGGCGGCGTGCTGCTGATCGTGCTGGCGGCATTGACCGCCTACACCTTGGCGCGTGTGCTGCGACCACTGCGCGACGTGTCTGCTGCGGTCACGCGCATCACACCCGACGCACTCGACGCACGCCTGAACGAGACGCGCGTCCCGACGGAGATCCGGCCGCTGGTGCACAGTTTCAATGGCGCCCTGGCGCGCCTGGAGCGCGCATTTCAGGTGCAGCAGGAGTTTCTGGCTGCAGCCGCCCATGAACTCAAGACGCCCTTGACCTTGATTCGAGGACAGCTCGAAGCTGAGCCCACGCTTGTCGGCCGCGTCTCCCTGCTCAAGGACGTCGAGCGCATGACTCGCCAGGTGCAACAGCTTTTGCACCTGGCCGAGGCGAGCGAACCCCAGAACTACCGCTTCGGCACCGTGCAGCCGCAGGAGCTGGTGGCGGAAGTCTGTGCCTACATGCAGCGGCTTGCCGACTCCGCGGGCGTTCGGATCGAGTCACGGGTTGCGGCGGATGTGCGGCCATGGAAGGGAGATCATGGCGCACTATTCACGCTGCTGAAGAACCTCCTGGAAAACGCGATCCAGCATGCTTCGCCCGGCAGCGAGGTGCGCGTCGAAGTGTCTCCGGCTGAGCTCTGCGTGGCCGACGAGGGCCCGGGCGTGGAAGAAGCAGAGTTGCCGAAACTCTTTGTCCGCTTTTGGCGAGGCATGAGCCGACGCGATGAGGGGGCCGGCCTCGGGCTCGCAATCTGCCAGCAGATCGCTCACGCGCATGGCGGATCGTTGAGCGCCGAACTGGTCCGGCCTGGCCTGCGCATGCGCATGCGATTTGGTAGCCAGTCCGGTCCCCAGACCTGAATGCAAAGGAGCCCAGAACCCATCAGGAGTTGAAGATGGCTCGTCGCTTTGGACTGGGCGGTGCCTGCCGAGCCACTAGCGCCGCGGCGCCTCGCGCGGCGAAACCCTGACCCACCTGTGCCCTGGTGGCGCGAACCGCACAGTCGCAGTGGCTCACTTGATGGCAGGAGCCCTCCGTTCTATCCGCATGACGATGGAAGGCGCGGCGCCCCGGCCCCGGCGCTGATCCAGCGTCGATCCCGGGATACGTCTAGAGAGAGCCGGACGGGCTTGAGCCGCGGGGCGAGCGTCGTAGCACCACGCAGGGGCCGCCATCACGAGCTGCTTGGTACGCCTTTGGCGACCTGGCCTGCCAGCTCTTTCCGCGTAGGACGCTGTGGATGAGCTACGGCGCCTTCGCCGCTCGCGCGTCAGTCCGGGTTGCCTTCCGGTCGACGTTCATTCCCTGGAGCACCGGGGCGCCCGCCCCGCTCTGGCGCAGCACGACGCTGCAGGATCCCTCGGTCTCCAGCACGACCGCACGCACCTCCGAAAGTTGGCCGAAGCCTGCGGCGCGCACCGCGGCAAAGACCTCTGCGGGCGTGACGCGCGTGTGGCGCAAAGCGTCGTGAAGCAGATGCCCTTCATAAGCGAGGAGCGTGGGCTCGCTCGTGACCAGGCGCCGCACCCACCCGATGCGCACGCTCAGCCAGGTAACCGCGAACTGCATGAAGACCAAGAGCGTCAGGCCCGCCAAGCCCTGAGCGAGGCTGACGTCCTTGTTCAGCAATATGGTTGCCAAGGTGGAGCCGAGCGCGACCGTGACGACCAGGTCGAACGCGTTCATCTTCGAGAGGGTTCTCTTGCCCGAAGCGCGCAGCAGCAGCACCAGACAGGCGTACGCGACGAGCCCGAGGGCAAGGGTTCGGCCGAGGGGCAGCAGGCCATCGAACAGAAACTCCGGCATGGTGATCTCCTTTCAGCGAGCGGCGGGAGTCCGGCGCGCCGGCGCTCCCAATCTGGACAGTATGGTTCGTCTTGTCGCCTCGAACGGCGGGCCGGCGCCGCCTTGACCTTGAAGGCCGTTGAGTGCGTGCGGAGGGGTCTTCTGCTTTTCTTTGCTCCCGTCTTCACAGGCGAGATCCTCGCCAGTAGGAGCACAGTCTCCACGCCTGTCGGGATGTTCAGATTTCCGGGGCCAGCTCTATAGAATCATTGCACCCGATATCCGCCATGAGTTCCATCTCGTTTCGCACCCTGCACTCATCTGATTTCGCGATGCTCCACGACTGGCTGTGCCGCCCGCACGTGGCCGAGTGGTGGACGCCCGTGCCAACGCGCGCCGAGGTCGAGGCCGAGTTCACGCCGATGCTGGTGTCCGACTCGCCCCACCGGGGCTACATCGCACTGCTCGATGGGCAGCCGCTGGGTTTCATCCAGTCGTACGTGGTGATGGGTTCTGGCGACGGCTGGTGGGAAGACGAGCGCGACCCGGGCGCGCGAGGCATCGACCAGTTCCTGGCGCATGCGGATCAGCTGAATCGCGGACTCGGCAGCGCGATGGTGCGCGCCTTCACCGACCAGTTGTTCGCCGACCCGGCCGTGACGCGGATCCAGACCGATCCGTCGCCGCGCAACGCCCGCGCGATCCGCAGTTATGCCAAGGCCGGCTTCCGCGCGTTGGGCGAGGTGGTCACGCCCGATGGGCCGGCGCTGCTGATGGTGCGCGAACGCGGCGCCTGAGTCGCTGCGGGCGTAGCGTCGAGGCCGCACCACATGTGAAGCCTCGACAGGAACCCGCCGTCGAGCGCAGTGGCCATCCGCTCGACGCCCGAGACCGCACGTCGCCCTCCACCTGGAGCTGCTCACGGTCGCACCTCACCAGGCTTGCAGGAAGGAGTATTCATGGCAGACCGCCCGAAAACGACAAGCATCTCGAAAGCCAAAACCGCGGCCGGCTCGTCTGCGAAATCCTCTGCCCCGCAGGCCGGGAAGACCATGAGGCCTGCCAAGACAGAGGAATTTCGCTGTGTCGCACTGCTCCGGGGCGTCAATGTCAACGGCATCACGATCCGCAGCGCCGAGCTCAAGGCACTGTTTGTCGGCATGGGCCTCGATGCGGTGCGCACGGTGCTCGCCAGCGGCAACGTGCTTTTCGACACCTGCGAGCGTGATGCTGACGCCTTGCGACTGCGCATCGAATGCGGCCTGCGCGAACGCTTCGGCTACGACGCCTGGATCGTCCTGCTCCGGCAAGACACGATGGCCGACATGGCGGCCGCTTACCCTTTCGAACGCATCGACGATGAGCGCCATCCCTACATGGTGTTCGGCTCGGATCCAGCCATGCTCGACGATGTGATGGAGAAGGCGGGCCGGGTCGATCCTGCGACCGAGCGGTTGGAGCGCGGCAAGGGCGTCCTCTACTGGCAGGCACCGCGCGGCGAGAGCACCGACACACCGGTTGCAAAGCTGCTCGCCAAGACACGCTACAAGTCGAGCACCACGACACGCAACCTTCGTACGATCGAGAAGCTGCTGGTGGCGTGAGCGCCTCGATAGAGCTCACGTCCAGATCATCACCCCGCGCGATCGAGCGCTGCATGAGGCGAATCCGAGCCAAGTGTGCGGGTTGCCTTCCCAACACCAACCCAGCTTGGGTTGCTTGCCGCTGAGCCAGAGCGCCGGCACGCGCTTGTCGCCGCCGCGCGAGCCCAGCATCATGAAGCACCGGTTGGGCTGAAGAAACTCAGGGCATTGGGAAAGAACCGCGACACCTTCTTCCATGGTGAGCGGCGAGCGTCCCTGCGCAGCAAGACGTGGCTGCGCTTCGCGAGGTACTGCATTCAACGACGCGTTGCCGCGGTCGATGTCCAGCAGGAGGTAGGCATGGCCTTCGGGTATCTGCACCTCCTCGATCGGCCGGAAGTACTCCGGCCGGCGCGGAAACAGCCGCTCGATCGCGTGCTGCGCGCCTCGCACCACGCGCGGCAAGGTCAGCTGTATGGGGGCACGCGCGCAATTCACGACCACCACGAAGCCGATCGTTCCCGCCTCGATGTCCGTGTGCGGCAAGTCTGCCGGAATGTGCGCACGCAGCGGCGCCAGACCCGCACGCAAATGCCCGGCGGAGCAGCCGAGCAGTTGCGGATAGCCCAGGGCCACCAGTCGCTCCACCTGATCGTCGAAGTTCATCGAGGCCACACCTTTATGCGTACGTTGTACGCTATTATAAGATCCGTTCTTCAACGTCCGTCTTTCTGAGGAAGACAACTTGCCAACAGACTTCTCGGGGCGCGGCGACCCCCAAGCCACGCTCGCACTCCTCTGGGGATTGCCACGTCCCGTCAAACGCGGTCGCCAGCCCAATCTCACGCCGTCCTCGATCGGCTCCGCAGCGATGGAGATTGCCGACCGAGGCGGACTGGAGGCGTTGACGATGCGCGCGCTCGGCGACAAGCTCGGGGTGTCTGCCATGTCGCTCTACCGCTACGTGCCAGGCAAGGCCGAGTTGCTCGACCTCATCCTTGAGCAGGCCTACGCCGAACTGCCGATCGACTTGCCGGACGCCCATTGGGAAAGCCAGCTGCGGCGCGTTGCATTGGACGCCTGGGAGCTCTACGCGCGCCATCCATGGATGCTCGACATCTCGACTTACCGAGCCTCGCTCGGTCCCCACTCGATCAGGAAGTACGAGCGTGAGCTGAGCGCGGTCGCCAACGCAGGTCTCTCCGACCTCGAAATGGACCTGGTGGTCGCGGCAGTTTCCGACTACGTTCGAGGCGCGGCGCGCGCAGTGGCTGAGGCTCGGGCTGCGGCCCAGGTGACGGGCCGGTCGGACGAGGAATGGTGGGCGATGCATTCCGACTTGTTGCAGCAACTCGTCGATCCGAACGCTTTTCCGCTGGCAACGCGCATCGGTGCGAAGGCGGGCGCAGAGTACGGCGGCACGACCGATCCCTGCCGTTCGTTCGACTTCGGGCTGGCGCGTCTGATTGCCGGCATACGAGCCATGGTTGAGCAGAAGTAGCCGGGTTGGAAGTCCCTCGGGCTTCAAGCCAGGAGCCGTGGTGCAACTGCCGCTTGACCTAAAGTGCACTCTAGCTGGCCCAATCCCCGCTCCTCTCATTTTTACCGGAGCTGAACCATGCAAGCGAACAAGGCGCTCATGCAAGAAATCTTTTCCCAACTCTCGATCGGCAATGGCCGGCCATTGGTGGACGCGATGGCCGAGGATTTCTGCTGGACCTTCAAAAGCGGCGGGCCCTGGCGCGGCAGCTACCGCGGCAAGCGATCGGTCCTCGAGGATCTGCTCGGGCCGCTCATGGCGCAATTCGCCGACCGCTACACCAACACCGCCCGGCGCTTCGTCGCCGAAGGCGACCACGTGGTGATCGAATGCCAAGGCAGGGTGACGACGAAGGCTGGGCAGCCTTATCACAACCAGTATTGCTATGTCTGCCGACTTGAAGACGGCAAGCTCAAGGAGCTGACCGAGTACATGGACACCGCGCTGGCCGAATCGGTACTGGTGCCGCCCGCGAGGCAGGGCGCATGAGCGACGGGGGCTTGGGCATCGGCGATCTGGCCACTCGCATCGGCCGCAGCGTGCACACGATCCGCTGGTACGAGTCGCAGGGGCTCATGCCCGGGGTCGTGCGCGACGCGGGCGGCCGGCGCGTCTACCACGCGACGCACGTGGGCTGGCTGGAACTCATCGACAGGCTGCGCACCACCGGCATGTCGGTCGCCCAGATGCGCGAGTACACCGCGCTGGTGCGGCAGGGTCGCAGCAGCCTGCAACAGAGGAAGGAACTGTTGGAAGTGCACCGCGCGCGGGCAGAGGCCACCATCGCACAGTGGAGGCAGTCGCTCGAACTGATCGACGGCAAGATCGCCTTCTACGACGAGTGGCTGGCCACGGGCCAGCCACCGCCACTGCCGGCGCCGCACAGTGGCACTTCTACCCCGCCGGCAGGAGCGCCGCGGCGCCGTCGCCCGGCGAAACCCTGACCTGCTTGCACCCCGACGGCGCGGCTCGGCTCCTGCTGGCCACGCGGCTCGCCCTGGGTACCTCGCGAGCGTCGCGAGCCAGTACCAAGGCGGCCCCGGCACGGGGCCGCTGTCCGCGCCAAACAGAGAGGACAAGCAAATCATGACAGAAGATGGCGAGCACCGAACCCGGGGGTGACAGCCCCGATCGAATCCATCGCAAGCGGCGAACACGCGGTGCTGATCGTGGGCGCAGGCCCGACCGGAGTGATGCTCGCTGGCGAACTGGCGCTGGCCGGGCGCGATGTGGCCGTTTTGGAGCGGCGCCTGACGCAGGAGATCGAAGGTTCTCGCACAGGCGAACTGCACGCTCGCACCATCAAGATCTTCGATCAACGGGGAATAGCCGAGCGATTCCTTTCGGAAGGTCGGACCGCGCAACTCACGGCGTTCGGTCACAGCCCCTCGACATAGCGACGTTCCCCCGCAGCACAACATGGGTTGGCGCTGTGGCAGAAGCACATCGGGCGCATCCATATGTCCATCGACCGGTTGAATCCGTCGCCACAACCGGTGATTGGCGAAGAGCTGCTGATCGTGTGGGCCTCATCGGACGCTGTGCCCATGAATCCTCCCGTTGAGGCCCACACGTAGATGAACGCGGGAACGTCGATGACGGGCAGCCGCATCTCTACACACATTTACGTGTCCACCATATAATGTGTAAGATGAACATCACGTTCTCTTTCGACGATGCACTTCTAACCGCAGCCAAGGTCATGGCGGCAAAGCAAAACACGTCCGTCAACGCTCTGGTTCGCCAAGCGCTGGAACACGTGGTAGCCACTGACGGTGCCGTCGCCCTGAGTGGCAGTTCCGGAGTGGCCCAGGCTCTCGTGGATTACTCAATGGGACGAAAGCCGAGGCTGGCCACGATGCAGGAATTGGCAATCGACGACTACGGGGTGCTCATCAGGCTGCTGAACGAGGCAGGGCTGCCCCATCCGATGGTCCCGCTGGTGCAGCGCGAAGCAATGGCAGTTCAACTCGCTGAAGTTCTCAAGGCGGCGGGGAGCAAGTCGTGAGGCGCCCCATCTCGGTAGTCCTTCCAGACACCGGGCCCCTCATCTCGCTCGCTGCGGGCGGCGCACTGGATCTCCTTTTGCTCGCGCGCCATGACGTGAGGATCGTGGTCACGGACATGGTCCATTTTGAAGCGACTCACCGTGCCGACGAATATGCAGACGGCGCTGCGATCGCGAGCTTTCTTGCGAAAAACGAGGGAGGTGTCGATGTCGTCCCAACGACGATAGGGCAGTTCGCACTGCCCGAGTTGAAGCGTCGCCTGGCGGCAGGGGAGCAGGTCTCGATGCCGCAGGATCTGGGCGAGTTGTCGATCACGAATTTTGTCATTTCGATTCGGCAGTCAAATCCGGGCAACCCGATGCTGGTCCTCATCGAAGACGATTGGTTCATCGGGAACTCCTACGCGGTCCCGGGCAATGTGCATCTGCTCTCGACGGCGTCCTTCCTCGATGGACTCGAGAAGGCGGGTGTGATTCCTTCAGCCGCAGAGGTCCGAAGACGCATCCAACAGCAGCGTCCGCACTTTCGCTCGGATCGGCATGTCGACCAGGAAGCAGCAAAAATCGACGATGGCACGGAGTGGACGAGCAGGTTCCGTGGGTAACCAGTGAAGGCGGGAAGCGGGCCGCTTGCGGTCTTCGCTGTCGGCAAACGGCCGACGCGAACCTCGTATAGTGCCTGCAATTTAGCCGGTGAGTTCCAAGTTAAGCGAGACAAAACCCGAAGAATTCCATCCTGAGTGGAATGACGGTTCCAAACGCATGGATCGATCGGCGCCTACCTGGTTGCTTCAAAGGGGCGCGGGTCTCATCGCACCGGATAGCCAACACGAGCATTGTGCTGCAAACGGCAGCGGGCACAACCTGCCGCAGGAGGCACCGCACGCCTTCGCCGCCGCTGTAGCGGAGCTGACCCGTCTCTGAACCATTGCGGGCCAGGATCCGACAGTATGATTCCGGGCCCTCGCCATGCCATTGCTCCTGCGCCACGCCCTGATCCGTCTGCTGCTGCTGGCCGTGTTCTTCAACACGGCCATCGGCATGCCTGCCCACCAGACGGTGCACCTGCAGGACGCCACGGCGGCAGCGGTGCTTTCGGCGCATCCGGCGGCTGACGAGGCCGTTGACGCGGAGCATGGCAGCGAGGCCCACGGCGCCTGCGCGTGGTGTCTTGCCTATGCGCACCTGGGCATCACGCCCACGGCATCGGGCGCCACGCGTGCCGTAGCCTGGCGGTCCGATCTCCCGCGCCCGCAGGCACGGGCGGCATTCGTCCCCGACCCCTGCCACTGGCCGTTCGCCTCGCGCGACCCGCCTCAAGCCGTCTCCTGAAGAAGCCCGCCGCTGCGGCGGTGCCTTGGCCCCTGCGCACTCCCGTGGCGCCCGGTCTGAAACCGCGTGCCCCGGGGCGGCGTGCGTCCGGCATTGGCCGGCTCGCTGCCGCGCTCTCCATTTCCTTCTCGAGTCGGCTCATGATCTCCATCCAACGTCCCGCGCCCGGTGCGCCCTTCCCCCTGGCCGTCGCGCTTGCCGCGCTGTTCGCCGGGCCCGTCCTTGCCCAATCCACGCAGCCGCCGGCCGCGGCCGAGCTCTCGACCATCGAAGTCATCGGCCGCACCGAATCGGGCGCCTATCACGCGGAGGAGGCCGCCGGCGCCAAGACCGAGCTGCCGCTGCGCGAACTGCCGCAATCGGTGCGCATCGTCACGCGCCAGGCCATCGACGACCTCGGCGCCACCCGTCTCGACGACGTGCTCGACTACGTGGGCGGCGTCTCGCGCCAGAACAATTTCGGCGGCCTCTGGGACAACATCGCGATCCGCGGCCTGCCCGGCAACGAGAGCACCGGGATGGCCACGCTGCTGAACGGCTTCTCGTCGAACCGCGGCTTCAACGCCCCGCGCGATCTCGCGGGCGTCGAGCGCATCGAGTTCCTCAAGGGCACGGCCGCGGCGCTCTACGGCAGCAGCGAGCCCGGCGGCACGCTCAACATCGTTTCCAAGCGCCCGCTCTGGACCGCCGCACACGCGGTCGAAGCCTACGGCGGCAGCCATGGCCTGAAGCGCGGCGCGTTCGACAGCACCGGCCCCATCGGGGAGAACTTTGCCTACCGCCTCAACGCCGCGGTGGAAGAGCGCGGCAGCTTTCGCGACCACGTGCGCTCCGAACGCCACGTGATCGCGCCGGCCTTCACTTGGAAGCTCGGCCGCGACACGCTGCTCGAGTACGCGGGCGAAGTGCTGCGGCACAAGACCCCGCTGGACCGCGGCGTGGTCGCGGTCAACAACCGCCTCGGCGCCATTGCGCGCAGCCGCTTCCTCGGCGAGCCGGCCGATGGCGACGTGACTGTGGAGAACCACACGCACCAGTTCGTGCTGTCGCACGAATGGAGCACCAACTGGCGCAGCCGGATCGGCCTTTCCTACCGCGAGACCTCGATCAACGGCTTCGCCACCGAGGCCAACGCGCTGCAGGCCAATGGCAACCTGACGCGCCAGCGGCGCTTTCGCGACTTCGACTCCCACGACACCGCGCTGCAGGCGGAGCTGCAGGGCAAGGTGCGCACGGGCGACATCGAGCACGAGCTGCTCTTCGGCGCGGAGAGCTTCCGCTTCGCGATGGATTCGGTGATGCTGCGCGCCAACCCCAGCGCCGCGCGGCCCTACGCCATCAACATCTACAACCCGGTCTACGGCCAGGTGCAGCCGGTGCCGGGTGCCAACACCGACACGCTCGAGCACCAGCGCGGCACCGCGTTCTATGTGCAGGATGCGATCAAGCTCGCACCCGAATGGCGGCTCGTGGCCGGCGTGCGCGTGGACAACTACCGCCAGTCGCTGCTGAACCGCCGCACGAACACCGCGGCGAGCCAGGCCCCCTCGTCCACCTCGCCGCGCATCGGCTTGAGCTGGCTGCCGACGCCGCAATGGACGCTCTACGCGAACGCGGGCCGCTCGTTCCGCCCGAACGTCGGATCGGACTTCGCGGCCAACAGCTTCCAGCCCGAGACCGGCCGCGCCCTGGAGCTCGGCGCCAAGTGGGAAAGCGCCGACCAGCAAATCGGCGCCACCGCGGCGCTGTTCGACATCCGCAAGCGCAACGTGCTGACTTCCGACCCGGTCAACACCGGCTACTCGGTCTCCGCGGGCGAGGTCCGCAGCCGCGGGCTCGAGCTCGACTTCGCCGGGCAGGTCACCCGGAACTGGCGCGTCAACGCGAGCCTGGTGTTCAACGACGTCGAAGTCGCCAGGGACAACAGCCTCGAGGTCGGCGGGCGCCTGCTCAACGTGCCGAAGGTCAACGGCAGCGTGCTCGCGGTCTACGAGAACGCCCTGGCCAACGGGCAGCGCTACGGCATCGGCGGCGGCATCACCCATGTCGGCAAGCGCCTGGGCCAGGCCCGCACGCAGGCGGAGGCGAATGCCGGCACGCCCGCTTTCGATTTGCCCAGCTACACCACGGCCAAGCTGGTCGCATACTGGCGCTTCAGCCCCGCGCTGCGGCTGACGCTGGACGTGGACAACGTTTTCGACAAGACCTACTACGCGAGCTCCTACAGCCGCGTGTGGGTGACGCCCGGCACCGCACGCACCATCACCGTCGGTCTGCAGGCCCGGTTCTGAACGACCGAGGAAACACCGTGAACCGGACCAATACCGCACCGCCGCGCGCAGCGCATCACCCTGCCCTGCAAGCCAGCGCCGTGGTCGCCGGCTACGGCGCCCACACCATCCTGCACGGGCTGGACCTCACGGTCGAAGCCGGCGAGATCTATGCCCTGCTGGGCGCCAACGGCGCCGGCAAGACCACCACATTGAGCCTGTTCCTGGGCTTCGTGCAGCCCGCGAGCGGCCACGTGCGCGTGAACGGTACCGACCCGGTGACGGACCCGACGGGCGCACGGCGCCAGCTCGCCTACATCCCCGAGAACGTCGCGCTCTACGAGCACCTGAGCGCGCGCGAGAACGTGGCCTACCTGCTCCACCTCGCGGGCCAGCCCGCCAGCGCGCAGGACATCGACGCGGCACTGGCCACGGCAGGGCTGGATGCCGCCGCGCACGGGCGGCGCGTGTCGGGGTTCTCGAAAGGCATGCGCCAGAAGGTCTCGATCGCGCTCGCGCTCGCACGCCAGGTGCCGGCACTGCTGCTCGACGAACCCACCTCGGGACTCGACCCGCAAGCCACCACCGAGTTCAGCCGCCTGCTCGGGCTGCTGCGCGCCCAGGGCGTGGCCGTGCTCATGGTGACGCACGACCTGCTCGGCGCGGCCGACGTGGCCGACCGCATCGGCTTCATCGAACGCGGGCGGTTGATCGAGGAAGTCGCCGCCTCGGGCGCCGAACGCTTCGACGTGCGTGCACTGCACCGGCGCTACGCGGGCCAGGAGGCGCAACGGTGAGCGCGGCACTGCACATCGCGCGCGAGGAATGGCGCCTGCTGCGACGCGACCGCGTCGCGGTGCTCGGGCTCGCGCTGCTGCTGCTCTTGACCGCCGTCGCCGCCTTCACTTCCTGGGAGCAACGCCGCGCGACGGACGCCGAGCGCACGCGCCACCAGGCGCAGGTCGACCATGAGTTCGAGGCCCAGCCCGACCGGCACCCGCACCGCATGGTGCACTACGGCCACTTCGTGTTCCGGCCGCTCAAGGCGCTCGCCGCCTTCGACCCCGGCGTCGACGCGTACACGGGCCACACGCTCTTTCTCGAAGGGCACCGGCAGAACAGCGCCAACTTCGGCGACGTGCGGCAGTCGTCGCTCCTGCTGCGCTTCGGCCAGCTCACCCCGGCCTTCGTGCTGCAGGTGCTCGCGCCGCTGCTGCTCATCTTCGTGGGCCATGCGGCGCTCGCGCGCGAGCGCGAATCGGGCACCTTGCGCGTGCTGCTCGCGCAGGGCGTGCGGCCGCGGCAGATCGTCGCAGGCAAGCTGCTCGCGCTGGGCGGCGTGGCGGCCGCGGCGCTGCTGCCCGCGCTGCTCGCGCTGCTGTGGATCGGCGCCGCCACGCCAGCGCCCGCGAGTCTCGCCCTCATGCTGGCGGCGGGCTACGCGGTCTGGCTGCTGATCTGGGTGGCCGGCATCGTCGGCCTGTCGGCATGCTTTGCGCGCGGCCGCGACGCACTGGTGGCGCTGCTCGCGCTCTGGGCGGTGAGCGTGGTGCTCGTGCCCCGGCTCGCACCCGAACTCGCGGCCTCCGCGCTGGCCCTGCCCACGCGCTTCGAAACCGACATCGCCGTGGCGCGCGACCTCGCCGCGCTCGGCGACAGCCACAATCCCGACGATCCTTACTTCGCCGGCTTCAGGCAGAAGGTGCTCGCGCAGTACGGCGTCACGCGCATCGAGGATCTTCCGGTCAACTACAAGGGCCTGCTCGGCATGGAGGGCGAACGCCTCACCAGCGCCCTCTTCGACCGCTATGCCGACACGAACTTCGACCGCCAAGCCGCGCAGCTGCGCCGCGTCGATACCTTCGCGCTGCTCAGCCCAGTGATCGCGCTGCGCCGCCTGTCGATGGCCGCCGCGGGCACCGACCTGCACAACCACCGCCGCTTCGTCGAGCAGGCCGAGCACCATCGCTATCGCATGGTGCAGGCGCTCAACCGGGTGCAGGCCGAGAAGCTCAGCCTCGCGGGCGACCGCTCGAGCCGCGACAGCCGCATCAGCCATGCGCACTGGCACGGCGTGGCCGACTTCCGCTACGAGCCCGCACGACCGGGCGAGGCGCTGCACCGGGCCGCGCCCGCCGCGGGCGTGCTGCTGCTGTGGCTCGGCGTGCTCGCCGGCTTGCTGGTGGTGGCGACGCGCCGCCTGGGGAGGGCCGTGCGATGAGCTGGCTCGCCCACGAACTGCGCCTCCTGCTGCGCTCGAGGCTCGCGGTCGCCGCGCTGGCGCTGCTGGCACTGCTGTCATCCCTCGCAGTGCTTTCGGGCCTGCGCGAGGTCGAGCGCCAGCGCCAGACCATCGAACGCCTGGCAGCGCTGCAGCAACAGGAACTCGCCACGCAGGCGCGCAAGTACGTCGACGGCGGCGACCCCGGATCCGCCGCCTACTACACCTTCCACGGCACCTGGGACGATCCGTCGCCCACGGCCTTCCTCGCGCTCGGCCTGCGCGATGCCGCGCCCTACGTGCTGCGCGTGCGCGCGCTCGCGCTGCAGGCGCAGCTGCACGAGGGCGAAACCTTCAACCCCGAGCTCGCGCTGGCCGGACGCTTCGATTTCGCGTTCGTGCTGGTCTACCTCGCACCGCTCTTCGTCATCGCGCTGCTCTACGACCTCGTGTCGGGCGAACGCCGCTCGGGCCGGCTCGGCACGCTGCTGGCCATGCCCGGCGCGGGCCGGCGCCTCTGGCTGCGCCGTGCGGGCCTGCGCGCAACGCTGGTCTTCGGCTGCCTCGTCCTGCCGGTGCTGGCCGGCGGGCTGGCGAGCGATAACCCCGCGGCAGCCATCGGCACCGTGCTGCTGGTCACGGCCACCTACCTCGCGGTCTGGACCGGAATCGCGCTGGTCATCGCCATGCGAAGGGGCAGTTCCGCCGCCAACGCGATGGCCCTCATGGGCTGCTGGGCCGTGTTGACGCTGATCCTGCCGACGCTGGCCAATGCCGTGCTCGCACGCGCCGTACCCGTGCACCAGGGCGTGGCGCTGATGCTGGCGCAGCGCCAGACCGTGCACGGCGCATGGGACCTGCCGCGAGAAGCCACGATGGAGAAGTTCTTCCGTACCCACCCGCAGTGGCGAGACACGGCGCCGCTGCCCGCGGGCTTCCACTGGAAGTGGTACTACGCCTTCCAGCAGCTCGGCGACGAGAGCGTCGCCTCGCAGGTGGCGGCCTACCGCGACAGCCTGCTCTCGCGCCAGCGCTGGACCGCGCGGCTCGGATGGCTGCTGCCCGGCGTCGCGGTGCAGGCCGCGCTGCACCGCCAGGCCGACACCGATCTCCAGGCGCAGCTCGCCTACCAGGCGCGCATCACCGACTTCCACAAGCGGCTGCGCAGCTTCTACTACCCCTACCTGTTCAACGACCTGCGCTTCGGGCCACAGGACTTCGCCGCACAGCCGCGCTTCAACCCCACGCCCGATCCAGCGCAGACGCCCATCGGCCAAATGCTGGGACTGCTGCTGGTAGGCACAGCAGTGTTGGCACTCGGCATCGCCGCCGCTGGCCGGGTGCGCCCGGCGAATGACTAGGGAGTAGCACACCATTCCTCATCCGCAAGCAACCGTCGCGCGCTTCAAAGCGCTTGCGTGCCAATGGGTCGACGTTCTGGAACAGGCATCTTCTGGCTTGTCGGGCTGCATGCCTGGCCTCACCAGGCTGGCGGCATGAAGAGGACAGTCCCATCTGGTGTTCCCCGTCGCAGGCGCTCATACCGAAATAGCCAGCTCTTGTTGCCTGACGTTGTGATCTGCAGGTACAGCCCACAGCCATCGCGGGTCTGCCGGGCGGCGGGCGCGATGATCTTGAGCGCCGTCAGTTTTCCAATTCGTTTGAAAGGGCATGTCGCTCCTATGTTGCAACATGCGGCTTGTGGGTAACGGAACATCAGCAATCAGCACGGTCCCACCCCAAGGCCCAGAACGGGATCGGCGATTCCAGGCTGATCTCGTAAATCAGTGCGGGCGCCCGCGCTGGAACAAGTTATTTGCCGAATTTGGCGATCTTCTGTCGCTATGCAGGGGGAGCGTGGCGAATGGCGCCCTCGTCAAAAGGCCGGGCTCGCACGGCATGGCCGATGTCCATGGTCCGTTGTGAGAATCTGCCGTTCTTGTACAGCATAGAGGTGCTGTCGCATGCCCGAAAGCCGAGGGAGCCGAGTCGCTCCCGATCCCGGCCAGCTGCAGCTGTCGTGAGCCACGGTGCGAGAAGAA
The DNA here is from genome assembly GCF_057657255.1 of Variovorax sp. Soil_C_19. Lineage (NCBI taxonomy): Bacteria > Pseudomonadati > Pseudomonadota > Betaproteobacteria > Burkholderiales > Comamonadaceae > Variovorax > Variovorax sp. Soil_C_19. The sequence continues at coordinate 27,089 of NZ_JBDGIV010000026.1, read as the reverse complement.
CCCCTGACCCGCTTCTGTAATCGAAATCTTGACGAGGCCGCCAAATCTAATCGATATCGCAGGCATCTAATCGTTTCTGGGGCCTTTCCCAGTTCCAAAATGCCCGACTGGATCGGTTATCGCTGGCTGGCCGAACGGTACGGCGTCGCTGCGGTCCAGGCGTTTCGCACGGACAGTGCCGTCGGCAAATCGCGCGCGACCGTGCGCGAGAACGGGTACGTCCATGAGCAGTATCCCCCGGCCGCTCGCCCTGCCGAGTCCCTGTCCGGACACCTGACCTTCGCTCTCAAGCATGAGGGCGTTCACCTGGAGTTCCTCGCGCGGCTGTTCGGTGCTGCGCCTGCCGCCGAAATGGAGGCCTGGGTCGCCGCGGAACCCACGGGACAATATGCCCGTCGTGCCGGCTTCTTCTACGAGTACCTCACGGGGCGGGTGCTCGATTTTCCGGGCGTTGCGGCCGGCAACTATGTGACCGCGCTCGATGAAGAGACCTATCTGACGTCCTCCCAATCGACCAACAACCAGCGGTGGCGGGTGCGCGACAACCTGCCCGGCTCGCGCGACTTCTGCCCAATGGTGCTGCGCACGCCCGCGGTCCGGCAGGCCGAGCTTTACGCGTGTGCGGAACATCTGGCTGCCCTCGAGGCGGAATTCGGCGCAGACATCCTGCAGCGCAGCGCCGTCTGGCACCATCAAGGAAAGCCGTGCCACCTTCGCGATCGAGCACGAGGAGCAGCACGTCGACCGGGTGCGGCGCTTCGCCGCCGCGATGGAGCGCTGGTGCGGCCGGCACCAGGATCCCTTGTCGGAAGCGTCGTTGGGAGAGTTGCAGGCCGAGATCCTGGGCCGCGCGCCACACGCTACGGTGTGAGGCGCTCGCCGGTGTTCGTCGGCGAAATGGACGGCTTCCACGAGGTCGTCCACTACATCGCCCCCCACTGGGACGATGCGCCGCAGTTGCTTTCCGGATTGCGCGACTTCGCCGAGCGGACCGCGGGCGGCTCCGCCCTGGTCCGCGCCGCCGTGCTGTCGTTCGGCTTCGTCTACATCCATCCGATGTCCGACGGCAACGGCCGCATCTCGCGCTTCCTGGTCAACGACGTGCTGCGGCGGGATGACGCCGTGCCCGAGCCCTTCATCCTGCCCGTGTCGGCGACCATCACCAGTTCGGTGATCAAACGCCGCGGCTATGACCAGGTGCTTGAGCTGTTCTCGCTGCCCCTCATGCGCCGCTACACCGACGCGTGGCGCTTCGGACCGGAGCAGTTAGCCGAGGACGGCGTGCGCTACAACCTGCAGTTCGACGGCTACGCGGACGCGTTGAACGCGTGGCGGTATCCCGACCTGACGGACCACGTCGAGTACATCGCTGACATCGTGCGCGTGACCATCGAACAGGAGATGCGCAAGGAAGCCGGCTACCTGCGCAGCCTTCGGCTGGCGCGCGAGCGCGTGAAGCAGGTGATCGAAGGACCGGACACCGACATCGACCGCATCATCCGCTCGGTGCGCGACAACGGCGGCAAGGTGTCGAACAAGTTGGCGAAAGAGTTTCCCGCGCTGGCGGACGACGCCACCGCAGCCGAACTCGTTGCCGCATTGGAGTCCGTCTTCCAGGGCGCACCCGCGGAAGGGGCGCCATGACCATGGCGCGCCACCACAGGCGATCAGTGGTCCAGCTGCGGACGCATTGCGCGAGGCTTTCCGCCTGAACTGCGAACCGATGCAGTCCCGCGGCCCCGACATCATGGGTCTGGCCGTGCACACCAAGACGCAGCTCTACGGCACTGTGCGCGAGCTTCTCGGCGACGAGGTGGTCAAGGGCCTGGATCTGGATGGCCCTGCAAGGACCCGCTGGGTCGGCCCGACGAACGGATGCAGGTGAGGATGAGGCGTCGGTGGACGAGGAGTTTTGGCTCAGTCCGCGTCAGCCTGGCGGGCCGACCGCAAGACCCCGTTCCTCTAAGAGGCAGTGCCTTCGCTGCGAAGGCTCAAGGCCTCAGGTTAGCAAATTCCTGTTCGGCGACTTGCAAACTGTCGCAGCATCTTCGCCCGAAGAATTCCAAGGCTCCTGTGCGGATTTCCTCGAATAGCTAGATTCTGTATCCCGCCTGACACGCGCGCCTCCTACTATCCGTGGATGTGTACTTGCGTTTTCAAGCGCGCGTCATGAATCAGATTCCAGCACTCGCTTCCCAAGCTCTTCGCTCAGCGGACGGCTTCTCTGACCACGAGCCCGCCGACGTGCCGCTTCGATCGGTCGTGGATTTGCGTGACGGATCTCTTTTCGCGCATGAGGCATCGCTTCAGGAAGTCCCGACAGACTGCCTCAACCCCGTTGCCGCTCCAGGGGTCGGGAGCCAGGCAGCCTTGCTGCCCCACCTCGACCGACGTTCCACGCAACTCATCCTGGCCCACTGGCGGAAGCTGCCCGACAAACGTCGCATGCTTATCAACATGAGCGCCGACACGCTGGTCGATTCGATGCGCAAAGGCGCCCATGGCTGGCTCTACCAGGTGCTGGAAAGCCACGGCGTGCCGGGCGACAAACTGCTGATCGAGATCACCGGCCCAGGTCGACTCTGGGATGCGTCCGTGTTGAAAGATGCGGTCAAGACCCTGAGGGCGGGGGGTGCACGTCTCGCGCTGGGCGACGACGACGCCGGTCACGCCAGTTTTCGCTCGTGGAGCGAACTCGAGCCCGAATATGTACGTATCGGCCGGCGCTGGATCGCCGGTATGGCCACCGAACCGCGGAAGCAGGCCATTGTGCGCAGCCTCTGTGGCGTGGCCGAGGAATTCGGCACGGAGCTCATCGCCGATGGAATCGATGCAGACGCGGATCTGCAGATGGTCATGAATCTGGGCATTTCATTCGGACAGGGTGGCCATGTTGCTCCGCAGATGGCCCAGGGGAAAACCGTAAGACAGCGCGGTTCCCACAGAAGCGACATGCCGAATCTACCCGTGGACGCCAGTCTGATGCGTCGCCCGGCCGCTTTGCAAAGCTTCGTCGTGATCGAGGCGCCTGTCCTCTCGCCGGATACGACCAACGACCAAGTGGCCGTCATCTTCCAGGCGCGTCCCGAACTGCACGCGCTTGCGGTCTTCGACCGGGAAGAGCCCATTGCCATGATCCCGCGTCAGCAGTTCATGAACCAGTACGCTCGGCTCTACTTCCGCGAAGTCCATGGTCGAAGGCCCTGCATCGTTGTTGCAAACGCAACGCCATGCGTGATCGAGCGCGACGCGGACATCGCGGTGCTGGCGGGGGTGTTGACCTCGAATGACCAGCGCTATCTCAGCGAAGGTTTCGTCGTCACGGAAAACGGGCGTTACGTCGGCCTTGGTACGGGCGACCAGCTCGTGCGCGTGGTCACTGAAACCCGGCTCGAAGCTGCGCGGCATGCAAATCCCTTGACCTTCCTGCCGGGCAACATCCCGGTCAGCTTGCACATCGAGCGGCTGCTGGCGAGCGGCGTGGCGTTCGTCGCCTGCCATGCAGATCTGGACAACTTCAAGCCCTTCAACGATCGATATGGGTTTTCCCGCGGCGACGAGATGATCCGGCTGACCGCGAGACTGATCTTGTCGCTGTGCGACCCGCAACGCGATTTCGTGGGCCATCTGGGGGGCGACGACTTCATGATCATTTTCCAGAGTGCCGATTGGGAAGCTCGATGCCGAAGCATCATCGAGAAGTTTCGCGGAGAGGCGCGCGCGCTACTTGATGAGGACGCGCGTACAGCCGGCGGCTTCGAGGCGCAGGACCGACACGGTGTGCAGCGCTTCTTTCCCTGCACAAGCATCTCAATTGGAGCCGTCGTTGCAGATCCCCGTAGCTATCGCGGTGCGGAGGAGGTTGCCGTTCAAGCTGCAAAGGCCAAACACGACGCGAAGCTTGCACCGAGAGGCATAGCTGTTCGACTTGCACGTGACTAGCGAGCATGCGCGAAGAGTCGCCGAGTCCTGACCGCGTTACGCAGGTCATATGCCCTTCATACACTGTCTTGAAAATGCGCCCGGTAGCTCCATCGATTGCAACTTATCCCGACGACCATCTTGAAGCATTCCGCTGTTCCGTTGCCCCCATCATTCGACGCGTGGACCCGTCTGACGGACGCCTACACGAAGCAGTTCCTCCTGTTGCAAAGTGGGGACCGCACGGCACGGCTAAAAGTCATGAAGCTTGCAAGTGAAGTGCAGCGTATGAACCAAGAGATGCGTAGCACTCGTTAGCTCCTCGACGGCCTCCGTGCGGACGGCAAAATCCCGCCTTTCGAAGAGGGTGCTGAGCGTTTTCCCGGGAAGACGCCTTGGCCACCGTTAGGCTTCCTGGCATGAATCGCGCCGGATTCCCTGGACACTCGTCAGCCGTTGGAAATGGCGTCGTTCGAACTCTACAGGCAACAGGTCTCCGGCTGTGCTGTGGCGCCGAGCCTCAGGCAGCTGCGTATGACGCGCAGACATGCGTCTACAGACCGTCGGGCCAAACCATGCTTGCTGGATCGCGACACGATTCGAACAACGGCTTACTGAACAGATAGCCTTGCTGCAGACGGATGCCCAGTCCTTCCAGAACACGGCACTCTTCAAGTGTCTCAACACCCTCCCCGATGATCTGGATCTTCAAATCCTCGCAGATGCGCGCGACGCCGCGCACGATGGCCAGGCGAGCTGGACTCTTGTCGATATTGCGCACCAGGTCCATGTCGATCTTGATGATGTCCGGTTGAAAATCCGCGAGGAGATTCAGGCCCGCATACCCTGCGCCGAAGTCGTCAATTGCGGTCATGAAGCCGAGCCTCTGGTACTCCCGAAACACCTCGGCCAACCATCGACTGTCGGCGATGCGCTCACCTTCTACGGTCTCGAACAGGATCCGATCGATCGGAAAACCGTGCGCCCGGGCCGCCTCAAGCGTGGTCCGGATGCAGACCTCGGGCCGGTAGATTGCGTTCGGCATGAAGTTGATCGAAAGCATCGATTGCATCTTCAGTTCCGCGGCGACTTTGATCGCTTTCACGCGGCAGGCCTGATCGAATCGATAGCGGTTGGCGTCATTCACCTGGTCCAGAATGCTGTGCGCGGGTTCACCAGCAGGACCACGTACCAGTGCCTCATGCGCGAATATCTCGCGCGACTGGATGTCAACGATAGGCTGGAACGCATAGCTGAACCGGAATCCGAGCCGCTCGCCGTTGCCGCAACCGTCACAAGCCTCCGCGGCGGTCAACGTTGCAAATTCTGAAGCACTGATCATGGCAACCTCTCATTGTGGTTGTGCCGGACTATCGCAGGTTCGGTCGAACTTCCGGACGTAGTATTGATGGAACGTTCGGCAGAGCGCGAGGCGCTTGCTGCAAAGGCCCGATGCTGATCATGGAAGTTCCAGGTGGGGGGAGCGTTCGACGTGCTGTCATGAAGAGGCGTGGCTCAGATGCCCGCATACCACTCGTAGCCGCGGTCTTCCCAGAATCCGCCCTGACCGCCCCACAGGCCGCTGTAGGCATCGACGACCTCGATACGCATCAGGTACTTCGCCTGCTTGTAGCTGAGCTGCCGCTCCATCCGCAGCCGCAGCGGCGCCTCGTGGGCCACCGGCAGGTCCTTGCCGTTCATGCCGTAGGCGAGGATGGTCTGAGGGTGGTAGGCATCGATCAGGTCGATGCTCTCGTAGTAGCGGCCGCTTCCGTCGAGCGTGCGCTCCAACTCGTCCGCGCAATGGAAAACAACATAGCGTGCGCCGGGCCTGACGCCAGCGACGTCGAACACGAGGCCGAGCGGCACGCCCTGCCATTTGCCGATGGCGCTCCATCCTTCGACACAGTCGTGCCGGGTGTCTGCGTGCGGGACGCGAAGCGCCGCAGCTCGGCCAAGGACAGGCGCTGCGGGCGCTGCACCAATCCGTCGACCTGCAGGCGCCAGTCCGCAAACCCATGCTCCAGTAGACGTGCGTATGCATCGGAATCCGGCATCTGCGTGCCATTGGCACGAAACACCGGCGAGAGATCGGCTTCGCTGAACTCCTGCGCCAGGGCCTGCCGGCCGAGCAGCAGGCGCTGGCCGAGCAGGGTCAGCTTCTCCGTCTGCCGCAACACGTCGTCCACTTGCGCATTCTGGGTCAGGCCGTCGCAGCCCGCGAGTGCCAATGCGCCCGCACCAGACGCCAGCCCCATCAGCAGGCGGCGGCGAGAAAAGTGTAGCGCGCTCATGTCTTTTCTCCGTCGTAGGTGATCGCATAGCGGCCGCTGAGCATGGACCACAGGTTGTTCCAAAGCCCTGAGGCGATGACCATCGCCACGTGCACGGCGGCGAACAACACCAGCAGCGAGGCGCTGATGAAGTGCAGGCGGCGCGCGGAGGCCCGGCCGCCGAACAGGTCGGCCAGGAACGGGAACGCCGCATCGAGGCCGGGCGACATCGTCAGCCCGGTGAGCACCATCATCGGCAGCAGCCCGAAGACCACCGCCAGGTAGCTGAGCTTTTGCAGCGCGTTGTAGCGCCGCGCGGCATCGCCCTGGGCAAAGCGCAGGCGCGCATGGTCGCGGATCTCCTGCCACAGGTGGCGCGGCGCCAGTTGGTCACGGCTGGGCAGCAGGTCCCGCAAAGCCAGGCATAACACGTTGAGCCAGTGGGTGATGCGCACGGTCAGCGCATGCCGCCGGATAGGCTGGCGCCGGACTGGCCGCGTGTGCGCGACGGCGTGCGGCGTTGGAGGACGATGCATGGCACTCGCCTTGGGGGGCTGCGACCTACGGCCGCGCCGCGCGGCGCGTCCAGATCATCCAGGCCTGCAGCGCGGCCCCCAGCAGGACCAACACCGTCCAACCCAGCAGGGTGGCGCGCACCACGGGCGACTCCGGCCCCTGTGACAACGGCTGCATGGCCGGCAGACGGGTCAGGGTCTCAGCGATGCCGGGCACCAGCAGCAGAAAGTAGCTGAAGCTGTGGCCCAGCGTCGCCAAGTACAGCCGCAGGGCGCCGAGAAAGCGTATGCGCGGTACCAGCTGGCTGGTGACCACGGCCACCAACGCCAGCATGCCCAGGGCGTGTCCCGCATTGAAACCGCCGGTGCTCGACAAGCCGAACGATGTGAGGACCGACAGCGCCAACCCCGCCAGGTAAACCCTTCCAGAATATGTGGATGGCTCGATCGAGCCATGCCGCACGAAGCTGTGCAGGCCAGCAGCGACCGGCACCAGGCTGATGCCGGAGTTCAACTGCGACAGGCGGTCGATGGTCACGGATCCGTCCATGATCAGCAGGTTCTTCAGGTCACGAGGTATCTGCCTTTTGTACCGAATCACTGCTTCAGTCGCACGCTCGCCAGTGCCGTGCTGGAGTATCCGAATCTCATTCGCCGCCATGCGAAGAAGGTCAGCAAGTTTGGCAACATCGGAACTCACATCGACCCTGCGGCTCTTGAAGGTCTCGGCGAACGTTTCAAGCTCGACCTTGACTGCCTCCAGGTCATGACCGCCGAGCGTGAGGGCCTCGGCCTTGGCGCCCGCCTTCTGCGCGGCGGCCTCGGCACCCATCGTGGACATGGCGTAGTCCAAAAATCGGACTGCCTTGCCATTTGGGTTGGCTTCCCGCAGCAGCACGTTGACGGCGCCGTGAGCACTCTGCAGCGCAGCCATGAAAACAGACGTGGCACTCGCCAGGACGCACGCCTCGTCCCAAAGGGTCAGGGCCCTGGGGCGTTCGTTGAACGTCCGGAATGCGCCTGTGTCATCGCCCCGTAGACGTGCTTGGGTCATCAGGACCACAGGTTTCGGGACGGCCTCTGGGTCGTCCGGTAGAACCACGTAATTCGGTTTCTGGCTTTCGGGGTCGAGGTTGTCCGGATCGTTCCTATAAGAGTGCGACAGGCCGAGCTTGTCGGCGTCAACACCAAGCGTTCGCAGTTCCCTGTACATGTCGATCAGGGCCTCCACGGTGGCGCAGCAGACGGCAACGGATGGCCACATGTCGCTCGCCCAGGCGGTGACGGAGAACGCGCGCGTTCAGTCACTCGCGCGGGACGGAGTCGATTTTCAGGTTCAGCGTGCCGAGGCCGATCGCGCGGCTGCGGACGCGAAGGCGGCAGAGGTCGCTGCCAACGCCCTTTCCGGACGCTGTTCGAGACTTGGCTGGCCGACGGCGTGAGCCACAAGGATGGCAATGCGGAACTTCGCCGGAGCTTCGAGAAGGACGTGCTGCCGACCATCGGGGACAAGCCAGTGCGCGAACTCGGCGACACCCAGTTGCTCGGCCTCCTTCGGAACGTCGGGCGCAAGCGCGGGCGTGCGCGAACTGCGGAACGGATGCTGACCGATGCGCGCCAGATGTTCCGCTGGGCCATCAAGCGCCAACCATGGCGCTTATTGCTGGTCCACGGAAATTCGGCCGAGTTGGTCGAACTGAGGCAGGTCGTGCCGCATGGCTATGAGCCGGGCATTCGGGAGCGCACCCTATCCGTGAACGAGATCAGGGAGCTTCGCGACATCTTCACCATCATGGCGGCCAAGTACGAAGCAGCGGGGAACAAGCGGATCGCGGACAGGCCGGTACAACGCGAAACCCAGCTCGCCTTGTGGATCTGCTTGGGAACCGCCTGCCGCATCGGCGAATTGCTCCAAGCGCGCTGGGAACACGTTGATCTGGAGAAGGCAACCTGGTTCGTGCCGCGCGAGAACACCAAGACGCAGGTCGATTGGCAGGTCTATCTCTCGGACTTCGCATTGGAGCAGTTCGAGGCTCTACACGCGCTCACTCACCGGCGAAACCGCGTGGTGCTTCCCTGCCCGCCAGCAGGAGGGACACGTCTTCGTGAAGACCGTCGGCAAACAGGTCGGCGATCGCCAGACCCGGTTCAAGAACCGCAAGCCGCTGGTACATCGCAGGAACGATGATTCACTGGTCCTGTCCGACGGCAAGAACGGCGAGTGGACTCCTCATGATCTGCGTCGGACAGCCTCGACGATGATGCAGGCGCTGCGCATAAGACGTGATCGATCTAAAGATGGGCTGCACCCCGCATGACTATTGGCTTCCGCCAATTCGGCGAAGCTTCCGTACCCCCTTTTGTACCCCCTCCCCTGACACCCTCTGATCTCGTTGCTCTCGCGCATCACTACTAGGGCTATCTCGACTGAACCACGAAAACTGTAGGCTACTCGCCGGCAGTTGGTGGCCACGCGTCGCGAACTCGGATGCGTATTTTCAATCGCCCCACTCGATCATCAACAGGTCGCGAGTGGCAAGTCAGGTGCCGGATCCAAAGGGGGCTGTCGTCAAGCGCGTTCGCGATATTCGCGCGGCGTGACACCATGCGCTCGCAGGAACGCGCGCTGAAACGCATCGACTGAGCGGAAGCCGCTGCTGCTCGCGATCTTGTCCTGCGTCCAGTGCGTTTGTAGCAACAGACGCGACGCAGCCGCCACGCGCGCCTGCTCGACGAAGCGCGCTGGTGTGGTGCCGGCTTCAGCCACGAACGCGCGCGCGAACTGTCTCTCGCTCATGTGCGCTCGCGCGGCAAGCGCTCCCACCGAAAGATCTTCACCCGGATGCAGGCCGATCCACGCAATGAGGTCGCGCAGGCGATGCCGCACAGCCGACTGCGCCTGCAAGGTGTCACTCAGCTGCGCCTGATCGCCGGCGCGAAGCAGTGGCAATGCCAGCGTGCGCGCGATGTCCATCGCCACGTCACGCCCGACGTCGTTTTCTACCAAGGCCAGCGCCAACTCTATGCCGGTCGTGACGCCCGCCGATGTCCACATCGGGCCATCTTGCACATAGACGAGGCCGCGCTCTACGCGCACCTGCGGCCGCATCGTCTGCAATTGGTCGCACGCGCGCCAATGCGTGGTAGCCCGGCGGCCGTCGAGCAGCCCGGCCGCGGCGAGCGCGAAGGCGCCACTGCACACGCTGGCCACGCGCCGCACGCCAGGGGCGACGTTCGACAGCCACGCACTCACCTGATGTTCGACAATGGCGGCACGCACCCCCTCTTCCTCTCCGCCCGCCACGATGATCGTATCGATCCGGGTCGGCAGCTCGTCGAGGCGGCAGAAGCCGGCAAGGCTCAGCCCGGCGTTCGTCAGGACCGTGCCGCCGGCAGGCGACGCGGTGTGAAGGCGGTACGTTCCCGGCCGAAGGTGCTCGGCCTTGGTGAACACGCTGGCCGGCCCGGCGACGTCGATCGCTTCGGCGCCATCGAAAGCGACAAGCACCACGTCGATGGCAGGATGCGCGGACTTTTCGTCATTGCCCGCTGGAGTCGGACTTCGTAAGGTCACGGCGTGATTCGGATTCTGGAGTGGCAATGTTCAGGTCAATGGCAGTGATCGTTTCGAGTATTGCAGCATTGGCCCTGGCCGGGTGCGGCGCGGGCACGGAGTTGCCGCCGGCACCCGCGGACCCGGCCCTGCGCGAACAGCAAACGCAGTCGTTCGTACAGGCCATGAAGCCGCGCCACGCCGGCCGACCCGTGGTCGCGATCATTGCGCTCAACGAAGGTACCGAAACCACCGACTTCCTGCTGACGCACGCAGTGCTGCAGCGCGCCGAAGTGGCCGACGTGAAGGCGGTGGCATCGCGACGCGGACGGGTCGACCTGTTCCCCGCGCTTCAGGTGGAAGTGCGGGAAGACTTCGAAGGTTTCGACCGTGCGCACCCCTCGGGGGCTGACTACGTGGTCGTGCCGGCGATGAGCAACGATGCCGATCCCGCCGTCACGGCCTGGCTGCGGCGTCAGGCCGAGCGCGGCGCGCGCATCGTCGGTGTGTGCAATGGCACCTTGGTGGTCGGCAGCGCCGGCCTGCTCGACGGCCGTCGCTTCGCCGGCCACTGGTCCTCCCGCAGCAAGGTGCTGGAGCGTCATCCCGGCACATCGCACGTGCCGCATCAGCGCTACCTGGTCGACCGCGGCGTGGCCACCACCACTGGCATCACCGCGTCGATCCCGGTGGCATTGGCGCTGGTCCAGGCGATCGGCGGCCGCGACAAGGCTGCAGCTGTCGCCGCAGAACTGGGGGCAAGCTCGTGGAGTCCGGAGCACGACAGCGGCCCCTTTGCGCTCACCGTGCGCAGGGGTGCGAGCTATTTGCTCAACAAGGCGTCGTTCTGGTCGCATGAGCAGTGGGGCGTGGATGTGCGCGATGGCATGGACGACATCGCTCTGGCGCTGACCGCGGACGCCTGGTCTCGCACGGGCCGGGTGAGCGTGCACGCGCAAGCGGCGTCGCCGGACTCCGTCGTGCTGCGCAGCGGGATGGTGCTCGTCGCGGAACACTCCGACCGCAAAAGGCCACGCCTGCCACTCGCGACGGCGATGAAGCCGCTACAGCAACTCGACGCCACGCTGTGCCAGATCGAGGAACGCTTCGGCGCGTCGCGTCGCGAATGGGTCGTGCTTGAGATGGAGTACTCCGGTGCACCTGCGCCTGTCGATGCTGGTGGCTGCCGATCGTCGTGATACCGAGAGCGCACGTTTCTGACCCGCCCACGACCTGCTGCTGGAAACCGGACATGACCCATACCAACACCGTTCGGCTGCACCGCGTCCGGGCCACGAGACCCGAGAAGCTCGATCGCAGCATTGTGGAACCCGATGCCACGGCCTGCTGGCTGCCACCCATCGTGGTTTGCCGGCACGGTGCATGGTCGAGCCTGACATTGGGGACTGATTCGAAAGGAGCGCAGAGATGAGTCGACTCGAAGTGCGAAGTTTCTCGCTGTCGCTCGACGGCTACGGCGCCGGACCCGACCAGCGTCGCGGCCAAGGGCTGGGTCGGGGCGGTGAAAGCCTGCACGAGTGGATGTTCGCCACTCGCACCTGGGAGCGCATGCAGGGTCGGGACGGCGGCGAGACGGGCGTCGACGACGACTACGCCGCGCGCGGTCTTGAGAACGTCGGCGCGTGGATCATGGGTCGCAACATGTTCGGCCCGATCCGCGGCCCCTGGCCCGACGAAGCCTGGAAGGGCTGGTGGGGCGACGAGCCGCCGTACCACTGCCCGGTGTTCGTGCTGACGCACCATGCCCGGCCAGCGCTGACGATGGCGGGCGGCACGACCTTCCACTTCGTCACCGGCGGCATTGATTCCGCGCTGGCCCTCGCCCGCGACGCGGCCGCGGGTGCCGACATCCGCCTCGGCGGCGGCGTGGCGACGGTCCGCGGATTCTTGCGCGCGCGTCTCGTCGATGCGTTGCATCTCGCGATCGCGCCGGTCCTGCTCGGCTCTGGCGAAGCCCTGTTCGCCGGCATCGATTTGCCGGCGCTCGGCTACCGATGCACCGCGCGAGCGGCGACGGCGAAGGCAATGCATTTGGTGCTCACGCGAGAGAGCTGAGCGCGATGACCGCGCAGGCCGTGGTGATCGCCGGCACACCCGATCGGTCTCATGTCGGCGGGCGAGCCTGCCCCGACCGCGTGCACCGAACCATCGAGGCGTATCGTGCACGCATCGGCGCGGGCTGGACCTGTCGACCTTCGACCCGAGACCTGAAGACCTGTCCATCCGGTCAAGCAAGGAGCAACACAATGACCAGTTCCATTCGTACCTGCCTTTGGTTCCGCGACGGGCGGGGCCGTGAGGCCGCAGAGCTCTACTGCTCTCTGATACCGGGAAGCCGGGTCGAAACGACCTTTTCTGGTGATGCCGGGCACGGCACCTTCTCGGTGATCGATTTCTCGTTGGGCGGGATGCCCTACCAGATTCTCGATGCCGGGCCGGCTTTCAGCCTGACCGAGGCGGTGTCGATCTCAGTCGCAACGGATGATCAGGCCGAGACCGATCGGCTATGGGCGGCACTGACTGCGGATGGCGGCGAGGAGAGGGTCTGCGGCTGGCTGAAGGATCGCTACGGGGTGTCTTGGCAAATCTATCCTCGGCGGCTGACGGAATTGACCATGAGTGCCGACAAGAAGGTGTCTGCCCCGGCGATGGCGGCGATGATGAAACAGAGGAAGATCGATATCGCCGCGATCGAAGCAGCGGTTCGCGAGGCGGTGTAGCTCACCGCTCGTCATCGCGTGCACGGGGCTGCTGAGCGACCAGGGTCAATACGGATCACGCACTTGAACTCATTGACACGGAGTTTCCGAATCATCAACAAGGTTCATGAGTTTTGATTGGATGGATTCCTACCGTCCTTACTTACACTCGATCATCAAAAGGCCTCGCCCTCGCATGGTTAAAGGGATCTCGCAGGGTCGAATGAGCACTATGAATCGCCCCGGCCGGGGCAATTCACATCGACGTCACAGTGCGCAGCATCGGGCGCGAATCCGCGATCGCCATGGTGAGCACGATTGGTTCGGCGATCAACCACAAGAGCGTGCTCGAGAATCCCGACCACCTCTCGAAGCACATCTTGAGCAAAGGCCTGGACCCCGGAACTGCCTACGAGATCCTGTCGATCGGTGGCCATGACGGTGCTCGGATCGTGGAGAGCGGCTCAGCCGCATTCAACGGTCTGGAACGAGGAGCAGGACTCCGGTCCGCGACGCCGCTGAACGATCAGCGTCGCGCCGCGCACCGTACTACTCCGAGTGCTTCGCGCAGGTATTGTCAGACCTCCATCTGCCGGAACCCCAAGTTGCTCCATAGCGGTTAGCCCTCGTGGTCGGACACTAGCCTGCCGGAAAGTCGCTACCCTGCCCTGCTGCCAAGGGCACTGCAACGGCATTCAAGAAGCTTGGGCGCGTCGGACCGCCTCACTTGCCGGCTGCTGGCTACCGCTGCCGTTCATGAGTATGTATTTGCTTCGTGTTTAAAGCGCCCCGACCTGCTGTTCTTTATCCTGGAGCTCCAGCACGTTGAACTCTGCGCCGATGAGGAGGGAAAGCCCAGCCATGTAGAGCCAAAGCATCAACACAATGACTGCGCCGATGCTTCCGTATGTCGCACTGTAGTCGCCAAAACTCTCGACATACTGAGCAAACGCAAGCGAGGAAAGCACCAGCAGGACGGTCGAAACTACGCTGCCCGATGTTACGACTGAAAATCTCAGCCGATGATTGGGCGCTAGGTAGTAGATCAGGGCGAAGCCCAAGACAAGGCCCGCGGCAATGATGCACCAGCGCACCCCCGAAAAGAGCGCCAATACCCAGTCAGATTCTCCGAGGCGTCTGCCGATCCAGTCTTGCAGAAAGCCTCCCAGCACGACCAATGAGAACGACAGGACAACTAGGAACACAAAAAGCAGGCTCAGGCACATGGCGACCCATCGACCCCGGATGAAGCCGCGCGCCTCGTTGACGCCATAGATCCTGTTCAGTTGCTTCATGATGGCGTACATGCCGGTGGATGTGATCCACAGCGTGGCGGCGATTCCGAACGACAAAAGACCTCCGCGCGGCTTGTCCGTCACGTTTCGCACGACGTCCGTGAACATGTCGGCTGCCGGTGGTGGCAGCGCTTGCCGCAGCAGGTCCATGATCGCGACGTCCACATTGGAAACCGGCAGGTATGGCAACGTCGCCATCGTGAGAATCATGGCCGGGAAGATTCCCAGCGTAAGGTAGAACCCGAGAACGGCGGAACCGCTGAAGAGGTCGTCGTCGATCACCCTTCTTGGGAGTTGCCTGAAAGCATTGAGCGTCCTCACGGCGCAGCAGCCGGAAGATTGCATTGCCCAGGAAGAGGCCGAAGGCGATGCCGCCTTCGGCCTCGAGGAGCAACAACTCGCCCGCAACTTCCGGCGTGGGCGCGGTTCCGCTGGCCAGAACCCCCGGCAGCAGCGCGAAAATCACCGCCCCGACGCCGTCGTCGAAGAGCGACTCGCCCGCGACCACGAGTTCGAGATTCTTCGGGGCACCCGACGAACGAAGAATGCCCATGACCGCGATCGGATCGGTTGGAGAGATCAGCGCCCCGAACAACAGGCAGTGGAGCAGCGGCAGTTTGGCGCGGACGAGCGTATGCAGGATCCACATTCCTGCGCCGACCACGAACGTCGAGATCGACGTTCCCGCAAGCGCGAGCGCGGCAACTTGCCAGCAATAGCGGCGTCGCAGCACCGCCCCGCGGTCCAGACCAAGCGCGCCGAGACCCACCATTGCACATCGCCCGGGCCAACGCGATCGCCATCACCCCGATGGTCTTGGGCAGATGAACGAAACGGTGGTTCACATAGGCAAGCAGCGCTGTCACGACAAGGCAGGTGACGGCGATGTCGAGCATGCGGCTGTCCTGTCCCTATCACTCGTCCAGCGCTGCCGCCGCAGTCAGTGACCCCTGGGTCATGATGTGCTTCAAAGTCCCGTGCCGCCGCGCCACCTCGGCTAGGTCCGCCGGATTGCCGATGGTGCGCTGTGCATCGGCCCAAACCAAATCGGCATGGTGTAGCAGGACCTGACGTCGTCCCACGTCTACATCGCAGGCCATCACAGCGGCCAGCACTTCCAGCAGGCGGATGCTCACAGCAGTACTGCCTGCAGCGTTCTGACGGATCATGTTGAACATCACGTCCGCAATACTTCGGTAGCTCACGCTCGGCACAACAAGCACGACGGCACCATCCTGCCTCGTCACCCCGCCGGGAAGGTGATTCCCGGCCAGGTCGCATAGCGCCGCGCCCAGGCGGTCGAGCACGCTCATGGCGGTGTGCGGGTCGTTGATGCCTGACGACAACGCTCTCACAGCCACCTCCACCAACTGGCGCACAGCGTATTCCACGTCGCCGGCACTGCCGCGGGTCGCTCCCAGCGCGGTTGATTGGCGGATTGCCTCACCGGCCCCTGGCACTTGAACGGACACGACGGCGATTGGTGCACCGGGAAAAACATAATCGCCTTTGCGAACGAGAAGCCGGACCGCCGTTGCGTGCCTTGCCGCCCAGTCGGCCAGGCCCGCTTCGTCGAGTTGCTGCAGGTAGCCGCGCCGAGAGTCGGCGACGAGCGTGCCGCCAGTCCAGAAATCATCCGGTGGTGCGGAAGGCTGAGCCTCTTTCACGAGCGTGGCCTCCATGGCCTTGCGGATGTCGTCGCTCACCAGTTCCACCACAGTGTCGACGTTGATCCGCTTGGCCATGTGGCCTACAAAGTAGACCAACGTTCCCACACAGGCGAAGGCCAAAAGGATGCCGAAGGTCAAAGCTAGGTGGGGCGTGAAAGGGCCTTCCTCCTGGGTTCTGACGCTACGCAGCACCATCAGCGCGTAAGAGAACGTGCCGAGATACGCACCGAGTGTGAACTGCACGCCGCGGTCTCTCGTGAAGTTTCGCAGCAGCCGCGGCCCCATCTGGCCGGCAGCGAGCGAGAGCGCGGCAATCGTGATGGAGAACACGGTGCCTGCCACACCGATGGTCGACGAAGCGATGGCCCCGAGCAGTGTCCGCGCCCCGGTTCCGCCACCGCTGTAGAGCCAGTCGCCCCTGGCGATCCATACCGGGAGGCGCCCGCTGCGGTCGATGACAAGCAAAAGGAGAGCGAGCAGAACTCCGGCAAGCACCATCGTCCCGGGGACGATCCAGAAGGCCTCGCCGAGTTGATTGAGGAGTTTGCGGATTCTGGACTTCATAGGGTACTGCGCTCCTAAGCAGGCTACCGCCTGAACGCATGAACGAGTGTCAGACATCGTGCGACAAGTCGTCGGCAACGGACGCATCTCGCGCTCGGGCAGACCTGCCCTCTGCCGGAGGCCATAGGTCTCAGGCAACGAATGGAGTACCCGTTGCCCGGTGGCGACGCAGACGCCCTGCGGACGAATGGCACCTTCCGAGTGGTCGACCTCCTGGTCAACGAAGCCTGGTCCGGCGACCGCCTCCTCGCCTGGAAAGAGCTCCAGGCCGACAGTGTCGCGCTCGACATGGCATCGCGCCGGCTGCGCATCGAAGAAGTCACCGTGCAGAAACCCGGCGCGAAGATCGTCATATCCAAGGAGCGCGACGTGAACCTCGCCCGCGTCATCAAGGCCGACGCGAACGATCGGCAGGCATGTCAAAGCGCGCCGGCGCGCCAACCGGACCAGCAGGTGCAGGCTCCCATGGGCAAAGGCCCGGCAGCGTTCGATTTTCTGGTGGAGCGGGTGCGCCTTCGCGGCGGCAATGTCGACTTTGCGACCTCAGCCTGGTCTTGCCTTTCTCGACCAAGGTCACGGACATCGACGGAGCCATCGTCGGCATTTCCAGCGACCCGTCGCGCCGCGCCGATGTGAAGGCCAGCGGTGCGGTACTCCCCTACGGGTCGGCCCGGGTCAGCGGCAGCTTCCTGCCGGCCGAGCCGCAACGGTTTACAGATCTGCGAGTCGAATTCGACCACGTGCAGATGCCGCCGCTTTCGCCGTACTCGGCAACCTTTGCCGGACGCAAGGTGGAATCCGGCAAGTTGTGGCTGGACCACGATTACAAGGTGCAGGACGGCTTGCTGCTCGGAAAGAACGATATCCGTCTCGCCGATTTCAGCCTCGGTGAAAGGGTCGAAGCCCCGAATGCAATCGATGTTCCGCTCAATCTTGCGGTGGCGCTCCTGACGGGCGCGGATGGGCAGATCCGCCTTTCCGTTCCCGTTCGCGGCGACCTGGACAACCCGCGTTTCGATGTCGGGAGCGCCATCAAGCAGGCGGTCGCGAACGCCCTAAAGCGCATCGTCACCGCGCCCTTCAGAGCGCTGGGCGGCTGTTCGGCGGCGACTCGCTGCCCACGATCGAGTTCGACCCCGGCAGCGCAACGCTGCGGCCGGAACAGAGAGAGAAGCTCGACCGGCTGCGCCAAGCCTTGAGCGAGCGCCCTCGATTGAAGCTCGTGGTGACGCCGCCCTACGATCCCCAGGCCGACGCTCGCGCGTTGCGGCGCACGCAGGCCCGTCGCTCGCTGGCGCAGGCGCTCGGTCGCAGCCTCGCACCGGCAGAAGATCCCGGGCCCATCGCTTTCGACGCTCCGTCGACGCGACGGGCGCTCCAGCGCCTGTTGGAGCAGCACGCAGGATCCAGCGCGGTGCGCGAACTCAGGGCCCAGCGGTCCGGCACCGACGGCGCGGCGGAGCGCGAATTCTACGAAGCCATGTTCGACAGGATTGCCGACAGTCAGCCGCTGCGCGAGAGCGCGACGCAGGTGCTGGCGCCAGAGCGCGCACGCCGGATCGCAAAGGACCGGGCCCCGCGGGCGCTAACTGCTCGGCTGCTGAAGGCTCGTCGTGCAGGAACCGGGCTGAGATACCAACGCCCGCGAGCAGATAGACCGCGCCCATCGGAACCCACATGATCAAGCCTGCGAGCTGCTGGTCGACCAGCGCCTGCAGGGGGCCCGACTGGGCGGCATGCCGGCGACCACATCCGCGCCGTGATGCACGAAATGCCTGGGCTGCTACCTCGCGCTGAAGGGAACGCACCATGCGAGTGAGAATGCGGCGCCGCTACCGCGAGGGCGTGCAGCTCTCCAAGCGGGACTTCGGGGATCAGCCGTGGGAGTGCGGCATGCTCTCGCTCGAATCGCGTGAGGGGCGCACAGCCTCGGGCTGTGGCCCGCCGCGACGCCGGACGTCAATCGCAAGCCGCTCGGCTTGCTTTGGCCGCCTGAGATCGCCGCCTGCGCTTACGACACCATCAGCTTCGCCGGTGCCGAAAAGCTCGGAGTGCGCTGGTTCTATCAGGTCTGGTTCTGCGAGGTCGGCAGCGCGCCGCCGAACTGAACAGCGCGGTGCTCCGCGCTATACAAACTCATCGTTGCTGAAGAGCAAGAGCGCTGCAATACTGCGGCCATGGCCTCCTCATTCCACCCCCGCGTCTATTTCGCCGGACCGGATGTGTTCCGGCGGAACGCGCCGGAGCACTACCGCAATCTCGTGCGTCGGTGCGAGGTTCTCGGGATGGAGGCATTGGTCTCGGCCGACGGTGAGCCGCCGACCGGCCTCATGGACGTAGAGGCGGCGCGCGCGATCTATGACTCGAACATGGTGCTCTTGCGGCGCTCCGATGGGGTGATCGCCAACCTGACGCCGTTCCGCGGCACGGAGCCGGATTCGGGCACGGTGTTCGAAGTCGGCGTGGCCGTCGCAATCGGCCGGCCTGTCGTTGCCTATGGCGTGAGCGGCACGTACGCCGAGCGCGTGGAGCGCCTGCTGGGCGTGGTACGCGCCAACGGCGTGCTGCGCGATCCGCATGACCTCATTGTCGAAGACTTCGGTCTCAAGCTAAACCTGATGCTGGCGTGCTCGGTCCGGATTGAGGACACGGCGAAGGCGGCGTTGGCAGCGCTCGCCGCGCTGTTCACAGAGCTCGGACCAAACCCCGTCGTTCATTGAAGGCATCCTCTTCGAGCATCCGAGGTGAGACTTCAGGTTTCTTGCCTCCAGACGTGGCGAGCTGTTCTTGCGAGGACGGATTCCAGCAAGTCGAGTTGGTGCGCCACGCCCCGAATGTCCTTTGCGAGGGTGCCTGTATCAAAGATGCTCAGTTCAGCCTCTTGGAGCTGGTCTCGCGCCCTTGGCGTGAGCCCGGGGGACGCGGCATGCATGAGTGAAGCTGCCGCGGAGATAACTTCTCCTACAGAGGCACGCAACGCCTCCATAGCCAAACTGAGTTCGACATCGCGTCTCAGCATGGCGTCCTTCACTGTGAGGGAGGGCGGTTCCTTCGGCCGATCGATCGTGCCGGCTGGTGAATGTGCGTATGTGACATTGGGTAGTTTCTTCTTCTTCATCGAGACCCGCGGCGCCTTTTATGGTCGCTGAACAGATTGCAGTTTCGGTGTGGCTCAAAACTATTGGCAATGCTGTAGTCCGCGCGTCAGAAGGCGGCGTGCGGTTTCGTGAGCTCGATGCTCGCCGATGCGGCGACATGCAACAGATTGATTCGCCGCGCGTGTTGGGGTTACATTCCCGCCACCAGAACCACCGGCATTTTGGATAGTTCAACGCCGGTACTCGAGGGGGAACATGCCACTCTTGTTCTTGCGCAAGTTGCATCGGGAGGAGCTGCCGGTGCGTGTTGCCGATCCGCATGAAGTCAGGTGCGTGTCGTTGCTGCTTGCAACAGGCATGGTCGAGGCGGAGTTCTCGGAGATTCGACAGTCCTTGCAACCGGGGCCGGCCCATGTGGCCACTGTGCTCCGCATAACAGAACAGGGTTTAGCGGAGCTTTCGAAGATGGAGGCTGAGCCGGCGAGTCCGCCG
The DNA here is from genome assembly GCF_057657255.1 of Variovorax sp. Soil_C_19. NCBI lineage: Bacteria > Pseudomonadati > Pseudomonadota > Betaproteobacteria > Burkholderiales > Comamonadaceae > Variovorax > Variovorax sp. Soil_C_19. The sequence goes on along the minus strand of NZ_JBDGIV010000026.1, from coordinate 6,988 downwards.
CCTCCGTGTCGCAGACCGCGGCGACCGCGACTCTTGTGACCAAGCGAACACGGGCGGTCACTCTCGCCGTCGCGCGAGTTCCATTCGCCCCAACGCGGTGATCCGCTCCACGATCGCGAACTCCAGTGGAGGATCTGGCTGCGTTCGACCGGATGGTTTGGAAACGGACGCGACGACCATGTCGGCGGCAAGCAAAACAGCCACACAGTTGATCTCTTTCGGGTCGTCGACCTGCAAAGGGAACTCGGCGTGTTGGATTTGTCGGAGATAGTCGAGGGGCATTCGGCTCCAAGCTGGGTGGGCAGCTGGCGGCAGCAAGCACCCGACTATGCCATGGACAGTGGCTTCGTTGCGTCCCTGGCGATGTAGTCATCAGTCCATTGCTCGGCATGACGCTGAGCCTCGGCGCGAGCGCCTTCCTGGTTGGAAGATGAACGAGTGACCCTGCACATCATCTGGCCGCGCAAAGTGATGGTGGCGACATGGACGCCGTCGCCTCGTCGGCGACCTCAATGTTCCATCCCTCGTTGACGGCGTGCAGGTGAGATCTGCTCATGATCTAGATCTGGGCTCTTGGCGAGAACTGCGGGAACAGTTGATGCTCTCCGCTGCGGCGAGAGCCCTTGTCAGCCAATGCCCAACGTGTGCGTCCTGCGATGTTCGACTGCGCGGGCTAGGATCCGGGCATGACCTCCCTTTGCCTCCGTCTTCTCCTGGCTGGTCTTGTAGCTCTGCCTCTCTCTGTTACCGCCGAGCCGCCTACGTCGTGCCTCGTCGTCGGGGTCAGCGACGGCGATACCCTCACCGCGCGCTGCGGCGGACTGGGCTCTTTCGAGCAGCTCAAGGTCCGAGTGAACGGCATCGACGCGCCCGAGAAGCGCCAGCCTTTCGGCCAGCGCGCGAAGGAGGCGCTGTCCGACCTGGTCTACATGAAGGACGCGCAGCTCGAGTGCGGCAAGACCGACCGCTACGGCCGCAGCGTCTGCAAGGTGATGGTGGCGCCCCCGTCGGCGCCGCGCGGGCCCAAGACGCTCGATGCGGGCTTGGCCATGGTCACCGTCGGCATGGCTTGGTGGTACCGCGCCTATGCGCGCGAGCAGACGCCGCAGGACCGCGGGCAATATGAGTTCGCCGAGGTCGAGGCCCGGGCCAAGCATGCCGGGCTGTGGCGCGATGCAGAGCCCGTGGCGCCGTGGGAGTGGCGCAAGGCGCAGCGCGAACACGCCCAGTGAGGGCATTTTCCCCGCGACTCGGTTGGATTTTGAGGGTGCAGATAGTTTACCGATTGCCGTTAAACGGTATAGAATTCACCCATGGCGGTTCAATCATTTTCTTGCCCCGACACTGAAGCACTTTTCACAACAGGCAAGAACGCCAAGTTCGCGAATATCAAGGATGTCGCAGTGCGCAAGTTGACCCAACTGGATGCCGCTCCTTCGGTGGGATTCATGAAGATGCCACCGGGCAATGACTTGAAGTTTTACGACGATGCATGGCACGTCAGGATCAACCAGCAATGGCGCCTGACATTCAAATGGGGCGATGCGGGGCCCTACGAAGTGAAGATCGAAGACCCGCACTGATCCGGCCAGTCTGCCGTAGCACCTATAGAGGGCAATTTATGTTTAAGAATGGGATGAACCCGGTCCACCCGGGGGAAGTGCTCCGTGAGGACTATCTGAAGCCGCTCGGCATGACGGCAAACGCGCTGGCCAAGGCACTGCACGTGCCCGCCTCGCGCATCAATGACATCGTGCTCGAGCGCCGCGGCATCACGCCCGACACGGCGCTGCGCCTCACCCGCTACTTCGGCGGCGAAGAGAATGACGCGGTGGGCTGGCTCAACATGCAAGCGACCTACGATTTCAAGATCGCTCAGAAGGCCGTGGGCAAGGTGATCGCGAAAGAGATTGCCCCGAGGGCCAACGATGAGGGTTTCGCGCTCGCTGCTTGACAAGGTGCGTTTTGAGATGGGGGCGCGCCCTGCTACATTGCGGGCATGGCCAAGGACCCCAGGAACTTCACCGGCGAGGACGTCAAGCGTCTGCTCGAGCCGCAGGAGCGTCGCTTGGAAAGCAAAGAAGGCTGGAAGCTGACAGGCCACTTTGCGCTGGTTGCCGCGGGCTCTGTGGCCTTCGTGGTTGGCGTCACTGCCTTGATCTTGCAGGCCGTGCGCTAAGTTGTGCGCGTGAGCCGATTCGCCGGATTCCGCAGATCACCCTCCTTGAGCCAGTCTCGCACCCGCGCGATCGTCATTTCCTTGATCGGTCCGACGAGAAATCCCGCCGGGAAGTGCTTCGCATAGGCAGCCTTGGCCTCTTCGCGGCTCGTGAAGCCGAGCAGCAGCTTGTGTTCGTCGAAGCGCCCCTTGGCGTCCACCTGGTCGACGATGAACGCGCGCAGCGATCGATGGTGCGGGCCGACATAGACGTCGACGTGCTCGCCGTCTGCGCCTTCGGTGCGCAGCACCGTAGCCATAGTGCGCACTCATCTGGCGCTGCCAGGGTGTGCCGTCCTTGCTGACACCCTTGCGGATTGACGAGGAATGCCCCCGCGGGACCCACTTGGGGTGCGGATAAAAACTTGGACTACCAGGAGGTAGTTCAAGTTTTCGTCCGCATCCCCATTGGCTCAGTTTCCGGTCGGCGCCAACACATCGGGTTGCCTTTCGAAGAAGAAACAGTCAGGCAGGATGGCCGGAGCGATGTAGTCGATGTCCTTGGCCGACACGCCGCAGGCGAAGAAGCCGTCGCGCCAATGCCGGACGACATCGACGAGCTGATCGATTTGCCTGCGCGCCTCTTCCGCCGACAAGCCGAAACGCCCAGCCTGCGACAACAGGTTGTAGATGCTGGCCGTGCGACCGTAGTCGCCGACGGTCAAGGCTAGGTCGCGCCTCTCCAGGCTGACCACAGGTGCGGGCACGAGGTCGTAGGCCGGCGACAGCCGCCATCCCTTCTGCCTGCGTAGCAGAGCGTGATTGCGCGGATGATCATCGTTGTTAGTCACGGCGGCATTGAAGACCACCCGCCTGAAGAGTTCGGCGCAGTCGGCTTCCGGTTTGTCGGACCAGCGGCGCAGGTTATCGGCCATCAACGGGTAGGACCAACGTTCCCGGTCCAGGTGGCTATCGCCGCAGTCGAGCACGGTCAGGCCACTGACGAGACCGAAACGCAGGTAACCCTTGTCGGTGTAGTCGCGATCAAAACGCTGCAGCATCAGCACGTCGCTTTCGCCAACCGCCTCCAGGCGGGCTTGTGTGACGTTCAGGCCGCATCTGCGTGCCAGGTCGAGCGTCGCGAACTCGACGCGCTGCAGATTGAAGCGGTCATCTCTGGCTGGAAACTTGCCGAGCCAGAGACTTTGCGCGTCCTCAATCGTGGCCTTCGGCCGCGCACCACCCATGCTGGTGCCAGGATCGAGCTGTTCGAGCAGATGGGCGGCCACTGGGCGACCCTCTTCGATCGCCTGTGTGGCCGCGATCAGCTCGGCCAGCTGGTGCGTGCGGTTGTACTGGCGCCTGGGCGCGGGCGGTTCCGCCTTTAGCCCGAAGCTCAGGTAGCCTGCTCCGTCTTGCGGCCCATGTAGCAAATAGTCGATTTCCTGGAGGTCGGCCGCGCTGCGCTCGAGCTTGTGCTCGATCACACGTCGTCCCCAGGCGTCGGGGCCAGCGTCTCGAACCGCGCCTGGAATCCCCTTGAGTTGGGTGAACTCGAAGACTTCCTTGGCAAGAGGCAGTTGGAACGGATCGAGTGCAACTGCCTCGTGGCGCTGAAGGTAACGGTCGCCGTAGCGGAACCGCCCTATCTGCGTGCCGTCGGGCAGCGTCTGCACTCTGAGCAGCGCTGCCGGCACCGTTTCCAACGTGCCGGGCAGTTGAATGTAGACATAGGCCTCGCGCTCAGAAGTCATAGTCGTCGCTTGCCTTTCGGGCCTTGCCGGCCCGCGTCGGGCGGCGCGACGCTTCGAGGGCCTTGCCATGGAGATCGCTGTCGGGATCCGCAACAGCGTCTAGAGACTTGTCCAGGCCGAGTGCCCACAGTACCGTGAAGCACACGCCGACCGCCGTACCTGGCTTACCTAGTTCCAGCGCCGTGAGGGTGTTTCGGTTGATACCTGCCTTGCTGGCGAGATCGGCGACCGACCAGCCGCGTCGAATCCGCGCCACCCGGATGCGCTGACCCAGCTGGACAACACGCTCGGTGGCTTGCAGTGGAATTACGAATTTGCTCATTAAATTAGGCATTCACAGTACTCAACGCCCGCTATATTAGGCTTTTGCCACACTGAGCGCAAGTCGAGTGCTGACAACAAGATCGCCAAATTAGGCAAATAAGCTGATAATGCCCTGTATTTTAGGCAGTTGAGGGTCGAATCTTCGCGCTTCCTGTCGCTACGCAACGGGAGCGTGGCGGAGTGCGTCCCTCATCAGAAGAACACTGAAGAGAGGACCCATGGCCGACATGTTCGACGTACAAAGCAAACGAGGCTCGCTCTGGCATCGCTGGGACCCTCACATCCACACGCCTGGCACCGCCCTGAACGACCAGTACGCCGGTCCAGATCCTTGGGCAGCGTTCCTGGACGCCATCGAGGCGTCGAACCCGCCGATTCGTGCAATAGGTATCACCGACTACTTCGGCATTGAACGCTATGAGCAGGTCACGGAGTCCAACGGGCGCATCTGGGATGGGTCTCGATCCAGCCTGATGCTGAGAGCGAGGAACGCTGCCTGCGCCTAACTGCTTGAACCCGGCTCGTAGCCGAGCTCGCGCTGATGGCGCAGGGCCAGCACCGTGACCTCATCGCCCTCGCCAGCGTAACGATACAACGCCACGTGGCCGCTGGCGCCGAAGTCGATCACCCACTCGCGGTACTCAGGCGGCAGATCTTCCACCGCCCCCCCACCATCGGCTGCTGACGCAGGACCTGAACGGCCTTGCTGATGGTCTCACCAGCACGTCGGGCGGCTGCCGGGTTCTTCGGGCGCAGGAACTCACGCAGCCGCTGCAGATCGCGCGGCGCCGCCGGCGCGAACCTCACTTGTGGCATGCAGGCGCTGGCAACTCGTTGTCAGTGCCCCAGGTCTCCAGCCACGCCATCACCTCGTTGCCGGAGACGTGCAGGCCCGTTTCCTCGAACTCCTCCCACGCCGCCACGGCGTCCTGGTGCAGGGACTGGCACTTTTCTTCGCGATCAACGTACTGGGCAATGGCCTCACGCATCAGCCAGTGAGGCGCCCGATGGCGTGCCGTCGCCAGGCGCTTCAGGCGCACCTTGAGTTCAGGATCGAGCTTGACGGGCATCGGGCCAATGGCGGTAGCCATGAGTAATTCTCTACCAGAATGTGCCATCTACGTAAGCATCCTCTCAAGACCCCTCTTGACGCTGGATTGTTGAATTCCGCCGATCTCTGACCCTAGGGCGGATAAAAAACTTGGACTGGTTTTACGCTGGAGGTCCAAGACTCTCTCGGTATTCGATGGGGCTGAGAGAGCCCAGAGAGATCTTGATCCGCCGTTCGTTAGTCCAAGTTTTTGTCCGCACCCCCCATCGACACACCCGAGCGACGCCAGCCGTTCTATGCGCGGGCGAAGGAGTCACTTTCCGATCTGGTGTTCGAGAAGGACGTGCGTGAGCGTCCAGTCCGACCATCTTGAAAGCCGGCTCGGGGCATAGGAGCCTCGTGTCCACTTCAACTCTTGGTGGACACGTGAACACTATTCCCGATCAACAAGCCGGCAGTGGCCGGCGGCGTCGCAAGCACAGTGACGAGTTCAAGGCCGATGCGGTGGCGGCCTGCGCGCAGCCTGGCATGTCGATGGCCGCAGTGGCAATGGCTCACAGCATCAACGCCAACCTGCTGCGGCGATGAGTGCACGAAGCCGAGATGAAGCCAAGAAGCGAGGTCGTGGGCAGCGAACTGGCCGGCCAGCGCGCTGCCATCGTGATGAGCCTGGTGCAGTCGGCGCGCCTGAACGGCCACGACCCCTGGGCCTACCTGCGCGACGTGCTGCAGCGCCTGCCGACGCAGCGCGCCAGCCAGATCGAGGACTTGCTGCCGCACCGATGGCAGCCAGCGTCCGACGCGCGACCATGACCTTGCTCACGCAGGCCGTGATGGTCCGGGCGAACATCGACGTCGACCGCATGAGCGCGCAGCAGAAGGTTGAGCTGGCTGACGAAATCTACGTCCAGCAGCCGAACCTGCTGGCCTCCATCCTCGTGTTGCCTCGCTACGGAGTCGACATGCTGCAGCTTGAGGTGCCGATCCACGTTCTGCTGGTCGCCTTCCAGGCCATGAAGCACTGCGGGCGCGCCTTGCCAACGATCTCTGAAGACGTCCAGGAAACCTGCTTGCAGCGGCTGACTGCGACGTTGAAGTTCACCGAGGGCGTGCCGCCAGACCTCGTCGCGCAGATGATCACGAAGTTCTGCGTCGACCATCCCGAGCGCTACCTGCTGGCGTTCGTGTACGGCTACCTCGGCGAGCACGACCTGCTGCGCGTGCGGACTGACGCCGAGAAGTTCTTGCTGCTGGCCGCTTTCAACCTCGTGGAGTGCGTGGCCTACGTCGGAGCACAGCTGCGGTCCAAGTGACCCTCGTGCGGCCGGTCAAGATGGGATGACTGGACGCTCACGCCCATCTCACGCCGTGGGGGAGCCAGAAGCGGACAGCCGAACTTCGTAATCGTTGAGCATGGACTGGAGTTGGGCCGATTCTGTTGCTCCTGGCTCGATGCCACTCCCATCAACAATGCCCTTGACCAAGTAGTACTCCGTCTCAGAGCGAATCACCCCTCGCTTAAGTATCTGAAGATACTTCTTTGAGCAGCGCCTCCTGACTTCGCTGAGGGTGGACGAACTGCGCTCGGCAGGCCCAGCGCGAGAGCTGGGCAATCAACGAGACTTGCGCTGCCCCCGGCTTTCGTAGCACTTTGATCTAGAGGTCGAGGGTTTGCATCGTAGTTGATGCGGTGGTTTGCGC
>NZ_JBDGIV010000025.1:0-46637 GCF_057657255.1 Variovorax sp. Soil_C_19 | reverse complement strand
GGGTAGGTTGAACACCTGGCTCACTTTTACTTCGGCACTACCTACAAAACTGGCTCAGTTTCCGGTCGGCGCCAACATGTCAGCGCCTTTTGCGTCGAGCCCATAGGCCAAGGCCAGTAAGGTGAGCGGATGCACCTCCATGACCTCGCACAGTTCGTCCACCTTGCTGAGCGTCGGGTTCTTCAGACCCCGTTCGAGCGAACTCATGTACGTGCGGCTCGACACGTCCGAGAATGCTTCCTGGCTCAAGCCGCGCGATTTTCGGAGGGATCTGAGAGCAGCAGGAAATGAGTTCTTCGGAATCATCAATGGACTTGGGACAAGTCCAAGATGACATCGCATAGACACCTATAGGGCTACAATCTATAGGATTCATTTTGCGGGTTGCCCCCGGTTGCGCTCCCGTTGGCCCGCTTTATGCTGACCCTTGGATCCTTTCATGATGGCCCGCACCGCCCCCTTTCTGGCGGTCGCCGCGCTTGCGCAGCGACCGGCCTTCTCCTCACCGCTTCCGGGCGGGCGATCCGCCCGGAGCGTGTGTCAGTGACCTCGCTCATCACGGAAGATCAACGCCGCCAGTTGCTCGACAACGGCTTAGCCGCTGCCGGCGGCGTGCACACCGATCCCTGGCCGGTGGTCAAGCTGTTCACGCCGGATGCACACGCCACCTGGCTGCTGGTGCAGCTCGATCCGCGCGACGAAGACACGGCCTACGGCTTGTGCGACCTTGGAATGGGCATGCCCCGGTTGGACCACGTGCGTCTGTCCGACCTGCAGCGCATCCGTGGCCCGCGCGATCTGCCGGTGCTGCGCGATACGCACTTCGTGCCCCAGCGTCCGCTGTCTGAATATGTGCGTCGCGCCGAGGCCGACGGCTCGATCAACGATTGAAGTAGGCGGTCCCGTCGCGGCATGGCTGCCGCCCGCCGAGGTCGGGCTCACTCGTATCATGGGTGCAGCGGCGCAAGGGCGGCCGCACGCGGCATCGCCTGCCATACCCCACCTACATCCAACATCGAGACAACGACACTGCCGTATTGATGGACCCCTCCTGCGAAGCCGTGGAGGCATCGCCGGACCGCTGCCCGAGGCGCCCCCTTTCAAGCAAGGAGGTTTCGTCATGGGCGCACGCACTCACGAATGGCATCCGTCGGCCGCATATCTCTACGTCCTGACGCTGGACGGGCCAGCGCTGGCTTGGGAGTATCTGCGGCGCAATCCGAACTACCGAGCCCACTATGGCTTGCTCATGGACGGCAGCGATGACGAAGCCGACCATGCGGCCTGCTGGGGCCTGCGCCTGCTCGAAGACCCAGCGCGCGATGCGCGCCACGCGCAGCCTGCCTGGCTGCCCGACCCTGATGGCCTGCCGCAGCTCCATCCGGACGCGGCGGCGGTGGCGGATGCGCCGGTCTTCGCGCTATGGCGTATGCCGGGACGCAAGCAACTCGCGCATGACGGCAAGCGCCTGCTGCTGACCGCGTACCGCCCAGAGGGCGCGTTGCGCGCGGCATTCTCACCCGCGCTCGAGCATGGCACGGCCTACGCCTACGGCTTGATGGCCGGGGCGCGGCTGCGCGAGCGCTGGCGCGCGGCGACCGCCACGATGGAGCGCCTCAACGGCTACTACGGTCGCGACGCCGCGTTGCCGGGCGCCCATGCGCACGCGCATGGCCGGCCCGACCGCATTGCGCTGCTGCACATGCGCAGCTTGCAGACGCTCGACGGCCTGGGCGCTGGCGCCACACAGCGAGAGATCGCTCAGGCATTGTTCGGCGCAGAGGCGGTGGCAGAGCGGTGGCACGACCTGGGCGAGATGCGCGCCCAAGTGCGCCGGCTCGCGCGTCGCGGCCGGGCGCTCGTGGACGGCGGCTACCGGCGCCTGCTCCAGACTGAACCTTCCCGGGACGGACGTTCCGGCTGACCCCTTAACGTCCGTCCTCAGGACGCCTGGCTTTCCTGAGACTGCTTCCATCCGGCGGCGATTCGCCCGTCGGCGACCAGCACCGACGGAGGCCACTTTCATGAGACACGCTGCGCTGCGGCCACAAGCCGCACCTTCATCGACGCCCCAGCCGGTGTCGACCCACCCGACCACAGCGACGACCTCAGCGCAGTCGCGCTATCTCACCAACGACGAGGCGGCGGCCTTTCTCCGGCTGTCGCCGCGCACGCTCGAGAAGCAGCGCGTGATCGGTGGCGGGCCGCGCTTTCGAAAGTTCGGCCGGCGCGTGATGTACGCGCTGTCCGATCTCGAAGCCTGGGCCGACGCCCGCAGCTTCGAGGCCACCTGCGACCCGGAGTACGTCGAGCTGCGCACCGAACGCCTCTCTCTGCGCCGCGACGGCGGGCGTTGACCATCATGGACACCGCAGCCGATGACGTCGCCGCGCGATCCGCAGCGCGAGCAGCTCGAACTGTTCCATGCCATGCCGGGCGAGATGCCCGCGCGCGACGTGCAGGACCTGATGGCCTACCCGTTCTTCTCGCTCGCCAAGAGCCGGCGCACGGTTCCGATCGACTTCCGCGCGGGGGCGGTGACGGTACGCGTGGAGGGCACGGCCGAACACGGCATCGCGACGATCTGGGATGCCGACATCCTGATCTGGGCCGCCAGCCAGATCGTCGAGGCCCGCGACGCAGGCCTGCGCAGCTCGCGACTGATGGCTGCGACGCCGCACGAGATCCTGCGCTTCGTGGGACGCGGCACGTCGGTGCGCGACTACCAGCGCCTGAAGGCCGCGCTCGACCGCCTGCAGTCCACCAGCGTGGCCACCTCCATCCGCCAGGCCAACGCGCGGCGGCTGCACCGCTTCTCGTGGATCAACGAGTGGAAGGAGCGCGCGGACGGGCAGGGCAGGCCGCTGGGCATCGAGCTGATCCTGCCCGACTGGTTCTATGGGGGCGTGATGGACAACAGCCTGGTGCTGACAATCGACGCGAACTACTTCCGTCTGTCCGGCGGCATCGAGCGCTGGTTGTATCGGCTGGTGCGCAAGCATGCAGGCTGGCAACCGGAGGGCTGGCGCTTCGACTTCATGCACCTGCACCGCAAGTCCGGCAGTCTGGCTCGCTTCGCGGACTTCGCCTGCGACCTGCGGCGCATCGTCGCGCACCAGCCGCTGCCCGGCTACGCGCTCGCCATCCTGCGCTCGCGCCGCGGTCCGGAAGTGCTGGCCTTCCGTCCCGTGCCGTCCACGGCACCGCTGCGCCCCGGCGGCAGCTTCGGCAGCGGTGCATGGCCTGTGGACAGCCAGTGAACGGGCTCGTGCTATCAGGCGTGCGCGCACTCGTGCTATCGGGCGCAGCGCGCTCGTGCTATCAAGCGTGCCAATGGTCCAGAAATCCTTGTGCGACAACTGCTTGCGCGCCCCCTAACGTATCTAACGTATTCAATAGAAACCTAACGATAAGAGAGGGCCGCGCGCTGTGGAAAAGCCGCGGTGACGCACGGCACGCAGCCGGCACGCAACGCGCGAAGGACGCCGCAAGGCTCGCAAGGGAGAAGGCACAAGAGAGGCCCGCCAATATGCTTGCGAGGAGCGCGCCGTGATCATCGCGCTGCTCAACCAGAAGGGCGGGGTCGGCAAGACGACGCTCGCCACGCATCTGGCCGGCGAGCTGGCCCTGCTTGGCAAGAACGTCCTGCTGCTCGATGCCGACCCCCAGGGCTCGGCACTGGACTGGACGCAGCGGCGCAGCCAGAGCGGCCTGCCGCGCCTGTTCGGCGCCGTCGGCCTGGCGCGCGAGACGCTGCACCAGGAAGCGCCAGCACTTGCGCGCCGCACCGATCACGTCGTCATCGACGGACCGCCACGCATTGCGGCCCTTGCGCGTTCGGCGCTGCTCGCCGCCGACCTTGTGCTGATCCCGGTGCAGCCCAGCCCCTACGACGTGTGGGCCAGCGCGGAGATGGTCGCCTTGATACGCGAAGCGCAGGTGTTCCGGCCCGCGCTTCGCGCGGCCTTCGTCATCAACCGGCGCGTCAGCACCACCGTGATCGGTCGTGAAGCGCGCGGCGCGCTCGCCGATCAGCCGCTGCCCGCGCTGTCGTCTGAGGTGCGTCAGCGCATCGCCTTCGCCGACAGCGTGACCGCTGGTCGGCTCGTGCGCGAGCTGGACGACGACGGTCCGGCCGCGCGCGAGATCGCCGCGCTGTCCGCCGAAGTGTTGCGGAGCGGTCCGCCATGAAGAACGGCAAGCGCGTGCAGCGCGTACCTATTGGCGCACGGCCGCCGACCAACCCGCAGGCCGAAGCCTGGGTGCTTGTCGGTGAAGCCAACGATCTCGACGCACTCGCGCGAGGCGAGGTCTATACCGCCCGCCTGACGCTGGACGTTACGCCTGCGCTGCGCGGGCGCATCAAGGTCGCGGCGTTCACTCGCGGCATCACGGTGGCCGACATGCTGCGCGCGCTGCTGGAGCGTGAGTTCCCGGAGCAACGGCCATGAATGCGTTGCCATCGACCATTCGGCCAACCGACGCCTCGCCAGCGATCGTGCCATCGGACGTGTCTGTGGACACGCCGATGGACTCGCCGCTGCGCCTGTCGGTGACATTGGCCGCTGACGCGGGCGATCCGCCGCTCACGCGCGTCTCGCTCGCCTACGTCGAACATCGGATCAACCTGTACCTGCGCTTCGGCCAGCCGCTGCGTGAACTGCGCCTGGACCGCTGGCGGCGCTGTGCGAGCTTCGCGCCCGGCGCGGTCTTCTGCCGTGTGCGATGGGAATCCAACGACTACGGCACGACGCGCTGGCAGCTAATGGTGCTGCAGGCTCGCACCCCGGGCGAGCGCATGCAGCGCATCGCCGGCGTTCGTCCCGGCGCGCAGCTGCTGCTGTGCGCCGAAGGGGAAACCGCGGTGCAGGCCGTCCTGCAGAGGATCGACGCCATCGAAGCGCTCGCCATCGACCCGGCGCGGGCTGCGCCCGCATATTGGCGCACGCTCGGCAACCGCCTCGCGGCACACCAACCGATGCCGGCCTACGGCACCGAGCGGCATGCGGCCTGGTTGCGCGGGGAGGACTTGCGGTGAGCACGCGCGCGCCTCGCCTGTTGCTCGCGCCGTGCGCGGCCCTCGGCATCGCTGCGCTCGCCGCACCGGCGCTGCACGCGCCCGCTGCGCGCTGGGTCTACAACCCCAGCGACAGCGTGCCACGCGGCTGGTATCGCATCGAATCGGCGGGAACGGTGGCCGATGCGCTGCACGTCGACGACATCGTGCTGGTCCGCCTGCCGGGCGAGGTAGCCGCGCTCGCGGCGCAGCGCGGCTACCTGCCCGAGCGCATTCCGCTGCTCAAGCGCATTGGCGCGATGGCGCCCCAGCGGGTGTGCGTCGCGCAGCGCACCGTCTACGTCGATGACGTGCCGGTGGCGCTCGCGCGCGAGGCCGATGGCCTGGGCCGTGGCCTGCCGCTGTGGTTGCACTGCCGCACGCTGCGCGCCGGCGAGCTGTTCCTCCTCAGCACGACGAACCCGGCATCATTCGACAGCCGCTATTTCGGTCCCATCGACGCGGTGTCCGTGCTCGGCCGCGCGCAGCCGATGTGGACCTGGGGCGCGCCATGACTGCCGCCATCCGTGCATCGGCGCTGTCGATCCACGTGCGGGCGGCATGCACGCGCGTTGCCGCGCCGCCCGCACCCGGCGCGCCTCGTTCGTGCAGACGATCGCCACCCGACCGTCGGGGACGGTCGCACCAGCGATTGGCAGGAATCGGGAGACGGGCGGAGGGCAAGATAGAAGGGCACGGCACGCGCGGGTGCCTCGGGCCTTGTCTGCACGGGGGTTGGCGCGGCACGGCCTTCGGCCGGCCGCGTGCCGCAAGCGGCAGCAAGTGCGCGCCGATGCTGGCGTTCTCGCGTGCTGTCGGCGCTGCAGTGCGCCTCGCTGCGCTGGAGCATGTGCGATGACACCACGAGACGACGACCGCTTCAGCGTCCGGCCTGGGCCTCCGAAGTCACCACGAACGGGCCAGCCAAGCGGTGGCCAGCGCTTCGTCAGCCGCGTGCTGCGCGAGGCGAGCAAGTCCGGAGCGAAGCCTTCGCAGACCGCGCGAACTGGCGGGCGCAGCTCCGCCAAACTCGGACGCGGTCACGTCGCGGCGCAAACCGCCGGCCGACGGCTCGGCCCCGGCGCGCGCCGCGTGGTCATCAAGGCCCGCTACGTGGTGCTCAAGCAGGCCGGCGCTCGCTCGGTGGAAACGCACCTGCGCTACATCGAGCGCGAGGGGGTGGATCGCGATGGCGGCAAGGGCCACGCCTATGGGCCCACGACGGACCACGCGGATCTGGCCGATTTCGAGGAGCGCGGGCGTGGCGACCGGCATCAGTTCCGCTTCATCGTCTCGCCCCAGGACGCACAGCAACTCGAAGACCTGCGTGGCTTCACGCGCCACCTGATGACGCGCATGGAGGGCGACCTGGGCACCTCGCTCGACTGGGTGGCAGTCGATCACTGGAACACCGACAATCCGCACACGCACATCGTGCTGCGCGGCCGCGACGAAACTGGCCAAGACCTCATCATCGCGCGCGATTACATCGCCAACGGCATGCGCCAGCGCGCCTGCGAGCTGACGACCGAATGGCTCGGGCCGCGTACGGAACGCGAGATTCGCGAGGACCTGCTGCGCGAGGTGGAACAGGAACGCTGGACCAGTCTCGACCGCAGCTTGCAGCAGCAGGCACGACAGTCGCGCGACGGTTTTGTGGATCTCGCGACCAGCCACGACGCGGGACGTCCGCCGCGCGCATTGCTTATCGGCCGGCTGCATCGGCTGACCGAAATGGGGTTGGCCCAGTCGCTTTGTGGGAACCGCTGGCACCTGCGCTCAGGCATGGAAGCCACACTTCAGGCGATGGGTGAGCGCGGCGACATCGTGCGCAGAATGCAGAGAGCGCTCGGATCGACGCAACGCGAACTCGCCGTATTCGATCCGGGTGACGCAGCCCGACAAGTTGTAGGCAGGGTCGTTGGCAAAGGAATGGCGGACGAGCTTCAGGAGCGCGGCTACTTAGTGCTCGACGGCGTCGACGGGCGGGCGCACTATGTCACGCTGCCGGCCGGCATGGAGCTGAAGCAGTTTCCGACTGGCGCCGTGGTCGAAGCTCGGAGCGCGCTCAAGGAGCGTTCTGTCGACAGGACTATCGGCGGCCTTGCCGAGGGTGGGCTCTACCGCACGGATCGACATCTTTCAGTACTGCTGGCGCGTCCCGCGCCCGGTGCTGATCCAGAGGAAACGATTCGTGCACACGTGCGCCGCCTGGAAGCGCTGCGCCGCGCGGGGCTGGTCGAACGCATCGCGGAAGGAGCCTGGCGCGTGCCGGCCGACCTGCCCGAGCGGGCGCGCCACCACGACGCGAAGCGCCTGGCCGGCGGCAGCGTGACGCTGCATTCGCACCTGCCCATAGAGCGGCAGGCGCGCGCGATTGGCGCGACATGGCTGGACCGACAGTTGATCTGCGGCGCGGTCGGCGTCGCCGACAAGGGCTTCGGCGGCGAACTGCGCGATGCGCTGCGCCAGCGCATCGACTTCCTCGCTGAACACGGTCTGGCTGAGCGGCGTGCGCAGGGGGTAGTGCTTGCGCGCAACCTGCTGAGCACGCTGCGCCAGCACGACCTCGATGTGGCTGCACGAACCATCGCAGACGAGACCGGACTGCCGCACCGGCCAGGGGAAGACGGCGAGCGAGTTTTCGGCGTCTACCGCTGCAACGTGCTGCTGGCCAGCGGGCGCTTCGCCGTGCTCGAAAACGAACTGGGCTTCAGCCTCGTGCCGTGGAAACCAGTGATCGAACGGCGGTTGGGGCACTACCTCATCGCAGAGATCCGCAGAGCTGAAATTTCGTGGGTTGTTGGACCGCAGCATGGGCCATCACCCGGATGATATTTCTCTGACTGCCGGGATTCCCGTCCATGCCAAATGCAAACAAAACGTGCCTGCCCATCTGGCGAGGCTGGCTTGCTCGACATCACTCGGAGGCACAAGTCCGCCGCGCTCATGCCAACGTCGGCCTGCTGAACCTAATGATCCGTTCGCCTGTGTAATTGCTCCTAGCGGATCGCGCTTCCTCTCGGCCGCGCGGGTTCTCTGTTGCCTTGGCACGATCGGGTTGCAGGGTACGCTCTACCCCGCCCGCCGTGCGTTTGATCTATGCGTCAGCCGTATTCCAGCCATTGCATGGGTACGGGTAATCACCAATACGTGCAAAACAACTCTAAGGTCAATAATGTTGACTTAAGAAGGACTGTTTCTTTTGCAATTTTTCCCCCTTTTTAGAAAGGCGCACGTGTCCACTTCCAATCTTGATCGTTCTGCACTGCAAGCCGCCGTGCAAGGGTGCTACGCCGCGTTTGCGGTACGGGACCTCAATGCCATCACCCGGTTGTCGAGCCCGGAATGCACGTTCGAAGTGCCCGGAATCGTTGAGCATATGCCATGGGCGCGTTCTCACCAAGGTCACGATGGCATCAGTGAACTCTGGCGCGAATTGGATCAGCACTTGGTCTTTGACTCCTTTCAGGCAAATGAATACCTTGTTGACGAGAGGTCCCAAAGCGTAGTGGTCCTTGGCGTAGCGAAATGCACTTCCCGTGCGACTGGGCTTTCTTACATCAACAACTGGGCTCACCTATTTCGCCTTAAAGATGGCTTGATTCAGTACTTTCGGGAGTATCCCGATACAGCAGCTCAACTTGTCGTAATGCACCCATTGTGACAATCACTTGCGCGACAGATGACCGATTGAAACATCCACTCGAGAAGGAAAGAAGATGACTGCCTACGTGATCATGATCCGCAAAGCAACACGCGATGCTGACGCATTGGACGCCTATCGCGCGCTCGCTCGTCGAGCACGTGGCGATCACCCACCGGGCATCAAAGTCTTCTACGAGCACACTGAAGCCCTTGAAGGACCGCAGGTGGAAGGCTTCGCCGTATTGGAGTTTTCGACGTTGAGGGCCGCGAAAGCCTGGTACGGGAGCCCCGCATATCAGGAGGCCAAAAAGAAGCGGCAACAAGGTGCGGACTACGTCGTGTACTTAGTCGAAGGAACGCCATCGCCAGCTTGAAGCGAACGGTCAAAGGGAAAAATGCCCCCTTAACGTCAATGTGATTGACTTGTAGATTGAATTCTCCCACTTGAGTTGCGCCTCCAATGAAGCCAATTAGCCCCAGCATCACGTCCCTCAGCGGGCCCGATCCAGTCGTCACGGAGCCGCTATGTATCCTCGAAGCGGTCCGTAGCGGCGCCATGCCTGGATCAAGCATGGGTTCCACGATCCCTATGGTAATCACATACGTCGCCGTCGGCGAAGTTCATCTGAGAGTCGCGCCGGATGCACGCCACCACAATCCGGCACGCGGAATCCACGGTGGATTCGCGGCGACCTGCCTAGACAGCGCCGCGGCCTTGGCGCTTTATTCCGGTCTCGGGGCGGGCGATAGCTACGCGACGATCGATTTGGGAGTCAAGTACATCCGGCCGCTGGCGGAAGGCGAGCACTACACGGCTGTCGGGCATTTGGTCGAGCGTACGAAGCGTCTCGGCGTGTGCACCGCACGGATTGTTGACGCCGCCGGAAAGTGCTATGCGATCGCGTCAGCTAGCTTCATGGTCAGCTCGCGGGCCAAGGAGTGCCGCGATGCTTGAACTCGTCTACGAAAGCCCCGGGCGGCTCAATTGGGCGCAAGCGCCAGACCCCAAGCTGAAGTCGCCAAAAGAAGCCATCGTCAGACCTATCGCCTCAGCATTTTGTGACCTCGACCGTCGCATCCGCCAAGGCGGGACGCCATTCCTGCCGCGCTTTCCGATCGGCCACGAGGCAGTCGCAGAGGTGCTGGAAGTCGGCAGCGCAGTCCGCACCGTCCGGCCCGGTGATGTGGTCGCGATTCCCTGGAAGATCGCCTGCGGCGAATGCGGACCCTGCTTATTCGGGAGGTCGATTGCCTGTGCGGCAGTCCCAAAGTACGCGGGCTACGGCACGCCCGCCGGCGGCTTGTGGGGCGGCTTGTTCTCTGAGCTCGTGAGCGTTCCTTTCGCCGACGCAATGCTTGTGTCCGTGCCCCAGGATGTTGATCCGGCATCCGTGGCGTCGGTTAGCGACAACCTGACCGATGCCTGGGTAGCTATCAGCAAGCCTCTGGCGCATCGGACCAACGCAAACGTGCTGGTCGTCGGCGGGACTGAAAGCCTCGGTCTGATGGCAACGCAAATGGCCAAGGTTGCCGGAGCGCGCTCCGTGACCTACTTTGACACGAGTGAGTCTCGGCAACGGCTCGCGGGGCACTCGCAGGCTCACATCTTTGATGGGAAGGCGGAGGATCTGCACGAGCAGTTTGACGTAGTGGTTGCCGCCACTCGCGACCACGAAACCTTCCGGACGGGCTTGCTCGCGCTTGCACCGGGCGGGCACTGCTCATGCATCGGCATCATCTTCGACGACCCGAAGATTCCTCTGTTTCAGATGTATCTGCGGGATGTCACTTTCTCGGTAGGGCTGTGCGGCGTGCGGCCCCACATGCCCAAGGTGATCGACCTGGTGCGCGGCGGCCAGTGCGATCCCCTTGCGTTGACCCGCATCGTCTCGTGCGAGGAGGCGCCTGATGCGCTTGATCACCACCCTGGAAAAGTGGTGATGGTGCGAGAGCGGGTCACTTGAGACGAGCCACATCTGCCATAGACCCTTATGCCCATTTGAAAGAGAGCAACGTGAAAGACTTCAAGCACATCTACATCGGCGGCCAGTGGACTGCTCCTTCGTCAGACGAGCGAGGCGTGGTCGCGGAGGCAGCCACTGAAGAGGTAATCGGGCGGATTCCATTGGCGGAGGCTGCGGATGTTGCCCGCGCCGTCGAAGCCGCAAGGGCCGCATTTCCGCGCTGGTCCCGTCTACCGCCGGAGGAGCGAGCCCAATGGCTGGATCGTGTGTCCAATGCACTGGCGGCGCGATGCGATGAAATCGGCGAAACCATCACGCGCGAAGTGGGAACTCCCATTGAATTTTCTCGCTACGCACAGGCAGGACTCCCGGCCCTCACGTTCGCCAACGCGGCGAAGCTCGCCCGAACTTTTGATCGGGAACCAGAACGCGTGGGCAATTCCGAAATCAGCCGCGAACCGGTCGGCGTAGTCGCTTGCATAACGCCATGGAATTTTCCACTCAACCAGGTGGCCTCAAAGGTTGCCAACGCATTGGCGGCTGGCTGCACAGTCGTGCTCAAACCGTCGGAAGTTGCCCCCCTCAGCGCTTTCTTGTTGGCAGAAGTCCTGCACGAGCTCGAGTTTCCCGCGGGCGTGTTCAATCTGGTCCCAGGTCTTGGCCCAACGGTCGGGGAGGCGCTGGTAAGTCACCCACAGGTCGACCTTGTTTCTTTTACCGGCTCCACGAGGGCTGGCGTCCGTGTGGCCGAACTCGCGGCGCGCGATGTCAAGCGTGTGACCCTCGAACTGGGTGGAAAGTCCGCAGTGGTCCTCCTGGACGACGCCGACTTCTCACAGGCCGCGAAAGGCGCGCTGGCCTCAACTTTCATGAACAACGGGCAGACCTGCGTTGCGCAGACCCGAATGCTTGTATCGCAGCGACGTTCTGCCGAACTCATTGAGCGTGTTGTTGCCCTTTGCGAGGACATGACGGTCGGTGACCCTCTGGATCCTTCGGTGGCGTTAGGCCCGTTGATCACTAGTGTGCAGCGGGAAAGGGTGCGGGCCTACATCCAGCAAGGAATCGCCGAAGGCGCCCGGATGGTGACCGGCGGAGCCGAAGCGCCGGCCCATACCTCCAAGGGCTTCTTCGTCAAACCGACGGTTTTCGCCAACGTCACGAATCTGATGCGGATCGGTCGCGAAGAAATTTTCGGGCCAGTCTTGTCCATCATGACGTACCGCGACGAAGAGGACGCCATTGAAATGGCCAATGACAGCGACTATGGCCTTGGAGGCGGCGTCTGGTCGGGCGATGTCGCGCACGCACGCGCTGTCGCCCAACGCATCCGCACAGGGCAAGTAGACATCAATGGCGCCCCGTTCAATCCAATGGCGCCCTTTGGCGGTGTCAAGCGCTCCGGCCTCGGCCGCGAACTCGGGCGCTACGGCCTGGACGAGTTCTTCGAATACAAGTCGATCCAGTTGCCGACCGCCTGAGGGCACCCCACTCCCGATTCGACCCATTACAGCGAACCGCCGGATGATTTCCGTACCCTACGTCGCCGCGGCCCCGCCGACCGGCGGCCCTCTCGGCGCCAAGGCGCTGCCCTTGGGCTCGCATGCGCTTGAGCGAACTTCGGCCCTCCCGTTGCTGCGCGTTCAAGACATGTCGATACGCTTTGGCGGCATCGTCGCACTGGACGGCGTCAGCTTCGATGTCAAGCGCGGCGACATCTGCGGTCTTATCGGCCCCAACGGCGCCGGCAAGACCACCTTGTTCAACTGCCTGAGCCGGCTGTACCAGTACCAGGTCGGCGACATCCTGTTCGAGGGGAAGTCGATCACCAACACGCCCACGCACCAGATCGCCGGGCTAGGCATAGGCCGTACATTCCAGAACCTAGCGATGTTCCGCACCATGCCGGTACTCGACAACGTAATGGTTGGCGCGCACTGCCGCTCGTCGTCCGGCTTCCTGTCCAACGCGCTGCGCCTGCCGCGCGTGTCGGCCGAAGAAGCCAGCGTGCGCGAGCGGGCCGGCAGGATTATCCGAGACCTGGCGCTCACGCCGTTCCAGCACCGCGCGGTGGGCGACCTGCCTTTCGGCATCCAGAAGCGCGTGGAATTCGCGCGCGCGCTGGCCGCAGAGCCCAAGCTACTGCTGCTGGACGAGCCGGCTGCGGGCCTGAACCACGAAGAGCTGTCGGAGCTGGCGCAGCTGATCCGCGATGCACGCGACCGCTTGGGCATCACCGTGCTGCTGGTCGAACACCACATGAGTCTGGTGATGAGCGTGTCGGACCACATCGTCGCGCTGAACTTCGGCCGCAAGATCGCCGAAGGCAACCCGGAGTACATCCAGAAGCAGCCGGACGTGATCAAGGCTTACCTGGGAGCGCCCGCGCATGTCTAAGCTCCTGGAAGTCAACAAGCTGTGCGCGTTCTACGGCGCGACCCAGGTGCTGTACGACGTGGGCTTCACGCTCGGGGCCGGCCACATCACTGCCATCCTCGGCGCCAATGGCGCCGGCAAGACGACCACCCTGCGCGCACTGTGCCAAGTGGCTACGACCAGCGGCAGCATCCAGTTCGATGGCGAACAGCTGGTGGGCAAATCCACCGAAGCGGTAGTGCGCATGGGCGTAGCCCACGTGCCCGACGGCCGCGGCACTTTCACCGGCCTGTCGGTCGAGGAGAACTTGCGACTGGGCGCCTACATGCGAGGCAACAAGGCCGAAATGTCCGAGGACATGGAGCGCATGTTCACGCGATTCCCGATCCTCAAAACAAGGCGCCACCAGCAGGCCGGCACGCTAT
This sequence comes from Variovorax sp. Soil_C_19, assembly GCF_057657255.1. Lineage (NCBI taxonomy): Bacteria > Pseudomonadati > Pseudomonadota > Betaproteobacteria > Burkholderiales > Comamonadaceae > Variovorax > Variovorax sp. Soil_C_19. The sequence continues at coordinate 33,168 of NZ_JBDGIV010000025.1, read as the reverse complement.
CCGGAGGCGAGCAGCAGATGCTAGCCATCAGCCGCGCGCTGATGCTGCGGCCCAAGCTTCTGCTGCTGGACGAACCGTCCTTTGGCCTGGCGCCGCTGATCGTCGCGGAGATCTTCCGCATCATGCGCAACATCAACAAGGAAGACGGCGTGAGCATGCTGCTGGTCGAGCAGAACGCTAGCCTGGCGCTGGACGTGGCGGACCATGCCTACCTGCTGGAAACCGGCCGCGTCGCGCTGTCCGGCCCGAGCGAGACCATCAAAAACGACGAGTCGGTGCGCCGCGCCTACCTCGGCTACTGAAGACCAAGCACTCATGGAAGCCCTGTTGCACCAAATTTTCTCGGGCCTGGCCAACGGCATCATCTACGGATCGATGGCGCTGGCCCTGGTGATGATCTACCAGGCCACGCACCACATCAACTTCGCCCAGGGGGAGATGGCCACCTTCAGCACCTTCATCGCCTGGTGGCTGATCCAGAGCGGCTGGCCCTACTGGGGCGCGTTCTTCTTCACCGTGGGCGTGTCCTTTGCCGGCGGGCTGCTGGTGCAGCGCATCATCGTGCGGCCGATTGAGAAGGCGCCGGTGCTGACCAACGTCATCGTCTTCATCGGCCTGCTGCTGATCTTCAATGCCCTCTCGGGCTGGTTCTTTGACCACACCATCAAGTCCTTCGACAGCCCCTTCTCCAAGGATTCGTTCCTGACCACCAAGTACTTCTCGGCGCACCAGGTCGGTTCGGCCGGCGTGCTGCTGCTGGTGCTGCTCGGGCTGTTCGCCTTCTTCAAATTCACGCCCATCGGGCTGGCGATGCGCGCCGCGGCGCAGAACCCCGACTCGGCGCGGCTGGTGGGCATCCGCGTTTCGTGGATGCTGGGCCTGGGCTGGGGCTTGGCCGCGGGCATCGGGGCCATCGCCGGCATGATGGTCGCGCCCGTCGTCTTCCTCGACCCGAACCTGATGACCGGCATCCTGCTGTACGGCTTTGCCGGGGCACTACTTGGCGGCATCGACAACCCGCTGGGCGCGGTAATCGGCGGCTTCATCGTCGGCGTACTCGAGAACCTGCTCGGCGCCTACGTCATCGGCACCGAGCTGAAGCTCACCGTGGCGCTGGTGCTGATCGTAGCCACGTTGACGCTCAAGCCCGCCGGCCTGTTCGGCAAGAATGTGGTGGTGCGCGTATGAGCGGCAAAGTCGATCACAAATGGGTGTGGATCGGCGTCGTCGCCGCCGTCGCGCTGCTGATACTGCCCTTCCTGTTCAAGAACTACCGCGTGTTTCAGTTCAACCTGGTGCTGGTGTATGCGGTGGCGATCCTGGGTCTGAATATCCTCACTGGCTTCAACGGCCAGTTCTCGCTCGGGCACGGCGCTTTCTACGCCTTGGGCGCCTACACCGCCGCAATACTGATGTCGCTGTACCAGGTGCCCTATTGGGCCACGCTGCCGGCCGCCTTCGTGTTCTGTTTTGTCTTCGGCTTCCTCGTCGGCTTCCCAGCGCTGCGCCTAGCCGGTCACTTTCTGGCATTGGCCACCTTCGCTCTCGCGCTGGCCGTTCCGCAGCTGCTGAAGTACAAGCAGATCGAGTACTTCACCGGCGGGGTACAGGGGATCGTGCTCAACAAGCCGGAGCCACCGTTCACGTTCACGCTGTTCGGCCAGCCGCTGTCGGCCGACCGCTGGCTGTACTTCTTCACGCTGTCCGTCGCGGCGCTGATGTTCCTCCTCGCCTGGAACCTGCTGCGAGGCCGTGTGGGCCGCGCGCTGGTGGCGATTCGCGACCATCCGATTGCCGCCACCGCTATGGGTATCAACCTGCCGATGTTCAAGTCGCTGACCTTCGGCACCTCAGCCGGCTTCACCGGACTCGCCGGCGCGCTGGGCGCGATCGTCGTCGCCTTCGTGTCGCCCGACAGCTTCACGGTCACGCTCTCGATCTTCCTACTGGTCGGCGTGGTCGTCGGCGGGCTAGCGTCGATCCCGGGTGCGATCTTCGGTGGCATCTTCATCCAGTTCGTGCCGAACATCGCCGACGAGATCTCGAAGTCCGCCCCAGCCGCCATCTACGGCGTGCTGTTGATCGGGCTGATGTACCTGATGCCCGCCGGCGTGATGGGGGGAGTGCACCGCCTCTGGGCGAAATTACGCGCCAAGTCTGCAAGCTGAAAGCCCTGGCTCCGTTCCTCACCACTCAAAGGAGATATTGCACATGAACCTGAAGAGCATTGCCTTTATCGCGTCCGCAGCGGCCGCGCTAAGCGTCACCGGCTCCGCGCTGGCCCAAAAAAAATATGATCCTGGTGCGAGCGACAAGGAGCTCGTAATCGGCGGCATCAGCCCCTATTCCGGGCCCGCTTCGGCCTTCGGAACGGTCGGCAAGTCCATCAGCGCCTATTTCGAGAAGGTCAATGCCGAAGGCGGCATCCACGGCCGCAAGATCAGGTTCATCAGCCTGGACGACGGCTATAACCCGGCAAAGACCGTGGAGCAGACCCGCAAGCTGGTTGAGCAGGAAGAGGTGCTACTGCTGTTCAACACGCTGGGTACGCCGGCGAACACGGCGATTCACAAGTACATGAACGACAAGAAGGTGCCGCACCTGTTCGTCTCCAGCGGCGCTACCAAGTGGGCCGACCCGAAGAACTTTCCTTGGACCATAGGCTGGCAGCCCAGCTATCAGTCCGAAGCCGGGGTCTTTGCGCAGCACATCCTTGAGACCAAGCCGAACGCGAGGATCGCGGTGCTCTACCAAAACGACGACTACGGCAAGGACTACCTGAAGGGCTTCGAAGACGGCCTGGGCGACAAGGCCAAGACGATGATCGTCAGCAAGCTGAGCTACGAGGTAACGGACCCGACAGTGGACAGCCAGATGGTCACACTTAAAGGCTCCGGCGCCGACGTGTTCTTCAACATCACCACGCCGAAGTTTGCGGCGCAGGCGATCAAGAAGGCGGCCGAGATCGGTTGGAAGCCGACGCACTACCTGAACAACGTGTCGGCCTCGGTCGGTTCAGTGCTCACGCCCGCCGGCCTGGACAACAGCAACGGCCTGATCACCGCGCAGTACATCAAGGACCCGACCGACCGGCAGTTCCAGAAAGGCAAGGAGTGGGACGACTTCCTGGCCTGGTTCAAGAAGTACAACGCCAGCGCCAACATCAACGACAGCTACAACGTCTACGCCTATACCGTTGCGCAGGGGCTGGAGCAGGTGCTGAAACAGGCAGGCGACAATCTGACGCGCGAGAACATTATGAAGCAGGCCGCTAGCCTAGACATCACGCTGCCGATGCTGCTACCCGGTGTCAACGTCAAAACCTCAGCGGACGATTTCTTCCCGATCGAACGCCAGCAACTGTCGCGCTTCGACGGCAGGACCTGGGTGTTGTTCGGCAAGGTCTACGGCCGCTGACGCTGAACACACCCTGACCGCGGCACCTGCGTTTTCACTCGTGGCGACGGAGTGCCCGGTTCTATCGCGGTGAAGGCGCCAGCCCCGCTCGGCTCACTCGATGCGGTTTGCTAGGGAAACCATGATCTTAAGCCAGGCATTGCAGCCGTCCTTTGATACCAAGTCGAATGCAGTTTGCATGGCGCTGCGCTCGAAGTCAGTAGCCGACAGCTCCAGTTGTCGACCCTTGGGCGTCAGGTTGAGCAATTTGACACGGTGCTCCGACTTAGAACGCACAGCTGTGATGTATCCATTTTCTTGAAGGAACTTCATGGGCTGATGCAGCGCCTGTTTGCTGATTCCTAGCATTGTCAGCAGATCGCCCACAGACATGTCATCAGCTCTGGCAAGCACGTAAAGGATGCGGTGATGCACTCTAGAAAGTCCGTGGGACGCGAGATATTTATCGGCTTCGACAACGAGCCCGCGCAACGCGTAGTTCATCAGAAGCAAGGGCTCATCGAGCGGATGCAACTCCTTCAAGGTGGTGAGCATCGGCTTCCTGTACATCCAGAATCCTTTCTTCTTTGGTTGCGAGAAACGGGCTTCGATTCTATCGGCGCTGCCTGCGAGCCAGCTATTCACTTCAACCAACTCCGACTATGAGCAACTCAACTTATTCCGCAAGGGAGCTTCCTTGCAACGAAGTGACTCGACTCTTCCGTGCCGCGGTAGCCCGGTGGCCGCAGCGCCCCGCCTTGCGCTTTCGCCGCCTTGCCATGAGTTATCACGATCTGGACCAGTTGAGCGATCGCATGGCGAACGGGCTGAGACGGATTGGAGTGCTGGACGGAACACATGTCGGCCTGTACCTGCAGAACTCGGCGCACTATGTCGTGGCCTTTCTCGCCATCATGAAGGCCGGTGCAGTCGTGGTGAACTACTCGCCTTTAGATGCTTCTGAGGCATTGCTGTCAAAGATCGTAGATAGCCGAACCGAACTGCTCATCACATCGGACGCCCCCGATTTGCTAGGGGCCGTGGACGAAATCGCGCAGAAAGGCTCGTTGCGGCACGTGCTGGTCGGCGGCGCGGGCGATTTCGAGCCTGAGCCGACCGAAGGCCTTCTTGCCCTCGCTTGCCCCTCAGGACGGTACAAGCCCCTTGCCGAACTGATGACGCATGATGACTTCTGCATTACCGGCACGCAGACTACCTCGCCGCAGGAGCTCGCTGTCTTGCAGTACACAGGTGGCACAACGGGCAGGCCAAAGGCCGCCATGCTATCCCACGGCAATTGCTCCTCAGCGGTATCGCAACTTGCAGCGCTCTGGGTAGAGGGCGGGCTGCTGCGGCAAGGACAGGAGCGGTTCCTGGTGGCGCTGCCATTGTTCCACGTCTACTCCATGGTGGTGAACATGCTGTTAGGTCTCTCGATCGGCGCCGAGCTGATCCTCCACGAGCGATTTGATGCCTCCGAGGTTGTTCGAGAGATCCGCGACAGCGATGTGAGCGTGTTCCTGGGCGTGCCGACCATGTTCGTTGCCTTGAGCACATTCGGGGATGAGGCTTCCCTTGGGCTCTCATCACTTCGGTTGTGCAACTCCGGAGGCGCTCCAATCGCGGCGCAAACATATCGAGCATTCACGCAACGTGCTGGATGTGAGCTTCATGAGGGATGGGGCATGACTGAGACTTGCGGTGTCGGCACGCTGTCTCCGCTGCGTCGGGCTCGTCTTATAGGGTCGCCCGGCAGGCCAGTGGCGGGGCTGGAACTGAAGTTTGTGGACCCGGAGACAGGTTGCCTGACCTCTGGCGATGCGCCGGGCGAGCTGTGGGTTCGCGGTCCCAATGTGATGAGGGGGTACTGGAATGCTGATGCCGCGACCGCAGAGGCATTCAGTGCAGACGGCTTCCTGCGCACGGGCGATTTGGGATACATGTCAAAGGAGGGCGATTTGATCTTGGTTGACCGACTGAAAGACATGCTGATCTGTGGCGGGTTCAACGTTTATCCGCGCGTTATAGAAGAGGCAATCTACCGGCACCCCGCGGTCGAGGAGGTCATGGTCATCGGCGTCGCCGACAATTATCGTGGCCAGTCGCCCAAGGCTTTTATCAAGCTTAAGCCGGAGGCAGAGCCGTTCACCATCGAGGTCTTGCGATCGTTCCTGCAGGGAAAGCTGGGAAAACATGAACTACCTTCTGAAGTGGAATTCCGCAGAGAGCTTCCCAAAACATCCGTAGGAAAGCTCTCGAAGAATGACTTGTACTCAGAAATCGAGAGAGGAAAGGAGTCGCAATAAAGCTACCGCTCGGACCATGGAGGAAAAGGCGACGGGGAAAAGGCGAGCAGTAGAGCTGCGGCCCCCTACGAAGCTTTGCCACCGAAGACTCCAATTTCGTCGCACCGCGTAGCGCGTGCATACATATCGTCCTTGCTCGCACGGACTACATTCGGCCTGGAGAGCAGACGAGCATTCCGTCGCGAGCGCTCGTTGCTCCTAGGTGTCGGCGACGAAATCCCGCCAGCCAACTACGTCTTTCGCGACGTATCTGCCAGCCTTCGCTGAGCTACGCCCGATTGGGTTTATCTCTCAGCCTATCGATTCCAGACTAGTGCTTTGCGCGCCACGGGGGTGCGCAGGTATGGGGCGCAGTGGAGCGCCAGGGGAACGGCAGAGATGGCATTTCGATTCGAAACGCGGGAGCGCTTCTCGCCAGGCGTCCAAACAGGCATTCTGTATGGCCAACTCGCAGTTGTTGTGAGCGTGGCCCTGACTGGGGTGTGGGCGGCCACGCAGTGGACCGCCCATATGCTCGGTTATCAGCAACGGCTGGGACCGGCGTGGGCAGACGTGGCGGGCTTGCGAGTGTACGAGCCTTGGAAGCTGTTCGAGTGGTGGTACTGGTATGACGTCTATGCGCCGGACGTGTTCGTGCGCGGGGGCGCCATCGCCGCGTCCAGCGGCCTGCTTGCTGCGGGTGTGGCTATCGGCATGGCGGTATGGCGCTCGCGGCTGGCCCGTCGCGTCACCACGTACGGCTCCGCAAGATGGGCCGAGGCGGAGGATGTCCGCAAGGCAGAGCTGACCAGCGGGGCCGGTGTTTTCCTCGGTCGCATGGACGATAGCTACCTGCGCCATGACGGACCCGAGCACGTGATGGCCTTCGCGCCTACGCGCTCAGGCAAGGGTGTGGGCTTGGTTGTGCCGACACTTCTGTCGTGGCCCGGCTCCGCCGTGATCCACGACATCAAGGGCGAGAACTGGGCACTCACCGCCGGCTGGCGCTCACGCTTCTCGCACTGCCTGCTGTTCAATCCGACCGATGCCAAGTCGGCGGCCTACAACCCGCTGCTGGAGGTGCGACGCGGCGTGCACGAGGTGCGCGATGTGCAGAACATCGCCGACATCCTCGTCGATCCCGAGGGTGCGCTGGAACGGCGCAACCACTGGGAGAAGACCAGCCACGCGCTGCTGGTCGGTGCCATCCTGCACGTGCTCTATGCGGGCGAGGACAAGACACTGCGCGGCGTCGCCAACTTTCTGTCCGACCCGGCTTGCCCCTTCGAGGTCACGCTGCATCGCATGATGACCACCAAGCATCTGGAGAACGGTGAGGGTAGGGCACCGCATCCCGTGGTCGCGTCAGCCGCACGCGAAGTCCTCAACAAGAGCGAGAACGAACGCTCGGGCGTGCTCTCCACGGCGATGAGTTTCCTCGGCCTGTATCGCGATCCGACAGTCGCCAAGGTCACCTCGCGCTGCGACTGGCGCATCGCTGACCTGATCTCGGCAAAACATCCGGTGTCGCTGTACCTCGTGGTACCGCCTTCGGACATCAGCCGGACCAAGCCGCTGATCCGGTTGATCCTCAACCAGGTCGGTCGGCGCCTGACCGAATCGCTCGACGGATCGGATGGCATCGAGCGCAGGCACAAGCTGCTGCTGATGCTCGACGAGTTTCCGGCGCTCGGGCGCCTGGACTTCTTCGAATCGGCGCTGGCCTTCATGGCGGGCTACGGCCTGCGTTCCTTCCTGATTGCGCAGTCGCTCAACCAGATCGACAAGGCCTACGGCCAGAACCATTCGATCCTGGACAACTGCCACGTACGCATCGCGTTTGCGACCAACGACGAGCGCACCGCCAAGCGCATCTCCGACGCGCTGGGCACGGCAACCGAGCTGCGTGCACAGCGGAACTACGCCGGCCATCGGTTGGCACCTTGGCTCGGGCACCTGATGGTCTCGCGCCAAGAGACTGCTCGCCCACTGCTGACGCCTGGAGAGGTGATGCAACTGCCGCCCGATGAAGCGGTGGTGATGGTCTCGGGCCATCCGCCGATCAAGGCGCGCAAGATCCGCTACTACCTTGACCGCAACTTCACGGTGCGCGTCAAACCCGCGCCACCGGTCACGTCCGGCAGCCGCTATGCAGACACCCCGGCGCCGCGCCTCGATGACTGGAGTGGTCTTTTGCCGCTGGCCGCGCCGATTCTGAACATGGCGCTGGCGGGGCAGGCTGGCGGCGTCGATGACGGTGGTCGCCAGCACCAGCCCGAACTGGGCGAGGTGGCGTTTACCCCGCAGCCCGAGCACGGCGCTGACGACCTTGGCCTGCTCGATGACGATGATTCTCCGCTGCCCCTGCCGACACAGCCCGATCCGCGACTGCAGCGCGCCGCGCGGCTGGCCGCGCTGGACCCTGACGACGGGATCGCCCTGTGAGCCGCGCGCGCCTGAACATCTTCCTCGAGCCCGACCACGCGCGCCGGCTGGACGAGCTGGCCGCAATGAAGGGCCTGTCCAAGTCTTCGATCATCGCCGCCGCGCTGTCCTCGTTCCTCTCCCCCGACAGTGGCGACCAGCGTGAGGCCGCCATCGGCAAGCGGCTGGATCGCCTTTCGCGCCAGTACGACAAACTCGAACGCGACCAGAACATCCTGATCGAGACGGTGGCGCTGTACGTGCGCTACTTCCTGACCGTCAGCACGCCAGTGCCCGAGGCGCATCAGGAGGCGGCCCGCGCGCAGGGGCGCCTTCGCTTTGAGCAGTTCATCGAACAGCTTGGGCGCCACCTGCTGCGCGGGCGCAGCCTGGTCAAGGACGTGTACGAGGAGATCCAGCCCGAGGACAGCCAGTTCTTCGGATTGAGTGATCCTGTGGGGAAGACCCGCGGAGATGATCGGCCGGCGACCCCGACCGACAGCAAACAGGAGGGGGCTTCTTGACCGGCGAGCCGCGTGAGCCGAACAAATCTGCCGCGCCGGCCTCGCTGGCCCTGGACCGTCGCATCCGCATGCTGCGCACAGCGATGGGACCGGAGATCGCGCAGGCGCTGGCCGACCCCGATGTGGTCGAAGTGCTGCTCAACCCGGATGGCTCATTGTGGCTGGATCGCCTCGGCAGCGGCCGTGCGCCGATGGGCGTCACGCTGTCGCCTGCCGACGGCGAACGCATCATCCGGTTGATCGCCGCACACGTGCGCGCTGAGGTGCACGCGGACAAGCCCCTGCTGACCGCCGAACTGCCCGAGACCGGCGAGCGCTGCGAGGGCGCGCTGCCGCCGGTCACACCAGGACCGGTGTTCGCGCTGCGCAAGCGCGCCGTCGCGGTGATACGCCTGGATGACTACGTGGTTGACGGGATCCTCACCGCTGATCAAGCGTCATTCCTGCGCGCGGCCGTGCGCGACCGCCAGAACATCCTGATCGCAGGTGGTACCAGCACGGGCAAGACCACGCTCGCCAACGCATTGCTCGACGAGGTGGCTGCCACCGGCGATCGCGTGATCGTGCTGGAAGACACGGTGGAGCTGCAGTGCATGGCAGACGACCACGTGCCGCTGCGCACGCGGCCCGGCGTGGTCAGCATGACCGAACTTGTGCGCTCCACGCTGCGCCTGCGCCCTGATCGAATTGTCGTCGGCGAGGTACGCGGTCCCGAGGCGCTGGACCTGCTCAAGGCCTGGGGTACAGGCCACCCGGGCGGCATTGCCACCTTGCATGCGGGCTCCGCGATGGGCGCGCTCACGCGTCTCGAACAGCTCGTGCAGGAGGTGTCGATGAATGTGCCGCGCGCATTGATCGCCGAGACCATCAACGTCATCGTCTTCATCTCCGGGCGTGGCCGCACGCGCCGTGTGGAGGCCATCGCGCGCGTCGTCGGCCTCGGCGCGAACGGCTACCAGCTCAACCACGAACTGGCGCCCGCGCCATTGCCTTCGCTTCCCTCACTGCCGTCACTTCCAGGAGAACCGTCATGACGACTTCGCGCATTTCCGTAAACCCGTCTCTGCACACCGGACGCTTTCGTCTGGCGCTGCGAATCGTGCTGCTGGCCGCGCTGATGCTGGCCTTCGCGCTGCCCGCCCAGGCGGCCGGCTCGAACATGCCCTGGGAGGCACCGCTGCAGTCCATCCTCGAGTCGATCCAGGGGCCAGTGGCGCGCATCGTCGCGGTGATCATCATCATCGCCACGGGCTTGACACTTGCCTTCGGCGACACGAGCGGCGGCTTCCGGAAGCTGGTGCAGATCGTCTTCGGCCTGTCGATCGCGTTCGCCGCGTCGAGTTTCTTCCTGTCGTTCTTCTCGTTCGCCGGCGGGGCGGTGCTGGCATGAACGTGAATGACGCACCAGGCTTCGAGGTGCCGCTGCACCGTTCGTTGACGGAGCCCATCCTGATGGGCGGCGCACCGCGCACCGTGGCGATCGCCAACGGCACTCTTGCAGCCGCCGTCGGGCTCGGGCTCCAGCTCTGGATTCCCGGGCTCCTGCTATGGCTCGTCGGCCACTCGCTCGCGGTGTGGGGTGCGCGCGCGGATCCGCAATTCATGCAGGTTTTCGCGCGGCACATGAAGCAGCGATCGCTGCTGGACGTGTAGGGGGCATGCCGTGCTGAATCTCGCTGAATACCGAAAGCGTCCCGCGCTGCTTGCCGATTGGCTGCCCTGGGCCGCGCTCGTCGCGCCGGGTGTGGTGCTGAACAAGGACGGCTCTTTCCAGCGCACGGCGCGCTTCCGGGGCCCCGACCTGGACAGTGCGACGCAGGGTGAACTGGTGTCCATCACCGCACGCCTCAACAACGCGCTGCGCCGGCTGGGCTCGGGCTGGGCCCTGTTCATCGAGGCGGAGCGCCTACCGGCTGCCGGCTATCCCCGCTCTAACTTCCCCGAGCCGCTGTCCTGGCTGGTGGAGGAGGAACGTCGCGCCGCGTTCGAACAATCCTCCAGCCACTTCGAGAGCCGCTACCACCTGACGCTGCAGTACCTGCCGCCCGAGGAGTCCCGTGCGCGCGCGGCAGGAATGCTCTATGAGAACCGGGCGAGCGAAGGGGTGGACTGGCGGGATCGCCTGACCGCCTTCGTCGCCGAGACCGACCGGGTGCTCGATCTTCTCGACGGCGTGATGCCAGAGATCGCCCGGCTGGACGACGCACAGACGCTGACATACCTCCATGCCACGGTGTCCACCCGCCGCCATCCGGTGGCCGTGCCGGAAGTGTCCATCCATCTGGATGCGCTGCTGGCCGATGCGCCGCTCGTAGGCGGCCTCGCGCCCATGCTGGGCGATCAGCACCTGCGCGTGCTGACCGTGCGTGGCTTCCCAACCTCGACCTGGCCGGGCATCCTGGACGACCTGAACCGCCTGGGCTTCGCCTACCGCTGGTCCACGCGCTTCCTGTGCATGGACAAGGCAGAGGCGGAGAAGGAACTCATCCGCCTGCGCCGTCAGTGGTTCGCCAAGCGCAAGAACATCGTGGCGCTGCTGCGTGAGACGATCTTCCAGCAGGAGAGCGTCCTGGTCGACACGGACGCCAGCAACAAGGCGGCGGATGCGGATGCGGCGCTGCAGGAACTGGGCAGCGACCACGTTGCCTTCGGCTATCTCACCGCCACGGTGGTGGTGATGGACGCCGATGCTGCCGCCGCCGATGAGAAGCTGCGGCAAGTAGAGCGGGCGATCCAAGGGCGAGGCTTCGTGACCATCCCGGAGACGCTGAATGCCGTCGAGGCCTGGCTGTCCTCCATCCCGGGCAACGCCTATGCAAACGTGCGGCAGCCGATCGTCTCCACGTTGGGATTGGCGCACATGATGCCTGTGTCCGCCGTCTGGGCGGGGCAGGAGCGCAATGCGCACCTGGAGGGTCCGGCGCTGATCGTGACGCGCACCGATGGTGCGACGCCGTTCCGGCTCGTGACGCATATTGGCGACGTGGGCAACACGCTGGTCGTGGGCCCGATCGGCATGGGCAAGTCGGTGCTGCTGGCGACGATGGCGCTGCAATTCCGCCGCTACCCGGATTCTCGCATCTTCGCGTTCGACTGGGGGCGGTCGATCCGCGCGACCGTCCTGGGCCTGGGCGGTGAGCACTACGACCTGGGCCGGGCCGACGAGTCGAGTGGCGAGAACGCCATCGCCTTCCAGCCTCTGGCCCGTATCGACCGCCAAGGCTACCGCACCTGGGCTGCCGAGTGGATCGAGGGTCGGCTGATCCAGGAGGGTATGGCCGTCGGGCCGGACGAACGCGAAGCGGTCTGGTCCGCGCTCGGTAGCCTGGCCAGCGCACCGGTGGAGCAGCGCACCTTGACCGGCCTGTCGGTGCTGCTGCAGTCCAACGCGCTGCGGCAGGCGCTCGCGCCCTATGTGCTGGGGGGTGCGCACGGCAGCTTGCTGGACGCCGACCACGACCGGCTGGGCAGTGCGGACGTGCAGGGCTTCGAGATGGAGGAGCTGATGCACAGCAAGGCCGCCGCGCTGGCGGTGCTGCGCTACCTGTTCGCGCGTTTCGAGGAGCGGCTGGATGGCGCGCCCACGCTGCTGATCCTCGACGAGGCTTGGCTGTTCCTGGACGACCCGGTGTTCGCCGCGCGTATCCGCCAGTGGCTCAAGACGCTGCGCAAGAAGAACGTCAGCGTCGTATTCGCCACGCAGAGCCTCGCGGACATCCAGGGCTCGGCCATCGCGCCGGCGATCGTAGAGAGTTGTGCAAGCCGCATCTTCCTGCCTAACCCGCAGGCCGCGGAGCCGCAGATCCGCACGATCTACGAGAGCTTCGGGCTCAACGCACGGCAGATCGAGATCGTCGCGCAGGCGCAGCCCAAACAGGATTACTACTACCAGTCGCGTCTCGGCAATCGTGTGTTCGACCTGGACCTCGGGCCGGTGGCCCTGGCTTTTGCTGGCGCTTCGACTCCCGAGCACCAGCGCGATATCGATGCCGTGCTCGCCGCGCATGGCACACAGGAGTTCGCGGTCCATTGGCTTCGCCACTGCGGTCTGGACTGGGCCGCCGACCTCATTCCATCGTTTCCTTCACCTCAGGAGATTCAGCCATGAAGAAGATCTTGCTGGCCGCTGCTGCGGCCTTGCTCACTGGGCTGGCACCCGGCGCACACGCGCAATGGGTGGTGATCGACCCGACCAACCTCGCGCAGAACATCCTGACGGCGGCCAACACGCTGGAGCAGATCAACAACCAGATCAAGCAGCTGCAGAACCAGGCGCAGTCGCTGATGAACCAGGCAAAGAATCTGACCAGCCTGGACTTCAGCGCTCTGTCCGAGCTGCGGGCAACGCTCTCGGCGACCAACCAGCTGATTCAGCAGGCACAGGGGCTCGCCTTCAACGTCTCGCAGATGGAGACCGAGTTCCGCAGCCTCTACCCAGACTCATACGGCGCCGCGACCTCGGGCATGCAGATGGCCCTGGATGCGCGCAAGCGGTGGTCCCACTCCCTCGAAGCGCTGCGCACTGCCACCAGGGTGCAGTCGCAGGCGGTGCAGAACTTCGCCGCCGACGAGCGCACGCTGACGGATCTCGTGAACCGCAGCCAGTCGGCCGTGGGCGCGCTGCAGGCAACACAGGCGACGAACCAGCTGCTCGCGTTGCAGTCGCGCCAGGCGATGCAGGCGCAGCAACTGCAGATCACCCAGGACCGTGCCGCCGCGCTGGAACAGGCACGCCAGGTCGCGGTGCAGGAGCGCGCCCGCGAGGTGCGCCGGCGCTTCCACGGCGAGGGAACGCCGTACACGTCCACCAACGTCAACTTCTACGGCAACTGAAAGGAACAGATCCATGCGACGAATCCTGATCGTCTGCCTGTGCGCGGTCGCGTTGGCGGCCTGCGAGAAGAAGCCTCTGCCCATCGAGAGCGTCGAATCCCTGGTCGTCAACCCCGAGCGCCTGCGGGATTTACGCGAGGCCTGCAAGGCGGACCATGCCAAGGTCGGCGATGCGCAGTGCAATGCAGTGGCCGAGGCCACGCGGCGGCGCTTTCTTGACGGCGGCCGCTCCCCCTATGCCGCCGATCCGGTGGCGGCGCCAGCGCCTCCGGCCGCACAGTCGGCGCCCAAGGAATGACGTCATGAACGACGTGGGCGTCATCGACCGCTTCCTGGACGTCTTCTCGCGCTACATCGATTCGGGCTTCGGCCTGCTCGGCGGCGAGATCGCATTCCTGACGGCCACGCTGGTGCTGATCGACATGACGCTTGCCGGCCTGTTCTGGGCGATGAGCCACACCGGCGGCGGTGGCGGAGACGAGGTGATCGCCAAGCCGATCAAGAAGGTGCTCTACGTCGGAGCCTTCGCCTACATCATCGGCAACTTCAATAGCCTGGCAGGCATTGTCTTCCGCTCGTTTGCGAGCCTGGGCCTGACCGCCTCGGGCTCTGCGCTGACGCAGGCACAGCTGCTGCAGCCGGGCCGGCTCGCGCAGGTCGGGATCGATGCCGCGCGGCCGATCATGACGCAGATCGGCGACCTCACGGGCTTCCCCGAGGTGTTCGCCAATCTCGACCTGATCGCGGTGCTGGGTCTGGCTTGGCTCGTGGTCGTCGTGAGTTTCTTCGTGCTCTCGGTCCAGCTCTTCGTGACGCTGATCGAGTTCAAGCTGACGACGCTCGCCGGCTTCGTCCTGGTGCCCTTCGCGCTGTGGAACAAGACGTCGTTCCTCGCCGAACGGGTGCTGGGCAACGTGGTCTCGTCGGGCATCAAGGTGCTGGTGCTGGCCGTGATCGTCGGCATCGGCACGGGTCTGTTCGGCGAGTTCACGACGCCGCCGGGCACCGAGCCGAGCATCGACCACGCGCTCACCATCATGCTCGCCTCGCTCGCGCTGTTCGGCTTGGGCATCTTCGGGCCGGGTATCGCCACCGGACTGGTGTCCGGTGCACCGCAACTCAGTGCCGGCGCGGCGGCCGGGACGCTGGTCGGCGGAGCAGGGCTGGCGGTCGCTGGTGGCGCCGCCGTTGCGGGCGCAGGCGCGGCGGTCGCGGCCGGTGCGCGCATGGCGCCCGGGGCGGCGCGCGGCGTGATCGGCGGCGCAGCGGCTGCAGGCCGCTCGGCCAGCACGCTCGCCGGTGGCGCTCGCTCGGCTTATGAAGCCGGTGCTGCGGTTTCGGGAGGCAGCGGCCTGCGCGCTGCCGGCGCGGGCTTGGCCAACGTCGCGCGCAGCGGCGCCGGAGCAGTCGGTGATCGCGTTGCGTCGGGCGCCAAGGCCGTTCGCGACCGCGCCGCGAACTTCGTTGCCGAGGCGGCCACGCCTCCGTCTGCCGCTGCCACGGCCAGTGCCGCAGCGGCCGGTGCGCCAGCCGCATCCGCGGCGCCGCCCGCCTGGGCGCGGCGGCTCCAACGTCACCAGCGCATCGCACACGGCGCGACCGCTGCCGCCCACACGCTGCGCTCGGGCGACAGCGGTGGCAGCGGTGCCAGTCCCAGTCTGCGGGATGACGGTTAAGGACAGCCAAGGAGAACCCTTCATGAGATTCAAACGACCCCTGGTGCGCTACGCAGATACGCCGGCGCCCGTCACCCCCTACCAGGCCGCCGCGCAGGCGTGGGACGAGCGAATCGGCTCTGCCCGCGTGCAGGCGAAGAACTGGCGCCTGATGGCCTTCGGCTGCCTCACGCTGGCGCTGTTGATGGCCGGCGGCCTCGTCTGGCGCTCCGCGCAGTCCATCGTCACCCCCTATGTGATCGAGGTCGACCAGGCGGGTCAGGTGCGCACAGTCGGCGAGGCCGCCACGCCGTACCGGCCGGGCGATGCGCAGATCGCGCACCACCTTGCGCGCTTCATCAACGATGTGCGGTCCCTCTCCATCGACTCCATCGTCGTGCGGCGCAACTGGCTCGAAGCCTACGACTACGCCACCGACCGGGGCGCCGCCACGCTCAACGACTACGCGCGCACCAACGATCCGTTCTCGCGAATCGGCCAGAACTCGGTGGCGGTGGAAGTCACCAGTGTCGTGCGCGCCAGCGATTCGTCGTTCCAGGTGCGCTGGATCGAGCGGGCCTACGTCAACGGCGCACCGGCCACCACCGAGCGCTGGACCGCGGTGCTGTCCATCGTGCTGCAGCCGCCGCGCACCGAGGAACGGTTGCGCAAGAACCCCCTGGGCATCTACGTCAACGGGCTGTCGTGGAGCCGGGAACTCGATGCCAACGAAGGAGTAAAGAAGCCATGAACC
Organism: Variovorax sp. Soil_C_19; assembly: GCF_057657255.1. NCBI lineage: Bacteria > Pseudomonadati > Pseudomonadota > Betaproteobacteria > Burkholderiales > Comamonadaceae > Variovorax > Variovorax sp. Soil_C_19. The sequence continues at coordinate 17,297 of NZ_JBDGIV010000025.1, read as the reverse complement.
AACCGATCTCCCATTTGCGCCTTTACGTATTGCCGGCAATGCTGATCGCCGGTTTCTCCGGCTGCGCGACGCAGGGCAAGCCGCCGCCCACGATCACGCTGGACGAACCGGTGCAGGCGCAGCGTCTGCCCGATCCACCCGCGCCGGTCGAAGTGGTGGAGGTCGCCAAGCCCTTGCCGCTGCCGGCGCAGATGAAGGCGCTGCCGGCTGCAGATGCCCCACCGGCAGCGCCCGAGCCTGTCGACGAGAAGCTGCGCGTGGCCAAGGCCAACGACGAAGCCCGCATCGCGCCTTCACGCGAGGGCTACGTCAACGCAATCCAGGTCTGGCCCTTCACCGACGGCGCGCTGTACCAGGTCTATACGAGCCCTGGCCGGGTCACCGTTGTTGCGCTGCAGGAGGGCGAGGAACTGGTGACGGTCTCGGCCGGCGACACCGTGCGCTGGATCGTGGGCGACACGACCAGCGGCACCGGGTCGGCCCAGCGCGTGAACGTGATGGTCAAGCCCACGCGCACGGGGCTGAAGACCAACATGGTCATCACGACCAACCGGCGCACCTATCTGGTCGAGTTGACCTCGACGCCACAGGCCTGGATGGCCTCGGTTTCCTGGGACTACCCGAAGGACCGCATGCTGGCGCTGCAGAAGCAGGCGCGCGAAGCGCAAGCGGCCGCGCCCGTCGATGCGGGCCTGTCGCTGGAAAACATTCGCTTCCGCTATGCAATCGGCGGCGACAGCCCGCCGTGGAAGCCGCTGCGAGCCTTCGACGATGGACAGAAGGTCTACATCCAGTTCCCTGGCGGCATCGCGCAGGGCGAGCTGCCGCCGCTGTTCGTCATCGGACCGCAAGGCGATGGCCAACTCGTGAACTACCGCTTCCGGGCGCCGTACTACGTGGTGGATCGCCTGTTCGGCGCGGCTGAGCTGCGCCTGGGCGGCTACAAGGGCGGCAAGGCCGAGGTGGTGCGCATCGAGCGCAGCGACGGCGTGGTGCGCGCAGGTGGGGGCAGCGGATCATGAGCGAAGCTGCCGCTGTTCCGCCGAAGGCCGATCCCGAGACGATGGCGTTGCGCGCATCGCCGCGACCGGTGGTTCGGCTGAATCGCCGCATGCTGGCGGTCATCGCCGGCGCGCTGGCCGCCATGGTGCTCGGCGCGACGCTGTGGTCGCTGCAGCCGCACAAGCGCGAGCGCAATGCAGCGGCCGAGCTGTACAACGTCGATCGCGTGGCCAAGGCCGAGAGCCTGGACCAATTGCCGAAGGACTACGCCGGGCTACCGGCACGGCCTGCCGTACCCCAACTGGGCGAGCCGCTGCCGGGCGACCTGGGACCGGCCATCGTGAAGTCGCAGCAGCCGATGGAGACGCGCGTGCCGGGCGGCGGTGTCGACCCGGCGCATGCGGCGCAGCTGGCGGCCGAAGAGGCAGCGCGCTCGGGGGTGTTTTTTCGCGCGACGGGTGGCAGCGCAGGTGCCAAGCCTGCTCAGGCCGCGCCCTCCGGCGAGGCACGTACGGCCCAACCGTTCGATGCGCTGACCGGTGTCACGGCGCCGGCAGCGGCGCAGCCGGCAGATCCCACTGCGGTGCAGAACCGTCAGGACCAAAAGGAGGCTTTCGTCGCCAAGGCAGCCGACGTGGCCACGCGCAACCCCGGCGGCCTGCAATTGCCGGCCTCGCCGTACCAGGTCATGGCCGGCACCATCATTCCGGCCGCGCTGGTCACGGGCATCAACTCCGACCTGCCGGGGCAGGTGATCGCCACTGTGACCGAGGCGGTGTACGACACCGCCTCCGGCCGTCACCTGCTGATTCCGCAGGGCTCGCGCCTGATCGGCCGCTACGACAGTCAGGTAGCCTTCGGACAGCGGCGCGTGCTGCTGGTTTGGACGCGGCTGATCCTGCCGGACACGTCATCAGTAGCGCTGGATCGGCTACCGGGCATCGACCCCGCCGGCTATGCCGGACTCGAGGACGGCGTCGATTGGCATTGGGACCGCATCCTCGCGGGCGCCGCGCTGTCCACGCTGTTGGGTATCGGAGCCGAACTGGCCGCTCCAGAGACCCGCACGAACAGCGGCGGTACCGGCGACCGCGTGATCATCGCCGGCCGTGAAAGTGCGCAGGACACGGTGAACCAGATCGGGCAGGAGATCACCAAGCGCAACCTCAGCGTCCAGCCGACACTCACGATCCGGCCTGGCTTTCCGATGCGCGTTATGGTGAACAAGGACTTGATCCTGCGGCCCTACCAGCCCTTGTTTTTCCAGCGGGGTTAATTGCAATGAGCACAGCCAAGCTGCGGCTGGGGCCGCTGCCCAAGAGCGAGCCTGTCAAGCTCACCGTCACCCTGTCGGCGGAGCTGAAGGCGACGTTGGACCGCTACGCGGCGCTGCATGCGCAGACCTACGGCGAGCGGGTGGATGCCGCAGCGCTGGTGCCGCACATGCTCGAAGCGTTCATGACGCGGGACAGGGGGTTCAAGCAGAGCAGGGGCAACGCTGCACAGCGACCTGATCGGACCGGAATGCCGCAGAGCTCCGCAACTGAAGGCGGTGCTTAAGAAAACTGTGTCTTGTCCAGTTTCACCCCTGTCACGCTGCCAACGCCCAATGTGTTCAGATCGGGTCCAGCATTTTCGCTGAACAGCGAAAATGCTCTTATTGCCGAATATTCGTAAAAATAGTATTATTCGCTGGGCAGAGAATAACCCGTGACATGACCGAAACCACCACCGCCGAACACGCACTGATCGAGCGATTCTTGGATGCACTCCGGGAACTGCCGGATGTGCGCGCCGAGATGGGCGTGCGGGAGGCGGCTCCGGAGGGCCCCTACAGAGTCGATGCCGAGATCCATCTTAACGTTGCTGGCAAGCCGATCGTCCTATTGGTCGAGGCGAAAAAGACCGCGTATCCCCGGGATGTGCGTCAAGTGCTGTGGCAATTCAAGGCGCTGCGTCAGGCATACCCGCCCGATGTCCAACATCTGCTGGTTGCAGAGTCCCTTTCACCGGGCGCGAAGGACTTGCTCAAGTCGGAGTGCGTTGGTTACTACGACAGCGGTGGCAGTCTGTTCCTGCCGGCTCCGGGGGCCTATGTGTACATCGACAGGCCGCCACCGAAGTCCCTTGAGAAATCGGTGCGGTCGCTTTTTTCCGGGCGCCGCGCGCAGGTGCTGCATGCGCTCCTGATTCACCATCAGGACTGGTTCGGCGTCACCGAGGTGGCAGAGCGGGCGCAAGTAGCACCGTCCACCGCCTCCGATGTGCTGAGTGAGCTCGATCGCTTCGATTGGCTCGAATCCCGTGGGCAGGGTCCGGGCAAGGAGCGCCATCTGCGGGAACCCGGCGAGTTGCTGGATGCTTGGACCCAGCAGCTCGCTGGCTCGCCTGCGCCAGTACTGCGCCGCCATTACGTCCCCGGTCTGAAGTCCGATGCCTTGCTCCAGCGCCTGGGCCAAGTCCTCGACGTGCATCAGGCCGCCTACGCGGTGAGCTACGAGGCTGCCGCGCAGCGCTATGCACCGTTCCTGTCCGGCATCTCGCAGGTGCGCACTCGGCTGTTGCCGGGAGCGGGGGGCGAGTCCGCGCTGGCAGAACTGGATGCGCGCGTCGTCACCGAGGGGGCGAACCTTGTCATCATCGAGACGAAGACTGCGGGGGAGCTGCTGTTCCGCGAGCAGGTTGATGGTGTGTGGCTGGCGAGCCCAGTGCAGGTCTACCTCGACCTGTTGCGGGGTGAAGGTCGCGCCAAGGAGATGGCCGAGCACCTGCGCCGGGAAAGGATCGGATTCTGAATGGTCAAGCCCGCAACGCTCGACGGCTACAGCGACCAGTACACGCTCGACTGCGAACGCGTCCTCGTGACGCTGCTGCGCGGATTGGGGCCATGGAAGGAATCGGTCTATCTGGTCGGCGGGCTCACGCCGCGTTATCTGGTGAAGGCTCGGCCTCCCGTCGTACCGGCGCATGCAGGGACGATGGATGTCGACATCGTGATCGATCTGCAGATACTGGCCAACACGGATGCGTATCACACGCTCGAAGAGAACTTGAAGAAGATGGGCTTCGAACGTGCCGAGAACGACAGGCAGCAAAAGCTCTCTTGGCGCTGGCAGACCCGCACCGAGCATGGTGCGCTCATGGTGCTCGAGTTTCTGGCGGACGCACCCGAGATTGCCGGAGGCCGGGTGCAACCCTTGCCGACCGACGGGACGATCTCGGCCATCAACATCCCGCACTCGTCGATTGTTTTCGACCTGCATGAGGTCACCGAGATCGAGGCAGAGCTGCTGGGCGGTGACGGGATTGCTGTCGAAAAGATCAAGCATGCCAACCTGATCAGCTTCACCTGCTTGAAGGCGTTCGCGTTCGACCAGCGTTTCGAGCGCAAGGATGCGCATGACCTGATCTATTGCCTGGAGCATGCCTCCGAAGGTACCGACGCGGTGGCGCGGGCGTTTCGCCAGGCGCTTGAAGGCAAGCACAGCGATGTTGTGAAAAACGCGCTGGACCTGTTGCGTGCCCGATTTGCGCAGGTTGGAGAGACCGAGGGTTACCGCAAGGACGGTCCGGTCGCGGTGGCCAAGTTTGAGTTGGGCGAAGGCGATGAGCCTGAGCAGCGAGAGGCGAGGGCGTTGCGCCAGCGCGAGGCCAGCGACGTCATTGAACGACTCCTCGCACAAATTGAACACCAATAAGGTAGAGCATGCCGATTCCCATAATTGATCTCTTTGCAGGACCGGGGGGGCTTGGCGAAGGATTTGCCTCTCTCAAGGGGCACGGCGGGAAGGCGTTTTTCGAGATCGGTCTCTCCATCGAGAAGAATCCTGTCGCTCATCGAACGCTGACTCTGCGTGCGGTGTTCAGGCGTCTCCGTGGAACCAAGGATGTGAAGCACTACTACAGCTACATACGCGGCGAAATCGACGAGATGGCCTTTCGCAGCGTTCCTGCCGTCGCCGCTGCCTTTGCGCATGCGGAAACCGAGGCCAGATGCCTGGAACTGGGGCAGTCCGACGAAAATGGGATCGACAACGAAATCCGAGCGGCGTTGCAGGGGCAGGAAACCTGGGTGCTGATCGGCGGGCCACCCTGTCAGGCGTACTCTCTTGCAGGCCGCTCAAGACGTGCCAATGACAAGAGCTTCCACAAGGACGAAAAGCACTTTCTTTACCAGGAATACCTGAGGATCATCAGGGTCCACCGGCCCACCGTCTTCGTGATGGAGAACGTGAAGGGACTGTTGTCCTCGCAGCACTCCGGCAATCCGATGTTCGAAAGGATCATTGCAGATATCTCGAGGCCTGCCGAAGGGCTCGAGTACGAGATCCGCTCCTTCATCAAGGCCGGCGACGGCGAGAGCCTGGAGCCCGTCGACTACGTCATCCCCTCGGAGCGCTACGGGATTCCACAGAACAGGCATCGAGTGATTCTCCTCGGTGTCAGGAAGGACGCCGGACTGCCTCGGCACCAGTTGCTGACGCCGGTCCCAAGGCCTGTCACGGTCAGGCAGACCATCGATGACCTTCCGCGCATTCGAAGCCGTCTGTCCCGTGGCGACTCACTCGAGGCATGGCGCAAGGCCGTTCAGGCAGCACCAGCCTACGTCAAGGGATGGCGAACGGATAACGAGAACAGCATGATCGAAACGATGCGAGTGTTTGCCGCCGCGGCGACAACTACGACGACCGGGGGAGCATTCATTGCCCGAGACTACCGGCGGCCGAAGAAGTCCACTGAACTGCAGGACTGGCTCCACGACAGAAGTCTTGGAGGGGTCTGTCAGCATGAGGCTCGATCCCACATGGACTCGGATCTTGCCCGATATCTCTTCTCGGCCTGCTTCGCGCATTCCTGGGGTTACTCGCCGCGACTGGATGTTTTTCCACCCAAGCTGCTTCCCGATCACATCAATGTGCATGTTGAACGAGGAACCGAGGCCATTCCATTCAAAGATCGCTTCCGGGTTCAATGCAGGAATGAGCCGGCTGCCACCGTGGTGGCGCACATTGCCAAGGATGGCCACTACTACATCCACTACGACCCTGCTCAGTGCAGAAGCCTGACGGTCAGGGAGGCCGCACGCCTCCAGACGTTTCCCGACAACTACTTCTTTGCGGGCAATCGCACCGAGCAGTACACCCAGGTTGGGAATGCAGTTCCGCCGTTGTTGGCCCACAAATTGGCGAAGGTAGTGCGTGGCCTGCTGAATCAGATGAACAGAAAGAAGCGGAGAGAAATCGGTGACTCTCCGCGGAAGAGTCGGACGGCTACCGCGTGTCAGCTGCCGGCGAGGCAGGTTCAGATTCCGCTGCTTGCGGAAGCGAACTAGAGCCGACGATCAGGCAGGCCTCATTGCCATGCAGCCATTCCTCAACGATCTGCGCGGTGTGATCGATCGACTGCTTCAGGGAGCATTCCCAGACGACAGCCACACGCCATCCAAGGTCGCGAAGCACCGCTGCATGGCGCGTGTCCCGGTCGACATTTCCCTGGAATTTCTGCTTCCAGAATTCGCTGTTCGCCTTTGGCGTGGTGGTGTACCGACAGCCTTCGTGCCTGTGCCAGAAACAGCCATGAACGAATATCACTGCCCGGTGTTTCGGGAACACCAGATCCGGAGAGCCCGGCAGATTTCGTACATGAAGCCTGTACCGGAATCCCCTGGCGAACAGAAGGGAGCGAAGCATCCGTTCAGGCCACGTGTTCTTCCCCCGAATGCTCGACATCATGCGGCTGCGCTGAGGAGTGGTCGGAAGGCGCTGCATCGGTTTGGGTGCGTTATGCATGGGTGTTTGCGGCGGCGATCGCAAGCTTACAACGCAACATTCATTCCTGGAAAAGCCAGCGCCGGGTGCTGCAGTTGGAAGCCTGCCATGAGCCCAATCCACGAGAAGTCGCGAGGGGGAGACTGATGGCGCGCGATCACTATCATCCGCCAAGTGCTGCATGCCTTTCAGCGTCGATGCGCGATCTGGGGTACTCGCTTGAGACGGCGATTGCCGATCTGATCGACAACAGCATTACTGCAGGCGCAGTTGCCATCGACATCATTTGCGACCTGTCCGGGGCGCAGCCTTTGGTGGCCATTCTGGACAACGGGAGAGGAATGACAGAGCGAGAACTCCTCGATGCGATGCGCCACGGGACGACAAACCCAAGGCAGCAGCGGTCACCACGGGATCTGGGACGTTTTGGTCTCGGGCTGAAGACGGCATCCTTCTCGCAGTGCCGGTCGTTGACAGTCGTCAGCGCGAGGGAAGGAGTGCTCTGCGGAGCAGAATGGAACCTCGATCGCATCGATGCCGCCGACGAATGGATCCTGTCCATCCTGGACGATGCGGATATCAGTGCGCTGCCATACCTCGATCGCATCGGCGGGCACGGTACCGCTGTTGTCTGGCGCGAGCTCGATCGATTCTCTGAAGACGAAGCTGGCGACCGTCGGGGGGAGATCATCAGCGAGAAGCTGGATGCCCTGGGCAGGCATCTATCGCTTGTCTTTCATCGATTTCTCGCAGGTGACGTCAAGGGCTATCCAAGGATTTCCATCGCGGTCAATGGCCATGCGGTCGAGGCTTTCGATCCCTTCTGCCGAAAGAACCCGGCCACTCAGTTGCTTCCGGAGGAGGTTGTCCGCATCGGTGAAGCCGAAGTTCGTCTGCAGCCGTACGTCCTGCCGCATCACACCAGGCTGACCGCGCGCGAGTATGACTTCTATCAGAGCCGCAGCGACTTCATTTCGAATCAGGGTGCCTACATCTACCGGAATGGCCGTCTGATGGCGTGGGGTGACTGGTTCCGGTTGGTGCCGAAGGGGGAAGCTACGAAGCTGGCCAGGGTTCAGATCGACTTTCCCAACAGTCTGGACGAAGCCTGGACCATCGACATCAAAAAGTCGCGTGCCCGCCCGCCCCACGCAGTGCGGGAGAGGTTGCGCCAGATCATTGCCAGAATCACTGCCCGCAGCGTGACCGTTCATCGCGGCCGCGGCAAGAAGCTCTTCCAGGAGAGCGATGCGCCGCTGTGGGAGCGTTACGCGGACCATGGGGGCATTCGGTTTGCGATAAATGCGCAGCACCCTCTCATCCTCTCGTTGAGCACAAAGTTGAAGCCCGAGGACGCGAATTCACTGCGGGTTCTGCTCGACTCAATCGCAGCCTCCCTCCCCGTCGAGATGATCTACTCCGACTACTCGACGCATCCCCGGGAGGTGAGCCAAGCGGCAGTCGACCACGACCTCACGATTGACCGCCTGAGAAGTCTCAAGCAGGTGCTCTACGGCGACGGACCAGGCGACCCGGACGCATTTCTTCAGATTGTGCGATCCACCCATCTGTTCGAGGGCCAGATCGAGGCGGCCAAGACATTTATCAACGAGGCCTTCACATGAGCGGACCAGTCATCACCGAAGAACGGAATATCGCGAATGCGCTCATCTCGGGTCTCGCCAACATGAAGGAGACGCCGACGCGCGAGCAGGTCGAGAAAAAAGCGGAACAGATCGCCGAACTCTTCGGATATACGGGCGATCTCCGGAACATCATCACCGAGGCGATGATCTCGGTTGACACGCGCATGGGGGCCGGCGTGTCGCTGGTCGATCCCGCCGCGAAGCATGACGACCAGTGGGTTCGCAAGCGTGAGGACCTCACCTGGACCTATGCGAACGCCTACGGGAAATTCCTGCGCGAGGAAGGATGGCCACCTCGGATGGTGCAATCGCTGAGCGACGTGACGGGTCGGATTCTTGGGCACCTGCAGGATCCGAAGAGCGAGGGGACGAACTGGAATCGTCGTGGCCTTGTCATCGGCCACGTGCAGTCAGGCAAGACCGCCAACTACACCGGACTGATTGCGAGGGCGGCCGACGCCGGCTACAAGTTCATCATCGTCACCGCCGGCATTCACAACAACCTGCGCAAGCAGACGCAGGAGCGGGTTGACGAAGCCTTCATCGGCCGATCGAGCGACCCTGAGGATCGCAAGACGATCGGCGTCGGGTTGGACCCCGGCTACCCGCATCCGGCAACCCTGACGAACATCAACGAGGACTTCAACAAGAACACGGCCGCCAAGAGCGGCTGGAAGATCAACGATTTCAGCAAGCCGATCATTCTTGTCATCAAGAAGAACGTCACCACGCTGACCGCGCTTCACAAGTGGCTCAAGGAGCTCAACGCCTCTGGAGACGGACGGATCTCCGATGTGCCGATGTTGCTGATCGACGACGAAGCCGACAACGCGTCCATCAACACGAACAAGGAAGATCTCGACCCGACGCGCACGAATGCCATGATCCGGCGCATTCTTGGTCTCTTCGCGAAATCCTGCTACGTCGGCTATACCGCCACTCCTTTCGCGAACATCTTCATCAACCCCGATTCCTACGATGATGACGTTCGGGATGAACTGTTTCCGCGCGACTTCATCTATTGCCTCGACGCGCCGACGACCTATTTTGGCGCAGAGAAGGTGTTCCTGAACGAGGAGTCCAGCCAGTCGATCGTGCGACCGATCGACGATTGCGAAGACCTCATTCCCTATGCGCACAAGAGGGACCATCCGATCGCCGAACTACCTCCGAGCCTGTATCGCGCCATGGACGGATTCATCGTGGCGCGCGCAATCCGGAACCTGCGCGGGCAGGCGAGCAAGCACTGCTCGATGATGGTCAATGTTTCGCGTTTCGTGCCCGTGCAGCGGGCGGTGCGGGAGTTCCTCAGCCTGCGAGAGAAGAAGATAAGAGAGGCCGTGCGGGCCAACTACAAGATGCCCGAGTCCGCATCCTCCGCGAACGTCTACATGCGGAGCCTGAGACAGGCATTCGACGACGAGTATGCCGATGCCGGGTTCACCTGGGAGCAGGTCAAGACCGCGCTCGACGGTGTGTTCGAACATCTCCACCTCTACGTCATCAACAGCAAGAGCGACGAGGTGCTCGACTTCACAAAGTATGAAAAGGAGGGAGTCGGGCTCACAGCCATCGCCGTCGGTGGTTTGAGTCTGTCCCGTGGCCTGACCATCGAGGGGTTGACGGTCAGCTACATGTACCGCAACACGAAGATGTACGACACGCTCATGCAAATGGGCCGCTGGTTTGGCTATCGACCGGGCTTCGAGGATCTTTGCCGCGTCAATCTTTCGCGTGATTCCATCAATTGGTATTCGCACATCGCGTTGGCGGCCGAAGAACTGACTCAGCAGGTCAAGCGCATGCGTCGCGATGGGCTCAGTCCGCGCCAGTTCGGGCTCTATGTCCTAGCCCACCCCGACAGCCTACTGATCACTGCCGCCAACAAGATGCGCGCCGGCGAGAAGGTGAAATTCCGACAGAACTTCAGCGGCCGCATGCTGGAGAGCTACATCGTTTCCACCGACAGCGATGTGAATGAGGCGAACTTTGCCCTGATCGAGCAATCCTGGCGTGAAGGCTTCGGCGGCCGTGAGCCGATGGACACTGGCAAGGGGGTGATCTTCCGCGACGTCGACACCGAGCGGATCGAGGACTTCCTGATCGCCTTTCAGGCGCACAGCCAGTTCGCCGATCGCAAGGCGGATATCGTCGCCTATCTGCGCACTCTCGCCGACCAGCATGCAGTCGGCGATGTGCTGCTGATCTCGCCGGGCAATGGGAACGGCAAGCCGCATACGTTGAACGGCCAGTCCCGCGTTGTCGGCGATCGCCAAGGCTCCGCCTGGCGGCTGAACAAGGATCGAGTGGCCTCGCGCGGAGACGAGAAGCTGGGCCTTGCCGAGGAACAGAAAGCGGCGGCCGAGGCCGCAGCTGCGTCAGGAGACAGCCCGGTTGCGGCCTCGGATACCCACTACCGCGAGGTTCGAAGGAAGCCCCTCCTCATGATTCACAGCCTTGATCCGCACGGCGATGACAAGGTCAAGGGTCCTGTCGCTGCCTTCGGCGTCAGCTTCCCGCCCGGCCACTACGGGACCGAGATCGAGGTCGTCGCAAACCGGGTATGGCTGGAGCGGATGCAGGGTGTACCGGACGACCCCGACGAAGAGGAGGACTACGATGCCTGAGTCGTCACCGTGGGATGGCATCGGCGTTCCGGGGGCGGACTTCAATGTCCGCCAAGTCATGGGCAAGACGGTCGTGCCATGCTTCTGGGGAAGGGACAGAAACGGTGCCTGCCTCTTTATCGTCGAGTTGCAGGGCGATCACACGGGGCAGTATCGGAAGAATGCCGTGACTGTGAACGGCATCGACGTGGATCTTCGCGGCGGCGATGCAGGTCGGCAGCGCCTGGTTCTCGCCCTGGAGAAGGAGGTCGACCGAGATCTCTTCGAGGGGCTCTGCCGTACTCTCGCTTCCGCGCTGGAGCACGCGACCGATTCCGTGAGTTCGCTCGCCGTTGCACTGGCGCATCTCCGTCGATGGAAGACCTTTCTGTCCGGGCGAGGTCAGCACCTGTCTGCCGAGGAGGTCCGAGGCCTCTTTGCCGAGATCACCTTCCTGCTGGAGCTGTTGGACCGGCCTGTTCCAGCCGTGGCAGCGCTCGAAGCCTGGCTCGGCCCGGACAAGTCCCATCAGGACTTCATCTTCGGCAACACGGCCGTGGAGATCAAGTCGCTCTCGGGAGCCGAACGCAGTACTGTTCGCATCTCGTCGGAGGACCAGCTCGAATCTCTCAATGATGCATTGTTCCTGCGCATCTACCGGCTGAGCAATCTGCCGGATGCAGCAGGCGCCCGGTCGCTCAACGCAGCCGTCGCTGACGTTCAGGCACGACTCGGCGAAGCGGAGGCCGTCGAGGCATTCGATCGCAAGCTGGTGGCGCATGGCTACGCGCCGCTGCCTGACTATGACGAGCCGAGGTTCGTGATCGGCAGCGTGACCACTTATCGTGTCCAGGATGGGTTTCCGCGTCTGATGCGGTCGCAACTGTCGACGGGGATCGCCAGGGTGGCCTACGACATCAGGTTGGAGAACCTCACACCGTACGAATGCGACGGTGCAGCCGTCTTTGGAGGGGACTGATGGAGCAGAGCAGCGAGGAATTCTTCCATGACTTCCGGCAGGAACTGCTGGCCAGTGCGGAAGCGAATGGCAGCTTTCAACTGTCCGAATTCATGGAAACCGTTGCGAATGAGTTGATCGAGACGGGATTCGTCGAGGGCTTCGAACTCTGTGACTTCAAGGCACCGCGCGGAATGCGCGTGGATGGCTACTGGTTCAATGATGACGGGGTCCTGGATCTTTTCATTGCGGACTTCGATTCCCGCGGCGAGCTCGCATCCCTGACTCGGACGGATGTGGTGGCCACGTTCAAGCGTGTCACCAACTTCTTCGAGGCGAGCACCAACAAGGGATTGGCAGGGGAACTTGAGGTCACGTCGCCAGGCTACGGGCTTGCTCGGCAGATTGCCGATCGGAAAGGCTCGATCCGCCAACTCAATCTTGTGCTCTTCTCCGAGCGCGCTCTGAGCGAAAAGATCCAGGCCGTCCCCGACACGGAGGTGGCGGGAGTACCTGCCAGCCACCACATCTGGGACATTTCACGCCTCCATCGTCAGCGGAGCTCTCGCGGTCACAAGGAGCCGCTCGACCTGGATTTCGAGCAGATGTTCGGCAAGGGCATCTCCTGCCTTCCTGCTCACCTCGGTGCAGAGGCCTACCAGTCATATCTGATGGTCATGCCGGCCGAAGTGCTGGCGGCCCTGTACGAGAGATTCGGCGCCCGACTGCTCGAACAGAATGTGCGAACGTTTCTTCAGGCACGAGGAAACGTAAATCAGGGCATAAGGGCAACGATCCTGAATGAGCCGGGGATGTTCTTTGCCTACAACAATGGGGTCACGGCGACTGCGCAGAGCATCGAAACCAAGACGACAGATGCTGGTCTTGCGATCACAAGAATGCTCGACCTTCAAATCGTAAACGGTGGCCAGACCACTGCATCACTCTTTCATACGAGAAAGCGTGACCGAGCCGATCTGTCACAGATATTCGTTCAGATGAAACTGTCCGTCATCGACAGCCAACAGAGCGAAACGGTCGTTCCGCGTATATCCGAATATGCGAACACACAGAATCGGGTGAATGCTGCAGACTTCTTCTCGAACCATCCCTTCCATGTTCGGATGGAAGGGTTCTCAAGACGCATATGGGCGCCAGCGCAGAAGGGGGCGCAGCGTGAGACGAAGTGGTTCTACGAACGTGCGCGTGGACAGTATGCGGACGCTCAATCGAAGCTCACGCTTGGCGAGCAGCGCCGCTTCAAGGTGGAACATCCAAAACCTCAGATGTTCACGAAGACCGATCTGGCGAAGTTCGAGAATGTCTGGGATGACCATCCCAGGTGGGTCAACCTGGGTTCCCAGAAGAACTTTGCGCGATATGCAACCCGGATCGGCGGCGAGTGGGAAAAATCATCCGACGGTTTCAATGAGTTCTATTTCAAGCGAGCGGTCGCTCGCGGGCTCATCTTCCGCGCCACCGAGCGGATCGTGTCTGCACAGCCTTGGTACAACGGCGGATACCGGGCCAACATAGTGGCCTACACGCTGTCCATGCTCAGCGAACTTGCGAAGCGAAGGAAGGCGTGCGTGGACTTTCCGGATATATGGAATGCACAGGGCGTCAACGCCATGCTTGAAGGCTCCATTGCGGTCGTTTCCAGAGTCGTGAACGAAGACATCATCAGGCCGCCGGCTGGTATCTCGAATATCTCCGAATGGTGCAAGAGGGAAGCCTGTTGGACGCGGATGCAGACGCGTATTGAAGATGTCGAGAAGCTGCTCGCGCCCGAGTTCTACGATCAGCTTCTGTCGATTGACGATCAGGCGGCGGAGGTCAGATCTGCCAAGCAGACCCAGAAGGTCGACAACGGCATCGAAGCTCAGCGGCATGTGCTGGCTGTTCCTGCGGGTGAGTGGGCTCGTCTTCATCAGGTGCTGATCGAAAAGGGGCTTCTAACGCCAAAGGAGGCCGGAGTTCTCAGGATAGCCATGCAGATCCCTGCGAAGCTTCCCACCGAAAAGCAGTGCGCGATTCTTCTCGAAGTTCTTGAGAGAGGTCGTGCGGAAGGCTTAGCGAAAAATGCATAGCTCATCCATCGGGCGAGGCGGAGAGAGGCGTCTTGCCTCGCGGCAAATCATGCACCCATGAGTACCGTCCGCGAGTTCTTCGAAGCGTTGAATGAAGAGGAGGCCAAGTTCGTTCCTCGACTGGCGGAAGATCGCCTTGGATTGCAACTTAGATGCGCGCTGAGCGAGCTCGATTTGATCTGCTACAACATTCAGCGTGCCGAAGAGCAAAGCTTCGAGCATCAGGAACACCATTACATCCTACAGCTTGGGGTGACTCGGCTGATCTACCTCGCACTCAGCGGACGCCCAACGTTTGATGTCCCATACGTGTCGTTTCGAAGGTGGCCGGAATTGTCAAAGGCTGTGCTCGAGACCGCTTCGGCTCTGGGAATGATTCAACACGGTCGTCGTGTTGCTCAGTCTGTAGCCATGGGAGTGGGGCAGATTTCTCGTGGTGCGCAAGGTGAATTCAAGGTGGAGTTGCCGGAAAAGCTGACTAATGAGTCGGGCCACGAGAGAGATGTTCTTGATGGCTTCATACTGGAATCCAGCCATCGTTTTCAAAGTGCGTGGCAGACAAAAATCGGTCAAGAACTGGGAAACGAGGTAGAGGAAAAGCTGTCTGCCTTGGTCCGCCCTTGGGCAACTCACTTCATTGGATACGACGCCGATCCTTTACTTGACGACTACTTTTTCGGCTTGGCCTATCAAAAGATTCAATTGCAGGAAGGCTTCGATACCTTTCATTATGGCCTGAAGTTCGGAGGTGTACGCTATCAGAGCTATGTTCTCGGGCTCACTTTTCTAGTGTCGAACTACATGAGACACGAGAGATTTGCAGAGGCACTTGTCAGAAAGGACAGATCGATCGCACTGGAGAATGTTCTTACGATAACTTCGGATGTTGATGCCTTCGTGGCAGACCTCAGGGAGGCGGTGAACCACTTCGGGACGGTGTATGAGGATTTTGAGGAGCTTAGTGTCGACGGTGCAAGGGTCGTATTCAACGTTCTTTCCTGTGGCAGGCACAGCCTGCAGCTTGTGTCGGCGCCTGGTTCTCCGATACCTTTGATCATTCAATGCTCGGATCAAGGGTTCATTCGTTGTCTTATGGGGGCAAAAAGCGAGCCGGTGCGGTTTCTTTTGGAGGCGCTCCGGTATCACTTCCCGCAGGAATATGACCGAAACCAAGCCTGCAGGGAAAGCGCGTTTCAGCGAGCCGCCAAGCGGATCCTCGGCAATGCATTCAAAGATCTCGAGTTTTACGAGAATCTGAAGGCCAAGGCTGCGGGAAAGATGTTGACTGATGTCGATCTGGTCGTAGTCGAGAAGGCGACAGGTGTCGTGCTGCTCTGCCAGTTGAAGCACCAAGAGCTCTATGGATTCAACCTTCATGCAGAGCACATTCGTGGGGGACGCTTGGTAAGGCAGGCGCAGGAGTGGCTGATGGCCGTGGATGAGTGGATCGAGCAGATTGGCACCCATGGACTGCGAAACGCACTACGCCTTCCCAATGAATTTCCTCCGCTTCAAGTTCACCGGGCAGTGATTGCCAGGCACTTTGCCCATCAATTGAAGGATCTGGCTTCACGTCAAGATGCGCTCTACGCGAGTTGGCCTCAACTTTTTCTCGCAGCTGAGATGGCTTCACGAGAGCCGACGTGCTGCGGACTCAGTACTCTAATTGATAGATTGCGGGAGATCCCGCAGCTTCAATCGACCTACGAGCATCAACCTGAAGGCAGAGCGAAGTGGACCGTGGGTGACGTCACCTTCGTGACCTTTCAGCCCGAGTAGCCACGTTCATCTGTTGACCGTCCGAGAAGCGGTTGGTCCTTTTCCTTGGCTCGGTCAGCACGACCAATGGATCACTGCGGCCTGCCGTGAGAAGATTCGAGATTGCGTGCGGAGGGTTGTAGCGGACGCCGTCAAAGTACGCCACCATACGTCGAGCCATGCCCTAGTTCCCGATCCGCTTCCAGGAGCAAATTTGGGCAACCTGATCGCCAATCCCCAACAATGAGGCGGAAAGGCAACACATTAGAAGAGGTCGGAAGAGGGGGTACAAAAGGGGGTACGGAAGTTTTTCCGAACTGGCAGAAGCTAATATTCATGCGGCCTGCAGATCGTCTTTAGATCGGTTTCACACCCATTTTTTATGCCAACGTAGTTTGGCAACAACGAAAAAGCCCTTAAGAATCAACGCTTAAGGGCTTTTTCTTTGCCTGACGTTGTCCAACGTCATCCGACAGCATCCAGCGTATTTGGGGGCAACTTCGGGGGCAAAAAATTGCCCCCCCCCTTTGTGTTGCCCCCAAAATGGTTTTCTGACCATTCAAGCAAAGGGAAACATGCTGCTCAACGACTCCGCGATCAAGAACGCAAAGCCAGGCGATAAGGCTGCGCTGCCCCCGGAGAACCGTAGCACCGCGATTTAGAGTTCGATCAACCCGAAACGGAGATCGGACCGATGAAGAAGCGATACACCGAGGAACAGATCATTGGCTTCCTTCGCGAGGCGGACGCGGGATTGCCCATCAAGGAGCTTTGCAGGAAGCATGGCTTCAGCGAGGCGAGCTACTACGGCTGGAAGGCCAAGTTCGGCGGCATGAACGTCTCGGACGCACAGCGACTGAAGGCGCTCGAGGCTGAGAACGGCAAGCTCAAACGCCTGCTGGCCAACTCGATGCTCGAAGTCGACGCGATGCGCGAGGTGCTGAAGGGAAAATAGTGGCCGTGGCGGCACGACGCGAGGTCGTGCGGCAGTTGCAGGGGTTGGGCCTGAGCGAGCGCCAGGCACTGAAGCTGATGGGCATGAGCCCCAGCACCCTGCGCTACCGCCCTTGCGGCGACGGCAACGCCGGCCTGCGAGAGCGCCTGAACGAGCTCGCGGGCCAGCATCGCCGCCACGGCTACCGAATGCTGCACAGCCGGCTGCGTATCGACGGCTGGATGATCAACGTCAAGCGCACGTACCGGGTCTACCGTGAGGAAGGCCTGATGGTGCGCAAGCGCCGACGCAAGAAGCTGCCGGTGCCCGAGCGCCAGCCGCTCGTGCGTCCGATGCAACCCAACGAGGTGTGGAGCATGGACTTCGTGTTCGATGAACTGGCCGGCGGCCGACGCGTGAAGACGCTGACGGTCGTGGACGACTGCAGCAAAGAGGCCGTGCAGATCGCAGTCGACACCTCGATCCCGGCGCTGTACGTCACGCGGGTGCTCGACCAGGTCAAGGCAGAGCGCGG
>NZ_JBDGIV010000024.1:0-48316 GCF_057657255.1 Variovorax sp. Soil_C_19 | reverse complement strand
GCCGTGGTCGACGTGACCGATCGTGCCCACGTTCACGTGCGGCTTGGTGCGGGTGAATTTACCTTTTGCCATTTTTCGACTCCGAAAAGAACGATTTCAACGTATGCAGATGGGATGCAAACCGGCCGTTGCAACCCTCAAAAAACTGGTGCCCTTTGCGGGAATCGGACCCGCGACCTCTCCCTTACCAAGGGAGTGCTCTACCACTGAGCCAAAAGGGCTTTTGCTAACCAATCGCTTCCGGCGCCGAACCGGGTCTCTGGAGCGGGAGACGGGAATCGAACCCGCGTCATCAGCTTGGAAGGCTGGGGTTCTACCATTGAACTACTCCCGCATCGAGGGCACTCCAAGGCACCCAAAGCGCTAGATCCAATCGCTCTTAGAAACCAAATTCATCGCTGGTGGAGAGGGCTGGATTCGAACCAGCGTACTCGTTAGAGGGCAGATTTACAGTCTGCTGCCATTAACCACTCGGCCACCTCTCCGGCGAACCTCGAAATATAGCACGATTTTGTGACTACGCAGAACCCGCCCCGAGAAGAAGCAGGAAACCATTCGAGACGAGAAACCTGCCGCATTATCCGCGAACTTCACCACCCTCTTCTTCGTGCGCGAGCCGCCAGGCACGCGCTTCGCCGAAGTGCCCACAGCCGATGAACGGCACGGGCGGCCGCAGCGCCGACAGCGGCGACGGGTGATTCGC
Organism: Variovorax sp. Soil_C_19; assembly: GCF_057657255.1. Classification (NCBI taxonomy): domain Bacteria; kingdom Pseudomonadati; phylum Pseudomonadota; class Betaproteobacteria; order Burkholderiales; family Comamonadaceae; genus Variovorax; species Variovorax sp. Soil_C_19. The sequence continues at coordinate 47,613 of NZ_JBDGIV010000024.1, read as the reverse complement.
CATCAGCACCTTATGTCGCCCAACGTCGATCAACGCGCGCTTAGATTGGGCATGTGCACCCCAAAGCATGAAAACGACGGGCTTGGGACCCGCCGAAACATGGCGGATCACGGCGTCGGTCAGCGCCTCCCAGCCGCGCCCGGCGTGGCTGGCCGGCTGCCCCTCTTCCACCGTCAGGCAGGTGTTGAGCAGCAGTACGCCGTGCGTGGCCCATTTCACGAGGCTGCCACCCGGGTCGGGAAAAGGCGGCGGTGGCGTGCCGAGGTCGCGCTGGAGTTCCTTGAAGATGTTGCGCAGCGACGGCGGCAGCGGCACGCCCGACGCGACCGAGAACGCCAGCCCCTCGGCTTGGCCGCGCCCGTGGTACGGGTCCTGCCCGAGGATGACGACGCGCACGTCCTCCGGCGGCGTGAGTTCGAGCGCCCGCAGCGGCTGCGGCGGAAAGATCACCGCGCCCGCATCGAGCCGCTCGCGCAGGAAGCTGCGCAGCTTCTGGCCGACGATGCCGCCGAAGAAATCGTCGACTAGCGGCTGCCAGCCTGGCGCGACGGGCCATTCGGCCGGATCGCCGCCAGACAGCTGATCGGGCCGGTTCATCGGAACAGTGCAGCGAGCGCCTCGCCGGGTTCCTTGGCACGCATGAAGGCCTCGCCGACGAGGAAGGCATGGACACCGGCCGCCCGCAGGGTGGCCACGTCCTCGCGCGTGGCGATGCCCGATTCGGTGACGGCCAGCCGGTCGGCCGGCAGCCCGGGCAGCAGGTCGATGGAGGCCTGGATCGATACTTCGAAATTGCGCAGGTTGCGGTTGTTCACGCCGATGAGCGGCGTCTTGAGCTTGAGCGCGCGCTCGAGCTCGGCCGCATCGTGCACCTCGACCAGCACCGCCATGCCGAGGCCCCGCGCAATGGCCTCGAAGTCGGCCATCTGCACGTCGTCGAGGCAGGCTGCGATCAACAGGATCGCATCGGCGCCGATCGCGCGCGATTCGTACACCTGGTAGGCGTCGACGATGAAATCCTTGCGCAGCACCGGCAAGTCGCACGAGGCGCGGGCCTGCTTCAGGTAGTCGATGCCGCCCTGAAAGAACTGCCGGTCGGTCAGCACCGAGAGGCAGGCGGCGCGGATCTCGCCGTCGCCCTCGGCGTAACTCTGCGCGATGTCGGCCGGAATGAAGTCTTCGCGCAGCACGCCCTTGCTCGGGCTGGCCTTCTTGACCTCGGCGATCACGGCCGCCTGCCCCGCGGCGATCCTGGCGCGCAGCGCGCCTTCGAAATCGCGCGTCAGCACGCGGCTTTCGGCGTCGAAGCGCACGGCCTCGAGCGGGCTTCTCTTCTGGGCCGCGGCCACTTCCTGGTGCTTGACGGCAACGATCTTGTCGAGAATGTCGGACATGTTCTGTGTTCCTGCCTGTTGTTGTCGCGTCAGACCGCAGTCGAGATCCGGACCAACTCGTCGAGCTTGGCCCGCGCCTTGCCGGACACCACCGCTTCGCGCGCGCGCTCGATGCCCGCGGCCATTGAATCGGCCACGCCAGCTGCATACAGCGCCGCGCCGGCGTTGAGCAGCACGATATCGAGCGCCGGGCCCGCCTGGTTCTCGAGCACGCCGATCAGCATCGCCTTCGATTGCTCGGGCGTTTCCACGCGCAGCGCGCGGTTGCTCGACATCTGGAAGCCGAAGTCTTCGGGGTGCAGCTCGTATTCGCGGATCTCGCCGCCCTTGAGTTCGCCGACCATGGTCGCGGCGCCGAGCGAGATCTCGTCCATGCCGTCGCGGCCATAGACCACCATCGCATGCTCGGTGCCCAGGCGCTGCAGCGCCCGCACCTGGATGCCCACGAGGTCGGGGTGGAACACGCCCATCAGGATGTTCGGCGCGCCCGCCGGGTTGGTCAGCGGCCCGAGGATGTTGAAGATGGTCTTGATGCCGAGCTCCTTGCGCACCGGCGCGACGTTCTTCATCGCCGGATGGTGGTTGGGCGCGAACATGAAGCCGATGCCGCAGGCCTCGATGGAGCGCGCGATCTGCTCGGGCTGGAGGTTGATGTTGATGCCCAGCGACTCGAGCACGTCGGCGCTGCCCGACTTGCTCGACACGCTGCGCCCGCCGTGCTTGCTGACCTTGGCGCCCGCCGCGGCCGCAACGAACATCGAACACGTCGAGATGTTGAAGGTGTGCGAGCCGTCGCCGCCGGTGCCGACGATGTCGACCAGGTGCGTGGTGTCCTTCACCGGCACCTTGGTCGAGACTTCGCGCATCACCTGAGCCGCGGCGGTGATCTCGCCGATGGTTTCCTTCTTGACGCGCAGGCCCGTGACCAGCGCCGCCATCATCACCGGCGAGCATTCGCCGCTCATGATGAGCCGCACGATGTGCAGCATCTCGTCGTGGAACACCTCGCGGTGCTCGATGGTGCGCTGGAGCGCTTCCTGGGGGGTGATCATGAACAGTCTCCTCGATGTTTGTTGTCGTCAGGCGCCGACGCGGCTGGCCGGCGCGTCCGTGAAAGCGAGCTTGAGGCCGAAGCCGATGAACAGCACGCCCGCGACCCGGTCGAGCAAGTGCATGCCCTTCTGCACGGCGCCGCGGCGTGCCATCCATCCCGCGGCGGCGGCCCAGCCGATGACGATCGGCGCCGAATTGAAGATGAAGAGTACGCCCAGCAGCACGAAGGAAAGCGCCTTGTTCTCCGCGCCGGGCGCGATGAACTGCGGCACGAAGGCGAGGAAGAACAGCGCGACTTTCGGGTTCAGCACGTTGGTCCAGAAGCCGCCCAGAAAGATCTGCCGAAGGCTGCGTTCTGCGCCTGTAGAGGCGGCGGCGGGCACCTGGCCCAGTGCGGCGGGCGGCCTCGCGCGCGACAGCACCATGCGCACGCCGAGATAGAGCAGGTAGGCCGCGCCGGCGTACTTGAGCACCGTGAAAGCCGCCGCCGAGGTGGCGAGCAGCGTGCCGACGCCCACCGCCGCTGCGAACACATGCACGAAGCAGCCCGCCAGAATGCCGAGCCCGCCGACGATGCCAGCGCGCACGCCCGAACGCAGCGAGTGGCTCACGATGTAGAGCACGTCCGGCCCCGGCGTCAGGTTCAGCAGCCAGCCGGCGGCGATGAAGGCGAGCAGGTGGGGAAGATCGGGCATCGCTGGCTCCCGAGGATTCAGGCCTTGAAGAAACCGCGGATGGCGGCCACGGCGCGATCGACGCCGGCCGCATCGACGTCGAGGTGCGTCACGAAGCGCAGCCGGTAGAGCCCCGTCGCAAGGATGCCCTGGCTGTTGAGGTGCGCGAGCAGTTCGGCCGACCGTGCCTGCGCCGCGCCCGTGAGGTCGACGAAGACGATGTTGGTGTGCGGCGCTTCGACCTTGAGGCCCTCGATGCCTTCGAGCCCCTCGGCCAGGCGCCGCGCCAGTGCATGGTCGTCGGCGAGCCGGTCGACGTGATGGTCGAGCGCATGCGAGGCCGCCGCGGCCAGCAGCCCGGCCTGGCGCATGCCGCCGCCCGCCATCTTGCGGATGCGGTGCGCGCGCGCAATGAATTCGCGCGACCCCACCAGCGCCGACCCGACGGGTGCGCCCAGGCCCTTGCTGAAACAGACCGACACGCTGTCGAAGCACTGCGCGATGCGGCGGGCTTCGGCGCGGATGTCGCTGCGCCCGTGCTGCGCGGCCTGCGCCGTGGCGGCGTTGAAAAGCCGCGCGCCGTCGAGGTGCCGCTGCAGGCCCTTGTCTTTCGCGAGGTCGGTCGCGGCCTGCACGTAGTCGAACGGCAGCAGCTTGCCGCCCAGCGTGTTCTCCAGCGCCAGCAGGCGCGTGCGCGCGAAGTGCGCGTCGTCGGGCTTGATGGCGGCCTCGATCTGCGCGAGCGGCAGCGTGCCGTCGGGCGCATGGTCGAGCGGCTGCGGCTGCACGCTGCCGAACACCGCGGCGCCGCCGCCTTCCCAGCGGTAGCTGTGCGCCTGCTGGCCGACGATGTACTCGTCGCCCCGGCCGCAATGCGAGAGGATCGCGCAGAGGTTGCTCTGCGTGCCGGTCGGCACGAACAGCGCCGCCTCAAAACCCAGCAGCGCGGCGATCTTCTCCTGCAGCGCATTCATGCTCGGGTCGGTGCCGAACACGTCGTCGCCGAGCGGCGCCGCCAGCATCGCCTCGCGCATCGCCGGCGTGGGTTGCGTGACGGTGTCGCTGCGCAGGTCGACGACGGAGGAGCGGTCTGCTGTCATGGCGGTCGGTCAGTTCAGAAAGTTCTTGAGCATCGCGTGGCCATGCTCGGTGAGGATCGATTCGGGATGGAACTGCACGCCTTCGATGCGCACCTCATGCGCAAAGCCGGTGTGCCGCACGCCCATGATCTCGCCGTCATCGGTCCACGCCGTGACCGCCAGGGCCTTCGGGCAGCTGTCGCGCTCGATCGACAGCGAGTGGTACCGGTTGACGGTGAACTTCTCGGGCAGCCCCGCGAACACGCCTTCGCGCGTGGTCGTGATCTCGCTGGTCTTGCCGTGCATGAGCTGCTGCGCGCGCACGATCTTGCCGCCGAAGGCGGCGCCGATGGCCTGGTGGCCGAGGCACACGCCCAGGATCGGCAGCTTGCCCGCGAACTCGGTGATGGCCGCCACCGAAACGCCCGCCTCTGCCGGCGAGCACGGCCCGGGCGACACCACGAGCCGCGTCACGCCGGCGGCGATCAGTTCGCCGATCTGCGCGACGGTGATCTCGTCGTTGCGATGCACCTGCAAGTCCGCACCCAGCTCGCCGAAGTACTGGACGATGTTGTAGGTGAAGCTGTCGTAGTTGTCGATCATCAGCAATTTCATGGCTTGCCCACAATCCTGTGCACGCCCTTGACGACGGGGAACACGTTGAAGTTGATCAGAAGCCCCAGCTTCAGGCCCGACAGGCGCAGCGCCGCGAGCACCTGCGCGCGGTGCAGGTCGGTCAGCACATCGACCGCCTTGAGCTCGACGATGACCGACTGCTCGACCACGAAGCCCGCGCGGTACACCTCGCCGAGCGAGCGGCCCTTGTAGCTCGCGGACAAGGCCACGTCGCGCGTGAAGCCGATCTCGCGCTCGGCCAGCTCGATGGCCAGCGCCGCTGCGTAGGCGCTCTCGTCGAGCCCCGTGCCGAGCACGCGCTGCACCTCGACGGCGGCGCCGATGATCTCGTGCGAAAAATCGTTCTGTGTATCGGGTGCGGAATTCATCGTAGTACCTCCGTGCTGCGCACTGCGGTGCGAGCTTGCTTGGGGCGGCCCGGCGCTGCGCTCATTCCAGGCCTTCCTCGACCAGTTCGGCCGCACGCAGCAGCGCGCGCGCCTTGGCTTCCGTTTCTTTCCATTCCAGCTCAGGCACCGAGTCGGCCACCACGCCGGCCGCGGCCTGCACGTGCAGCATCTGGTCCTTCACGATGCCGGTGCGGATCGCGATCGCCACGTCCATGTCGCCCGCATAGCTGATGTAGCCGCAGGCGCCGCCATAGAGGCCGCGCTTGGTCGGCTCGAGCTGGTCGATGAGTTCCATCGCATGCACCTTGGGCGCACCGGTCAATGTGCCCGCGGGGAACGTGGCCTTGAGCACGTCGATGGCGGTCATGCCGTCGGCCAGCGTGCCTTCGACGTTGCTCACGATGTGCATCACGTGGCTGTAGCGCTCGACCGCGAAGGCCTCGGTCACCTTCACGGTGCCGGTCTTCGCGATGCGGCCGATGTCGTTGCGCGCGAGGTCGATCAGCATGACGTGCTCGGCGCGCTCCTTCGGGTCGTTGATGAGCTCCTGCTCGGCGGCCTTGTCGAGTTCGAGCGAGGCGCCGCGCGGCCGCGTGCCGGCCAGCGGGCGGATGGTGATCTTCTGCTCGCCGTCGGCGGTGTTTTCCTGCCGCACCAGGATCTCGGGCGACGCGCCCACCACGTGGAAGTCGCCGAGGTCGTAGTAGTACATGTAGGGCGACGGATTGAGCGAGCGCAGCGCACGGTACAGCGACAGCGGCGACTCGGTGTAGCGCTTGCTGATGCGCTGGCCCACCTGAACCTGCATGAAGTCGCCTGCGGCGATCATTTCCTTCGCGCGCTCGACGGCCGCGAGGTAGTCGGCCTTGGCGAAGCTGCGTTCGGGCGGATGCGCCTGCGTCGGCTTCACGACCGGCGCGCTCACAGAGTACTTGAGCTTTTCCTTCAGCTCGCGCAGCCGGCGCTTGGCAGCGGCATAAGCCTCGGGCTGCCCCGGATCGGCATAGACGATCAGGTAGAGCTTGCCCGAGAGGTTGTCGATGACGGCCAGTTCCTCGCACTGCAGCAACAGGATGTCGGGGCAGCCGAGCGCGTCGGGCGGGCAGCTCTTCTCGAGCTTGCGTTCGATGTGGCGCACGGTGTCGTAGCCGAAGTAGCCCGCGAGCCCGCCGCAGAAGCGCGGCAGCCCCGGCCGGAGCGCCACCTTGAAGCGCTTCTGGTACTGCGCGACGAAGTCCAGCGGATTGCCGGCGGCCGTTTCGACCACGCGGCCGTCGGTGACCACTTCGGTCACGGCCTCGGCGCCGAAGCCGCTCGCGCGCAGCAGGGTGCGTGCCGGCAGGCCGATGAAGCTGTAGCGCCCGAAGCGCTCGCCGCCCACCACCGATTCGAGCAGGAAGCTGTGCTTGCCGCCGCCCTGGGAATGGGCCAGCTTGAGATAGAGGGACAGCGGGGTTTCGAGGTCGGCAAAGGCCTCGGCCATCAGCGGAATGCGGTTGTAGCCCTGGGCGCTGAGGCTCTTGAATTCAAGTTCGGTGATCACGGATTCGTTCTCCAGTTGCCGGCCGGCGCGCTCTCTCGGCCGGGGCAAGGTCATTCACATTCATGGCCTGGTGCTGTGCTGCACCGGAACCGCGGGCGCACGGCGTGCGCCGTGCCAATCAAACAGGCAGCGATGTATGGCGACGCCAGGGCCAGGCTCCCCGGCTGCCTTCACCTGATTGAATGACGTGATGAACGAACATGGAACGCGGAGTTTAGCCCACGAAAACGCCGCAACATGCAATGGCCCGCGATTTGAGGGTTCCCCCGAAGTTGCGCCGCTCAGCCCGCCGCGCGGCCGAGTTCGGCCAGCGAATCGACGAAGCCGTCGGCATCGACCGCGCGCACCGGTTCGCCATGGTTGTAGCCGTAGGTGACGAGCACCACGGGACAGCCGGCAGCACGGGCCGCCTTCGCGTCGTTGCTCGAGTCGCCGATCATCAGCGTGCGCGACGGCAGCGTGCCCAGCGCCTCGCAGGCCTTCAAGAGCGGCAGCGGATCGGGCTTCTTGCGCTCGAAGGCGTCGCCGCCGAAGGCGAATTCGAAGAACCCGTCGAGCCCCTTGGCGGCCAGCAAAGGTTTCGCGAACGCGCCCGGCTTGTTCGTGAGGCACACGAGGCGCAGCCCGCGCGCGCGCAGCGCTTCGAGGCCCTCGCGCACGCCCGGGTACAGCGACGAATGCTGCCCGTTGATGGCAAGGTAGTGGTACTGGTAACGCGTCCAGGCGCGCTCGAACAGCGCCTGGGCGCGCGCATGCAGTGCGTCTGCGCCGTCGCCGGCGAAGGCGCTGCCTGGCATGGCCAGCACATGCGCGAGCGCGGAATGGATCAGGTGCTCCGACCCCTTGCCGACCATGCGCTCGATCGCGGCCGGCGCGATGGGCGGCAGCGAAAGGTCTCCGAGCATGTGGTTGAGCGACACCGCGAAGTCGCCCAGGGTGTCGACCATCGTGCCGTCGAGATCGACGATGGCCGCGTCGAAGCGGGTGCAATCGAAGCGAAAGGAGTTCAAGACGTTTCAGCGGTTGCGAAAAGAGGCGCCATGCTACCCGCGGCGGCACGGCAACCCGGCCCCGCGCTCGGCCCGGACCACCCTCAGGCGGCAAGCACCTCGAGGTTGCCGGTGCCCGGCAACGCGCGCAGCGTGGCGGCCGTTCTCGCCGAATAGTCGCGGCTCAGCACCGTGCTGATCTCGACGTACTCACAGCGCGCTTCGCCCGGTTTCAGGGTCAGAATGGCATAGCCGCGCTTGCTGGTTTCGGCGTAGCGCAGGTCTTCGACCATGCGCAGGAAGCCGTCGGACAGCAGGTCGTTGGCAATCAGCGGCAACGCTCGCTCGAAGCCGGGCGACGACACCGACGACGTTCCGAATTCCACGCCCGCCCGCTGCCCCGAGGCATCGGTGAGGTTGCCGGCCCACGCGTTGTGCGTATCCCCTGCCAGAGAGACCAGGTTCTTGCCTTGATTGCGCGCCATGGCGAGCACGGTGTCGCGCGCGGCCGGGTAGCCGTCCCAAGCGTCCATGTTGTAGGGCACATTCTGCTGGGCGAGCAAGGCCCTCTGGCTGTCGCTGCGCTCTGAGTCCGGAAGCGCCTTTGCGGCTACGTAGGCGGCCAGCGTCTCGGCGTTGACGTCGGTCGCAATGCTCAGGGGAATGGTCATGCGCATCATCAGCACCTGCTGGCCCAGCACCTGCCAGGTACCGGCCGACGCGGCCATGCGCGCAGACAGCCAATCCACCTGCGGCTGGCCCAGCAGTTGCCGCGTGGGGGCGTCCGCCTCGCCGGCCAGGTACTGGTCGATCGTGAGCTGCCGCTCGCGGCCGATCAGCCGGGTGTCGAGCATGTGCAGCGAAGCCAGCGTGCCGATGTCGAACGAGCGATAGATCAGCAGCGGGTTCGCCGGGTCGGGCAGCCGCGTCGGCAACCACTCGTGGTAGGCCTGCACGGCCGCCGCGCGCCGCGCCGCAAAGCTGCCTTCGTCTGCTTCGTCGTGGTTGGCGGCGCCGCCCGACCACGCGTTGTCGGCCAAGTCGTGGTCGTCCCACACGGCAATCATGGGAAACCGCGCATGCAGCGCGCGCAGGTCGCCGTCGGTGCGGTATTGCGCATGGCGCTGGCGATAGTCCGCCAGCGTCAATAGCTCGTGGGCGGGTGCCGACTCGCGGTCGATGGCGATCGCAAGCTGCGACGCATACCCCACCGGGCCGTACTCGTAGATGTAGTCGCCCAGGTGCAGAACCACATCGATATCGGTGCGCTTGGCAATGTCGGCATAGACATTGAAATAGCCGCTCGGAAAGTTGGAGCAGGACACCACCGCCAACTTGGCCTGCGATACGCCACCCACCGGCAGCGTTCGGGTGCGGCCGATGGGTGAGCTCTCGCTGCCCACCAGGAAGCGATAGAAATAGGTGCTGGCCGGCTGGAGCCCGGAGGCGTCCACCTTGACCGTGTAGTCGCGCTCGGGTCCGGCGCTCAGCGCACCGCGCGCAACGATGACGCCGAAGCGCTCGTCGCTCGCAACTTGCCATTCGACGTTCAGGGTGCCCGGTGCGGGCGCCGTCACACGGGTCCAGAGCATCACCCGGTCCGACAGCGGGTCGCCGCTGGCGACGCCGTGCTTGAACACCGCGCCGGTGCTCTCCGGCGGACTGCCGCCGCCTCCGCCGATGCCCCCTCCGATGCCGCCGCCGCCACCACCACCACCGCCTCCACAAGCGGTCAGGCTCACCCCGCTGGCGGAGAACATCGCGAACAGCACCGCGCTGCGTATGAGCGAGCGTCGGGTGGTGCCGGTCAGGACTTGCTGGGGATCTGTGCCGCCGCCCTCATCGGCAATCTGGATTGCCTCGTCGTTCTTCTTCTCTTTCCGAGCGCGCATGGCTGTCTCCTGATCCGACGAGGGTGAGACGCACGGCACGCCTCGATCGCCGCCCGGCGGCGGCGCCATTGAAGGAGAAGACTTTGCTTTCCGGCGTAGGTTTGTACCTATGCGCGTGTCAGCCGGTAGCCAAGCCGCTGGGCGTTGCTTGCCTACCGGCCTGCCTGCTTACTTACTTGCACGCAGCTCGTCGCGCAGCCGCTTGATCTCGTCGTGGTTGCGCTGGGCACCATCGGCATGCTGCTGGATCACCGCGCGCACGTCGGCGGGCAGGTCTTCCTTCAGGGCTTTGCGGTAGCGCGCCACTGCTGCGTCCTCGCCGCGTTCGCACTCCTCGAGCATCGAGAGCGCGCTGTTGGCACCCACCGAGCCTTTCACATGCACCCAGCCGCGGTGCATTGCGCCGCTCACCGTGCCGCCGTCGTCGGGCGAGCCGCCGAAGCGGCGGATGAGCTGGACCAGTTCGCCGGCCGCGCGCGCGCAGTCGGCCGACCGGTTCTGGAAGACCTGTTTGAGTTGCGGCGATTCGACTTCCTCGGCGCAGGCGCGGAAGCCGTATTCGCCGTCGCGCGAGTTCTCGAGCAGGTCGTTCAGCACCTCGACGACGTTTTCGGCGTTCGCGGTGTCGGCAGTGTTCGTGTAGTTGGCCATGTCTGGAAACTCCTTCATTCGTTGGCCTCGGGAAGACGAGGCAGTTGGGAAAAATTAAAAACTCCCGGCACTGCGCCTGCGCCGGGTCAGCCACCCATGGTGGCCGCATGCCCGAGCACCTATGTCGGCGTCGCCTGACGTCGGGTGTAAGCGTTCTTCGAGCAGCGCCGCACAGGCGCCGGCAGTCACTCGTCGCGCACGGGCTTTTCGGGCAATCCGGGCTGGCTGTACGGCGAACTGCCGTGGTTGTCGGTCTCGCCGACGCCCGCATCGCCCGGGCGGGGCGGCTTTTTCTGCGGCGTGATTGCGGGGCCGCTATTCGGCCCCACCGGGTCGTCGTTTTCGTTCTCGTTTTCCGCCGCGGTCTTGGCTTCGCGCTTCATGCTGCGCTGCGCGGGCATCTGCTCGCCATAGGCGGGGGCCGTGCCGGGCGCGCTACTGTGCGCCGTTGGGGTGGATCTGGTCACGCTCGATTCCTTTCGAAAAAACCACCGTGACCCCGGCAATGGCGCTCCGGCGTAGGAATGCGGCCCGTCTTCGGGGCATTCGAGTTCGCGCGCGGGCAGGCGCGCCACCGGCGCCGGAATGCTGTTCCTGCCTACAAGCGCATCGCCTGGATCGGCGACAAACACATCTGGCTTGCATATTTCCCTGTTTTCTTTCGAGGACCTCACCGATGGCCAACGAATTCTTCACACACTTTGGTGCCCGCAGCCTGCGCTACGGGCTGGCAGCCGCCGCGCTGGTGTCGCTGGGCGCCGCGGCCCAACCGGCGGGCAACCCCAAGGGCACCGTCACGCCGCCCAGCAGCGACGCGGAAAAGGCCCCCGCCACCCGCCCGCCCGAACAGGCCCGCGGTTCGATGGACCAGGGCAAGCTCGGCGCCGACAAGGGCCCGGCCAGCGCCCGCACGCAGACCTCCCGGCCGCCTTCGTCGGCCACCCCCGGCGGCATCGCGCCCTCGCGCGACGGCGATCCCAGCAAGCAGCAGCGCAGCGACGGCAGCAACCGCCATGCGCCCCCTGCTCCACAATGACCGGCACCGCCACCAAGGAACAAGGCCCATGACCACCTCCACCCCGCAGCAGATCGACGCCCGCATCGCTGGTCCGGTTGAATTCCGCGCCGGCGATGGCCCGGGACTGACGATCCCCGAGGGCGACTGCCAGGCGATGGTGGCCGACGACAGCGTCGTGCTCACCTGGTCGGAAGAGGGCCAATCGCTCACCGCGGCGATCCCGAAGATCGAGTTCGACCGCTACATCAGTTCGGGCGCGATCGTGCTCGGACGGAGCTGAGAAGCCGCTCCTATTCCTCGCGCAGGCTGCTGGCGCGCGCGTCGAGCGCCTGCGCGTACGAGGCGGCTTCGCCCGGCGTCATCGCGCCCTCGAGCTCTGCCAGCTCGAGGCGCTCGAAGTCGTACGCGATCCACTCGAACAGGTGCGACTTCGGCATGTCGTCCAGGTTGTCGCTGTCGCTCCAGCCCTGCAGGCGCATCGGCGCGCTTTCGAGCAGCATGCGCAGGTAGAGCGCACGCGCCACCTTGATCTGCGCGATCTGGCCCGGGTCGTGGATCAGCAGCCGCAGGCCCGCTAGCGCCTGCTCGCAGCGCAGCACGCGGCAGTGCGCCTCGCGGCTCCCGCCCTCGGCGGCCGCGGGGTCCACCTGCACGTTCCAGGTGCGATGAAACTCGCGCACGATGCGCGCATAGGCCAGTTGCTGCAGGCTCTGGAGCACACATTCCAGATGGGCTTGCATGGTGTTCCGCACCAGCGGCGCCTCAGCTGCGGTCGTCTTCGTCAGCGTCCACCGGATCGCCTTCGTCCGTGTCCGCCAGCTCGCCGGCCTCGGCCATGCTGTCGGGCAGGATGTCCGCATCGTCCTGCGGCGCGGGCGAATCGGCAGAGGCGCGCTCGCCCGTGCCGGCGGCGTCGGTGCTGCTGTCGTGCGCGACCGGGATCGCGCCCTCGGCCGCGTCGTCGGGAAGTGCGGTGCGTTCGCGCGCGATGCGCACGTCGCTTCCGCTGTCGCTGGTATCGCTCGGGCCCAGGCTGTCGATGTCGGTGCCCTTTGGTTCCTCTGGCGGGCGCGCGCCGCCCAGGATGCTGCTCGTGGCCATGTCTTCCTTCGATGGGTTCGTTGAGAAGACTTCAGGCTGCGCACCGGCGGCGTGCGGCTGCGTAGGAAAGGCGCGCATCCGGGCCGCCGTCATCGGCCGAGATCGTGGTTTGGGCGCCGGACCGGACTCGGCGGCGCGGCTCAGGCCTGCGCTTCGGTGAGCGCCTGCGCGGCCACCACCGCCTCGGTGCGATTGCGCACGTTGAGCGCGCGGAAGATCGCTGCCAGATGGATCTTGACCGTGCCCTCGCTGATGCCGAGGCTGCGGCCGATGAGCTTGTTCGGCTTGCCCTGCGAGAGCAGCTGCAGCACCTCGACCTGCCGCTCGGTGAGCACGCTGCGCAGGTGCTCGAGCGTCTGCGAGGAGGAAGCGGCCGCGGTGCGCGGCTCGCCTGCCGCGTTGGGCGCCACGCCGGCCACGATGCCCGGCGGCAGCGCCGCCAGCATCATCTGCGGCACGTAGACGCCGCCCGCGAGCACCAGCCGCACCGCCGACAGCATCACCTCGGGCGAATAGGCCTTCGGGATGAAGCCGAGCACGCCGCGCTCGAGCGCGCTGCGCATGATGGCGGGGTCTTCATAGCCCGACAGCACGATGACCGGCACGGCCGGATGGCGGCGGCGGATCTCGTCGATGTGGGCCTGGCCGTCGGCCCCGGGCATGTTGAGGTCGATCACGGCCAGGTCGAGCTCGTCGGTCGCGCTCGCGAGCAGTTCGTCGACGCTCATCGCCAGGACGAACTCGATGCCGGGTTCGAGCTCGGCCAACTTGGCCTTGACCGCCTCGATGACGAGCCGGTGGTCGTCGGCGATCAAAATTTTCATGGCATGTCCCAGCGTGCGGTGAATTCAGCGGATGCCGAAGATACCGGCGAATGCCCCGCGCAGCAAGGCTGTACCGCTCCACGAACGGCATAGGCCCCAAGCGGTATGGCGCCGCTCTCGCCTCCTTTGGAAGAATCGGCGTTCATTCGAAGGGGACATGGGCATGTGCCACAGCAGCAGACGCCGGTGCAAGGCATCCCTCCCGATGCGGCCGCGGTGATCGGGCGCAGTTCATGGCCCGGTTGCTCGACTGCTTCTCCGCCTTCGTTTCCTTCGGCCTCGCCCTCGATGCATCGATCGCCGCCGGCCGCGCCGAGCCGTCGCGTGCGGCGGCCCGGCAGCAGGCCCATCGCCTGCTCGATGCGGCACGCGCCAGCGCGGTGGGCAAGCCGCAGCCGCAGATCGAATCGGCCGCCTTCGCGATGGTGGCATGGATCGACGAGATCCTGGCGCGGTACCCCGACGGCCTGGGCGCGGTACCGCTCCAGGTAGAGCTGTTCAATTCCAATAACGCCGCGAGCGAGTTCTTCCATCACCTTTCCGCACTCGGGCCCGATGACGACGAGCTGCGCGAGGTCTATTGGCATGCGCTGGTGCTCGGCTTCAAGGGCCAGTACTACTTCGAAAGCGGCGACCGCGGCGAACTCGGCAAGCTCAAGGACCTGCATGGCCGGCAGCTGCGGCACGGCCCGCTGGCGCTCGGCAGCCTGGTGCAGGACCGCATCACGCCCCAGCCCTACGGCGTGCCCGATCCGCGCGGCCCGCCGGACATGCGGCGGCGCGACCGGGCGCTGCTGCGCGCGAGCGGCGCGCTCGCGCTGCTGCTGCCGCTTGCCTACCTGCTTTGGTGGATGTGGCTCGCAGGGCCACCCGCGCGCGAGCCGGGGCTGGCCCAGCGCATCGAGCAGCACCTGCAAGGCTATGCCTGCGCCGACCTGGCGGCGAGCGCCGGCCCAAACGGCAGCCTGCGCGTGAGCGGCTTCGTATCGCTGCCCGCGGACCTGGCGCGCATCGAACGCGAGGTGGCCGCGATGCCGGGTGCCGGCGCCGCCTCGTTCGACATCGCGTTGCGTGCCTGGCCGCAATGCGAGGTGTTCGCGATCCTCAAGCCCTACCAGCAGCGCAACCGCGACAAGGCCCACGGGCTGGGGGTGCAGTCGCCCACGGCCCACGCGCAGCGGCTGCGCGAAGGCGACGGCGTGCGTGTGGAGATCCGCGCGCCGAGCCACGATAGCTATGTGTGGGTCGACTACTACACCGCCGACGGGGCGGTGATGCACCTCAACGCCGGCCCGGCCGCCACGCGGCTGCGAGGGGGCGCGGGGCTGGTGCTCGGCACCGACATCCCGTCGAGCTGGCTCGTGGGCCCGCCGTTCGGCAGCGTGCTGGTCACCGTGATCTCGTCGCCCGCGCCGTTCCCCGAGACCGCCGATCGGCCGCCATTCGAACTGGCCTCGGACTACCTGTTGCGCCTGCGCGAAGCGCTCGCGGCCAACCGCGGCGGCGAGCGGCTGATCGCCGACCTGGCGGCGCTCCAGACCGTCGCGCGCTGAGGCCATCGCCATGCCCCCCACGGATCTTCTCTCGCCGGCCCACCTGTTCTGGCTGCTGCTCGCGCTGTGCCTGGGCGGCTTCGGGCTGCTCTACGCCGTGGTGCGTGATGCCGGGCGCGGCGCGCGGCGCCGGGCGCTCAAGCGGCGCATCGCGGCGCTCGGGCCGCCTGGCGCAGAAGACGACGAGGCGGCCTTCGAAGCCGCGCGCGAGGCCATGTCGCAGGCGCGCCAGATGCTGCGCCCGCGCGACGCGGCGGTACCGTGGTTTCTCTTCGCCGGCGATGCGCAGGCCGACCTGCCGTCCCTGCTCTCGACCGCGCGCGCCGAATGCGTGCAGCCCCCGGGCGGCGAGTCGCTCGGCGAACCGTACTGGCGCTGGTGGCTCAGCCGCTCGATGGCCGCCATCGCGCTGCATCCGAGCGCGGTCGGCGAGGCGGCCACCACGCCGCACGCACGCGCGCTGTGGCTTCATGCGCTGCTGGCGCTGGCCGAGCGGCGCGAGCGCATTCCGCTGCATGGCGTGGTGGTGTGCATGGCGGCCAGCGCGCTGCGCAACGCGAACGGCGACCAGGCCAAGCCGCTCGCGACACGCATGCGCCGCATGCTCGACGAAGCGGGCGACATGCTGCGACTGCAGATGCCGGTCTACCTGGTGGTGACCGGCCTCGAGCGCCTGCCCGGCTATGCCACGCTGCGCGGCGCACTGCCCCCCGAGGTGCTGGCCCAGGCCATCGGCCATCGCATGGCCGAGCCGATCGCATCGGGCGAAACGGCGGCCGCGCGGCTCGATGCCGTGTTCGGTCCCTTCGCGCAACAGCTGCATGCGCTGCGCATGGCGCTGCTGCGCGAACAGCCCGGACCGACGGGCCGTCTTGCGGTGCATGAATTCACGGAGGCGGTGCGTGCGCTGCAACCCGGGCTGCGCCAGGTGGCCGACGTGCTGTTCGGGCCCTACGCACGCGGTTCGCGCAAGCCGCGCTGGCGCGGCCTGTACTTCACGGCCGCTGGGTCCGAGGCGACCGGCGGCGCCTTCGTGAACGAACTGTTCGAGCGCTTCCTGCCGGCCGACCAGCCGCTGGTGCGGCCGGGCCGCACGCCGTCGGGCGCGCCGCCCTGACGGCGCGGCCTACTTGGTGTCGATGCGGATCGCGCGCGCGCCGAAGTTCACGTCGAAGGCCTGCGCCTTGCCGGTCTGCACAGGGCGCACTTCGCGCCAGCGTGCGCGGTCGAGGTCGCGGAACGCGGCCATCACGCCGATGGCCTTGGCATCGGCCGGCAGCGTGAGATCGAGCTTTTTGCTCTCGCCGGGGCGCAGCAGCACTTCTTCGCGCTGCACGAGCTCGGCACCGAGCGTGGCCTGGTCTTTCTCGAACAGCGAGAAGAAGTCGGCACTCTCGAACGGACCCGGCGACTTCAGCACGTAGACGCGCACCGTGAGCGGCGAGGCGCGGCCGCGCGCATCGGGGTTGGCATCGGCCGCTGCGGCCAGGTTGATCGACACGGTCGTGACGACGGGCTTGGGCGCGCAACCGGCCAGCAGCACACCCGCGCATGCCAGGCCGCAGGCCAGCACCAGGCGCCGCGAACCCGCAGCAAGAGAGCGTCCATAGGACGAATGGCGTGTACCCAGCGTGCGCATGCTATTCCCTTCGTTGCATTGACCGGTTTGGAGGCATCTTTGATTATCACCAGCCAACTCGAACAGGCAACATGCTGACCAACGAACTTGTCGAAGCCCTGCTCACGCCCATCGGCGAGGCATCGCCGTGCGGCGACGATCTCGAATACGACGCGGCCTTCACAGCGCTCTCGGCCGCGTCGCAGGGCAAGCCCGAGCAGCAGTTCGGCGACACCGTGATCCCCGCGGTGGAGCCGGAATGGCGCGAAGTGGCCGAACAGTCCGACGCCATCCTGCGCCGCAGCAAGGACGTGCGCGCCGCGGTGCTGCTGCTGCGCGCCGCAACGCGCCTGCAGGGCGTCGCGGGCTTCGCCGCGGGGCTCCAGCTGTTGATCGGCCTGCTCGACCGCTTCTGGGACGGCATACATCCAATGCTCGATGCCGACGACGGCAACGATCCCACCATGCGCCTCAATGCGCTGGCGCCGCTGTCCGACGAGAACATGGTGCTGCGCGATCTCTACGAGGCGCAGGTCGGCGTCGCCGCGGGCGTCGGTCCGATCCGCGTGCGCGACGTCGCGATCGCGAACAACGCCCTGGGCGTGGGCGGCGACCCCACCTATTCGATGTCGCAGATCCAGGGCGGTCTCGAAGCCCTGCAGGCCGAACGGCCCGAGCTGCTGCAGGCCGCCATCGGCACGACGGCGCAGGTCGAGCAGCTGCAGGCCCTGCTGGTGGAGCGCACCGGGCGCGCCGACGCGATCGACTTGGGCGCACTGCGCGGCATCGCGCGCATGCTGCAGAAGGCCTGCAGCCTTGCGAGCGGTGTGCCCGATGACGCGCAGGCCGGGGACGCCGCCGCAGGCGACGAAGCGCAGGCCGCAGGCAACGCGCCGCGCATGGCCGCCGCGCGCGGCGAGATCCAGAGCCGGCAGGACGCGCTGCAGATGCTCGACCGCGTGATCCGCTATCTCGAGCAGACCGAACCGGGCAATCCGGCGCCGCTCCTGATCGAACGCGCCAAGAAGCTCATCGGCGTGAGCTTCCTCGAGATCATGGCCAACCTCGCGCCCAACGCGCTCGACACCATCGAGACGGTGACGGGCAAGCGGGCGTCCGAATAAGCCTCTCCATTCAGAGTTTTCGTTTTTCCATCGACCCGCCCCATTCACACCCGCAAGGAGCATCTCCATGGCCAAGAGCAGTCAGAAATTCATCGCCAGAAACCGGGCGCCCCGGGTCCAGATCGAGTACGACGTCGAACTCTACGGCGCCGAGAAGAAGATCCAGCTGCCCTTCGTCATGGGCGTGCTGGCCGACCTGTCGGGCAAGCCCGCCGATCCGCTGGCGCCCGTGGCCGACCGCAAGTTCCTCGAGTTCGACGTCGACAACTTCGACTCGCGCATGAAGGCGATGAAGCCGCGTGCGGCCTTCGCCGTCGAGAACTCGCTGACCGGCGAAGGCGAGCTCAAGGTAGAGCTGACCTTCGAGAGCATGGACGACTTCTCGCCCGCCGCCGTGGCCCGCAAGGTCGGTGCGCTCAGCAAGCTGCTCGAGGCACGCACCCAGCTGTCGAACCTCGTCACCTACATGGACGGCAAGAACGGCGCCGAGGAACTGCTGGCCAAGGTGCTCGAGGACCCGGCGCTCTTGCAGTCGCTCGCGGCCACCCAGAAGCCCGTCGACGACGCCGCCACGTCGCCGCCCGCCGCCTGACGACACCCCTTTTTTTCCATTTCCGCACACCCGGTTCACGAGGAGTAACCCACCATGGCCGAAGCACTCGAACAGAGCGCGTTGAAAGACGTCGCCTATGCGGGCAGCGACTTTTCGTCGCTGCTGCAGAAAGAATTCAAGCCGCGCAGCGATGAAGCCAAGAGCGCGGTCGAAGCCGCCGTGCTCACGCTGGCCCAGCAGGCACTGGTCAATACCACCGTCATCGGCAAGGACGTCACCAAGTCGATCCAGGCCATGATCGCCGCGATCGACGCCAAGCTGACCGACCAGGTCAACAAGGTCATTCACCACCCCGACTACCAGAAGCTCGAGAGTGCATGGCGCGGCCTGCACTACATGGTCAACAACACCGAGACCGACGAGCACCTGAAGATTCGCGTGATGGACATCTCCAAGCAGGAGCTCGCCAAGACGCTGAAGAAGTTCAAGGGCGCCGCCTGGGACCAGAGCCCGATGTTCAAGAAGGTCTACGAACAGGAATACGGCCAGTTCGGCGGCGAGCCCTTCGGCGCGCTCGTGGGCGACTACCACTTCGACCAGAGCCCGCCCGACGTGGAGATGCTCGGCGAGATGGCGAAGATCGCCGCCTCGGCGCATGCGCCCTTCATCACCGGCGCGAGCCCCAACCTGATGCAGATGGAATCGTGGCAGGAGCTCGCCAATCCGCGCGACCTGACCAAGATCTTCCAGACCCCCGAATACGCCGGCTGGCGCACGCTGCGCGAGTCGGACGACTCCAAGTACCTCGGCCTGTGCATGCCGCGCTTCCTGGCGCGCACGCCGTATGGCGCCAACACCAACCCGGTGGAGGAGTTCGACTTCGAGGAAGACGTGGCCGGTGCCGACCACAGCAAGTACGCCTGGGCCAATGCCGCCTATGCGATGGCCACCAACATCAATCGCTCGTACAAGCTCTACGGCTGGGGTTCGCGCATCCGCGGCATCGAGTCGGGCGGCGCGGTCGAGAACCTGCCGCTGCACACCTTCCCGAGCGACGACGGCGGCGTGGACCAGAAGTGCCCGACCGAGATCGCGATCAGCGACCGGCGCGAGGCCGAGCTGTCGAAGGCCGGCCTGCTCTCGCTGATCCACCGCAAGAACTCGGACTTCGCGGCCTTCATCGGCGCGCAGTCGCTGCACAAGCCGGCAGAGTACGACGACCCCGACGCCACCGCCAACGCCAACCTGGCCGCGCGCCTGCCCTACCTGTTCGCCTGCAACCGCTTCGCGCACTACCTGAAGTGCATCGTGCGCGACAAGGTCGGCAGCTTCAAGGAGAAGAGCGACATGGAGCGCTGGCTCAACAAGTGGATCATGAACTACGTCGACGGCGACCCCGTCAACTCGTCCGAGGAGACCAAGGCGCGCAAGCCGCTCGCGGCCGCCGAGGTGGTCGTCGAGGAGGTCGAGGGCAACCCCGGCTACTACAGCTCCAAGTTCTTTTTGCGCCCGCACTACCAGCTCGAAGGCCTCACGGTCTCGCTGCGGCTGGTGTCGAAGCTGCCGTCCGCGAAGGGCGGCAAATAAAGAGAAGAGAAGAGAAAAGAAAACAGGCGCGCGGCCTTTGAAAAAAAGCCTGCTCGCTCGTTCTCAAGACAGCTCCCGGGCACCCACGCTGAAGCGACGCACGGAAGCCCCTTCATCTAGACCACCACTGACTCACACAACTGAAAGGTAAGCATCATGGCTGCAGACATGTTTTTGAAGCTCGAAGGCGTCGACGGCGAATCCAAGGACGACGGACACAAGAAGGAGATCGACGTGCTCTCGTGGAGCTGGGGCGCCAGCCAGTCGGGCACCGGCCACGTCGGCGGCGGCTCGGGCGCCGGCAAGGTCAACGTGCAGGACCTCTCGTTCACCAAGTACGTCGACTCCGCGTCGCACCTGCTACTGCTCGACTGCTGCAACGGCCAGCACATCAAGAAGGGCGTGCTCACCGTGCGCAAGGCAGGCGCCACGCCGCTCGAATACATCAAACTCACGATGGAAGACATCCTCGTGACCGCCATCAGCACCGGCGGCAGCGGCGGCGAAGACCGCCTGGCCGAAACCATCACGCTGAATTTCTCGAAGTTCAAGTACGAGTACACGCCGCAGAAGTCGGACGGCTCGGGCGACGGCGTGAAGGAAACCGGCTGGGACATCGCTGCGAACAAGAAGGTCTGACGATTGGGGGGGCTACGGGCCTCCTTCATGAGTTCGCCTGCGGCGGCCTCGGTTCACACCGGGCCGCCGTTTTTTTTGGTTCTTCGCCGGTCGGCGTGATCAAGCGTGCCGCACCAGTTCACATTCCTGCCGCACTCGTAAAGCGGAGCTCAGCAGTTGCCCCCCCGCCTCGTGAACTAGTTCCTGGGTCACAAGCTCCTGCCCTCACAGAATGACCGGCTGCCTCGCGCCGCCGTCTCCCTTGCCTCACGCGAGAAGAGATCGGCCGATGCTGGCGGCGCCGGCCGGTTGGCTCGGGCGAATACAAGGTTTGCAACACAGAGGGAGAACGTTCATGACGTGCAGTTATCGGGTGAGGTCGAGCTTTTTTTACCTGGCGTTCGGCGCGCTGGTCGCCGGCTGCGGCGGTGGGGGTGGAGGCGGTGGCGGTTTCCCGTTTCCAGTCGCGGGCGTCCCTGCTCCCGCGCCGCCCGATTCAGGCACGCCGACTCCGGCTCCAGCCCCAGCTCCGGAAGAGCTTCCCGCTTGCCTGGCGATGCCGGGTGAAGGCATGGAGGTCGCGGTCAGCGTCTCGACGACGCTCGGCATTCCGCTGCCGCTGGGCGTTGCCACATTGACCAACGAAGGGCCGAAGGCCTTCGAGGGGCAATCCTTTCCGTCGCTGAGTGTCCGCAGCGTGTTCGAGCGCATGGCGGGCCGCGAGTCGCGCCATTCGCTTCACATGCTGGCCGATGCGCCTTTGCTGCCGGTTGGCGCTACGACTTACTCGGCCGACGATGTCTGGGGGAATCGGCGATACGCCTACACCTACGCCAACCTGACGCTGGCGCAGCTGAGTGCAAAGATCAAAGATGGCACAGCCAGCTTTTCGTGGGGTACTCTGGGCTCGGAGCCTAACTGGGAGTGGCTGAGTGGCCTGACCACGTGGGGTAACAACACGTACATTCTGCCGGACGGCGCGAGGTCGGAGATGCTCAATAACTATGGCGGGATGTCGATTCCAGACTTGACCCCCGCCATGCCATCCCTGTCGATCTTCAACGCCGACGCGCCGACAACACTGCTCATGCTGGAACGCCGCGCCAGGGGATCGAGTCCGTTCCCCACGAACTTCAGGACTGGCGTCAAGGAACTTACCTTGACCAACGCCGGCCGTGAGGACGTGAAGGTTGGCGAGATCACGTATGCGAAGGCGTGCAAGGTCAACATCGTGGTTCGTCGCGCCGACATGTACATCTATAGCGCAAAGCCGGAGACTCTCGAAACCCGCACTGCCAGCGCATGGTTCGGCCCGTCGGGCCTGGTGAAGGTCGAACTGAACGCCAAGGCGCCCTGACCGCAGCGAGCGCCGGCATGCAACGCCGGCGCTCGCTACTCACTCCGAGGCCACCGGCTCCGCCATGAGCCGCGTGGCCTCGTCGTCTTCTGCATCGGCGATCACCCACAGCGTCAGCGCCGTGTAGTTGTCATGGCCGGGCTTGGCGCGCGCCTTGATCTGGCCGTCGAGCTGCTCGGTCCACTGGCTTGGGGTGCGCGAGGCATGCAGGGTTTCGACCAGGCATTCGTCGCCGAGCGGCTCCCAGACGCCGTCGCTGCACAAGAGCAGCACATCCCCAGGCTGCAGCCGCATGCGGTCGGACACCGCGATGTCGGGCGCCTCCTCGAGCGAGCCCAGCGCCGACAGCAGCATGTTGCGCTGCGGATGCAGCCGCGCGCCTTCCTCGTCGAGCATGCCGCCCGCCACCATCTGTTGCACCAGGCTGTGGTCGGTGGTGCGCGCGACGATGGCGCCGCCGCGAAACAGGTAGGCGCGGCTGTCGCCGCTGTGCACCCAGGCGAGCGCATGGTCCTCGAGGTCGATGGCCGCGAACACGACGGTCGAGCGCATGCCCGCGAGCTTGCCGCCCTCGGCCTGGCGCGCCACCACGTCGCGGTTGGCCTGCTCCACCAGGATGCGCAGCACGCCCTGGTCGAGGCTCGGTCCGGCCGAGAACGCGCCGAGCATGCTCGCGCGCACCGTGGCCGCTGCCACGTCGCCGCCACCGTGTCCGCCCGCGCCATCGGCCACCAGGCAGGCGACAAAGCGCTCGTCGTGCCAATGGCCGTGCACGTCTTCGTTGTAGCTGCGGCCGCCCTGGCGGGACAGCGTGACGATTTCGATTTCCAAGCGGATGCCTCTTGCTTGTCTGGTTGCTGTGCTGCGGAAACTCAGCGGCCCGGGGGCGTGCCGGCATCGGCCTTGAGCCGCGCCATCTGTTCTTCGTACGCTTCGAGAAAAGCCTTGCCGAAGAGGTTGTGGAAGTCGTCCTCCGCTTCGCTCGCGATGCCGCCGTAGAGCGCCACGAACTGGTCCCAGAGCTTGGCCTTGCGGTTGGCGGCGAACAGCGAATCGAGCGCCGACCTGGCGCTGATCTTCTTTTCGAGCTCGTCGGGCTCGAAGCGCGCGATCACGTGCGCGAGCGCCGCGCGCAGGCCCACCATCACGCCGAACTGGTGGGCGCGCAGGTCGTCGAAGGCATCGCGCATCGCGGCCTCGGCCGGCATGAAACCGCGCACGCCGGGCCCCAGCAGGTGCGCGAGCGCGACCTCCACCGTGGGCGAGAACTTCAGCGGGTTGTTGGCCTGCGACGCGATCATCGTGACCTCGGCGCGCACCTCGCGCTTGAACTCCTGGCGCGTGAGCAGCAGCTGCAGCGTGCCCTCCGTGGTGCTGCGCAGCAGGGTGCCGATGCGCTCCATCAGGCCCGGGGTGAGCACCGCGGGCGGCTGGTGCAGGTTGCCGAGGCCGCGCAGCAAGGCGGCGAGCAGCTCGTCGTCGGTGGCGGAGCGCTCGGCGGCGGCTGCGGCGGGCCGCTGCGGCACCGGCGCGGGCGCGAACACCGGCGGTGGCGCTGGCGGCAGCTCGCGCGCCGGGGTGTCCGGGCCGCTGATGCGGATCGGCTGGTCCGCAATGTCGTCGAACGCGGGCAGCAGCGGTTCGGCCGGCGCGGGCGGCGGCGTCACGGCCCTGGGTGGCGTGAAGCCGAAATGGTCGATCGGCAAATGGTCGGCGCGCGGCGTCGGCGTGGCTGGCGCCGCGCTCTGCAGCGCGGCGAGCGGGTCGGCCGACGATGCGGTGTTCGGCTGCAGCAGCGGATCGGCGAGCGGCGACAGGGCCAGCGGATCGCCGCCGATGCCGCCGGCACCCGCCGTGCCACCGAAGAGCGCGTCGATGCCCTCCGCCTTGCCGTGCGCGGGCGGCGCGCCGAGGTCGGAAAAATCTTCGAGCGCGCCCATGCCCGCGGCCGGCGCCGACGCCGCATCGGCGCCGAGCAGGCCGGCGAAGGGATCGACCTGCGCTGCCTGCGCATTGCGCGAGCCGGTGGCCATCGGGTCGGGGAAGAGCAGCGGGTCGGCGGACGCGGGCGCCTTCGCGTGCGCGGCGGCAGCGGGTGCGGCGGCCGGCGAGCCCAGGCCCGCGAGCAGGTCGGCGAACGGATCGTCGCTGCTGCTGGCCGGCGCTGCCGGTGCGGGCGCACCCGGTGCCACGGTGTGGGGAATGGCAAGTGCCGGCGGCATCGCGGCCGTCACGCGCACGCCGAGTTCGAAGCTGCCGATGACGAGCCGCGCGCCATCGGCGAGCGGCGCCTCCTTGCCCGCGCCCAGCGACACGCCGTTGCACTGCATCGGGTTGCTGCCGCGGTCGATGATGAAGTACTGGCCATCGCGGCACAGCACCTGCGCATGCACGCGCGAGACGGTGCGGTCGGGATCGTCGAGCACGAGCGTGTTGGTTTCGGCGCGGCCGATGGTGCCGCCGTTGGGGCCGAAGTCGGCGGCGATGGCCGGGCCTGCCGCAGCGCCTTGCCGGGTGATGACAGCGATATGGATCATGAATCGGCCCTCGGGGCAGCTAGGCCCGAATACAGCCCGTGCGCGCGCGGGCGAAGATGTCCGAAGGAGTATTCATTCCAGTGCGCGGATTGGCAATCTCGCCGGAAGAGATATGCCGTGGCCGCGATGAAGTGCTTGCCTCAAGGCGCCAGCAGCAGCACGAGCGTCTGGCTCGGCACGGTGCGCACGCCGGGACAGTTGGTGCTGTTCTGCAAGGAGGTGCTGGTCAGGCGGGTGGCGGGCATGCTGTTCAGCAACACCGTGAACGCACCCGTCAGGTGCCGGCTCGGGCCCATGACGGTTCCCGAGGCCACGCCGAGCAGCACGCCCGCGTTGTCGCCGTTGGTCATCGGAATGGTCGTGCCGAGGTTGTGGGCCGGCGTGCCCATGAACAGGATGGTCGGACAGTTCGGAATGGCCATCGGCCCCATCGCGATGTTCGGATAGGGGACCGGAATCGGCGATGGCGCAGCGGGCGTGATGCAGACGTCGGGGAACCCCATGTCCGTGCCCATCATCTGGCAGTTGGCGAACATGCGCGTCCTCAGCCGAAATGAATTTGCGCGCCGCGCGTCTTCACCAGCTTCGCGCCGTTGATGAGCGCATGCTCGCCGCGCAAGTGGAGCAGCTGCGCGGCATCGCATTCGATGTGGTCGGCGCTGACGCGGTCGAGCCCGCGCGTGGTCCGCAGGTAGTGCTGGCTGAAATGGTTGACGCGGTCCATCACGGTGCTGAGCACGCTTCCGACCAGCTTGACCGTGCCGGCAATCAGGCGCACGCGCTCGCCGACGTACTCGGCCGCGTCGATCGACACGGCGGCGGTGTCGGCCCGCATCTCGAGGCGCGCAGACTTCATCTGCAGCTGCTCGGCCTCGAGCGCGAGCCGGCCACCTTCCACGACGAAGCGCGTGTCGCCGCTGCACTGAAGCAGGCGCTCCTGCGCGCCGGCGCAGCGCTCCAGCACGCCCAGCACCCAGACGTCGTCCGGCGCAGCGCCGAAGCACAGCACGGTGTCCCCGGCGATGGGCGCGAGCAGGCAACTGGCCGCCGTACGAACGCGCGTGAATGCCTCGCCGTTCCGGATGCATGGCTGACCGTCGTCGCCTGCTTCCAGCAGCGCGGTCCAGCAGTGCTCGGGATGGCCGGCGTGGGGCGGTTGGACGGCAGCAGCGGGGCGGCTTCGGTGCAGCGCGGCGTCGGCCCTGCGAGGTGTGTGGCGAGAGGTGGTCTTCATGGCAGCACTTCCATCAAAAGAAATCGAGCGGCATCGGCAGGCGAACATCAGACCGGGACAGGCCGCCAGTCCTCGGCCTGCGCGAGGTCGGCGTCGGTCTCCAGTGCCCGCGCGCGGTCGTCCATCCGGGCGTCGTCGGTCTTCGCGCGGTGCAGGCAGGCACGGGCCAGGGTCGCGTCGCTCAGGTCCGCGCGCTGGAGGTTGGCGTGGCGCAGGTCGGCATAGGTCAGGTCGGCGCCAACGAACCGTGCGCCGTCAAGGCTCGCGCCTGCAAAGTGCACCTGGTAGAGCTGTGCAGCGCTGAAGTTGGCTTGCGGCAGGCGGGCACCTGTGAACAGCGCCTGGGCCAGCTTGGCGTGGCTGAAATCCACGCCCGCCCCCTCGGCTTCGCAGAAGAGCGCGAGCGGCGCATCGATGCGGTCGAAGCGGGCCTCGTCGAGCTTGGCCGATTGGAAGTTGCACTGGCGCAGCGCGGCGCCGCTGAAAAGCGCGCCGCGCAGGTCGGCGCCTGCGAACTGGCAGCTCTCGAGCGCCACGCCCTCGAAGGAGACGCCCGCGAGCTGGGTCGTCGAGAACGCGGTGCGCAGCAGGGTGGCGCCCTGCCATCCGACATGGCGCAGGTCGCAACCGGCGACCGTGGTGTGGACCCAGCGCGTGTTCTCCGCCCCCACGTCGAGCAGGCTGCTCTCGGTCAGCACGCTGGCATCGAGCAGCGCGCCGCGCAGCATCGCGTGGTCCAGGCGTGAGCGGGTGCAGGCGAGCATGCTCAGGTCGGCATCCGTGAGGTTGACATGCGATGCGTCGCACTCGCTGAGCACGGCCGCGTGCAGGGCCGCCGCGCGCAGATCGGCGTGCGCCATCTGGCATTGATCGAAGACGGCGCGCTGCAGCCGCGCACCGCCCAGCAATGCCCCTCGCAGGTCGCACTGATTGAAGACCGCCTCGCGCAGGTCGGCCCCGCGCAGGTCGGCCTTGGAGAAATCGGTGCGATCGAACAAGGCACCGGCCAGGCTGGCGTTCGCGAAGTGGCCGCCCGAGAGGTCCAGGTCGGGAATCGATTCGCCGAGCAGCACGGCAAGTACCAGCGTGGTCGCGTTCATCTTGATTTCGAGGTCCTCATGCGCCGGCAGCGTGCTGTTCGGGCGTGAGCCGCGGCCAGGTGCGCGCGCGCTTCAGCAGCGCGCCTTCGAAGCGCACGCCAGCATCGAGCCGGGCACGCGACAGGTCGGCCCCGAAGAGATTGCTGTTGCGCAGATCGGCGCCGCGCAGATCGGCATGCTGCAGGATCGCGTCGCTGAAGTTCACACCCGCGAGGCGCGCGCCCTGCAGCGCGGTGCGGCGCAGCAGGGCGCCTTTGGCCGAAGCCATGCGCCAGTCGCTGTCCGGCAGGAGGGCTTCGCAGAAGTTGGCGCCGTCGACCACGCTGCCGACCAGGCGCGCACGGGACATGTCCGAGCCGCCGAAATTGACACCCTGCATCCGCGCCCCGGAAAAATCCGCATCGGCCAAGGAGCAATGCTGCGCGAAGACCATGCCGCCGCCGGTCGCGCCGCCGAAGCGTGCGCCTTCGAGCTGGCAGGTCACGAGATTGGCCTGCGCCAGGTTCGCTTCGCGGAAGTCCGCCCCGGTGAGGTCGCACTCGACGAACTGACACCCCGCCAGCCCGGCTTCGCCGAGCCGCAGGCCCGGCAGCGCCAGGCGATAGAAAAGTTGCTCCTGGGCCTGGAGGCCGTGCGCATCGGCGCCCTCCCAGCGCGTGCCGATGAGCATTGCGCCCTTGATGCGAGCACGGCGCAGTGCCAGGCCGCCGAGGTCCGCTTGCGAGAGTTGCGTGTCGCTGAAGTCGGCCTCGTCGAACACCGCGCCCTGCCACCGGGTACGGCCCAGGTTCGCACCGCGCAGCACAGTGCCAATGCCGATGGCACCGTCGAGCCTGGCATGCGCCAGGACCGCCGAAGTGAGGTTCGCGCCCGACAGGTTGGCCTTCGTGAGGTCTGCGCTTTCGAGCCAGGCGCCCGCGAAGTTGACGCCGCGCAGATCGAGGCCCGAGAGATCGGCACCGGTGAAGTCCATGCCACTGAAGAAGCGCAACCCGCCCGCAAGCGCCTGCTTCAACCCGTCGCGCAGGGTGGCCGCCTGCGCTGGCGCCATGGCAGGTGCGGGCGACTGCTCGTGCGCGCCTTGCAGGTAGCCCACCCGCTCCATCGCTTCCTGCTGCAGCAGCTTGGCGCGCGTGGCTGACAGATCGAAGGTGCCGGTCGCCCCGGCGTTGGCCGCCTGCAGTCGCTCGAGCGCCACGTCGGCGTTGAACGTTGGCGGCCCGCGGTGCGGCAACGGCTTCATCGCCTTATGCGCCTTGGACGAGGCCGCCGCCCTTTCGAGGGCATCGAGAACGTCGTCGATGGCCGCCAGTTGCTGCTGCTCGGCTTCGACGATCTTCTTCTTGAGAAAAGGGACGCGCTGCGCCGGCGTGGGCAGCGTCTCGCGCGGGGGCATGACCACGCCCAGGGCGTCCGGGTCGCGGCCGCTGGCGCGCAGGTCTTCGCGTGCCAGTGCCACGTCGACTTCCGCACGGCGGCGTTGTGCTTCGGCCTGCAGGCCCTGGCTCGCGAATGCCTCCGCAGCGCGCTCGGCTTCCGGGTCGACGGCATCGAGGCCTTCGGGCAGCAGGTCGCTGTCGTCCAGGCATTCGATGCCGCCCCAGCGCGGATCGGCGCGGCGCGCGAGCGCGTCGAGGTAGTGGTGATCAGGGCGCGGCGCGTCGAGCCGCTCGACGGCGCCGAGCAGTCCGTGCACGTCGCCGCCATCGTCCCGCGCCACTTCGGCCAGCCCCTGGAACAGCAGCAGCGCCCGCTCGGCATGCGGAAAGAACCAGGCCGTCGTCAGGCGCAGCGGAACTTCGCGCAGGCGCGGCGCGGTGGCGCCCGCGGCGCGATAGTCGGCAAACACGCGTGCGCGCAGGCCGGGCAGACGCCCCTCGACCGACGCCTTCTGCGGGTGCATGTGATCGAATGCGAAGGGCTCGTCGCCGCGCAGAGGCGCATCGAACCACTGGTCCGCCGGTGCAAGGTTGAAGTAGCGCCAGTCCAGGTCGGGCGCGAAGCCTGGCGCGTGCATCTTCAGATAGTCCGCGTCATAGGTGCCGCGATAGCGTGCACGCTCGGGATGCATCGGCCCGCGCGCGCCGAAGCCTGCGGGCACCACGCGCTGGTCGGGGTGGCGCAGCGGATCGCCGGGCAGCTCGATGTTCGGCAGCCGGTGGACCCCATCCTGCGGCGCCGCCCCGACGCCGTCCGGATTGCCCGGCTCCGGGGGCCCGCCCCAGGCGCGCGCCCATTCGATCGGCATCTCGTCGAACGCGGCGGGCGCGGTCGCGTTCACGCCCTCCCACCGGCGGTCGCCGAAGACCAGCAGGCTCTTGCTGCGGCTGCCCACGCGCGCGCGCACGGCACATGCGCCCCGCGCGTCCTTCGGCGCGAAGGCCTTGCCGTGCACCAGGAACTCCGACGTGAGCTTGGCCACCCCCTCGTCCACCAGCGGCACCGACATCTCGTGGCCGATGAAGTTCCATGCCGACTGCTCGCCCCAGAGCGTCCCGCCGGCGGCCTGAGCAAAGGGAACGTGCAGCATCGCTGTCACGCACAGGCCGAATCGCTTGCGGTACTCGATCGGACGGGTGGTCAGGCAGACTGCCTGGGGTTTGACGACTTGCATGGTGGCCTCGCGCGGTGGAGCTCGCGTCACTCCTGCGTCGGATTGCCGGCGTCGTCGCGGTCCAGCAGGTCGCCGGCCTCGCGCTCGGTGCCGATCGCATTGGGGAACAAGCCAAGGGCCGCGTAGATCACGCCGCCCGCGCCCAAGGTCCCTACCGTCACCACTGCATCGTCGCGGTTTTCGCCCACCATGCTGCGCATGCGCGTGAGACGCCCGCGCATGCCCGGAATCTTGTCGATGTCATTGCTCGACAGGATTTCCGTCAGGAGCTTGTGCGCATCGTTGTATTGCTCGCCGAACGACGCGGCGCCGCTGAGATAGGACACGGCGCCGTAGCCCAGGCTTGTGACCGCCCCGGCAGTCCCCGCTTTCGCCATCAAGGCGGTCGCCGGGTCGCCGTTGCCGGCGCCAGCGCCGGGCATGATCGAATGCAACGGCGCCTGCCGCACCGAGGTTCCGTCGCGCTGGATGTTCAGTCCCGCCACCGAGCCCATGCTGATGGCCAGCGTGTTCTCGACCTTGAGGCCCAGGAAGTTCGACATGGCGACGCCCAGCGCGTTGTCCATGCTCAGGCCCATGAAGGTCGATCGGGTCACACCGAGATTGAAGTCGGTGTTGATGCCCATGTACCCACTCGAGTTCGGGCCCAGCACCGTGGTGTTCGAGCCCACGGAAACGGTGTTGATGTTGCCCACCGCCACCATGTTGAGCTCGGTGTTGCTCACCAGCGTGTACTTCTGGAAGGCCGCCGCATAGGGTGCGGCGTTGGCATCGATCTTCATCGAATTGGCGCCCGTCACCTTGAACTCCATGTGGCCGGCTTCGAACAGCATGGTCGGTGCCTTGTACTTCACCCCGCCCTGCACCGTGACCGTCTGCGTGCCGATGACGGTGCGGGTCTCGTTGCCGCCCGTGATGTCGGTGCGGTTGCCGTCGGCCTGGATCTTGTGATGGCCCTTCACCAGCAGCGCATGGTCGATGTCGACGTTCGTGGTCTGGTAGCCGACGATGTGGTTGTCCTGGTTCTTGCCGACCGTGAGTTTCTGGAACTGCCGAATCTCCGTGGTGTCGTTGTTCTCCACCGTCGTCTTGCGGTTGCGCACGATGGTGGAGGTCTGGTCGCGCTTCACCGTCACCGACTGGTCGCGGTCCACCGAGGTCGAGTCGTCGAGCTCCACGCTGCGGCTCATGTTCCGCTCGGCATGGATGTTGATGTTCTCGGCGCCCTTCTTGTCCTCGAACATGATCTCGTTGTAGTTCGCGGGGCCGCCGCCGGGCGTGGAGCGGGTCTTGAAGCCGCTCTGCGTGGGCGACTTGTAGGGAATCGGCTGGTCGTCGTTGTAGACGCGGCCCACGATCACGGGCCGGTCGGGGTCGCCGTTGAGGAAGTCGACGATCACCTCCTGGCCGATGCGCGGGACGAAATACCCGCCCCAGCCCTTGCCGCCCCACGGCTGTGACACGCGCACCCAGCAGGTCGACTTCTCGTTGCTCTCGTCGTAGCGGTCCCAATGAAAGTGCACCTTCACGCGGCCGTGATCGTCGACGTGCAGTTCGTCGCCCGCCGGGCCGACCACGATGGCGGTCTGTGGCCCCGGCATGGTCACGCGTGGCGTGAGGCGCGGCGGCCTGAAGGCGCGCTCCATCGGCAGCGCCGTGATCAGGAACGCGCTGGCGCCCGGCTGCGCGGTGTTGAGCACGGGCGTGCCGGCGATCAGGTCCTCGAGCACCTCCAGCGTGTCGGCGTTCACCGCATCGTCTCGCAGCGCTTCGGCCAGCACCGCATGCACATGGCGGGGCGCCGCGGCACTGGCGTCGACGCTCTCGTAGCTGTGGTGGCTCACCATGAAGGTGCAGGCCGCAATGACATAGTCGCCGTTGCGGGTGCCGTCGGGATCGCCTTCGAACTTGAAGCTGCGCCCCGCGGCCACGTCGGGCCAGCTGGTGAGAGCCCAGTGCCGGTCGCGGCGCGCATTGAGCTCTTCGCCGCGCCACTTGGTGCGGTTCTCGCCGTCGTCGCCGTTGAAGTAGCCGCCGGGAAATTCGAATTCCTCGAAGTCGGCGAGTTCGTGGTCGTCGCTCGCATCGATCTCGAGGTTGAGCTTCTTCTTGATCGCCTTGAAGTCGCTGTCGCGCGACGCCTGCTTGCCGGTGTCGAACTGGCGCGCGCTCACCCAGCGCGTGATCTCTGCGTGCCGCGCCTCGCTCGCGCCGTCGAGCGCGTAGTGCAGCGTGTCGACGACCGGCAGCTTCTCATGCGCCAGGTCGCTCGCGTCCGACAGGTGCATGGTGCCCGGCGCATCGTGCGCATCGAACCAGTAGTAGATGCCCTCGTCCTCGAGCAGGCGCGACAGGAACTGGTAGTCGCTCTCCTGGTGCTGCACGCAGTAGCGCCGCGGCGTGTGGGTGCCGATCACGTTGCCGGCCTTGGTCTTCTTGAAGCGCTTGATCGGGCTGTCCTCGAACACCGCGTCGAGCACCTCGAGCACCTTCTTGTCCTGCAGGATGCGCGAGTTGGTGCGCTTGGTCAAAAGCCAGAACCACGAGCGCAGCGTGATGCGGTATTCGAAATGCCGGCCCACGTGCCCGCTGCGCACGAAGCGCACCGCATGCCCCTGGCAGTGCCGCTCGTGCCCGCCGCCGTCGGCGTCCTCGAACTCGATCACCACGTCGAACGCACGCCCGAGAATGTCCGTGGCATCGATCGCCTTGTTCGTCGACAGCACCGTGAGTTCGTAGGTCGAAGGGCGCGCCAGCGCCTCGTGGCCCACGATGCGCCAGAACATCAGATCGTCCTTGGCGGGTGAATCGGATTCGATACGGAACGCGTGGTCGGCCATGGGGTTCTCTTGTGGGAAGCCTCGGAAGCTGCGAATCAGTCGAAGGCGTAGGTGAAGTCGGCGTCTTTCACGTCCAGGGCCACGCGGCGGATCTCGCCGCCCGACGCCAGCCGCTGCAGGTACTCGACCGAGATGGTGGGCAGCACGGTGTTGGTCAGGATCGCGTCGATCACGCGGCCGCCCGACTCCGGGTCCTGGCAGCGCGCCACCACCTGTTCGACCACCGCTTCGCTGTACTCGAAGGGCACGCCGTGGTTCGTCTCCACGCGCTTCTTGATGCGGCCCAGCTGCAGCCGCACGATCTTCTTCATCATCTCGGGCGACAGCGGGTAGTACGGGATGGTGACGATGCGCCCCAGCAGCGCGGGCGGGAACACCTTCATGAGCGGCGCCTTCAGCGCATCGGCCAGCGCGTTCGACTCAGGCAGCAGCTCGGGGTCGCGGCACATGCTCATCACGAGCTCGCTGCCGGCGTTGGTGGTGAGCAGGATGATCGTGTTCTTGAAGTCGATCATGCGGCCCTCGCCGTCCTCCATCCAACCCTTGTCGAAGACCTGGAAGAAGATCTCGTGCACGTCGGGGTGGGCCTTCTCGACCTCGTCGA
Source organism: Variovorax sp. Soil_C_19 (assembly GCF_057657255.1). NCBI lineage: Bacteria > Pseudomonadati > Pseudomonadota > Betaproteobacteria > Burkholderiales > Comamonadaceae > Variovorax > Variovorax sp. Soil_C_19. The sequence continues at coordinate 15,031 of NZ_JBDGIV010000024.1, read as the reverse complement.
GCAGCACCACGCTGTAGGGCCGACGGCGCACCGCCTCGGTCAGGATGCCGCCCTCGCCGTAGCCGACGTAGCCCGGGGGCGCGCCCTTGAGCGTGGAGACGGTGTGCGCCTCCTGGAACTCGCTCATGTTGATGGTGATGATGTTCTGCTCGCCGCCGTAGAGCGCCTCTGCCAGCGCGAGCGCGGTCTCGGTCTTGCCCACGCCCGAGGTGCCGCAGAGCATGAACACGCCGATCGGCTTCTGCGGGTTGTCGAGCCGTGCGCGCGAGGTCTGGATGCGGCGCGCGATCATCTCGAGTCCGTGCTTCTGGCCGATGACGCGCTGGTTCAGCGTGTCGGCGAGCTTGAGCACCGCTTCGACCTCGTTCTTGACCATGCGGCCGACCGGAATGCCGGTCCAGTCGGCCACCACCGAGGCCACGGCCTGTTCGTCGACCGAAGGCAGGATCAGCGGCGACTCGCCTTGCACAGCGTGGATCTTCGCCTGCAGCGCATGCAGCTCTTCAAGCAGCGCGGCGCGGTTGTCGCTCCCTCCCCCGCCCTCCCCCGGTGGGGGAGGGAGTGAGGCGTCCACCGGCTTGTTCCCACCCCGCAGCTTCGCCCGCAGTTCAAGCAGCCGGTCGACCAGCCCCTTCTCCTCCTGCCAGCGCGCATTGAGTGCCACGAGCTGCGTCTTCGACTCGTCGAGCAGCGTCGCCACCTGCGCAGCACGCTTCGTCACGTCGATGCCGATGGCCTCCTCGCGGCCGATGATCTCCTGCTCGACCGTGAGGCCCTCGATGCGGCGCATGCAGTCTTCCACCTCGGGCGGCGTGGCGTGCTGCGACACGGCCACGCGCGCGCAGGCGGTGTCGAGCAGGCTCACGGCCTTGTCGGGCAGCTGGCGCGCAGGAATGTAGCGGTGGCTCAGCTTCACGGCCGCCTCAATGGCCTCGTCGAGCAATTGCACGCGGTGGTGCTTCTCGAGCACGCTGGCCACGCCGCGCAGCATCAGGATCGCCTTGGTCTCGTCGGGCTCGGGCACCTGCACCACCTGGAAGCGCCGCGTGAGCGCCGGGTCCTTCTCGATGTACTTCTTGTACTCGGCCCAGGTGGTGGCGCCGATGGTGCGCAGGTTGCCGCGTGCGAGCGCGGGCTTCAGCAGGTTGGCCGCGTCGCCGGTGCCGGCCGCACCGCCCGCGCCCACCAGCGTGTGGATCTCGTCGATGAAAAGGATGATCGGCGTGGGCGAGCTCTGCACCTCGTCGATCACCTGGCGCAGCCGCTGCTCGAACTCGCCCTTCATGCTTGCGCCGGCCTGCAGCAGGCCAAGGTCGAGCGTGAGCAGCTTCACGTCCTTGAGCTGCGGCGGCACGTCGCCGCGCGCCAGGCGCTGCGCGAAGCCCTCGACCACCGCCGTCTTGCCCACGCCGGCCTCGCCGGTGAGCAGCGGGTTGTTCTGGCGCCGGCGCATCAGGATGTCGACGATCTGGCGGATCTCCTCGTCGCGCCCGGTCACAGGGTCCATCTCGCCCTTCTTCGCCTTCTCGGTGAGGTCGACCGCGAACTTCTTGAGCGCGTCGCCCTTGCCCATCGCGGCCGGCGCCATCGCGCCGGTATCTTCGCCGGGCGCCCCTTGCCCCAAGCCCGTGCCGTCCTGCGCGCGCATCTGCGCTTCGGGCGAGGCGTCGCATATCTTCGCGAAGTTGTCGCACAAGTCCTCGAGCTTGATCTTCTCGAACTGCTTCGACAGGTTGAACAGCGGATTGCGCAGGCTCTGCGTCTTGAGCATGCCCACAACGAGGTAGCCGGTGCGCACCTGCGCCTCGCCGAACTGAAGCGTGGCATAGGTCCAGGCGCGCTCGATCGCGTTCTCGATGTGCGGCGAGAAGTCGCTGATCGCGGTGGCGCCGCGCGGCAGGCGGTCGAGCGCGGCCGTCATGTCCTTGGCGATCACCGACACGTCGAGGCCGTAGTGCTGGATCACGCGGTGCAGGTCCGAGTCCTGCGCCTGCAGCAGCTGGGCGAACCAGTGCTCGAGTTCCACGTAGGGGTTGCCGCGCATCTTGCAGAACACGGTCGCGCCCTCGATGGCCTTGTAGGCCAGCGCATTCAGTTTGCCGAAAAGGGCTGTGCGGCTGATTTCACTCATGGAGGACTCCGTATCTCTTCAAGACGAACGAAAGGGGTTTCATTGAAAGGCCAGCGGCGCGGATTCGCTTTGTCGTCCGCTGCGGGCAGGGGTTCGGCTCGCGATGCGCACGTCCGCCGCGTCGCGCGAACGCGTGCGTTCGCCGAGCCACGCGATCCAGCCCAGGCGCGGCGCGTTGCCCTGGTGCTGGCCGAGCCGCGCGGGCGGCACCTGCTCCTTCTGCAGCACGAGCTCGGCATCCCATTCGAGTTCGTCGCCCAGCAGTTGCGACATCCAGCGCTGCAGCACGGGCTGCGCATCGCCGGTCGGCAGAAACATGCGGTACTGCGCCAGATCGAGCGGCCCGATGTGCAGCCGCACGCGGTGCTGCCGGTCCCAGGCGCGCGTGCCGAGCATGGCGCCCAGGCCCATCGAACGCGAACTCTCGCCGCGGCCCAGCCGCGTGAACTCGCCGGCCGGCAGCGCCATCCAGTGACCGACCCAGCGCTCGAGCTTCACCGGCACGCCGAAGTAGCTGCACAGCACCGCCTCGACGCTCTCGGCGTTGTGCACGCGGCGCGCGAGCCAGCCCGAGAAGTGCAGCCGCGCGTCGTCGTGGATTTCGTCGCGGCCGATGCGCCCCGGCGTGCCGACGCCCACGAGCGCGCCGACCTGCAGCCGGAAGCGGTCCTCGTGCGGCCGGTCGAGCGCCACCGCGGGCCGAGCCTGCGCCCAGGCGCGGTAGAAGTGCAGCGAGAAGCGATGCAGGAAGCTGTCGAGAAAGGCGAGCCAGGTCGGGTCGCCATGGTTCAGGCTGCGCTCGCGGATGAAATCGCTCAGGTGCACCGGCAGCGGCCCGTTGGGACCGATGTAGGCAAAGAAATGCTGCCGCAGCCGCGGCGGCGAATGCGCGGCCGCCGGTTCGAAGCGGCTGAACGCGGCCGGCGCGAACGACAGCGACGGCTCCTGCCCCACGCGCACCGGCTCGGCGCCCGGCAGCAGCGCACGGCCCCAGCGCGGCGTGGTCGCGGCGGCGGCCTCGAGCCGGCGCAGCACCGCGAAGTAGTCATACGCCCAGGGCTGGTCCGAATACTGGCCGAGCGCCGCATCGACGCGCGTTCGCACCGCGTCGTGGGTGGCCGACGCGCCCGCGGCGCCGGCCGCTAGAGGATCTGGCGTGTCCCGCACAGCGGCCTCCAGCGCATGTTCTCGCCCTTGCCCGCCACGCGGACCACGGTCTCGACGAAATGATTGACCTCGACATGGCGCGCGAGATAGCGCGCCAGCACCGCGCCGAACAGGAACACGCTGTGGCCGTGGAACGCATCCTTGTCGACCTCGAGCGTGACCTCCAGCCCGCGGCCGAAGGCGATCGGCCCCTTCATCGGCAGCCGGCGCGCCACGGGTTTGGCCTTCACCGACAGCAGCCCGCGCACCTGGCCCTGGCGCATCTCGTCGCCATGCACCGCGTAGAGCATCAGCGTCTCGCGCAGCGCCGCGGCGCCCTGCTGCGGCGTGCTGTCGGACAGCGACAGGTAGTTGAGCGCGAGATGGTCGAGCACGCGCCAGCCCAGGCCCTGGCTCACCACCGGCGACACCGGCCGCGACGGGCCGCGCACCATGCGCACGCGCTGCGCGGGAAAGGAGTCGACGCAGTCGAAGTCGTTCTCGCGGCCCAGCGGCAGCAAGAGCGGCAGGTCGCGGTTGGTGCACAGCGCCGACACCGCGAGCTGGCGCAGCGTGCCCGCGTACGGCGCCTGCTGCGGATCGACGATCTGCATGTAGACCTCGGAGCCGATATGGCTGCTGCGGTTGCCTTCGGTGCGCTGGCGCACCGACAGCATGCGCGGCTCGCGCGTGGTCGTGTAGTAGGCCGGGTGGCTGTGGCGCGTGCCGTGAAAGGCCGAATAGAAGGGCCGGAACAGCTGCTCGGCCGCAGCGGCGTCCGCCCCCGGCGCGCCGTGGCCGACGACCTCGTTGACGGTGTGCACCTCGAAGTCCTGCGGCCGCGTGCGGTCGGGCACCAGGTGGAACTGGCTCACGCCCTCGCTGAGCGGCACGCGGTCGAGCCGCTTGTGGAACAGGTTGACCGCGGGCACGCAATGCAGCTGCACGTTCTCGGCGCTCACGAGCTTTTCGAGCGCGGCGTCGCCGCGCGAGAACAGCAGCACGATCTCGACCTGCCCCACCGGCATCGACGACAGCACCGGCTGCAGCCCGCCGAGCTTGATGAACTGGAAGCGCTGCGGAAACGCGAAGTACTCCTGCAGCAGCCGAAAGCCAGAAAAACCCGTGGCCGTGACCGGCAGCAGCGCCTCTTCGTCGTCGAAACCCACCGCGCCGATGGCGCTCGCGGGCAGGCTGCGCACCTCGCCCTGCAGCGCACCGCCCGCGCCGAGCGGACGCACCAGCACGCCGATCGGCCGGCCGAGCGCGCATTCGTGCAGCTGCCAGGCCACGTCTTCGGCGCCCCCCAGGTGCAGCACCAGCTCGTCGAGCGCGATCTGGCTGAAGTTCAGGCCCGCGGTGGTGCGCAGCTGGATGCGCAGGCCGCCGCGGATCGCGCGTGATTCCGGGTGCGTGGCCAGCGGCAGGTCGGGCGCATAGCTGAAGTACTGCGCGCGCTGCACTTCGAGTGGCCACAGCCGCATTGCGGCCGCGGTGCGGAATTCGCAATACGTGTTCTGGCCCACGGCCTGGCGTGCGCGCAGGCCCGCACCGCGCGGCAGCGTCGGGCCGGTCGCGAGGTTGGCGTCCTCGGGATCGTGCGCGAACGAGACCACGGCCATCGCAGGCGTGGGCGCGAGGAAGTGCGGATAGACGATGTCGAGCAGGTGCCCGGTGAAGCGCGGGTACTCGGCGTCGAGCTTGAGGTTGACGCGTGCCGACAGGAAGGCCGTGGCCTCGATCAGCCGCTCGACGTACGGGTCGGCGACTTCCTGGCCCTCGATGCCGAGGCGGTGCGCGATCTTCGGGAAGGCGCGAGCGAACTCGGCCGAGCTTTCGCGAAAGTAGCGAAGCTCCTGCTCGTACAGGTTCAGCAGCCGGGGGTCCATGCGCGGGCGCTACCGGTTGGACATGTCCTCGATCTCGATGCGTCCTTCTTCCAGGTCGACCCGGCTGCGCATGAGGAACTCCAGCGGCACGGGCTGCGCCCACAGCATGCCGCGGATCTGCAGGCCGATGCTGTTGTGCGAGTCGAGGGCGGGGCCATCCATGACGAGTTCCACTTCGAGAGTGCGTGACAAGATGCGGGGCTCGAACTGCAGGATCGCGTTCTTCAGAGCCTGTTCCATGCTGACACGCTGGACCGACGAGGTGAACTGGCCAGACAGCATAGGCAATCCGTAGTTGAGGACCGAGCGCGCCGCGTTCGGGTACTGCCGGTCGTCCATCGCGAGGCCGTAGCCGGTGGCATTGAACAACCAGCTCAGGTCGCGCAGCACCGCCGCGCGCAGCGCCTGCTTGGTGAGCGTGCGCTTCTCGTCGCTCTCGCGTTTTTCCCCGGGCGCCTCGTCGACCAGCCGGTCGAGCAGCGAAGGCTGCAGGCGCTCCTGCGCGCTGAGGTCAGCCACCGCCCGATCCTTCGGCCGCCGGCGCGAAGACGATCTCGCGCACATCCATCAGCGCGTACTCGCCCTGGTCGCTGCCGAGCACGCGCTGCCCGTGGCCGGCCCAGACCTCGGGCCGCAGTTCGCGCCATGCGGTCTTGCGCGCAAGCCGCAGCTCGCCGTCGTCGCACTGCTCGCTGCCTTCGTAGCGCGTGGGGATCAGCGCCAGCGTCTCGCCGCCGTTCTCGAACGCAAGGTGCGCGGGCATCCACACGCAGTCGCGCAGGTCCTCGGGCGGCTCGATCTTGATGTGCGACAGCCGCGCGTACGGAATCCAGTAGTACTTGCCGTTGACGAAGGCCTCGAGCACCGGCCCCAGGCGCATGTCGGCATCGGCCAGCCATTCGAAGGGAACGCCGTCGATGCGCCCGCCGACCGCGGGCGCCGCGTCGAACGCGCGCTGGCGCAGGTCTTCGGCCAGGTCGGCCTCGCCGCGCCCCTGCCGCAGCAGCGACTCGATGAGCAGCGCCAGCCATTCGTCGGGCTGCCCGAAGATCATCGGCGTGCGCGTGCCGGCGAACACCTCGGCGCGCAGGCCCTCGCAGCGGATGGCCTCGCCATACACCTGCTTCATCGGCACCGCGAGCGCATCGAGTTCGGCCGCGACCGTCAACTGGTTGAGCGCACGCTCCCACTGCCCGAGAACGCACAGAAGCTGCGCCATGAACACGCGCGGCTTGCTGTCGGAGGGCTTGGCGCGCACGTCGTCGCTCAATGCCTTGAGGGCGCCGACCGGGTCGGCGGACTTGAGGAGTTCTGCGGCGGTGCTCATCTCATGCATCCACGAAGGTGCAGGTCCTGACGGCACCGCGCGCCCCGGTCTGCTGCTGCGGCGCGGAGCGCATCTCGAGCTTGCGGTAGCTGAAGAAGATGATGTCGCAGGGCCGCTTGGGCGAGCCGCCGGTGACGATCGCATGGCACTGCACGCGCGCGCCCTCCATCACGAACTCCAGGTGCGACTGCATGTCCTTCGAGCTGTCGCCGCCGGCCTTGAAGACCGAGACCGTGACCTTCAAGTCGGCGTCCTGGCTCTTGAGCAGGCTCGCGATCGAGGCGGTGGCGGCGTCGCAGTCACGGATCACGATGAACGGGTAGTTGCGCAGCTTGCCCTTGCTCGCGCCCGGCGGCACGATCACGTCGGTCTTGTACGAGTAGCCGCCGATCTCCATGCGCTGCTTGCCGTCCTCGTAGGTGCGCTTGGATTCACCCTCGATCGCCGAGCCCTTGCTCTCGATCATCATCGCGAAGTCGTTGCCCGACTGGCCCGAGAGGTGATCGAGCAGGCGCAGGGCCTCATCGGGGTCCAGTTTTCCGTCGTAAGTCCAGCTCATGTCGATCTCCTGATGGCAGAAAAGTAGGTGGGTGCGGTCATCGCGCGGCCGGGCCCTCGCCCGGCCAGCGCACCAGGGCGGCATAGGTCTGCCGCGCCTTGTCGGGCGCGGGCTGGCCGCGAAGCCGAAGCCCCGCCAGCCCGCCCGTGGCGGTGTCGAGCGGCGCGGCGCCGAAGAGCCGCGGCGCGGTGTGGGGGCCGGCCACGGTCGCGAGCACCAGCAGGCGCGCGCCGCCGGCCGACGCCAGCCACGGCAGCTCGAAGCGCTTGGCCGCGGGTGCCTCGCGCGTGCCGCGCTCGAAACGGTTGGTCGCGCCGGGGTCGTCGGGGTAGACCGCGCGCAGCGCCCCGTCGGCGTCGACGCCGACCACCACCATGTCGACCGAATGGCCGCTGGCATTGCGCACATGCAGCGCGACACGCTCGCCGTCGCCGAGCGGCAGCAGGCCGCCTGCGCCCGCACGCAGCGCCGATTCGCTGCGCAGCAGGCGATCGCCCTGCCACACCTCGAGCACGGCGTCGAAGCCTTCGACCGGCGTGGCGCCCGCCTGGCCGATGGCGACCAGCCGGTTCCACCACTTGAGGCGCGCGAGCAGCGCGATGCGCCGGCGCGCTGCCGCGGCATTGGGCAGCAGCTGCGTGCCGGCGCCGAGCGCGGGCGAGAGCACCTCGATGCTGTGGCCGGCGGCGCCGAGGTCCGTCCAGCGCACCTCGGGCGCCTCGGCCGCATCGCCGCCCGCGCTGCCGAGCAGCGCGACCGAGGCGGGATAGTCGAGGTTCAGCCGCGGCTGCAGCTGCGGTTGGCCGCGCACGCGCAGTGCGAACGCGGCCGGTGCGGCGAGCGGCGACACGTTCCAAAGCGCGCCACCCGCCACGTCGCGCAGCGGCGCGGGCACCGGCAGGCGCGCGCTGTCGATGTCGGCCTGCGCCAGCCGCGACGGGGCGCTGCGCTGGGTGCCGTCGTCGAGCGTGGCGCTCACGCGCAGTTCCTGCGATGGCTGCACACCATCGATCAGTCCCGCCTGCAGCACGAGCTGGTCGCCGCTGCGCTGCGCGCGCCAGGCCGGGCGCGTGGACGCCGCGCCCGCGCCGTTGGCGAACAGCGGTGCATCGAGGTTGCCCTCGGCCACCGGCGAAGGCAGTTCGCGCGTGGGAAAGCGCTGCGCAAGCTCGTCGATGACCGGCGGATAGACCGAGAGCACGCCATCGAAGAGTTCGCGCCAGGTCGCGGGCCGGCGCTCGAGCGCGCCCGCCACGGCCCAGGTCAAAAGGCCCTGCGACCGCGCGTGGCGGCCCTGGCGCGGCAGCCGGAGCTCGGGCGTGATCTGGTGGCTTTCCGATGCGAAGAAGGCGACGTAGCGCGCCCGTGGCACGCGCTCGGACGCGGGCGGCGCGGGCACTGCAGCGACGGCGGGCGATGCGGCAGCGGCAGCGGCCTGCAGCTGCGCGGTGCGCAGCCCACGCCAGCGCACCTCGTCGTCGGGCGGGCCTTCGGCCACGGCCGGCGCGGCCGCGGTGCTGCGCGTCATCGAGGTGGCGGCGCAGGTGTCGAACACCGACCACACGAACACGTCGCGCGCGAGGAAGGCCTCCACCCAGGCGTCGAAGTCGACGTCGCGCATCCCGCCCGAGAGCGCGGCCTGCGCGCCCACGGTGCCGCGCACGTCGCGCGCGAGAAAGTTCTCGGCCAGGCCATCGGGCTCCTGGTAGCGCTTGGCCGCATCGCGCCAGCGCGTGCCATGCCCCGAGAAGTAGAGCAGCACGAAATCGCCGCTCTTCGACTGCGCGAGCAGCCGGCCAAGCGCCTCATGGATGGCGTGCGACGCGGGCAGCGCCGCGCCCTCGACGCCGTCGGCGAGCAGCACGATGTCGTTTGGCGCAAAGCCCTGCTTGAGCAGCGCGTCGCGCATCAGCATCACGTCGTTGCGCGGGGCCTGGAGCCAGAGCGATTGCGGCTGGTTGACGAGCTCGGAGACGCCGACGAGCAATGCGCGCTGGGCGGCGGCGGCCTGCGGTGCGAGGAGGAGCATGGCGGCGATCAGCAGCAGGCATTGCAGGAGTTGCGAAGCGATCGAGCACCGCGGGCCCCCACCCCTGCCCTCCCCCAGAGGGGGAGGGAGCAAGACGGGGAGCCGTGCGCCACGGGTCATGGCCGCTCCGTCGCGCGTGCGGCAGTCTCGACGAGCGGCGACGCAGCCAGCAACTGCAGGCTCTGCTCGACATCGGGCACGCGCAGGCGCCAGACGCCGTTGCTGCCCGGCCCACCCACCACTTCGGCCGACACCGCCTGCAGCAGCCGGTCGGCCTCGTCCACGCGCACGCCGTCCTTCCAGCGCACGACGAGGTCGGCACTCGCGGCGGCGGGCGCGGAGGGCAGGTTGCGGAAGCGCACCGCGTCGTCTTCATCGCCACGGCTGCCGAAGAGGCCAACGTTCTGCACCACCACGACCAGCGCGAGTACGCCGAGCGCGGGCCGCATCCAGCCCTCCGTACCGAACCAGCGGCGGATGCTGCCCCACCAGCCGCCTTCGGGCCGCGGCTGCGGCCTGGCGCGCGGCGTGCCCTCCACGGCCTGCGGCTGCAGCGCGGTGCCAAGCTGCGCCGCGGCGGTGCGGTAGAGCGCCTGGTAGTCGGCGCGCGGATCGTCGGCGCCGAGGGGGGTTCCGCACAGCACCGAAAACACGCCCCCCGCGGTGCGCAAGGCGATGTGGCCCGGCGCCGGCGCGATGCCGAGCGGCGCCTGGGCGGCCCATTCGTCGTGCACCGCGCGGATGGCGGCGAGCCGCGTGGCCGAAACCTCGCCGAGCACGCGCGCGCAGAGCTGCGGGCTCGGTTCGAGCGTGACCACGTTCCAGGCCTGGACCAGTCCGAAGGCGGGTTCGAAGGGCTCGTCCCCGGGCTCGAGCAGCACGTCGTGCGCGCCGGCCCAGTCGGCCTCGCTGGCGGCCATCCAGCCCTGCCACACGCTGCCCTGCACGCAGCGGTCGAGCAGCACGCCGAGCAGCCGACCTTCGTGCACCACGCTCACCAGCCGGCCTGGCGCCCAGCGCGCGGTGAAGGCGCGGCGTGCGACGGCCTCGCGGCGCGCCGCCAGTTCGGCGAGCGGCAGCAGCAGGTCGAGCACCGCGCGCGGCGCATCGGGCGGCGGCGCGGGCGTGGCGCGGCCCGGTATCGCGACGACGGCCGCCGTGTCGGCTGCAGGCGGCGCGGGCACGGCACCCGGCGCCTCGAACGCGCTGCGGATGACGCTGAGGGGGGGCCAGAGTTCGGTGGTCGGCATGGCGGTCTGTTCCTGAATGGCTATGTCTTCAGGCATAAGACGCTTCAGCGCCGAGGATTTTGAAAACCTGCAGGATCGCGGCCATGTTCTCGCGCTCGATCGCGATGCCCAGCGTCTGCTGCAGCCAGCCGCCGAGCCGGGTCTTGGCGTAGTCGGCCGTGAGCGCGTCGCGCTTGTGCACCAGGCCGAGCCGGCCCGCACGGTAGTGGTACGACGCAATGGCGTGGCGCGACGCGATGCCCGAGAGCCCGCCCTCGGCCTCCCTGCCGAAGCCTTCGCAGAGCAGCAGGCGTTCGGGTTCGTCGAGTTGCGCAATGAAGGCGCGTGCCGCCTGCTGCACCGCGGCGGCGCTCAGGCCGTGCTCCGCGAGGCAGGCGTCCATGTCCTCGTCGGCGCCGAGCGCCTCCTCGAGCTGTGCCTCGGTGACCTGGTCGCCGATCGAGAGCTTGCGCCGGAACGAACTCGCACGCGTGCAGTCGATCAGGTAGCGCCGGAAGTACGCGCACAGCGCGAAGGCGCTCGACGGCGCGCTGTGGCCCGCGCGCTCGTCGGCCTCGTCGGGATCGGCATCGAGCCGCAGCACCTTCACGTAGATGAATTGCGCCACCAGCTCCTGGCGGCCTTCGCCCAGCACCTGCAGCTCGGGCGGATTGCAGGCCACGAGCGCATCGCCCACGATGCGGTACATGGCGCCCATGTCGCTTGCGGACAGCGCCTGGCGCCGGCGCCAAAGGCGCACGAGCTCGGTGCTTTGCGCGGACGACAGCGTTTCCTGCATCACTGGCTCTCCCCCAGGCTTCGCGCACTGCGTGTCGCTTCGCCCTCCCCCTCTCCGGGGGCAACACCAGCGGCCCGGCAAAGCCGGTTCCGCGGTGTTTCCCGAAGGGGCCGCGCTGCGCGGGCCGCTGCAGGGACGGACTGGCAGGCGTTGTGCATCAATCGTCGACGCAAATGTCTTCAGTGGGCACCAGGCATTGCGGCAGGTCCGCGCCCACGGCCGCGCCGCGCGTGCGGATCCCCGAGGACGCGGCCGCCTGCGCCACCGCGAGTCCGCGCGGCAGCAGGATCCAGAGCTGGCCGCGCTCCTTCATGCGGCGCGCATTGGCTGCGGCCTGCTGGCCGTTGCCGAAGAAGTAGTCGGCCCGCACCGCGCCGCGGATCGCACCGCCGGTGTCCTGCGCGATGGTCAGCCGCTGCATCGGTTCGCCCGTGCGCGGCGTGCGCGTGGAGATGAACACCGGATAGCCGAGCGGCGTGCTGCGCGGATCGACCGCGATCGATCGGCCGGCCGACAGCGGCACGCCGAACGCGCCCACCGGGCCACCCTCAGGCGACTGCGACTCCTTGAAGAAGACGTAGCTCGGGTCGGTGATGCCCGAGCCGGCGACGCGGCCGGTCGCACGGCGCCCCGGCACCACCACCGCGCCGCTGTTCACGGGCCGCGCCAGCGTGAAGCCGCGGGTGCGGATCACGCCGGTCTCGACGCCATCGGTCTCGTCGTCATCGCCGTCATCGAGCTCCAGCTCGATCGACGAGCCGCGCACCTTGACCGCGCTGCGTGGCTTGCCGTTGGGCGCCTTCGCGATCGTCGGGCGGAAAGGCTGGCCGTTCTGCTCGGCATAGGCCACGCGCACGACCTCGCCGCTCGGCAGGCGGATGCGGCCCGAGCCCTGGATCTGCATCTCGTAGAGGGCGGTGGCGCTGCTCACGAAGGCCAGCACCTTGGCGTTGGGCGCGCCCTTGGTCTCGATCTCTTCGCGCGTGTAGTAGGGCAGCAGCTGCTTGCCCTCGACGCGCAGGCGCACCTTGCGGTCGAGCGTGTCGCGCGTGATCGCCGAGAGGTCGAGCGCATAGAGACCGGGCGCGCCCATGTCGCGCGTGCTGAGTCCCGTCTGCACCAGCACGTTGCGGCCCTGCACTCGCGCGGCGACCGTGCCGTTGCCGCGCGGCAGCTTGCGCGCGTCGGCGAACAGCATGTCTTCGGGCTGGCCGTACACCGGGTAGATGTAGGGCGGCGCGTAGGTGCGGCTGCCCGCGATCTCGGGCTCGAAGTAGCCCGTGACCACGCCGTCGGGCCGGCGGTCGTCGTCGCGGATCTGGTAGGCCGAGAACTCCTGCTCGAAGAAGCCGCGGATCGCGACGTCGTTGCGGCTGTCGACCCGGAGTGCGCGCGCACACACGTCTTTCCATTCGGCGCCGCGGCCCGTGAGCACCTTGCAGCTCGTGAGGAAGGCGGGCCAGCTCTCCGAGAAATCGTCGCGCCGCCAGCCGGGCACGGCATCGAAGCTGACCGCCGTGTAGGTGGCCAGCTGGGTGGAGAAGGTGCGCGCCTGGCCGGCCACGCTTGCGCCTGGCGGGGGCCGGGCGGGGGCGGGTGCAGGCGCAGGTGGGGCGGCGGCCACCACCGCGGGCGCGGCGGGCGCGCTGGCGGGAGCAACAACGGCCCCGTCGGCGCTGCGCCCGAAGTACGGCAGGTTGGCGCAGCCTGCCGCGAGCGCGGCGGCGGCCACGGTGGCCCAGCGAAGCGCGGGAACGAAGATCGGCGACCGTGTGTTCATGAAAGCCTCCATGTCGGCAGAAGAGGGCCCGGCGGGCCCTCCTCCTGCAGACGATTACTTCTCGACGATTTTGAAATTCGCGACGCCGTACGCGTCGTTGCAGGGGACGCCGGGCGCGCACATCGGCTTGCCCAGCAGTGGCGACGGTCCGGTGCCGCGGTTGGCCTCGAGCGCGGCCAGCACCGGCAGCGGGAACTGCGGGAACACGCCGTCGTTCTGGACGCCCGCGTTGCCGAAGTCGCGCTCGTGCTCGCTCACGAGCACCGCGAAATGGTTGGTGCCCGCGGGTCCGCCCGCGTTCATCGGCCAGGAAGCGCGCGGCAGCGAGAGCGCGTTGCCGGCCGTGAGCTTGTTGTGCTTGTCGAGCAGGTTCGGGAACAAGAGGAACATCTCGCCCCCGCTGGACAGCAGGAACACGTAGGCAAAGCCGTCGCGCTGGCTCTTGATCTCGAAGCCGAGGCGGTCCTTGCCGATCGCGACCTCGGCCTTGGCCGGCACCGCCGCCACACCGAAGCCCGGCGCCGCGCCGGCCGCGAGCGATCGCAGCGACTCGAGCGGCGTGCGGGGCTTCGGTGGAGGGGGCGGCGGCGGCGGCGGCGGCGGCGGGGCCTCGACGGCGCTGTCGCCCGTGTCGGCCGGCGGCGCGGGCGCCACGGCAACGGCCTGTCCTCCGCTGCCGCCATCGGCAGGCGCGTCGGCTGCGCCGCGCAGCCACCACCAGCCACCGGCACCCACCGCGGCAAGCAGCGCGACCGAGGCGATCGTGGCCACGGTCTTGCCGCTGCCGCCACCGCCGTCGGCGCGGCCTTGCGGCCGGGGTGCCGGTGCCGGTGCCATCGCCTTGCTGCCACGCCCGATGGTGGTCGGCAGATCGGCCTGGGCCATCGCGCCCGCGCCGGGCGATGCCGGCGAGGTGCGAGGCGTCGGCGCGATGCTGGTGCCGACTTCGAGATCGAGCGCCGCGCGCAGTTCGGCCATCGACTGCGGCCGCGCCTCCGGCCGCACGCCCAGCCCCGCGTCGATCGCCTGCAGCAGCCGCAAGCTGTAGCGCTCGCGCAGGATCTCGTTGCCCGCGAGCGGCACGTAGCTATCGGAAAGCAGCCGCGCCACCGAAGGCGGCGGCGCGCGACCGCAGACCGCCACGTGCATCACCGCCGCCAGCGCATAGACATCGGTCCAGGCGCCCTGCGACATGTCGGGCATTTCCGCGTACTGCTCGATCGGCGCGTAGCCCGGCTTGAGGATGACGGTGATCGCCTGCGTCTTGTCGGTGATCACGCGGCGCGCGGCGCCGAAGTCGAGCACCACGGGCCGGCCCGAGCCTTCGAGCAGGATGATGTTGTCGGGCGCGATGTCGCGGTGGTAGCAATTGGCACCGTGCATCACCGCGAGCGCCTGCGTCACGCCGTCCATGATGCGGATCAGCCAGGCCTCGTCCACGCCCGCGGGAATCGACACCAGCGCCTGGCGCAGCGTGTCGCCGCGGTAGAACGGCATCACCATGTAGGTGGTGCCTTTCTCCTGCCAGAACCGGTAGACCTTGAGCAGCGACGGATGGTCGAACTGCGCGAGCAGGCGCGCTTCGTTGATGAAGCTGCGCATGCCGAGATCGAAGGTCTCGCGGTGCCGCTCGGACAGCGGCACGACGGTGCCGTCCTGCTGGCGCGTGGAGAGCGAGGTGGGCAGGTATTCCTTGATGGCGACGACGCGCTCGAGCGTGTGGTCCCAGGCTTCGTAGACCACGCCGAAGCCGCCCTGGCCGATGACGCGCGTGATCTCAAATTCGGCGAGGCGGCTGGCTACGGGGAGGAGGCCGGCTTCGTGGGTGCCGGTGGCGGGGGCTGTGACGGGTGTGCCGGCGGTGATGACGGTGGCTGCGGTGTCGCCCAGCGTGGTCGGCGCGTCGGTCCGGCTGCTGACGACGCGGGTGCGGTCTTCTTCGTCTTTGTTGGAGTCGGTCATGGACGGGCTCCTTGTTGGCGCAGGCTGAGCGGTTGTTTCCCGGGGCCGGGGTGTCCGCCCGGCGGCGGCCTCACTTTCTTTTGCTTCGCCAAAAGAAAGTAAGCAAAGAAAAGGCGACCCCGCTGTCTGCGACCCCTTCGCTGCGCTACGGGGCAACCTGCGGTGCTCGCGTTTCGCGGG
>NZ_JBDGIV010000023.1:0-55693 GCF_057657255.1 Variovorax sp. Soil_C_19 | reverse complement strand
ACCATTGCTGCGTCGGCTTCCACCCCTGGCTCACGATTCAGTCGGCGCGGTGGCTCAGTTTTACCTCGGCGCCAACAGACCGTTTGAATCCACCCCCTCGCGGGACCGGTCACTGAAGCCCTCGGACGACGGGCCGAGTCGGTGACTGCTTCGTGCCAAGGACCGTGAAGCCAACTTCGAAGCGCGAGCGGCGGCAACCGCTGCAGAGCCGCCCCCGGAGCAATGACGCCCGCCTCCAGGCACCAGCGCACCGCGACGACGTAATGCTCGAACGGCGCTCCATGGCAGATCGAAGGTGCGGTGCTATCACCCAACAGGAGTCGTTTTCATGCGACCTTCTTCAGCTCAGCCAGTGGAGAACTCGCCCTGGTAGCCAGCACGTCCAGATAGTCTGCCCACCGCTGAAGCATTGCCGTGCGCTGCTTGAAGTACTGCGTCCGGTTGTAGGCGCGCCCATTGGCGTCCTTGACCGCATGCGCCAATTGAGCTTCGATCACCAGCGGATCGATCTCCAGCACTTCCGCCAGCAAGGTCCGGGCTGTCGCTCGGAAGCCATGAACCGTCTGCACGGTCGGGCCGTACCCCAGGGTCAGAAGCGCTGCACGCAACGTGTTGTCCGAGATCGGCCGCTCATGACTACGCTCGCCCGGGAAGACCAGCGTGCTGTGTCCCGTAATGGGATGCAGCTTGCGCAGCAACTCCACAGCCTGCTTGGGCAGAGGCACCAAGTGCGGATCACCATGTTGCTTGCCATCGATGCGCCGCTTCATCCGCGCAGCGGGCACGGTCCAGAGCGCCCCGTCGAGATCGATCTCGGCCCAGGCGGCCCCGCGAAGTTCGTTGGGGCGTTGAAACAACATGGGAGCCAGTTGCAGCGCCGTCCGCACAATGGGACCGCCCTGGTAACCCCGGATGACGCGTATTAACGTCCCCAGTTGGGCCGGATCGGTGATCGCCGCGAAGTGCCGCTTCTTGTGGGGCGTGAGTGCGCCCTTGAGATCCGCCGTGATATCGCGCGGCGCCCGGGCGGTGGCGACCGCGTAGCGCCACACCGCGCGTGCCGTCATCAGCACCCGGCTGGCCACGTCGAGAGCGCCACGCTCCTCGACACGGCGCAGGGCCGCCAACAACTCGATGGCCTCGATTTCGCTGATGCGACGGGCAGCGAAATACGGAAACAGGTCCTTTTCGAGGTTGCGCTTCTCGCGCGTGGCGTAGTGGCCGCTCCAGCGCTCATGGTGCTTGTCGAACCACTCGAGCGCCGTCTCTCGAAAGGTATCGCCGGTGTTCACGGCCGCCTTGAGCTTGACGACCTGGCGCGCCTGTATGGGATTGATTCCTGAAGCCTTCTGGGCCTTGGCCGCGTCACGCGCCTTTCGCGCCGCCGCAAGGCTCACATCGGGATAGGAGCCCAGAGCGAATTTCTTCTCGACCCCCTCGATCCTGAACTTCCAAAACCATCGGCGAGAACCCGAAGTCGAGACTTCCAGATAGAGGCCACCTGCGTCGGCGTAGCGTGCCTGCTTGCGATCAGGCGGACAGGAGGCGTTGCGGCATGCGGCATCGGTCAACGGCATGGGGTACATCCAAGGGTTGGGGGTACAAAACCGCCATCCCGGGGGTTCAGGAGGTTTGTACCCCCATCTGTACCCCCGCCTGGGGCTGGCAGTCACCGGATTTCAGTGTATGCCTCCGGACAAGATTTGCCCAGTTCCCCAATGAAAAAGGGCGTCCGGTGGATGAAACCGGACGCCCTTGGACGTTATGTTGGTCGGTGTGAAAGGATTCGAACCTTTGACCCCTTGCACCCAATTTATGGGTCTATTGAGTGCTGATCATTTTTCTCTGCACCCAGGACCATTTCGGTCTCGAGCATCAACTCTCCTGCGCTGCGGCCGAGTGCATGAGCGATGCGAAATATCAAGACGAGCGTCGGCATGTGCTCGCCGCGTTCTATTTTCCCCATATGAGAACGTTCGATTCCGGCGCGATATGCGAGAGCCTCCTGTGAAACCCCTTCCGCTGTTCGCAGCGTCCGCACCACTCCACCGAACGCGAGGGCCGGAGCAGTTTCGAATGTAGTTGTACCGCGGGGCCGTCCCCTTCGTGTCGCACGCTTTTGCATGGACAGAAGGTTGAATCTTGGAGACAATGATAACCACGTTATCTTTAACCCAACGATAGTCGAATCGCGAGATCTCAAGTGAACCGCGCGTCGCCGCTTCCTACGCTACGGCAGCTGAAGCTCCCCGCCTCCGTCCTACGACATCACTCGCGTTCGGTCGTGCGCGAAGTGCGCAGCGCCTCCGCATCACGCATCGGCGCACAGGTGCGCACCCTTCGCCTCACCGCAGGCACCTCCGCCGGCAAACTCGCCGAAAGCGCCGGGGTCTCCCGATCCATGCTCTCGCGGATCGAACATGGCCTGGCCTCTCCATCAGTCGAAACGCTCGATCGCATCGCGTCAGGACTCGGGGTACCCGTCTCGCGCTTCTTCGCAGATCAACCCGGCCGCACAGACTTCTCGTATGTGCCCGCTGGCCGCGGCATACAGGTGCAGCGCCTTGGCGGCGTCACCGACCACGCCTACGAGTTGCTCGGGCACCTGCTCTCGGGCAACCTGTTCGTGGAGCCATACCTGGTCACGCTGTTGCCGGGCGCAAAACCCTGTGCCGCGTTCCAGCACCCGGGTCTCAAGTTCGTTTACCTGCTCTCGGGCCATGTGACCTACCGCTATGGAGAAAAGAACCTCTCCCTGGGTCCAGGGGACTCACTGCTTTTCCAGGCTGCCGCACTCCATGGCATCGAGGCTATCGAAGCCGAACCCGTCAGCTACCTGTCCGTCGTATTCACATTGCGCAATTGATGACTCGATCGCGGACGACCGTGCCACCAAGATCCGTTGCCGCGCTGCCATCGGCGAGCACTTTCCCTGCTCACCCGGGAAGGAAAGTTGCTGCGTGTCGCACGTGGACCTATGTCGCACCGGGCGAGCCGCTTGGGGATCCGCACTCCGTCCCGTGCCCCTACATCGCCTCCACTTCGCACCGCGTTCCAGCGGGGCTCCGCACGCTGGCGAGTTGCAGGACCGCCAGCGTCATTTTGATTGAAATATGCATCACTTGATCATAAGTAATGCGTATATTAAACTTAGTCCGCGTGAACCAGTCAGACCACATCCTCGAACTGGCCCGACACCGGCGCGTGCTGCGGGCTGCGGATGTGCGCGAGCGCGGCTGGTCGCCACAGCTTCTGATCCGGCTGCACCAGACTGGCAAACTGCAACGGTTCGCCCGCGGCATGTACGGGCTGCCCGATGCCGAAGTCACAGAGCACCAGACCCTCATCGAGATATGCCAGCGCGTGCCAAAGGCCGTGCTGTGCCTGCTGAGCGCACTCCGATTCCACGATATCGGCACCCAACTCCCTCACGAAGTCTGGGTTGCACTGCCCGAGGCGACGCAGACCCCAAGGCTGGCTTACCCGCGGCTGCGGGTCACTCGCCTGCGAGGTGCCGCTTACAGCGACGGTGTCCAGACGGTGACCGAACACGGCGCGCCCATCCGGGTGTACAGCCCTGCAAAGACGGTGACCGACTGCTTCAAGTTCCGCAACAAGATCGGCCTAGACGTGGCGCTCGAAGCACTGAAGGATGCCTGGCACAGCCGCAAGGTCACGATGGCTGAACTGAGTCACTTCGCCAAGGTCAATCGCGTCGAACGCGTCATGCAACCCTACCTCGAGGCGGTGACGCAATGACCGGCAACCTCTCCGCATCGATCCTGGCCCGGCTGCTGACCCTGGCCAAGCAAAGGGGCGACGACTACAGCCTGCTGCTGAACCGATTCGCGATGGAGCGCCTTCTGGCGCGTCTCGGCACCTCGCCGCATGCCGACCGCTTCGTGCTCAAGGGTGCGCTACTGTTCGCGCTGTGGTACGACACCCCGCATCGGCCGACGCGCGACGTCGACCTGATGGGCTTCGGCGCCGACGATCTGGCAGACCTGATCGCCACCTTTCGCGACGTCGCCGTCGTGGACCTGGGGGACGGCATTGTGTTCGACCCCGCATCGGTGAAGGCCGAAGCCATCCGCGAAGATAACACCTATGGCGGCTCCCGCATCACGCTGGTCGCACGCATCGGCTCCGCACGGTGCGCCCTGCAGGTCGACGTGGGGTTTGGTGATGCCGTGACGCCCGGTCCGCAGACCGTGACATATCCGACCTTGCTCAAGGACTTTCAGGCCCCCACGCTGCGGTCGTACCCGGTCTACACCGTGATCGCCGAGAAATACCACGCAATGGTGATGCTGGGCCAGGCGAACAGCCGCATGAAGGACTTCTACGACCTCGCGGTGATTGCACGGCGCACGGAACTGGATTGCGCCACGCTCGCCACAGCCATCGCCGCCACCTTTGCGCGGCGTCAGACCGCGCTGCCCACGGAGCGCCCGTTGGCCCTGACCAGACAGTTCAGCGACGATGCAGCCAAGCGGCGCCAGTGGCAGGCCTTCCTCGACAAGAACCGCATCGAAGCTGCCAGCCTGGGTGACACCGTGGCGCTGCTGGACGACCTGCTGTGGCCTTCCACCGAGGCTGCAGCGACCAACAGGCAGGTGACGGCCACTTGGCATCCTGATGCGTTGCGTTGGGTCCGGTCCCCCTGATCAAGCCAAGTGCTCATTGAGGCCCCCGGCAATGAGATCGTGTAGCTTGGCGTGCGGAGCGCCTGCCGGACACCAGCGCTTGCAGCACCCGCGCAACCCGGCCTGAGAAGTTCAAGATTGGTCGGTCGGCCGCCCTTCACCGGCCAGCGCCCGCCCAGTTCTCCACTTCAAGCGCGGGCACGCGCGCCGCCGTCGACAAGAAGCTGCAACACAAGGTCGCGCGTGTCGCGCTGTGCCGAATCGACCTGGCTTGTACAACCGCCCGGCCCTCAACAGTCTTACCAAGCTCCCAGCCTCACCGGACTACCGTGCGGCCGTCGATGCATTCGTTCGGCGCTACCGAGCCCGCATCCTGGTCGATAGATGACGGAGGCCAGCGACTCGTAGGGACCGCTGCGCGCCTCGGCACGGCCCTGCAGAACGTCGAAAGGACTTCTCGGTGTGTTGGACACTCGTGCTTGGTTTCGACGGCCTTGAGGCCGGAAGCCCCCACTCGCTCTTCAAGGGGTGGGACATCTCTCTCGAAAGCCTTCGACCTCATCCCCGCTGCGGGGATCACCCGACAGGGCGCGCCGCGAGACATTCAACCAGCAGTTCGCCGGTGGCGCAGATGTGCTGTCGCAGGAGCTTGCATGCATTCACGACATCGCCCTGCTTGCACATTGCCAAAAGCTCCCAGTGCTCCTGTTGCGAGCGATTCCGGTGTGATGTGAACTCCCACGTGTAGCGCAGATAGCGCTCGAAACCCAGGCGCAGCGTTTCGACCATCGTCAGCGTCCGGGGGCGATTGGCCGCTGCATACAGCCCCCGATGAAAGCGGGCGTTCAGCAGGATGATGCGGTCCACGCTTTTCTCCTGGTCCAGTTCTTCCAGCACGCGTTCGGCGGCGGCGCACTCCGCAGCGCTCAGCCGCGGGATCGCCCATGCCAGGGCTTGCGGCTCCACCAGGCTCCTCAACTGCGTCATCTCTTCCGCCTCGGCGGCGGACATGGTGGCCACGCTGACACCGCGCCGGGGCTCCGAAGCCAGAAAGCACTCGCGCACGAGGTCCTTGAACGCTTCCCTCACGACCGTCTGGCTGACACCGAAGCGAGAGGCCACCGCGTCCTGCCGCAAGCGTTCACCGGGCCTCAGGCGGCCTTGAATGATCTCGATGCGCAAGGCGTCCACCACGGCGCCGGCCGTGGATCGATCTCCGAGGACTTGGCCGGCGAGCGAGGTCTCCATGTGGTCCATAGCTTTTCTCCTGTCAGGGATTGTACGGACCTACCACCATCTTGACGATTATCGATAATCGATTAAAGTGAACCAACTTCCACTTTCTTCAAGGTTGCACATGACGCTCCGCCTCTCCGACTTCGACGCAGTGACCTTCGACGTCTACGGCACGTTGATCGACTGGGAACCCTCGATCGCCAGGTTCCTGACCCGCTGGGCACGGGACAACAGGATCGAGGCCGACGCAGAGGCGCTCGTCATGGCCTTCGATGGCGCACGCGCTTCGATCCAGAAGGAACGCCCTGCCCACCTCTATCCCGACGTGCTGAGCAAGTGCTTCGAGCGCATCTGCGCCCAGTTCGACGTGGCCGTGGACCCTGACCTTCGCCGCCAGTTCGCGGCGGCGCCACACACCTGGCCGGCCTTCGCCGACAGCCATGCCGGCCTCAAGCGCTTGCAGCAGTCGACCAAGGTCGGCGCCTTCAGCAACATCGACCAGGCATCGCTCAACACCTCGTGCGACAACCTCGATTTCCGCTTCGACCTCATCGTCACGGCGCAGCGCGTGGGTGCCTACAAGCCGGACTGGCCGCATTTCGACACGGGCATCGGCGACCTCATGCGCATGGGCATCCCGCGCGAGCGGATCCTGCATGTGGGCCAAAGCCTGCGGGCGGACATCACGCCGGCCAATCGGCTGGGCGTGCGCTGTGCCTGGGTCAACCGCCCGGGCCGCCTGCTGGGCCTGTCGGGCGAAGGCGCGGCCGAAGCCAGACCGGACCTCACGGTCTCCAGCCTCGCCGAACTCGTCGCCGCCCTGACCGGCACCGATCAACCCGCGGCCGCGCTGGCCTCCTGAGGAGTGTCCGAATGAACACCGCCATCCATTCCATGTCCCGCCTGCTGTTGCGCGTCGTCGGCGTCGCGCTGCTCGCGAGCAGCGGTGCGGCGCTCGCGCAGAGCACCGACCCGGTGCTCGAACGCATCAAGGCCAAGGGCACGATCACGCTGGGCTACCGGGAATCCTCGATCCCGTTCTCCTACCTGAACGCCGACCGCAAGCCCGTCGGCTATGCGATGGACCTCTGTCTGAAGGTGGTCGACGCGGTCAAGCAGAAGCTCCAGATGCCGGCATTGAAGGTCGACCACATCGCCGTGAACCCGCAGAACCGCATCGCACTGGTGGCCAATGGCACCGTCGATCTCGAATGCGGCTCGACGGTCAACACGCTGGGACGCCAGGCACAGGTGGACTTCAGCGCGCCGCACTTCATCTCGACCACCCGACTGCTGGTGCGAAAGGGCGCGGACATCAGGGAGGTAGAGGATCTCGATGGAAAGGCCGTGGCGTTGCCGATCAACACGACGCCGGAGCGGCTGATCAAGGCCCTGATCGAAGCGAAGAAGCTGAAGGTCCGCATCGTTGCCGTCAAGGACAACTCGGAAGGCTTCCTCGCGCTCTCGACGAACCGGGTCGACGCCTTCTCGACCGACGACATCCTGCTGTCCGGGCTGCGCAAGACCGCGCCGGCACCGCTCGACTACGAGGTGGTCGGGCGGCCCTTGTCCTTCGACCCGTACGGCCTGATGCTGCAGAAGAACAGCACCGTGTTCCTCAGCCTTGTGAACGCCACCATCGCGCGCACCGTGCGCTCCGGCGAGCTTGCTGCTTCGTACGACAAGTGGTTCGCGCCGCTGGACGTGCCGCTTTCGAAGGATCTCGCCGCAGCGCTGAAATTGGCCGCGCTCCCGGAATGAAGCAGCCCGCTCGGGACGCCTGATGAACTACGCATGGAACTGGAAGGTCCTTTTCGAGGACCCCTACGCGGGATGGCTGCTGTCCGGCCTGCAAGCGACGGTGCTGATCTCGCTCGCAGCGTGGACCATCGCCGTCACGATCGGTCTCGGGCTCGGCGTGCTCGGCTCATTGCCCGGCCGGGTGCGATGGCTGTTGACAGGGTACGTCTCGGTGTTCAGGAACGTCCCCCTGCTGGTGCAGCTGTTCATCTGGTTCTTCGTGGTGCCGGAACTGTTGCCGAGCGAGGCCGGCAGATGGCTCAAGCGGGATCTGCCCATGCCCGAGATCTGGACGGCCATCGCCGCGCTGGGGTTGTTCACTGCGTCGCGCGTCGCGGTCCAGGTCCGCTCCGGCATCGGCGCACTGCCGCGCGGCCAATGGCTCGCGGCCTCTGCGAGCGGCATGAGCCTGGCGCAGGCCTACCGATTCATTCTGCTGCCGCAGGCATTGCGGCTCGTGCTGCCACCGCTGACCTCCGAGTTCCTCACCGTGTTCAAGAATTCCGCACTGGCACTGACCATCGGCGTGTTCGAGATGACGGCGCAGAGCCGCCAGATCGAAAGCTACACCTTCAACGGCTTCGAGGCGTTCACGGCAGCCACCGTGGTGTACCTGTCGATCGCGCTTTGCGTGACCGCGGGCATGCGCCGCCTGGAGAAGAAGCTGATGATCCCCGGGACGCAGGGAGAACGGGCATGAGCGGGACATTCGATGCCTCCGTCATCGTGAACGCGTGGCCGTTCCTCCTGGAAGGCCTCGGGCTCAGCCTGATGCTCACCCTGGTGGCGATGGCGGGCGGCCTTGTGCTCGGCCTGTTCCTGGCGCTCGCGCGCCTCTCCCGGCATCGCCTGCTCGCCGGGGCCGCAGCGGTCTATGTCAACGGATTCCGCGCCGTGCCGCTGATCCTCGTGATCTTCTGGTTCTACTTCCTGGTGCCGCTGATCGTGGGCAGGCCCGTGGGGGCACTCCCCTCTGCACTGATCGCCTTCACGCTCTTCGAAGCTGCGTACTACTCGGAGATCATCCGTGCAGGCCTGCAGAGCGTGCGCGCGGGCCAGTGGCAGGCGGCCGCGGCATCGGGGCTGCGGCCGGCGCAGGCACTGCGCTTCGTCGTGCTGCCGCAGGCGGTGCGCAACATGATGCCGGTGCTCATCACCCAGGCGATCGTCCTGTTCCAGGACACCTCGCTCGTCTACGTCATTTCGCTGAGGGACTTCATGACGTCCACAAGCATCGTCGCCAACCGGGACAACCGGCTGGTCGAGATGTACCTGTTCGCAGCGCTCGTCTACTTCGTGCTCTGCGCATCCCTTTCCCTGGCGGCCCACCTCGCCGCCAACCGCAGGAGCGCCCCATGACGACCAGTACGAACACCGACGCGCCCATGATCGAGGTGCGCGGATTGCACAAGTCCTATGGATCGGCGCCCGTGCTCAACGGTTGCGACCTCGCGATCCAGCGCGGCGAGGTGGCCGTGATCTGCGGGCCCTCGGGCTCCGGGAAGAGCACGCTGATCAAGTGCTTCAATGGCCTCGAGTCCTTTCAGCGGGGCAGCGTGCGCGTCGACGGCGTCGAGCTAGGGGAAGCGAAGGCCGACCTGAGCCGCCTGCGCAGCCGCGTGGGCATGGTGTTCCAGCACTTCGAGCTCTATCCGCACCTGACTGTGCTGGAGAACCTCTGTCTTGCACCGATGAAGGTGCTCGGCCGCACGCGCGAAGCGGCACATCAGAAGGCCAGCGAACTGTTGGGCCGTGTCGGACTGCCGGGGAAGATCGACGCGTATCCGGCCCAGCTCTCCGGCGGTCAGCAGCAGCGCATCGCGATCGCCAGGGCGCTGGCGATGGAGCCGATCGTCATGCTCTTCGACGAACCGACCTCGGCACTGGATCCGGAAATGATCGGCGAAGTGCTCGCGGTGATGCTGGAACTCGCCCGGGACGGCATGACGATGGCCGTCGTCACGCACGAGATGGGGTTCGCCCGGCGCGCCGCGGACCACGTCATCTTCATGGATGCCGGGAAGGTCGTGGAGAACACGCCGACGGACGCCTTTTTCGCATCCCCGGCCTCCGCGCGAGCGCGCGAATTCCTCTCGCGGCTCGTCTCCCACTGAGGGTATCACCCACGAACGCACACCATGACACGACACCTCTCGAAACCCCGCGCGGTCATCACGCACGAATCGCTGGGCCGCATGCACGTGCCGACCTTCGCCGATGTCAAGGCGGCGCTCGACCGCATCAGCGCGCACGTGGTGCGCACGCCCCTCCTTCGCTCGACAGCCCTCGATCGCATCGCCGGCGCGCCGGTCTGGCTGAAGGCGGAGAACCTGCAGGTGACGGGATCGTTCAAGGCGCGCGGCGCCTTCAACGCCATGCTGCGCCTGGACGATGCCGAGCGGCAAAGTGGCGTCGTGGCCTATTCCACGGGCAACCATGGCCAGGCCATCGCCTGGGCCGCCCGGTGCCTCGGCATTCCAGCCACGATCGTCATGCCCGCGGATGCGCCGCGCAACAAGGTCGCTCGCGCGCTGGCCCATGGCGCCCGCGTGGTCCACTACGACCGGCGACGCGAAAGCCGCGAGGCGATCGGAATGCGCTTGCTGCACGATTCCGGCGGCACGCTCATACCGCCGGGCGATCACCCCGACGTGCTGGCTGCGCAGGGCACCGTGGCACTGGAAGCGCTCGATGCATTGCCGCCCGCGGCCAAGGCCAACCTGGGTACCTTTGCCGCACCGTGCGGCGGTGGCGGCCTGCTGGCGGGATGCGGCCTGGTGCTGGAGGCCCTCGTTCCGGCTGCACGGATCGCCGCGGTCGAGCCCTTCGGTTTTGACGATACGGCGCGCTCGCTCGCCAGCGGAACGCGGGAGGTCAACAGCCCTGCCGCGAGCACGCTCGCCGACGCCCTGCAGGCAACCACGCCCGCCGAATTGCCATTCGAAATCAACCGGCACTGTCTGAGCGAAGCATTGACCGTGACGGACGCGGAAATCGCGGCAGCCGTGCGCTTCGCGCTCGCCGAACTGCGCATGGTCGTCGAACCAGGCGGCGCCGTGGCACTGGCCGCCGTTCTGGCCGGCCGCCTCCAGCTTGCCAACAGGGATGCCGTCGTGGTGCTTTCCGGCGGCAACGTCGACATGCCGCTGCTCGCCGCGCTGATCCAGGGCGACGACGGGGCAACCTACACCGAGCGCGACACGACATCGGGCCTACGCACCGCCTGACACCCTGCGCGAACGCGCACGTGTACGCGCTTTTTCTACAACACAGCGAGAACGCCATGAAGACGATTGAAGAGAAATTCCTGAAGCTGGGTATTGACAACGCGCCAGGTCAAGAAGTGCGCGAAAGCCCGAGCGACGACCGTCCGACGAGACACGGTGAAAGCCTCCCGGGCGCCGCGGTCGATTTCTCGCACGGCGACGTGAACGCTACCGGATTCGAGCCGACGCCCGGAGCACTCGATGCCTTCGTCCAGGGGGTGCATCGCGGCGGTTCCCAAGCCTACACGGAGTACCGCGGCGATGCAGCCATTCGGGAGAAGCTCGCGATCGCTCTGAGTGCGTTTTCCGGGCACCCCGTTTCGGGCGCCGAAGAAGTCATCATCACGCCCGGCACGCAAAGTGCCCTTTTCCTGGCCGTCGCGAGCACCGTCACCACAGGCGACAAGGTAGCGATCGTCCAGCCGGACTACTTCGCCAACCGAAAGCTGGTCGAATTCATGGGTGCGCAGATGATCCCCGTGCGGCTCGACTACTTGAACGGCACCGTGCACGCCGGCCTGGATTTGCAGCAACTCGAGTCCGCTTTCAAGGCAGGCGCGAAGGTCTTCCTGTTCTCGAACCCGAACAACCCGACCGGAGCGGTGTACTCGCGAAGCGAGATCGCGCAGATCGCGGGCCTCGCCGAGCGCTTCGGTGCAACAGTGATCGTCGATCAGCTCTATTCGCGGCTGCTCTACGAGGGACAGCCGTACGTCCATCTTCGCCGCCTTGCGACCGGAGCCGACAACGTGATCACCATCATGGGACCGTCCAAGACGGAATCGTTGAGTGGCTACCGGCTGGGAGTGGCCTTCGGCAGTGCACGCCTCGTGCAGCGCATGGAGAAGCTCCAGGCCATCGTTTCCCTGCGCGCTCCCGGTTACTGCCAGGCCGTGCTGCAGACCTGGTTCTCCGAGCCCGCCGGATGGCTGGGGGAACGCATTGCCAAGCACCAGCAGATTCGCGACTCATTGCTGGCGGTCTTCCGAGACACGGACGGCGTGGTGGTCCGCACACCGCAGGCGGGCAGCTATCTCTTTCCGCGCCTTCCGAAGCTGCACCCGCCCCTGCCGGTCTTCGTCAGAGCACTGCGGCTGCAGGCGAACGTCACCGTCACGCCCGGAACCGAATTCAGTTCGGACGCACATGACAGCATCCGCTTGAACTTCTCGCAGAATCACGATGCAGCAGTGGCTGCGGTCCAGCGCATCGCTGCCATGGTCGAGCGGCACCGGGTTTCCTGAGCATGAATCAGCACATGATCAGAAAAGCCTTCAGCAGCGAATCCTCGCCGCCGCCAGCCGGCACTTACAGCGTCGCGGTGCAATCGGGCCACCTCGTGTTCCTATCGGGCCAAACCCCACGTGATCGCGACAACGTCAGGCATGGTGACAAACCCTTTGCCGTACAGGCAAGGATGGCGCTCGACAATCTCGAGGCAGCCGCTAACGCAGCAGGATCG
This sequence comes from Variovorax sp. Soil_C_19, assembly GCF_057657255.1. Taxonomy (NCBI): domain Bacteria; kingdom Pseudomonadati; phylum Pseudomonadota; class Betaproteobacteria; order Burkholderiales; family Comamonadaceae; genus Variovorax; species Variovorax sp. Soil_C_19. The sequence goes on along the minus strand of NZ_JBDGIV010000023.1, from coordinate 43,283 downwards.
AGTCTCCGCGACGCAGTCAAGGTGGGTGTATTTCTCAGGGATATGGCGAACGCCGCTGAGTTCGATGCAATCTACGCGACTTACGTCGGGCTGCCCCCGCCCGCGAGAACGCTGACCCATTCCGGCTTTACGGCGTTTGACATCGAGGTCGACGCAATACTCGACCGAGGCTCTGCGAGCCAAACCTCGAGCTAGAGCAGCGGCAACCACCGATTTTCGTCAAGGCTGCGATCACGAGGAGAGCGAGGAGGTTGAGCGACGCGCCTTCGATCTCGGCTAGAAGAGCCCGTGTTGCGACGTCGTCAAGGCCACGAAGCTTTCTCCCATGGGCTGAAGAATGGCGTCGGCAATCGGCTGGAGCTGCCTGGTGAGGTAGTGTTCGTAGTCGATGCGCGAGTGGCGGGTTTCCAGCGGCTCCGGCCCGTTCTGCGTCATCACGTACTGGATCCAGCCGCCTTTCTGGTACTGCCTGGGCCGACCGACGCGGCCATTGTGTTCGTCGGCGGTGCGCGCGGCCCGGACCTGCGGCGGCACGTTGACCAAGTAGGCGTCGAGCCGATGGCGCAGGCGCTTGCGGTAGATGAGCAGGTCGTCCTTGGCGCCAGCCAGCGTCGACTTCGCATAGTCGGCCACGAACTCCTTGTATGGCGCGCCCTGGAAGATGCGTGAAAGCAGGCCCTCCTGGAACTGCCGCGCCAATGGGGTCCAGTCGCTGCGCGCCATCTCCAGGCCTCGGTACACCATCTCCTCCTTGCCCGCAGCGTCGACACCGAGACCCGCGTAGCGCTTCTTGCTGCCAACCTCCGAGCCGCGAATGGTGGGCATGAAGAACTTCTTGTAGTGGGTGTCCACCTCGATCTCCAGAAAGCTCTCCAGCCCCTGCTCTTCGCGGAGTGTGCGGGTCCACCAGTCGTTGATGTCCTCCGCCAGGCTTGCCGCGACGGCGTGCGCCTCCTCGTTGGCATGGGTGCGCTTGAGCCAGATGAAGATGGAGTCGGTATCGCCGTAGATGGCCTCATACCCCCGCTTCTCCACGAACTCGCGCGTGAGCTTCATCATCTCGTGGCCGCGAAGCGTGACGGCGGACACCAGCTCGGGGTTGAAGAACCGGCACTCGCTCGCCCCCAGCACGCCGGCGAAGGAGTTCATGAGCAGCTTCAGCGCCTGCGACAGCGGCTCGTTCTTCGCGCGCTTGGCCTCGTCCCGGGCGCGCCAGAGCGTGGTCACGATCTCGGGCAGGCAGTGCCTGTCGCGCGAAAAGACAGTTCCCTTCGGTCCCCTGACACACCCGGCCGGGTCGCTGGCGTTCGAGCCTTCGACGAGGCCCACCGGATCGACCAGGAAGGTCCGGATGATCGACGGGTAGAGGCTCTTGTAGTCCAGCACCACGACCGAGTCGTAGAAACCGGGTTTCGAGTCCATCACGTACCCGCCGGGATAGGCCTTGCTCGGGATCTCGCCCACGTTCGGCGCCACGTAGCCCAGGCGATGCATCCGCGGCATGTAGTGGTGGCTGAACGCGGCAATGGAGCCGCCGAAATGGTCGGCCTGCAGTCCGGTGGTCTGGGCTCGCTCCATCACGAACTGCAGCAGCTTGGCCTTGTCGAAGATTCGCAGGACCAGCTCGCAGTCGCGGATGTTGTAGAGCGCGAGCGCGGGCTTGTCTTCCTGGTAGCGCCGCTCGATCTCCGCCATCTTGTCGTACTCGTCGCCGATGGCCTTGCCCTCGCCGAGCAGCGCCTGCGAGACGGTCTCGAGACTGAAGGACGGGAAGCTCCACACCGCGGCCTTCAGCGCGTCGATGCCGTCGATGACGACCCGGCCCGGCATCGGCGCGAACAGGTAGCCCTGCTTGCCCGGATGGGTGCGCCATTCGATGGGGCGGCGCTCCCGCCCGAGCAGGAGCTGCACGCCACAGTCGTTGGCTGTCTTTTGAAGCACCCGCAGGTCGAACTGGATGACGTTCCAGCCGATGATGACGTCGGGGTCGTTCCGCTCGAACCAGTCATTGAGCTTCTCGAGCATGGCCCGGCGCGACGGGCAATAGACGAGCGAGAAGGGCATGGGCTCGTGCGATCCGGCTGACGTCCGCTGTGGCGGCTCGCCCAGCATGAAGACGACACGCTGCGGCGTGCCATCCAGCGCAATGGAATAGAGCGCTTGGTCCTGGCTCGTCTCGATGTCCAGCGACACGACCTTGAGCACCGGCCGGAATTCGGGCGCGGGCTTGAGTCTGCAGTCGGCGATGGTGGCGCCCTCTGTCCGCCCTCCTTCCACCCGCACGCCGGCGGTGATGAAGCGTTCCATCAGGTAGCGGTCGTGCGGGCGCACGTCGGCTTCGAGCAGAGGAATGCTTTGTGCCTGGAGGTCGCGTGCCAACCGGCCGAGCTGGCGGAAGTGCTTCGCATAGACACCGAGGACAGCTTCCTGATGGAAGGTCCTGAGCTCGAGCTCGCGCAGCTGCACGCCTTGCATGGCCGCAAGGTGGGCTTCGACCGCCGCCCTGTGCCGGGTGGCGATGAATGCAACGCTGCTGCGGGAGGTCAGGACCACCTTCCTCGGCCCCGCATCGGTTGCCAGCCAGTACTCGATCTCCGTGCCGGCGGGCGCATCACGCCAGTGGCGCGTGAGGATGAAGCCCTTGAGTTCGGCGGATGTCACGGAATTCTGGAGAGAGTCGGGCAAGGAGGGAAGACGGACTTGGGCACAGACGATTCTCGCCGCGCAACGTGCGTTGATCGATCGAAGGCGCGGGACCTGCGAAGGTTCATGGAGCTCGCCACTACGCAGGGCCCGCGTCTGTGCCGTTTGGCACGCAGGGCCTATGTGCTCGGCGCGCGCTCCCAACCCGAAGCCCTGCATCTGCTGGGCCGGTATGCCGTCAGCAACTGCTGGCGAGACGCATTCGCCGCTGTGGGCCTGTCGAGACAGGCCCCGCATACATGCGCGAGATTGCCCGCCAGCCGTGCCGCCTGGCGCCGCCTCCGGTCTGTTGCTCCCTTGCCCGCCGCGGCAGGCTCGCGCTCGCAACGAAGAACGCTTTCACTGCGCCGGGACGATTCTCCGCGCCTTGACAACCTCACCCCACATCTTCGTCTCAGTGCGGATCAGGTCATTCAGTTCCTCCGCCGTGCTTCCCACCGCGACGGCCGACACCGCGGCGAGGCGCTCCTTGACCTCGGGCATCGATGCCACCGATCGCCAGGCATCCGTCAATGCCGCGACGACCTCCTTCGGCGTTCCCGCGGGCGCCCAGACGGCATACCACCCATCGATCACGAACCCCGGCACTGTCTCCTTGACGGTAGGAATTCCGGACATTCCCTCGGCCCGGCGCGAGCCCGTCTGCGCCAGCGCGCGCACCTTGCCGCTGGCCACCAGGGCCGGAACCTGTGCGGCGGGGCTCATCGAGAGCTGGACCACGTTCGACATCAGGTCGCCGCTGAAATTGCCCGCGTAGTTCACCGGCAGAACTTCCGCACCTGTCTGGTGAGCGAGAAGCTGCGAGCCGAGATAGGCGGCAGAGGCGAATCCGGTGACGCCCATCGCGAGCTTGCCCGGATGCGCCTTCGCATGAGTCACGAGCTCCGCGAAGGTTGTGATCGGGACCTGCGCGTTCACCATCCAGACGAAGGGCGAAGCCGCGAACCTGGAGACGGGGACCAGTTCCTTTTGCGGGTCGTACGGCAGATTGGCGACCATGTGAGGATTCATCGTGATCGTCTGATTGAAAGCGAAAAGCAGCGTGTATCCGTCCGGCTTCGCGCGCGTCACTTTCTGAACGCCGATGACGCCGCTGGCCCCCACCACGTTGTCGACCACCACCGGCTGGCCGAGCAGTTCGGACAGTTTCTGGGCGCCGAGCCGCCCGATGATGTCGACGCCGGTGCCCGCGCCGGCCGGCAGCACGAGCGTGATGGGGCGGGAGGGGTACTTGGCTTGCGAGGATGCGGCCAGGGGGACCCCGAGCGCCGCGGTGGCCAACAGTGCCGCGACGTACCGTCTTGCTGCGTTCTTCATGGATCTGTCTCCTGGTTTTTTGCTCACGAGGCGGGTTGGTGTTCGGCGCGCAGGGGCCGCAGGCTGCGGGCCAGCCGATCGATCTCTCGCAGCATCGGCTCGACTGCCGCGACGATTGCATCGGTGGCCACGAAGGATCGGGCCGCATCCAGCCGGCTCGCAATGTCCGCAACCGCGATCGACTCCACGACCGGCACCATCCGGAGTGCGCACAGCAACGGCTTGGCCGCCTGTACCGCGCGGATGCCTCCCGAGATGCCGCCGTAGCTCACGAAGCCGGCCGGCTTGTAGTGCCACTCCCGTGACAGGAACGTGAGTGCATTGACGAAGGACGACGGAGGAAAGTGGTTGTATTCGGGAATGACGAAAACGAAGGCGTCGGCTTCCTGCACCTTGGCAGCCCATGCCCGTGTATGCGCATGGGCGTATTCGCCCAGTCGAGGGTGCCTTGGTTCGTCGAAGACGGGCAGGTCGAATGTCTTCAGGTCGACCCGTTCGACCGCGAGCCTGCCGGAGCGGCCCGCTTCCCCGGCGAACCATTGGGCCACTGCATCCCCTACCCTGCCCGCGCGGGTGCTGCACGTCACGACATGCAGCCTCGGCGCCTGCTCGATGGTGTTTGAAAGCTGCATGTTTCAGCCTTCCAGGACCTTGGTGGCTTGCCAATGCAGCAGCCTCAACCCGTCCTCGGCCCGGATCCAGACCGTGACGAAGGCGTTGTCCATGACCTTGATCTGGCCGGCGACGTCCAGGGTCGTGCGGGTCTTGCCGCTCAACAGCGCAACAGGACCGCTCGTCCGGACGCACTGGCCGGAGCGCAGCGCTTCGACGAAGCGGTACCTGCCTGCCGCGATCGACGCGAGGAAAGCGGCCTTGTCGTCGGTCTTTCCGTTCGCGTGGGTGTGGCGGTAGTCGGGCGCGAGCATCTGCTCGAGCGCGGCCAGGTCCTGCCGGTACAACGCCTGGTATCTGGCTTCGTCGGCGGCGAGGACCTGCGATTCGATGGTGGAGTTCGTCATGGGCGTCGTCATGCGCCCTGCGCGACCACGTCGTTGCTCAGCACCCCCACGCCCTCGATGTCGACCTCGAAGGTGTCGCCGGGCCGAAGCGGTCCCACGCCGCCCGGCGTTCCGGTCATGATGAGGTCGCCAGGCATCAAGGTGATCGACCTGCTCAGGTAGGCCACGAGCGCGTCGACGCCGAAGAGCAGGTCGGAGGTGTCGCAGTCCTGGACGACCGCGCCGTTCAAGCGTCCTCGCATCCGCAGCTTCGAAGGGTCCGCCGCCGTCTCGATGCAGGGACCGATCGGCGCGAAGGTGTCGAACGCCTTGCCGATGGTCATGAGACCCATCGCCATTTCCTGTCGCTGGATCGTGCGTTCGCTCACGTCATTGCCGCAGGTGTAGCCGAGGACATAGCTCAGCGCGTCCGCCCGCGCGATGTTCCTCGCCTTGCGCCCGATCACCGCGACGAGTTCGCTCTCGTAGTGCACGATCGTGCTGCCTTCGGGGTAGACGATGCGCTCGCCATGGGCAATCAACGCGGTGTCAGGCTTCATGAAGAGCGGCGCAATCTCCGGGAGCTCGCGACCGGTCTCGAGGATGTGAGCCTTGTAGTTGAAGCCGACGCCGAAGATGCGCGGATGCGCCACGGTCGGCGGCAGGAGCGTCAGGCTCGCGAGTGGCCAGGTCTCCTCGCCCGGCTCGATCGCCCCCTCGAAGGGCGACGCCTTCAGCGCCCGCACCGTTGCCGGCCCGTCCAGCACGCCGAACCGCGGTCGCCCTGCCTCCAGAAACTTGTAGATCTTCATGTCGTCGCTCCTATGGTTGAACCTTGATGGCCAGTTTGCGAAGCGCGGCCAGCACGCCGTTGCAAAGCAGCACCAGCGCCGTCGCCAGGACGATGCCGTAGTACACCCCGGCCGAGTCGCCGAGCTGCCTGGCCTGCTCGATGCCGTGCCCGATCCCCACCTTCGCCGCGAGGTACTCGGCAACGAGCGCCGCGCTGACCGCCCACGGCAAGGCGACCTGAAGTCCTGTGAACATGAAGGGAAGCACGCTCGGGATGACGACATGCCGCGTGAGCTGCAGCGGACTGGCACCGAACACTCTCGCTGTCATGACCAGGCGCGCGTTCACGGTGGCCAGGCCTGCATAGGTCAGCGAGAAGACGATGAAGAGGACCGTCAGCGCGACCAGCATCACCTTGGGCGCCCATCCGGTGCCGAACCAGAGCACGAGAAGCGGGACCAGGCCCAGTTTCGGAATGCTCATGAGGGCCGTGATGAACGGCTGCACCATCGTGTCGAGCCGCGGAGCGAGCCTGAGCACGCACGCGATGGCGCATCCGCACACGGCGCCGACCGACGTGCCCGCCAGCAGCAGGTGACCGGTCGCGGCCAGGTCGGCAAGGAGCCTGCCCGCCAGCAGTTCCGACCAGACCCGCGCGGCGACCTGTCCGATGCCGGGGACCCAGTAGTCCCCGACACCACGGCTCGCGAGCTCCCACGCCGCTGCGAAAGCGGCCAGGCCCAGCGCCCTGGCCAGAAGCACCTCCTGCCGCGTCATGGCTGGCATGCGCGGCGCAGGCAATCGCGCACGGCGTCATAGTGCCCCGCGAACGTCGGGGCCTTGAAGATCAGTTCCGGATCGCGCGGGCGGTCGATGTCGATGTGGCGCTCCAGCACGATCCGCCCCGGCGAACCCGACAGCACGATGATGCGGTCGCCCAGCGCGATGGCTTCGCTGATGTCGTGCGTGACGAACAGAATCGTCTTCTTCTCGGTCGCCCACAGCGCGAGCAGATCGCTTTGCAATTGCGCCCGCGTCTCGGCGTCGAGTGCCCCGAAGGGCTCATCCATGAGGACGACCGGCGGGTTGTAGGCGAGCGTACGGGCCAGGGATGCGCGCTTGCGCATCCCGCCCGACAGCTGATGCGGGAAATGCCTCGTCCATTGGGCGAGCCCGACCCGGTCGATCAGATGCCGCACGCGCTCGAGCTCCGACGGCGAAGGCCTGCCGGCGAGCGTGAGCGGGAACATCACGTTGTCCCACACGGTGCGCCACGGCAGCAGGTTGTCGTCCTGCGTGACGTAGCCGATCTGGCGGCTGCTGCCGGGGTTGGGCGGCATGTCGGCGCCCCCCACGACTTCGCCCCGGAAGGCAATCTGACCCGCAGACGGTTGCAGCGTCTGTGCCACCAGGTTCAGAAGCGTCGACTTGCCGGCGCCGGAGGAACCCATGACGGTCACGAATTCGCCCTCCCGGACGCTCAGGTCCAGGTCGCGCAGGATCCAGTGGCGCTCGCCGGCAGTGCGCGCAGCGTACGAGATGCCCAGTTGCCGCAGTTGCAGCAGCACGTCGGCCATGGCCGCCTCGGGGATGTCTCTCTTCATGGTCATGCTCCGACGGTGCGCGCGCCCTGCGACGGGTCGGCTTGCCACCCCAGCAGGCGCTTCTCGATCTGCGACAGGACCGCGCTCACCGAAAGAACGATGAGCATCACGGTCACGAGCGACACGAACACCAGGGTGGTGTCGAAATCCGTGGCGCCGTACTGCGCCAGGTAGCCCAGGCCGCGATTCGACGAGATGATCTCTCCGACGATGGCACCGGCGACGGCGTAAGGGACGGCCACGCGCAGACCGCCGAAGACGTACGGGACGACGGCGGGCCAGACCACATGCCTGAGCAACTGCGATTCCGAGGCACCGAGAACGCGCACCGACAGCAGGAGCTTCCGGTCGACGGCCTCGACGCCGTCGAGGGTGCTGTAGAAGACGATGAAGAAGATCGCCGCCGTCACCAGGGCGACCTTCGCACCAGGCCCGACCCCGAGCCAGAGGATGAACAACGGCACGAGCGCCGTCTTGGGGATGGCGTATCCGATGGCGGCCACACCCACGAACGCCGCGCGCGAAAAGGGATGGCGGCGCAGCGCCATCGCGACCGCGCAGCCGGGGATCGCACCGAGGAGGAAGCCGCCGAATGCCTCGCCGAGCGTGAACCGGCCGTGGAACCAGAGATCGCCGTTCAGCACCAGCATCCAGATTCGTTCCACGACCAGCGTCGGCGAACTGATCCAGTAGGCCCCCCGCAGGCGCCCCACCACCTCCCAGGCGATCAGGACCACGCAGGCCAGAACGACCCGGTCCGTCCACACGCGACGATGATTCATCTCCGGCCCGCCTATCTGCCGGAGCCCACGAACTCGTCGGTGAAGAGGGTCTTGGCGAGCGCCTTCAGTGCTGCCTTGTCATCCTGCGGACCGAACATCACGTCCACCGTGTGGTCGAACGCCCGTCCCATCGGCATCGCGCGCGCGGGGGTGTTGCGCTGGAAGCTCTCGAACGCCTGCTTCAGCAGATCGGGGTCCATCTTCTCGAAGCGCCTGCCCAGCAGCGCCAGCGCCTTCTGCGGCTCGGCGGCGATGAGCGCCAGACTGCGGTCGAGGGCGCCGACCATCTGGCGGCAGGTGGCCGCGGCACTGCTGCACAAGCCGTCGCGGGCGACCAGCACGTTGTACGTCGTCGGATTCACCTGGGGGAAATCGCCGCCGGGGCCGCTGATCCAGAGGCGTGCGCCCCGGCGGACGGCTTCCAGCGTGAACGGGCTGGAGAAGACGAAGCCATCCACCTCCTTCTTCTGAAGCGCCGCGTCCATCCCGGGCGGCGCAATGAAGACCAGGCGGATGTCCCGGTCGGCGTCGATGCCCGCCTGCCGGGCGACGAACCGCAGATAGGCCTGCGGCAGGCCGTTCGCCGTGTCGACGGCCAAGGTCAGGCCCTTGAGTGCGCGGGCCCGGTCCATCGGCGACTTGGCGGACGCCAGGCGTTCGGCCGTGGGCCCAGACAGCACGATCTCGGTGGTCGCGTTTTCCTGGAGCCCGGCGATGGCCAGCGTCTTCTGGCCGCGCTGGGCCGCGCGCAGCTGGATGAGGCCGGCGATCGTGGTGAAGTCGGCGCTGCCGCCGATCAGCGCATTGAGCGCAGCGGGGCCCGCCAGCTGGCTGAGCTCCACGTCGAGGCCCGCGTCCTTGAAGTAGCCGGCGTCCTGGGCGATGTAGACCGGCGCGAAGAGGACGGAGACGGCGGGAAGCACCAGCTTCGTCGTCGCGGGCTGGGCCGCCGCGGTGAGCGCCGCAGCCGCAATGGTCAAGCCGATGGCGGCTTTCCTCAGATACCTGTTGAGCATGCCATGTCTCCTTGCTTGAATGACTCAGAGGACCGAATCGGGGCGCCGCATCAATTCCACTTCGGGAACCCCGCCGCGCAGCTTCTGCAGCATCTCGTCCGCGTCGAATTCGATCCCGATCGGGTTGCGCTTGAACGCTTCGCTCTGGAGCCAGGCATTGGTCGTCTCGGGATCGGGAAAGCTGTCCACCTGCAGCTCGATCTGGTTGCCCTCGGGGTCCGCGTAGTAGAAGGAAACGGTGGGCCCGTGGTTGATCGCGCGATGGGGAACGATCCCGAGCTGCCGGAGCCGCACGAAGTTGTCGAGCAGGTCGGCGAGCGAGTCGTAGGCGAAGGCCGTGTGGAAGTGGCCGGCACGGACCGTCGCGTCTGGCGGCGGATAGTCTTGCAGCGCGATCAGCGCGATCCGGTGGTGCTCATCGTCGTAGGTCAGAAACGCGACCTTGTCGGACGCGTGGGCCACGTGCGCACCGAGAACCGTGCAGTACCAGTCCACGAGCTCGCGCAGCCGGTTGGTGCGCAATGCGACGTGGGCCAACCGCCGGGGCGGCTTGGTGGCGATGGCAGCGACTGAAGTCATGCGTGTACCTCCTGGTGTTGTGACGCGGGCTCGGCATCCCGCTCGTCTGGTTTCGAGGCGAAGGCACCGATCACTTGCGCCATCGTTCGGTCTGCTTGGGGCAAGGCGTCCCTGGCGCGCCATGCAACATGGCCGTCGGGCCGGACGAGGACGGCACCGCGCGGAGAGATTTCGTAGAGGTCGTGGAACGCCCCCAGGTGGTCCAGCAGGTCGCGATGCGCCCCCACGACAAATGCCTGTGAGCGGATGCCTGCCTCGGAGGTCGCCTTCGTGAACGCTTGCACCCATGGCTGGGCATCGCGCCCTGCGAGCAGGGTGAAGCGCAGGTCCTTGAACAGGTCCACGGTCGAGATCGTGGGCCCGCCTTCGGGCAGCTTCAGCCAGCAGTGGGGCGCGCGTGCGCCCGGCGCGGCGCTTGCGTCATAGGTGTTGACGTCCGGCGGCTGCGCCGGATTTCCCTCGTCGAAGACCAGCGCCGAGCGATAGGCATAGCCGAAGGTCTGCCCGTGGTATTCGAAATGATCCCGTTGGCCGGGAATGGCGTCGCGCATGCGCGAGATGTCGTCTTCGCAGAAGTCCTCGTGCGTCTTCATGATGCCGCCCAGCCCTGCGGCCTCCATGCGTCGCGCATTGCGCACGCTCTGCGCCACGTTGAACCGGATCACCGGCAGGCGTTCGGCTTCATACGAGTCGAGGATCCCCTCCCCCGCCACGCCCCTGAGGACCAGCGCGAGTTTCCAGCACAGGTTGTGGACATCGCCGATCGCCGTGTTCATTCCCTGCCCGCCGGTGGGTGGCAAGGGGTGGGCGGCATCGCCTGCAAGGAAGATGTTGCCGACGCGCAGCTTCTGCGCGATACGCGCCTGCATGCGCCATGCGCGAACGTCCCTGACCTGCAATCGAAGATCCTCGACGCCGATGGCCGCCTTGACGATGTCGGCGCACCGCTCGCGGGTGAAATCTCCCGGGGCATTCCTGGTGGCGTCGTAGCCGAAGTTGTAGGTCCAGCGGTTGCGGCCGTCCAGCGCGATCATCACGCCGACGGTCGCCGGGTTGTAGATCCACCAAAGCAGGTTCGGGCGATTCGCCACCCAGGGCCACAGGTCGGCCTCGAAGTAGACGCCGATCTGATGGCCGAGCGCCGCTTCGCCGCCCAGAGGAACGCCCATCCGCTCGCGAAGCGTCCCGCGCGCGCCGTCGGCCGCGATGGCGTAGCGGGCGCGGACGACGCGCGTCGCGCCATCGGCCGTGGTGATCTTTGCCGACACACCCCGCTCGTCCTGTTCCAGCGCTTCCAGCAGGGTCCCGAACATGACCTGCACGCTGGTCTGGTCTTCCGCGGCGCGTCGAAGAACCGGCTCGAGCGCATCCTGCGGGCAGGATGTCTTCGCACTCGGGCCGTACGTCTCGAAGAGTCGATTCCGCTGCCGATCGGCGCACGTACGGATCTCGCCGATCACTTCGCCGGCAACGGATCGCACGAAGATGGCGCCCTGATTCCGGTCGTGCGGAATGCCACGGGCGCGGACCGCGTCCTCCAGTCCCCAGGTCCTGAAGATCTCCATCGTCCTCGCGCTGACGACGTGGCCGCGCGGATGGAAGCTCGTCGATGGGTGCTTCTCGACGAGCAGCGCGCGTACCCCGCAGCGCCCCAGCGCAATGGCCGCCGCCAGACCGCACGGCCCGCCGCCGACGATCAGAACCTCGTAGCCGAGAGCAGACGCGTCTCCTGATTGCATCAACATGATTGAACTTGTTTTTGATTGACTGTCAGTCAGTTTAGAGCGCGAAAGACAACCGCGTCCACTGGTTTTCCCTGAGGCACGGAATGCCCCGCGTCCGAGCGGTCATATGATCGAAGCGATGACAGACAACGCGATTCCTCCAGGTCGCCGCAACCGGGAAACACCCGATCGGCCGCCCTCGGGCAAGCAACGAATCCTGGAAACGGCAGAGCGCCTTTTTGCGAGCCGGGGATTCCTGGACGTCTCGGCCGCCGAGATAGTTCGCGAGGCCGGCGTCGCGCACGGCCTGCTTTTTCATCACTTCGGCTCGATGGAAGGCCTGTATGCCGAGGTCAGCAGGGCGGCGGCGCAGCAGATGAACAAGACGCAGCAGGACTCATTCCGCGGACGGACCGCGCGTGAGCAAGTGACCTCCTTCCTGCGCGCTCATCTGAAGGCCGTGAAGCAACGGCAAGGCGATGCGCTTTTCAGAGCGCGCTCCCACAACCTCGCCATCAATGCGGAGGTGGCCGGGATCTGGGAAGCGTCGCGTCAGCAAGCGATCGATAGGATTTGCGAAGTCCTGGGGATTCCGGGTCCCACCAGGAAGGTTCGAGCCTGCATGCGTGCCTGGATCGGATTCCACGATCAGCTCGTTCTGGCGTGGCTTGCGGACCGGTCAGTGAGCGAATCCGAAGTGCTGGCGCTGACACTTCAACAGCTTGATCATCTGGCCTCTGACGTGCTGTCCGTCGCACTTGATCGCAATGTCTGAGGCGAGTCGTCCAGACTTGCCTGGGCAGGCAGATGGAGATGGACATTGGACTACGGCTGCATTGCCGGGCTCCCTACCGGGCACACGCATCCAATAGCAACAAATCTCGTTATGCGACGGGCTGGTTCGATCCTGCGGCGTTCATTGCTGGCACTGGTGCTTGTTTGCATCGGCGTTGCGTCGATGGCGCAGCAACCGCAGCCGCAAGCCCCCTCGCAAGCTATCGTCTACGTCGCCTCGATCGAAGGCGTCATCGATCTGGGTCTCGCCCCTTATGTGCGGCGCGTGCTGGACGAGGCTGAGGCTGCGGGCGCGGCCGCTGTCGTGCTGAAGATCGACACCTTTGGTGGCCGCGTGGACGCCGCCGTGCAAATTCGGGACGCACTGCTGAGAAGTCCGACGCGCACCCTGGCGTTCATCGACAAGCGGGCGATTTCCGCCGGAGCGCTGATCAGTCTGGCTACTCACCGCATCTTCATGTCCGGCGGCAGCACGATCGGTGCTGCGGCACCGGTGAGCGCCGGACGGAGCGGTGGCATGGCCGTGCAAGCCGGAGAAAAAGCGGTCTCCTACGTGCGAAAGGAATTCCGCGCAACGGCTGAAAGCCGTGGCCGCCCGCCGCTCATCTCGGAAGCCATGGTCGATGCGGATGTGACGATCCCCGGCCTGGTGCAGCAAGGAAAGCTCCTGACGCTTACCACCGAGGAAGCGCTCGAACATCGAGTGGCCGATGCGAGGGCCGAAACGATGGAGGCGGTGCTTCAGCAGGCCGGTCTCGCCGGCGCGGAGATCAGAAGCCCGGCGCCGAACTGGGCCGAGAGCGTGGTGCGCTTCCTGACCGATCCTCTGGTGAGCTCGCTTTTGGTCACGGTCGCGACACTGGGCATCATGCTGGAACTGCGAGCGCCGGGCTTCGGAGTCCCAGGGGCGCTGGGACTGTCGTGTCTGGGCCTGTTCCTGTGGGGCCATTGGCTGGTGCAGCTTGTCGGTTGGGAAGAGCTGCTGTTGATCGCGGCAGGGGTTGCATTGCTCATCGCCGAGATTTTCATCATTCCGGGTTTCGGCATCGCCGGGGTGCTGGGCCTCATCGGCATCGCTGCAGGGCTTGTGCTCAGCGTGCTGGGCCCCGCACCCACGGTTCAGTTCGCGGCCGAGGCGGCAGGACGGGTGCTCCTGTCGCTGCTGATCGCGATCGCGATGGGGCTGCTCTTGCTGCGCTTCTCGACGCGGCTGCCATTCGGACGCAGGCTGGTACTGCAATCCACGCTCGCTTCGACGCAGGGCTACAGCTCGGAGCCCGAGACCGATGGCCGATGGCTCGGCCGACGAGGCGTATCGCTGACGCCGTTGCATCCTGCAGGCATCGGTGTGATCGACTCGGAGCGCATCGACGTGGTTTCGGACGGAGAACTCATCGAGGCTGGTGAACCAATTCAGGTCGTGCGGGTCGATGGGAACCGCATCGTTGTCAAACGTGCGAGAGACACTTGAAAGGAGCAATCATGGGCGGACTAGAAACAGGTTTCCTCGGGGTCGGTGCACTGGTGATTCTGGTCATCATCCTCGTCGGCACGGTGCTGTACCTGGTGCCGCTTCCGTTGTGGATTGCTGCATGGGCCTCCGGCGCATACGTCAGCATCATCACGCTGGTGGCCATGCGGCTTCGGCGAGTGCCGCCGGGCACCATCGTCACTGCCCGCATCAGTGCGGTCAAAGCGGGCATCGAGATACCGCTGAACGATCTGGAAGCGCACTTTCTCGCCGGTGGCAACGTGGTCCGCGTTGTGAATGCAATGATCTCTGCCGACAAGGCAAGCATTCCGCTGACGTTCAAGCGCGCCTCGGCCATCGATCTCGCAGGCCGCAATGTGCTCGAAGCGGTGCAGATGTCGGTGCTGCCCAAGGTCATCGAAACACCCAGGATCGCAGCCGTGGCCAAGGACGGCATTCAGCTCATCGTGGTCTCCCGTGTGACGGTTCGCACCAACATCGAACGACTCGTCGGTGGTGCTGGAGAGGAGACCATCATCGCGCGGGTGGGCGAAGGCATGGTGAGCACGATTGGATCGGCGATCAACCACAAGAGCGTGCTCGAGAATCCCGACCACATTTCGAAGCACATCCTGAGCAAAGGCCTGGACGCCGGAACTGCCTACGAGATCCTGTCGATCGACATCGCCGATGTCGACGTCGGGGCGAACATCGGTGCAAAACTGCAGATCGACCAAGCGAATGCCGACAAGCAGATCGCCCAGGCCAAGGCGGAGGAGCGGCGCGCAATGGCGGTTGCACTGGAGCAGGAGATGAGCGCGCGGGTGGTCGAAGCAGAAGCCGAGGTGCCGCGCGCCATGGCGGAGGCGTTCCGTGCCGGCAATCTCGGAATCATGGACTATTACCGCATGAAGAACCTGCAGGCAGACACCGACATGCGCAGCGTGATCGCAGGCCCCGACGAGGGCGGCCAAGACCGCGAGAACAAGCGATCATGACCCAGCTCGATCCGCTGTTTTATGCGCTGCTTGCCGTGCTTGCGCTGGTGTTCGGTTACGCAGTACGACGCACCGGCCGGCGTACGCTGGAGCTGCCGACGCAAGAGCAGGCCGAAGACCTCCAGCACTCTGCGCAGGCGGAAACTTCCCAAAGGGATGCGAAGGTAGACGGCCGCGAGACGTGGGGCCGCAACACCGAGCAGAGGTTTGTTGCCCAGCCGCGGGCCACGGAAACGTCCCCAGCCTCTCTGAGCATTCACTCGCCTCGCCGCAGGCGTGCGCATGAGATGCTGCGTTCCCGGTCCGGATTGCGCACAGCCGTGGTGGCCATGACGGTGCTCGGACCCTGCAGAGCGGATCAGCCGCATTCAACGGTCTGATGGACTTGGCTGAACCCCCGGTTCGTGCTCAGCGCCCGCCCAGGGCCGCGACCACAGCGTCGCCCATCTCGTCAGTTCCCACGCGCGTCGTTCCCGACTGGTAGATGTCGCCCGTGCGCAGGCCGTTGGCCAGCACGCGACGCACCGCCTGCTCCACGCGCTCGGCGTCGCTGGCCCGGCCGAAGGAGAAGCGCAGCATCATCGCCATCGACAGGATCGCAGCTAGCGGATTCGCGAGGTTCCTGCCCGCAATGTCGGGCGCGGTGCCGTGCACCGGCTCGTAGAGGCCGAAGCTGCCGGCAGCCATCGACGCCGAGGGCAGCATACCGATCGAGCCCGTGAGCATGGCCGCAGCATCCGACAGGATGTCGCCGAAGATGTTGCCGGTGACGATCACGTCGAACTGCTTGGGCGCGCGCATCAGTTGCATCGCGGCCGCGTCGACGAACAAGTGCGTGAGTTCCACGTCCGGGTATTCGGCGCCAACCCGCGTGACCACCTCGCGCCACAGCTGCATCACTTCCAGAACGTTGGCCTTGTCGACCGAGCACAGCCGGCGCTTGCGCTTTCGTGCAGTGCGAAACGCCACATGGGCGATGCGCTCCACCTCGGGCTCCGAATAGCGCATGGTGTTGAAGGCCTCGCGCTCGCCTGCGGCGTTCACGCCCGAGCCGCGCGGCTCGCCGAAATACACGTCGCCCGTGAGCTCGCGCAGGATGAGGAGGTCCAGGCCTTCCACCACCTCGGGCTTGAGCGTGGAAGCGCCGAGGAGCTCGGGGAACAGGAAGGCGGGCCTGAAGTTGGCGAAGAGCCCGAGTTCCTTGCGCAGGCGCAGCAGGCTCGCGCCCGGGCGCATCGCAAACGGAATCGTCTCGTCGCCTGGCATGCCGGCGGCGCCGAATAGGATGGCATCGGCCTTGCGCGCGATCTCGCTCGTGGCGGCGGGCAACGGATCGCCCGCGGTGTCGATGCCGGCCTGGCCGATGGCTGCATGCGCGAACTCGATCGGTTGCGTGGAGCCCACCACGGCCTTGAGCACCTTGAGCGCTTCGGTCGTCACCTCGGGGCCAATGCCGTCGCCCGGCATCACTGCGATCTTCATCTCGAAAGGCCTTTCTCGCCCCGTCCGAGGGGCTGCTGGTTGGAATGTGCGTCTGCGCCTGCATGGCGAAAGCGTTCGAACGCTTCGATGCGGTCGCGCTGCGTGAGCGTGTAGGCGATTTCGTCGAGCCCTTCGAGCAGGCAATGCCGCGCGAACGGGTCGATGGCGAACGGCACCGCCTCGCCGCCGGAGCGGGTGACGGTCTGCGTTGCCAGGTCGACGCGCAGACGGGCACCGGGTGCCGACGCAAGCTCGGCCAGCATCGCCTGTACCGTGACTTCGGCCAGCCGCACCGGCAGCAGTCCGTTCTTCAGCGCGTTCGAAAAGAAGATGTCGCCGAAGCTCGGGGCGATCACGCAGCGGAAGCCGCCGTCATGCAGCGCCCAGACCGCATGCTCCCGGGAGGAGCCGCAGCCAAAGTTGCGCCCCGCCACGAGGATGCGCGCCTGCGCGTACACCGGAGCGTTAAGGACGAAGTCGCTGCGCGGCGCGCCGGCGGCGTCGCGTCGCACGTCGTGGAACAGGTAGCGGCCGAAGTCGTCGGAGCGCGGCTTCTGCAGGTAGTGCGCGGGCACGATCTGGTCGGTGTCGATGTTGCTGCGCGGCAGTGGCGCGGCCACTGCATCCAGAGAGATGAAGGCTTCCATGGGGTCCGTGTGTCTTGGCTTGTCGTGCGTCGCTCAGCCTGCGGGCAAGAGGCCGCGTACGTCGGTGAGCCGCCCGGTCACGGCGGCGGCCGCGGCCATCGCCGGGCTCATGAGGTGCGTTCGCGAGCCCGGCCCCTGGCGGCCGACGAAGTTGCGGTTGGAAGTGGACGCGCAGCGCCGACCCGCAGCGACCTGGTCGCCGTTGGTGCCCAGGCACATCGAGCAGCCCGCGTGCCGCCATTGCAGCCCGGCCTCGCGGAAGACCGCGTCGAGCCCCTCGGACTCGGCCTGCTGCTTGACGAGCCCCGAGCCGGGCACGACCCACGCTTCCACACCCTCGGCCACGCGCCGGCCGCGCACCACCTCGGCGGCGCTGCGCATGTCCTCGATGCGGCCGTTGGTGCACGAGCCGATGAAGACGTGGTCGACCCGCACATCGGCCAATGCCTGGCCCGGGACGAGGCCCATGTAGGCGAGCGTGCGCTCGAGCGCTTCGCGGCGTTCGGCGTTCGAGGCCTGGGCGGGGTCGGGCACGCGGCCCGTGATCGGGAGTGCGTCTTCCGGGCTGTTGCCCCAGGTCACCATTGGTTCGATCTCACCGGCGTGCAGGCGCACCTCGCGGTCGAATGCCGCGCCCTCGTCGCTCGGCAGTTGCCGCCAGCGCGCGAGTGCCGCGTCCCAGGCGGCACCCCGTGGCGCCTCGGGGAGGCCGGCGAGCCATTCGAAGGTCGTGTCGTCGGGCGCGACCATGCCGGCAGGGGCGCCGGCCTCGATCGACATGTTGCACACCGTCATGCGGCCCGCCATCGGGAGCGCGCGGATCGCCTCGCCCCCGTACTCGATCACGTGGCCCGTACCGCCCGCGGCACCGATGCGCGCGATCACCGCGAGGATGATGTCCTTGGCCGAGACGCCCTGCCCCAGGCGCCCGTCGACGATCACGCGCAGCGTGCGCGGCCGGCGCTGCCAGAGCGTCTGTGTCGCGAGCACATGCGCCACTTCGGAGGCGCCGATGCCGAAGGCCAGCGCACCGAGTGCGCCGTGCGTGGCGGTATGACTGTCGCCGCAGACGATCACGCTGCCCGGCAGGCTCAGCCCCTGCTCGGGGCCGACAACGTGCACGATGCCCTGGCGGATGTCGTCGATGCCGATGAAGCGGATGCCCGCCGCGGCGCTGTCATCGCGCAGCGCATCGGCCATCGCGCGCTTCTCGGCATCGGGAATGTCTGCGAGCGTGCGCGAACTCGTGGGAACGTAATGGTCCGGGGTCGCGAACGCGCGATCGGGCCGGCGCACCGGAAGCCCCCGCTGGCGCAGCATCTCGAAGGCAGGCGCGGAGCCGTCCTGCACCAGGTGGCGATCCACGTACAGCAGGCTCTGGCCATCGTCGCGCTGCATGACCACATGCGGCGTCCAGATCTTTTCGAACAGGGTGCGGGGGACGAAGGCGGGCATGGCGCGTGGGTTCTCGGGCGGAGGTTGGATTGCGCTTCTTGCTGTCAGTCGAGCTTCACGCCGGAGATGCGCACGATCTCCGCATAGCGTTTCGTCTCGCTCGCCATGAAACGGGCGAACTCCTCGGGCGTGCCGCCCCCGATCTCGGCACCGAAGGCCAGCATGCGCTTCTTGAACTCGGGCGAGCCGAGCACCGCATTGGCCTCGGCATTGAGCTTCGCGATGATCGGCTTGGGCGTGCCCGCCGGGGCCGAGAGGCCATACCACGACGAGGCGTAGATGCCGGGCAGGCCCACCTCGTCGAAGGTGGGCACGTCGGGCAATGCGGGGTTGCGCTGCTTCGATGCCACCGCCAGCGCGCGCATCTTGCCGCTCGCGATGAACGGCAGGCAGGTCGTGGTGTCGAGCATCAGCGACACATGGCCCGCCGCCAGGTCCGCCTCGGCCGGAGCGGTGCCCTTGTACGGCACGTGCACGATGTCGATCTTCGTGGCGCTGGCGAACTGCACGGCCGCCAGATGTTGCGATGAGCCGACGCCACCCGACGCGTAGTTGAGCTTGCCAGGGTTGGCGCGCGCCGCGTCGATCACATCCTTCACCGTCTTGAACGGCGAGTTGCCCGGCACCACGAGGATGTTGGGCACCGCCGAGACGTAGATGATCGGCTCGAAGTCCTTCACCGGATCGAAGCCCAGCTTGCCATACAGACTGATGTTGACCGCGTTCGGGCTGATCGAGGCCATCAGGAGGTTGTAGCCGTCGGGCTTCTGGCGGGCGGCGAGCTCGGTGCCGATGTTGCCCCCCGCGCCGCCCCGGTTGTCGATGACGAACGGGTGGCCCATGCGCTGTCCGAGCAGGTCCGCGAGGATGCGCGCGGTGGTGTCGACGCCGCCGCCCGCAGGCCAGGGCACCATGAGCTTGATGGGCTGGTTGGGATAGGTGTCCACAGCCTGCGCCTGTGCCGAGGCCACCGTCACCGCCAAGCCGCCGAAGAGCGCCGCGGCCAGGGTGCAGGCATGCATTTTCTTCATCATCTCTTTGTCTCCTTGGCTTGTAGTGGCCGAATGCTAGTTCTGCACAGGAGCACGCCGCAATCACAATTAACGCATGAGCTCATGAGTTAAAGTCAGACCCCATGACCCGCCGCCTGCCCCCGCTGAACGCCTTGCGCGCCTTCGAGGCGGCGGCGCGCTGCGGCAACTTCACGCGCGCGGCGCAGGAGCTTTGCGTGACCCAGGGCGCGGTGAGCCGCCATGTCGCCACGCTCGAAGGCTGGCTCAAGGTGCAGCTCTTCGAACGCGGGCGCCACGGCATCCGGCTCACACCGGCGGGGCAGGAATACCACGCGAGCATGCGCGTGGCTTTCGACCAGATCGAGCATGGCACGCGGCAGTTGCAGCAGAGCCCCGACGAATGGCTGCTGCGCGTGAAGGTGCCGCCCACCTTCGCGATCCGCTGGCTCATTCCGCGGCTCGCGCGCTTCCATGCGCTGCATCCACGCGTCGACGTGCAGATCACCACTTCGCACAAGCCGACCGACTTCGACCGCGACGATGTGGACGTCGGCATCCATTCCGAGCCAGCGCCGCCGGAGGGCCCCGGCTACCGGCTGCTGTTTCGCGAGACGCTGCTGCCGGTCTGCGCGCCGGCACTGCTGCTGCGCAAGCCGCCGCTCGCGCAGCCGGCCGACCTGGCGAAGCACGCGCTGTTGAGTTCGCTGAACCGGCCGCAGGACTGGCCGACGTGGCTGAAGGCCGCCGGCGTGCGCGGCGTGGACACGCGCCACGGCCTCAAGTTCGAGAACGCCGCAATGGCCTACCAGGCTGCAGCCGAGGAACTGGGCGTGATGATGGGCCTGCTGGCTTTCGTGCGCGACGATCTTGCGAGTGGGCGGCTGGCTGCGCCCTTCGAGCTGCGCGTGCAGACCGGCGGCGGCTATTTCATGGCGTGGCGCGCCGACCGGCCGGTGCCGCAGCGGGTGCGGGACTTCGAGAGCTGGATCGCGGCGGAGACCGCCGAGGCGGACGCCTGAAGGATCGGCAAGCAGGCGCCGACCGGGGCGCGGATGAAGGAAGCGCGCGCCGGGACGATGAGGTTTACTCATGTCTCGCATGACTTAATTGTGGTTGAAGCCCAGCAACGGGGCAGCTATCTTTGGCGCCCGAATCATCCATAGAAAAGCCTTCGCCGACGTCACGCACATCGGAGCGGGTGGCGCGAGATCATGACAATCCTGGCCGACGGTCTGCAGTTTCCTGAGGGGCCAGTGGCATTGGGCGATGGCTCGGTGGTGCTGGTCGAGATGCGTGCGGGGCGCATCTCGCGGGTCGCGCCCAACGGGCGCATGCAGACGGTGAGCGACTGCGGCGGCGGCCCCAACGGCGCTGCCATCGGGCCGGACGGCGCGCTCTATGTCTGCGACAACGGGGGCAGCGCCTATGCGCCGGGCCGCTTCACCTCCACGGGGCCTGCGCCTGGATACGACGGCGGCAGCATCCGCCGCGTCGATCTCGCCGACGGCGCCGTCTCGACGCTCTACACCCGCTGCGGCGAACACCGGCTGTCATCGCCCAACGACCTCGTGTTCGACGCGCAAGGCGGCTTCTACTTCACCGACTTCGGCAAGAAGCATGCGCGCATGCGTGACACCGGCGGCGTCTACTACGCGCTACCCGATGGCTCTCGGATCGTCGAGGTGGCGTACGGGCTGCTTTCGCCCAATGGTATAGCCCTGTCGCCGGACGACCGGGTCCTGTACGTCGCCGAAACCGAGACCGCGCGTCTGTGGGCCTTCGATGTGGTGGAGCCCGGCGTCGTCGACAAGCACCCCTTCCCTTCGCCGCACGGTGGACGCCTGGTCTGCGGCCTGCCGGGCTTCCAGCGCTTCGACAGCATGGCCGTCCAGGCGAGCGGGCACGTGTGCATCGCCACGCTGGTCACGGGCGCGATCTCGGTCATCGCACCCGACGGCGAACTGGTGCGCCAGCAGGCATTTCCCGACATCTACGTGACCAACATCTGCTTCGGCGGACCGGACCTGCGCACCGCCTACCTGACGCTGTCGGGCACGGGCCAGCTCGTCTCGCTGCCATGGCCCGAGCCGGGCCTTCGGCTGCATTTCAACGCCTAGCCGCCCGTACCGTACCTCTCGCTTGCCTCGTCCCCATCACGCGTCACCACGCCATCACCGGAGAACACCATGAACCGTCGAGAACTCATCACTGCGCTGGCGGGGGCCTGCGGGGCCGGTGTCCTGGGCACGTTGCCGTCGCGCGCCGCCAGCCCGTCCTATCCCAATCGCCAGGTTCGCGTCGTGGTGCCCTTCACCGCCGGCGGCGGAACCGACGTGGTGGCGCGGGCGCTCGCGGCAAGCATGTCCGAATCGCTCGGGCAGACCTTCTACATCGACAACAAGCCAGGCGCCAGCACAGTCATCGGCTCGGAGTACGTGGCCAAGTCGGCGCCCGACGGCTATACCCTGCTGGTGGCGAGCGTGCCGCATGCAACCAATCCGTCGATGATGAAGAACCTGCCGTTCGACACGGTCAAGGCATTCGTGCCGGTGAGCCTCGCGGTGCAGTCGCCCTTCATCATGGTCGCGTCGGCTGCGTCCCCGATCCACTCGATGGACGAAGCACTCGCGCAGGCCGGGGCGCGCCGCCTGTCCTTTGCATCCACGGGCAGCGGCACCGCCGATCACCTGTCGATGGAACTGCTTGCGCTGCAATCGGGCGTGTCGATGACGCACGTTCCCTACAAGGGCACCGGCCCCGCACTCGCCGACGTGATGGGCGGCCACGTCGACCTCATGTTCGCCAACGTGGTGGCCGCCGGGCCGCTCGTGAAGTCGGGCAAGCTGCGCGCGCTCGCGGCGTCGACCGCCAGGCGGTCAGCGTCGCTGCCAGAGGTGCGCACGGTCGAAGAGATCAGCGGCAAGCCCTTCGACGTGAGCGCCTGGACCGGCGTGCTCGCACCCGCGGGCACCGATCCCGCGCTCGTCGAGCGCCTGAGCGCCGAGGTGCGCAAGGCCCTGCAGACGAACGTCACGCGCGAGGCCCTGGTGGCCAACGGCGCCGAGCCGGTGGGCAGCACGCCCGCGCAGTTCCGGGCCTTCATCGCGCGCGAGATGCAGACCTGGAGCGCCATCATCGCGAAGGCCGGCATCACGCCGAGCTGAGCACGATGCCGCATCGACCGTCGAGGAGCCCATGCCTTTCGCCATCATCGCTTTCGACAGGCCGCAGGCGCAAGCGCTGCGTGCGGCGCTCAAGCCCGCCCACCTGGACTACCTGGTTGCGCGCGAGCACATGATGCTCGCCGGTGGTGCGCTGCTCGACACTGAAGGCCAGCCGATCGGCGGCCTGATCATCCTGGACACCGAGGATCGGCAGACCGCGCAGGCATTCGCGAGCGGCGACCCATTCAACACCGGACAGCTGTTTGCTACTGTCGATGTCGTGCCTTGGCGCCAATCATTCTTCGATAGGAAGCGAACGCGATGATCCGGCTCTCTGAAGTGCCCCGGATTCCGTGGAGGCCGGATGGCTTGCCACCACCCAACCCATGCATGCCGTTCTGCTCTTCTGATGACCTGAGAAGTAATCGACCGGAGGGGGCAGTCACGCTAATGTCGTCGTGAGCTGAGACCGATCACCGCAGCCTTCTTCAATCAGACAGGAAACTCAATGAACATCACGGTAGAAACCAAGGTCAGCGCACCCATCGAAAAGGTCTGGCGCTGCTACACCTCTCCTGAAGACATCAAGCAGTGGAACGCCGCGTCCGACGACTGGCACACCACGACGGCGGCCGTTGACCTGCGCGAGGGCGGTGCGTTCAGTTCGCGAATGGAAGCAAAAGACGGCAGCATGGGGTTCGACTTCGCAGGGACCTACACCAAAATCGTGGAGCCAGAGCTCATTGAATACACGTTCGGCGATCGCTCGGCACAGGTCGACTTCATCCAGGCCGGCCAAGGGGTGACGGTGCGCGTCAGCTTCGAGGCCGAGTCGACCCACTCCGTCGAGCAGCAACGGGACGGCTGGCAGGCGATTCTGGAGAGTTTCGCTCGATACACCGAAGCCAAGCCATTAATTGACCCAGCGGGCGCTCAGCAAGCTTCCGGCAACCCTCCTATCTAGCTCGCGGAGCCTTCCTCAATACCCGTTGCGTACGAATGCTCCGGCGATAGCAGAAACGCCCGAGTAAACGAATCGGCGGGATGCCAAAGCGTCACGCGTGGCGCAGCGGCGGTGATGTTCTGGGGCAGGCCGACCAGCAGCTGGGTCGAAAGAAACGACAGGCGGCCAACCGCGGTATCGAACACCAGGCCGAGCTGCGTCACACCACTCGATCGCAGCACGCACGGCGCCGGCTCCGCATAGCGAAGGCGCAACCGTTGCTCGAGCAGTTTCGCCCGCGGCCTGAGCGCGTGGTTGGCCCAGGCTTCGGCTTCAAGCTGGCGCAGCACGCTCCAGCCGATCTGCGCGGCATTGCGCAAGCTGTCGAGCATGCCCCCTGGTCGCGCGAACAGGTCGACCATGTCGACGCCGCTCGAGGCCTCCTGCAAGGCGGCGGGAAGCTGCGGCATCACGATCCGGTGAAGCCTGCGCCTGGCACGGTTGCTGGCGAGCAGCATCCAGTCGGCATCGACGCAGATGGCCGGACAGGGCTCGTGCGCTGCCAGCAGCTCCAGCGCGCATGCGGGCGCTTCAGTGACCGGTTCGTCATGCGCCTGATCGCCAAGGCTGGAAAAACCGCCATGGAGCAGCGCTGCGTTGCGAAGCGCATCGGAGGCCCGAACCTCGTCGAGCCAGGCCCGAAGCAGCTGCCGGCCCGGGCGCGAGAGACCCCGCTCGACAAAGCTGACGTGGCGCTGCGATACGCCGAGGCGCGTCGCCAGCTCGATCTGGCTCAGGCCTCGCTCCAATCGGACTTCGCGCAGCAGTCGAGCCAGGTTCGTCGCTATGTCTGTCGTCTTCGTCATTGCGTTTCAACTCGCCCTGTCGTGCTTCTCGACTTCCGGGTGCGAATGATCACACAGGACGCCCGAAATCCGCCAGCCGGGCAACCCTCGTCGTCACAACGAGGCGGCATGGCTCATGACCTGAAAGGTCGTTGCACGCCGTCGCGCGCTCTGGTCCAGTCCGGGAACGCCAAGAACTGGCCATCCACTCACTGCATGAATTCAATGAGGAACACGAAACTGTTGGAGGTCGTCATCGGAGCGCTTTGGGGCATGACGGCCGGCGGGTCGGCAGCGCAGCATGCCGCCTTCCCGGGACCGGTGCGGATCGTGGTCGGCTTCCCGGCCGGCGGCTCCTCGGATGTGCAGGCGCGCACCATTGCCGAGAAGCTGGGTCCGGCGCTCGGGACACAGGTGGTGGTAGAAAACCGCTCCGGGACAGGTGGTCAGATTGCCGCGGAGCACGTGCGAGCGGCGGCGCCGGACGGCACGACCGTCCTGCTGGGCAGCACACATATGCTGGTCATGCTGCCGCTGGTTTCACGTTCCGTACGGTACGACCCGCGCAAGGACTTCCAGGCCGTCGGGCGCATCCAGAGTTTCACGCTGGCGTTCGCAGTGCCCACCGCATCGACGGCACAGACGCTCGGGCAATGGCTCGACTTGGCGCGCGCCGCCCCGCTGCACTCGACCTACGGCGTGCCGGCACCCGGCAGCGTGCCCCACTTCGTCGGCTATCAACTCGGCAGGAGCGCCGAGGTCGATCTGCTTGCCGTGCCCTATCGCGGCGGACCGCCGCTGGTGCAGGATCTGCTCGGCGGCCAGGTCAGCGCCGGCATCGTCCCCGTGGCAGACATCGCTTCCCATCACGCGGACAGCAAGATCCGGGTGCTGGCCGTGAATGGCACCACGCGATCACCGCTACTGCCGCAGGTGCCCACGCTGACGGAACTCGGAAAGCCAGGGTTTGAGAATCTCGAATGGACCGGGATGTTCGTGCCGGCAAGAACGCCGCGCGCCGTCATCGAGCGGCTGAACGCCGCATTGGTGCAGACGCTCAACGACTCCGAGATTCGCGCGCGCATGCGCAAGCTGGGCACCGAGCTGCAACCCAGCACGCCCGACGAACTTTCAGCGTTGATCGAACTTGGGTTGCGCCATTGGGGCGATGTGGTCGAGGCCTCCGGCTTCAAGGTTGATTGACGTAGGCGCCATGGTCGCTCGGTGGCCCAGGGCGCTTCGCGATCTGCTCGACCGACTCGGTCTTGGATCGTCGCACCCCTTACTTCGGCCGGCGGGCGCCGCTGGTCGTGCGCGCCAGCTGCTCGACGCCTCCCAGGATCACCGACAGGCCGAACTCGAACGCTTCGTCGAAGTCCCAGCCGTCGAACGCGAGGTCACGCTCGATGTGCTCAAAGCCGCCGCCGCTCAATCGGCCTTGCGCGAGTGCGGTCGCCGGATCCATGCCCTTGAACGGCCCCTTCACCTCGTACGAGGCCTGCCCCAGCGTGAAGTTGGTGAGCAGGAAATAGACCCGAAACGCATCGTCACCGGTCACCCCCGCCTCGCCAAGAGCCTGCAAGGTCAGGTCCAGTGGCCGGAAGATCGCCAGCGGGGGCTCTTCAAGCGCCTCCATCAACCGCACCGAAGCGGGGTGGGCGCGCACCGCAGCGCGCAGGCTGCGAAAGCAGTAGCGAATGCGCTCGCGCCAATCCGCATGGTCGCAGGAGAAGTCGATCTGCTGCGCAAGGTGCTCGGCCATCGCGCGCAGGAGCTCTTCCTTGCCCGCAAAGTGGTTGTACAAGGCCATCGGACTGACCTTCAGCGCCTCCGCCAGGCGGCGCATGGTCAGCGAGTCCAGTCCCTCCCGATCGACCAACCCCAGTGCGCACTGCAGTACGCCGGTGGGGTCCACGGCCGCCTGCCGGGGCCGGCCCCGCGGTCGTTTGCGTTCGCTCGTCATGACCGCATTGTCACCGGGCACTTCTGCTTGACAAAATGTACGCCGTATATAAATTGGAGTGCCGGCCACTGCAAGGGAGTTCCACCGTGATCACTTCTCTACACGTCCTGACCGCCTTTCTCGTCTCGATCGCCTGGGCACTGGCGCTTTCGCATGCGCTGGAGTGGCCCGGCAAGCTGAGGCTGGACGAGAAGGCGTACGCCGCCACTCAGACGATCTACTACCCGGGCTTCACCATCGGAGGAGCCATCGGTGAGGCGGGGGGCATCGTGGCCACATCCGTGCTGCTGCTGTTTACAGAGCCTGGCGCGCCACAGTTCGCATTCACGCTCGCAGCCCTGCTGGCCCTGCTGGCGATGCATGCGACCTACTGGCTGATGACGCACCCCGTGAACAAGTTCTGGCTGCGCGGACAGCAGCTGGAGGGCGCGGGCGCCGGCTTCTTCGGTATTGGCGAGCGGGGGCGCGAGACAGCCAACCACGCGGACCGACACCAGGTCTGGGCCGGGCTGCGCCGGAGGTGGGAGTGCTCCCACGCCGTGCGCGCCGCATTCTCCGGTGTGGCGCTGGCATGCCTGCTGGTGGCGCTGGCGCTGTGAGGGAATGAGCCGACAAAGTCGTCAGCCCTCTATGCTGGCCGAACTCCGGCGCCCGGCGGACTTTTCATCTGTCGCTCATGAGCCGCGGCACATCGAGTCGCACCATTGGCAATCTCGCTTCCATGACGGCCGACCCAGCGGCTTGCGGGTTATCGCTGGACGTTTTTGGATTTCAGGTATCGGCGAGCTCCTGGCGCGATGGGCGCCAAGTCCGCGACGCTCGTCCATCGCGTCCGCAGGTACTTCGCGCGTCGCGGACTCCGCAGCACCTGAAAAGCTTCGCAAGCATGAGGGCGACCATTCGTGAACCGGGATGCCCGACCGACAATGCGTTGAAGGGCTGGCCGTGAGTACGAGCAGCGGCTCGACCCACCGGAGAGCTATGCACGCTCGAAGCCCCTACGCACTCAAAGGCTGGCGAACGGCTATCGCATGACCCGCATGACCCGCATGACCCGCATGACCCGCATGACCCGCAGAAAAGAATAGCGCCTCGGACGATGCGATGTGTCGCCTTAGGAAGGGCCTGCCTCGCCATCGGCAGCGTACCAATGCGCACGAGCAAGCCTTTTTGCTGAGCTCGGCATGACAGCATTGCGACCGTCTGTGAGATCCCGCGTGCCGACGCCTGGTGCGCGAACGACGCAGCGCAAACTCAACCTCGAAGGTTCCGGCACTACACGGGCTGCTGCGAACTTGCGATGAGGCGCGCAGGCAGCGGATGTCCGTCGCCCGGCGAGTGCAGCCCAGTCGAAAATGAACTCCCGCTCGGATCGAGCCTTGCGGATTCGTCCCCGCGATGGACCGGCCTTCCCGCCGATTGGCTGATCCGCTTTTCGAGAGGTTCTCGCTGATCTGGCCTGTCTTCTCGCCCGTGCAAGAGTTCAGTCCTTGGAGTATGTGAGTCAAAAATGAATCCTTACGGTCCAAGTTTCGTCTTGACATGTACGGCAATACGCCGTACATTTTGGAAAAGAGAGGTTTTTTATGTCCACTGAGATCGTCCGAACCGAGCGTGTCGAAGCCCGCATTGCGCCTAGCGTACTGGCTTTGGTCCGGCGCGCAGCAGAGATCGAAGGGCGCAGCCTGAGTGACTTTCTCGTTGGAGCCGCGCAAGAAGCGGCACGCCGCACGATTGAGCAGACGCAGATCATCCGGTTGTCGATGGAAGAACAGCAACGCTTTGCTTCGTTGCTGCTCGACCCTCCCGCGCTCTCTCCGGCGATGGCGCGGGCAGCCAAGGCCCACAAGAAACTGATCACCTTGCGCGGTGACTGATCAGTTCCGCATAGAGGCGCTTGCGTCTGAACATGACCGCGCGACCTTCGCCTGCGGCAGCGATCCACTCGACAAGTATCTGCGAGAGCAAGCGTCTCAGGACATGCGCCGCCGCACCAGCGCCTGCTACGTCGCTATCGACAAAGCGACAGATGCGATCGCCGGGTACTACACCCTCGCAGCAGGCAGTGTGCCTCTTGCTGACCTGACCGAGGCAACCGCGAAGAGGCTGCCGCGGTATCCTCTTGTCCCAGTCGCGCGCGTTGGCCGCCTTGCGGTGAGCCTGGCGTTCCAGAAGCGTCAGCTCGGTGCGGCGCTTCTGTGGGATGCAGGCCTGCGCGCCATGCAGTCAGGCATGGGCGTCTTCGCACTGGTTGTCGACGCCAAGGACGAGACCGCCGCCGCGTTCTACGAGCATCACGGCTTCGTCAGTTTCAGCAGCAACCCGCTGACCTACATGCTGCCGATTGCAACCCTTGCAAAGAAGACCTGAGCGCTTGCGGGCGATAGTCCGGCTACCCTTTCTTGGCGATCAGTCTTTGCTCTGGCTCAACCGCTTGTAGATCTCGCCGATGCCGACGCCGCGGGATCGAAGGAACCGCCGATCCATTCCTTGGGAATTCCGTGTGCAGGTCGCTGGGCTCGGCCGGCCAGTGGGGCCGGGAACTCTTCATCGCCCGGCGCACCTCCGACGATCAGGTGGGCACGCGTCCTCGCCGTCGACACAAGCGTACCCGCTTCACGTCGATTGAGGGAGTCCGCCCAAAAGTCTGGCAGAGATTGCTGGTGCCACGCGATCAGCGGCCGTCGCGGCGCGTCATGCCTCTATAACGCACTGGCTGGAACCCGCCGAACCCGCACGCTCACGCTCAACATCCGCCCAACGCCGCGACCGCGGCGTCGCCTATCTCCTCGGTGCGCGCACGCGGCGCACCGCCTGCTCCACGCGCTCATCGCGCTGGCTACGCAGGAGAATGGTCAGTAGTCCAGCCGCACTGTCAGTCCCAGAGTCCGCGGCGTTCCGACCGATGCCACGTAGGCACCGTTCGCGGTGGCGGCCACGGTCGGGAAGTACTTCTTGTCGAGCGCATTGCGCAACCAGAGCGACAGGCTCCAGGTTTCATTGCCCCGTGCGACCTTCCAGCCGGTGGCGAGGTTCAGCAGGCCATAGGCCGGGATTCGCGAGTGGACCGATCCGTCGAGCGTGCCGTCCTGTGCGGACCGCCACGCGTACGCCGCCGAAATGAAGTGCTGGGTGGTGGGGCTCACGGACCTGCGGTATTCGGCACCGACGTTGAATGTCCAGCGCGGTGCCCCCGCAACCTGCCGTCCGGTCAGGCTGCAGCGCCCCTGCGGCACGAACGCGCGTTCCGACGGACAGGGCGCGTCCTCGTAGCGTCGATAGCGTGCGTCGTTGAAGGCGGCGTTGGCCCACATGGTCAGCCCGCGCGCCGGTCGCGCGGTGGCGTCCAGTTCCAGTCCCCGGCTGCGGAGATCGCCCGCGTTCGTGAGGATCTCGACGTAGTTGCCCGCGCCCGCGCCGGCGGGCACGAACATCGACGTCTGGTAGCCGCGCACGCCCGCCAGGAAGGCATTCAGGTTGAGCGTCAGGCGGTCGTTCCACAGGCTGCTCTTGACGCCGACGTCCAGGCTGTCGACACGTTCGGGTCCGATGATCAGCGACGAGGGGCCGAGCGGGCCGGGAGCGGCACCTGGGCCCGCCAGATTGATCCCGCCCGACCGCTCGCCGTGCGAGAAACTCACGTAGCCGATCGCGTCGTCGTGCAGCCGGTAGCTCGCGCTCAGGAGCGCCGACGGGCTGGTTTTTCGGATGGTCAGCGGGCCGGTGTCGTAAGCCCCAAGCACGATCGGACGATTGCGCAGGAACGCGGTGGCAGCGGCACCACCGGTCGAGTCGCCGCGATGGGTGCGCCCGTCCTTGCGCTCCTGCGTGATGCGCAGGCCGGCCGTGAGGTCGAGCCTGGACGTGGCGTGCCACGTGGCCTGGGAGAAGAGCGCGAAGCTCTCCGTGTCGAGCCCGCCGAAGCTCACGGTGCTCGCGTTGGCGAGCACCGGCAAGGACGTTCCCTGCAGAACGATATCCGCCCTGGGACCGAACACGGTGAAGATCTCGTTGCGCATGCGCTGGCGCATGTAGAACGCGCCCACCACATAGTCGACCGCACCGCCGGTGGGCCCGGCATAGCGCAGCTCCTGCGAGAACTGCTGCTGGCGCACGCGGGAGCCGCCGTCGATCAGCACGGGGATATTGAGATTGTCGTTGGTCGTCGGCACGAACTTCCATGAGCGGCCGGCGGTGATGGACGTGACGGTGGCGCCGGAGGCGAGCTTCCAGTTCGCTTCGGCCGACAGGCCGCCGTGGTCGACATCGACGCGCTCCACGCCGTCGGTGTTGACCGCATAGCGCCGCGGGTCGGCGACGATGCCGGTGGCGCCGCCCGCGCGGGCGCGGGCCAGCGCCGGTCCGCTGCCGAGCGAGTAGATGACGCGGGTTCCGTAGGTGGAGCGCTCCCGGTGCGCATCGGCGATCAGGCGCAGGCTGAAGGCGTCACCGCGGCGCAGCAGCCACTGGCCGCGAATGCCGGATCGAGTGCCCCCGTTGACGCGGCCGCCGTCGTGGATGTTCTCGATGGTGCCGCGTTCATGGGTGCCGTACACCAGCAGCCGGCCCGCCGTCTCTTCCGACAAGGCGCCCGAGAAAATCGCTTGCCCCTGCGCAAGGCCGCGCTGTCCGATCGAGAGTTGCAGGCTGCGCTCGGTCTCGCGGCTCGGGGGACGTGTGTGCAAGGCCAGCACGCCGGCGGTCGTGTTCTTGCCGAAAAGCGTGCCTTGCGGCCCGCGCAGCAGGTCCACGCGCTCGATGTCGAGCAGGTCGAATGTGGCCATGCCGGCGCGGCCCAGGTAGACGTTGTCGAGGTAGATGCCGGTGCTGCCCTCGAGGCCGTCGTTCGATGGGTTCTTGCCCACGCCGCGCACCGCGACGGCCGATTGCCGCGGATCGCCGAAGGTGATGCTGGTACTCGGCAACCATTGCTGCAGGTCTTCGAGGCGCCAGCTTTGCTGCGTCTCGAGGGCCTCGCCGTCGATCGAGGTCAGGGGGATCGGAACCTGCTGGGCGGCTTCCGAACGGCCCCTGGCATTCACGGTAACGGCGGGGAGCGTTTCGCCATCGCCCGAAGGTGCCGGCTGCGCATGGGCCGCCGCGACCAGCCCGAAGGCGAGAGCGCTGGCGGCCAGGAAACGGGATAGGAGATCGCATGGGCAGATTGACATGCGCGTACTCTAATAGACGCTCGCGCCCGGACGCGAGGTCTCGCTGGGGCCAGCCATGCGTGAACTCACGCAAGGGTACCCCGGTCCGAAATCTGTCCCGGTGGTGTGGTTGCGTCCTACGGTATCGCGAACCTCTTCGTTGCACGCTTGCGTTCCCACCATGAAGGAGCAGCAAAAGATGCCCACCACCCGCACCGCACCCGACGCCTGCACCCTGCTGGATGCAGACCATCGCAAGGTCAAGGCCATGTTCAAGGAGTACGAAACGCTGACTAAGTCGCGCGCCGCCAGCGCTTCGAAGAAGAAGCGCGACCTTGCTAACCAGATCTGCCTCGAGCTGACCGTCCACGCTCAGATTGAAGAAGAAATCTTCTATCCAGCGCTGCGGGAGGCCATCAAGGACACGGACCTTCTGGACGAGGCCGAGGTCGAACATGCAAGCGCCAAGGACCTGATCGCGCAGATCCAGGAAGCCGCGGACGTGGACGACATGTTCGACGCGAAGGTCACCGTGCTTGGCGAATACATCGACCACCATGTAAAGGAAGAGCGCAACGAGATCTTCGTGAAGGCGCGTGCGACGCGCAAGCTGGACCTGGTCGCGATGCGCGAAGGGCTGACTGCGCGAAAGGAAGAGCTCATGGGCGAACTGACCACGGCCTGAGCGTCCCTCCACAACCACATAGCGGCATCACGTTCAAAAGGAAAAGAGATGGGAATAGTCTGGACCGTCCTCATCGGTTTCGTGGTCGGGCTCGTCGCTCGTGCGGTGCTGCCTGGCAAACAGGCGATGGGCTTCATCCTGACGACCGTACTGGGGATCGTTGGCGCCCTCGTGTCGACATACCTGGGTCAAGCGATGGGGTGGTACGCCGCCGGTGCGGGAGCAGGATTCCTCGCTTCGGTCGTGGGCGCCATCGTGCTTCTGGTGATCTACGGGATGGTGGTGAAGCGCTGACGGCCCTGGCTGGAAGCGCAGGCAACGCCGCCTGACCATGGCGGTGGCGAAAGGACCGCACACGCTGAGCGCCCCTGCGACCTTGCGCATCGCCGGCGGCCAGAGCGGCTGGCAAACGGCTCTGGCCAGCGCTGCGCGGTGCTGCCGGGCCAGCCCGATGCAGGCTGCGCAACGCGGCATCAGGACCGGGGCATCACGGCGGTGGCTTGGTTGACGATCACGCGCTCCAACGTCGCATGGCCTCTTGCGGCAGGTGCTTTCGCACGCCTTCGAGCATCACCACATCGAAGAGCACCGTGCTGACGAAGGCGACGGCGACGGCGGCCAGCAGGTCAGATCATCAGGACGCCATCGCCCGGGGGAAATTCCTCATGCCAGCCGCCTGCGCTCCAGCTTCATGCGCTGACCCGTTATCAGTGGCAGGTCGCTGCCGGGCAACAGGTCGGCCAACGAGAAGCCGTCGAGGTGGGCCATGAACTCCTGCAGGGCGCCGCCGAACACCTTGGCCAGGCGGCACTGTCCCGTCACGACGCACTGGTTGCCGGTCGAGAAGCACTCGACCAAGGCGAAGTCCGGCTCGATGCCGCGCACCACGGCGCCCAGGTTGATGTCGCGCGGCGCATGGGCCAGGCGCATACCGCCGCCCTTGCCGCGCACGGTCTCGATCCAGCCTTGCTGGCCGAGCTGGTGAGTGACCTTCATGAGGTGGGCTTCCGAGATGTCGTAGGCCTGTGCCACCTCCGAGATGGTGCACAGACGCTTGGGCTGCTGCGCCACGTACATCAGCAGGCGCAGCGCGTAGTCGGTCATCGTGGTCAAACGCATGGGATGGCTCCAGTCATTGCGGCGGGCGCGGTCGCACCGCAATCTGTTGCGGCTTGAGAACCGGCGCGGCCGGCGCGTCGATGCGCGGGCGAATCAGCATGGGGAAGAACCGCCACAGGTACAGCGCGAAGGCCAGCACCCAGGCGCCAGCCGAGGCGTGCAGCGCACCCGACGCCAGCCCGGTCGGCAGCAGCGCCAGCAGGCGCAGCGCCGCGGCGGCGATCACCAGTCCATAGCAGCACTCGATGAGGCGATCCGAGCGCAGCGGCCGCCCCAGGTGTCCCAGCGCCGTGCGTGTCACCATGCCGATGATCAGAACGGAGAACCCGGCCACGCCGATCACGTGCACCGGCCAGGCGCTGCGCACCATGCCGCCTGCAGCGTGCGCAGCGGCCGCCAGCAGCCCCGCGCCTGTCGCGGCGTACCCGACATACAGGATCCACAACAGCGGCACGCGCCGTACGGCGGCCGGATTCCAGGCCCCTACCTGCACCAGCGCAATCACACCGGCAGCGCTCAGGAACAGGGCCGAGGCATCCGCCCAGCCCATCAGTCCGCAGCCGATGGCCAAGCCGCCGGCCGCCAGTTGCCAATGGCCGCTGCGTGTGTGCATCGGAATGCTCAAACCCGGCACCGCACGCATCGCGAAAAACGGGATGACCCGCCTTGCCACCAGCAACGCGATCAGCGCCATGCACAGCAGACCGGTGTGGAAGTGCTGCATGAGCCGTCCATGGTCGCCCTGCCAGCTCGCGAGCAGGAAGAACGCATCCGCCCCGCCCAGCGCGAACACCAGCAGCGGCACGCCATAGTTGCGCCGGTTGCGCGCGCCGTAGATGGCGCGGGCCAGGGCCACGGCCGACACGGCGAAGAACATTACCTCGCAAGCAACCGCCAGTAAGAACGCCATGTCTCCCGGCACGAGGAAGCCCACCCGCGCCAGAACCCACAGCAGGCTCAATGCGCCCAGCGACCTGCCCTTGAGCGGATTGGTGCCCGTCCAGTTGCTGCCCGCGGTGAGCAGGAAGCCCACCGCGATGGTGGCGATGAAGCCCCAGAGCATCTCGTGCGCATGCCAGATGACACCGGCCAGTTTCCCGCGAAGCAGCCCGGGCGCGAACACCCACAGCGCCACCGACGCGGCGGCCCAGAAGCAGCCGGCCAGGTACAGCGGCCGAAATCCCAGCTCCAGGAACGCCGCCCACTGCGGCAGAGGCGGCTTCGCCCTTGCCGGCGCCTTGATCTTCAACAGCTCGGCCATGCCACTCAGCCCTGGGTCAGTGCCGCGGGCAGGGCGTCAGGATCGCGGCTGGTCTGGTAGCCCAACCACAGGCTTTGCGCGATGCGCTCGGCCATCGCGCAGGCCTGCCGGGCCATCGCCTGGTTGGGTTGCGCGACCGCGTTCTCGCGGAACAGCTTCAACCAGCGCTCGAACAGCTCTGCCGAGAGGCCGGGCAACACCGCATGCTTGGGCATGGGCGCGCCCGAGAACCGGCCCGTGCGCCGGAGAATGGCCGACCAGAAATCCACCAGCCTGGCCAGGTGGCGGTTCCAGTCGCCGATGTGTGCGTCGAAGATCGGGCCCAGCACCTCGTCCTCGCGGACATGCGAGTAGAACGTGTGCACGAGGGCCGTGACGTCGGCTTCGGTGCAGAGATTGCTCCCGGGCATTCCGTCCTCTGTCGTTCGTAGCGTTGGGTTATTCATAAGATATATAAAGAATATACCTTATGATGGCGCCAAGAGGCGTCCTCGTCACCGGCTTCCTGACCTACATCAAACGCAAAGCGCCATGGCCCTCAAACATGCCCAGCCCCTGGAGGTCATCGATCTGCACGCCACCGACCAAGCGCACGGCGCGGCAGTCAGCAGCAGTCTTCTCAAGACGCCTCATCTCCAGTTGATACGGGTGGTGCTGGCAGCAGGACAGGCGCTGCCGGAGCACCACGTACCGGGCGAGATCACGGTCCAATGCCTGTCCGGCGAGGCGGATGTCGCGACGCCATCGCGGACCTGCCGACTGGTCCCGGGCAGCTTGGTGATGCTGCCCGCCGCAGAACCCCACCGCGTTCAGGCCCATCGGGACACGGTGCTGCTGGTGACGGTCCTGCACCCCTGACATCAGAAAGAAAGTCGCTATGAAGAAGAATGCACTCGACGCGCTTGACGGCACCGTGGGCAGACCGCGCCAGAGGCTGCTGCGCCTTGCAGCCTTCGGGGGCGCCGGCGCGGCCTTGACCGCCCACGCGCATGTGAAATGGTTTGCGCCTTACATCGTGGGCGCGCCACCGCAGCCGTTGAGCGCGACGCTCGCCAACCAGTGGTTCTGGATCGGCATCGCACTGGTGCTGATGTTCTTCTTGGCCACCCGGGCCCTCGAGAAGATGACCGTCGGACAAAGCATCCTCGCCGGCATGGACAAGGTGATGAATCCGCTGTGGATGCGCCTGGACGATTTCGTGCGGGTGGTCATCGCGGCCTTCTTCGTCGCGATCTTCGCGGTGGGCGGGGTGTATCTGACGCCAGACCTGAAGACACCGAACGAATGGGTGTCGTGGATGCAGCTGCTGATCGCCGCCTGCGTCTTCTCGCGTCGAACGATGCCGCTGGCGGCCGCCGGCATCATCCTGTTGTGGGTGCTGGCGCTCACCGAGTACGACCTGTTCCACCTGCTGGACTACCTGGCACTCGGCGTTTCGGTCGCGGGCTACCTTGTACTCGAATCGTCGAGCAAGCCGGAATGGCGCAAGTACCGGTTCGAAGTGCTGCGCTGGGGCGTGGCCATCGCCCTGATGTGGTCGAGTCTCGAGAAGTTCGCCTATCCGGACTGGTTCTACCCGCTTGTCGAAGAAAAGCCGTTCCTCACCTTCGGCATGCCGCGCGACGTGTTCATCCCGATGGCAGGCGTGGCGGAGTTCACGATGGGCTTCGGCCTGCTCTGGACGGCACTGGTGCGGCGGTTGTCGGCGATCACGCTGTTCTTGATCTTCAACGCGGCCGTCTACCCGTTCGGGCGCATCGACTTGGTGGGACACGCCCTCATCATGGCGATCATCGTGGCCATTGCCGCAGACCCGACGCCCCAGGTGCGCTTCGCCATCCGGCGCTCGGTCTGGACCATTCCGGTAGCGCTCAGCGCAGCGTTGGTGATTTTCACGAGCGGCTACTGGGGTTTGCATCTGGCGTTGTACGGTCCGAACGGTGAAGCAAACACAGCCACCGCTGAGATGGCGACCCACACCTACAGCGCAGAACACCCGCATGGGCCACAGGCCATCGGCAAAGAGACCGCGCCACCCGCCCCCGCTGGCGCCCACGGACTCCGGCATGCAACGCCATCTGCAAGCGCATCAGGCGGTTCAGCGCGCGACGCCTATGCAGCCAGCATGGCCAGAATGCACGGCCCGATGCAGGAGGGCATCCAGCATCCCGATCCCGACGTCGCGTTCGTGCTCGGCATGATCCCGCATCACCAGGGTGCCATCGACATGGCCCAGATCCAGTTGCAGTACGGAAAGGACCCCGTCAACCGCAAGCTGGCGCAGGAGATCATCGCCGCGCAGCGGCATGAGATCCAGGAGATGAAGGCTTGGCTGGCGGCACGTGGCATCAAACCACCGAACTGAGCGAAAGTGCAAGGCTCCAGCCATGAGTGAGCTCAACAGATGCGCGCGCTGAGCAGCGCCGAGTGACCGGGGCATTCAGAACAACGCGTGCGGCGCACCTGCATGGCGAAGCCTCCCGTCGCGCTTTCGCCAAGGACCTCCGCTCTTGTTCAAAGACTGTGTCGTCTGATGAACGATGCGCACAGTCGTGCCTGAACTCTAAGGTTAGCCAGCAACAAGACGACGCCGTCACTCGCACTCCGACATTGCGCAGGCAAGGCGCCTCACGCCCTCTTCGATCTTCGCCACGTCGGCCGTCGCAAAGCTCAGCCGCAGCGTCGCCACGTCGGGCTTCTCGGCAAAGAACGGCGCGCCCGGCACGAAGGCCACGAGCTTCTCGATCGCGCGCTTGGCCAGTTCGTTCGCGTCGGCCAGCTTGCCGTTGGCGCCGGTAAGGCGGGCCCAGAAGAACAGGCCGCCGTTCGGCTGCGTGAAGCTCACCGCCTCGCCGAGCTCGCGTTTCAGCGCCTGGCCCATGGCCTGCGCGCGCTGGCCGTACACCTCGCGCACATGGGCCAGCGTGGCCGGCATGCGGCCGCTCTTCAGGTACTGCGCGGCCGTGGCCTGGGCGAAGGTGCTGGTGTGGGCGTCGCTGAACTGCTTGCACATCGTCGCCTTGGCCAGCAGTTCGGCCGGCGCGATCATCCAGCCCACGCGCAGGCCCGGGCTCAGCACCTTGCTGAGGCTGCCGCAATGCGCCACCAGGTCGCGGCTGCCGGGCACGTCCTTGGCCAGCGCCATGATCGACGGCGGCGGCGCTTCGCCGAAGTAGAGGTCGCCATACGGGTCGTCTTCGACCATCAGCGTCTGGTACTTCACGGCCAGTTCGAGCACCTTCTTGCGGCGTTCGAGGCTCAGCGTCGCGCCGCTCGGATTGCCGAAGGTCGGGATCAGGTAGACGAACTTCGGCTTGTGCTCGGCGATGAGTTTCTCGAGCGCATCGGTGTCCACGCCGTTGGCGTCGATCGGTGCGCTGACGAGCTGCGCGCCATAGAGGCGAAAGCACTGGATGGTGGCCAGGAAGGTCGGCCCCTCGACGATCACCTTGTCGCCGGGCGAGATCATGGTCTTGCCGAGCAGGTCGAGCGCCTGCTGGCTGCCCGTGGTGACGATCAGGCCGCTCGGATCGACCTCGACACCCTTGGTGCCCATGAACGCGGAGAGCTGCGTGCGCAGCGGTTCGTAGCCTTCGGTGGCGCCGTACTGCAGCGCGCCGCCGGGCTCCTCCGCCAGCGCCTTCTGGCTCGCCTCCTTCAGGCCCTCCACGTCGAACATCGCGCTGTCGGGAAAGCCCCCCGCAAAGCTGATCATCCCAGGAGTCCCCAGCAGCTTGAAGAGCTCCCGGATGGCGGAGGTCTCGATGCCGTCCAGTCGCGTGGCAAACCTCATTGCGGTTGATACCCGCTTGCCTTGATGGTCTGCGCCCATTGCGTCGTGTACACGCGGACACGGTCGGTGAACTGCCGTTGGTTCATGAATTCAACCAAGAATCCCATTGCAGTGATTCGATCGTGCACGGCGGGAGTGCCGATCACCTTGGCCAAGGCAGCACCGAAGCGGTCGATCGCGGCCTGTGGCGTTCCGCGTGGAGCGAAGAAGCCGTAGTAGGGTAGGTCCTCGAGACCGGCCATGCCGAGTTCGCTGAAAGTCTGCGCATCTGGGAAAGAAGGCTGGCGCTCTCGCCCGATGAGGGTAATGACGCGGAGCTTCCCGGCTTTGTGGTATTCGATGAAGTCGGCCATCGAACCGATGCCGGCAGGGATCTGATTGCTCAGCATATCGAGGATCATGGGGCCGCTGCCACGGTAGGGAACGGCTTGCAGATCGAGTCGGTACTTGGTGCCAATGTCCTTGACAAGAAACTCGGGGATGGAGGCCGGTGCCGGTACTCCGATCGCATTCGCTGTCCCGTTCTGCCGCTTGACCCGCGAAACGTACTCGGCGATGGTGCGCACGGGACTCGCCGCTGGGACGGCCAAGCCGTTGACGCTGTTGGCGAAACCGGCGACAGGCACGAAGTCCTTCAGCGGGTCGAAGCCCGGATTCTTCATGACCTGCGGAATGACGGAGATCGTGTGATCGTTGGAAAGAAAGAATGTCTTGCCGTCGGCGGGTGCGCTCTTGAGGGTCTGCGCGGCGATCTGCCCCCCCGCGCCCGCGCGGTTGTCGACGACGACCTGCCTGCCCAGCTCTTCTCCAAGCCTCTCGGCAAGCACGCGCGCAATGGCGTCCGTGCCGCCTCCCGGCGGAAAGCCGACCAGGAGACGAAGGGCGTCGCCTCCCAATTGGGCACTGGCGGCACCCGCTGCCAACCACATGGACGAAATGAAGGCCGTACGCAGAACCTTCAAGGCGATACGCGAGATGCTGAACCTGATCATGAGTGCGCTCCAATCGAGAAATGGGTACGAGGTCGTTGCAGCTTCGATGAAGCGCTACGGCAGGAAGATCTTTCCCGGGTTGAGGATGTCGCCCGGATCGAGCGCATGCTTGATCCGACGCATCACGGACAGGGCGCCTTCGCCGGCTTCTGCCAACAGGAAACCGCGCTTGTGCAGCCCGATCCCATGCTCGCCGCTGCAAGTGCCTCCGAATGACAACGCCCGCTCCACCAAGCGCGTGTTCAGGGCCTCG
Organism: Variovorax sp. Soil_C_19; assembly: GCF_057657255.1. Taxonomy (NCBI): domain Bacteria; kingdom Pseudomonadati; phylum Pseudomonadota; class Betaproteobacteria; order Burkholderiales; family Comamonadaceae; genus Variovorax; species Variovorax sp. Soil_C_19. The sequence continues at coordinate 3,739 of NZ_JBDGIV010000023.1, read as the reverse complement.
GCCTGCGTCAGTTCCTGAGGTTCGAGAGGGTCGACCAGATAGGCAAAATGAAAATTTCCGTCGCCCACATGACCAACCAACGCGAAAGGAAGGCCGCTTGCCACTGCGTCGTCGATGGAGGCGAGCATGCAATCGGCCAGCTGCGAGATCGGCACGCAGGCATCCGTCGCAATGGCTCTGCAGCCCGGTCTCGACTGAAGTGCCGCAAAGAACGCCTGGTGCCGCGCGGTCCAGAGCCTCGTGCGCCCCTCGGGCGTTGTTTCCCATCCGAACGCAGACCCCCCATGACCCAACGCGATCTCCTCGACGATGGCGGTCTGCTCGCGCACGGATTGTGGCGAGCCATGAAACTCCATCAGCAGCAGAGGCGCTTCGCGCAGAGCCAGGTGCGAATGCTTGTTCACCATGCCGACCGTGCGCGCATCGAGGAGTTCGACCCGCGCGATCGGCAGTCCGTGCTGGATGATGTCGATGGTCGTGCGGATCGCCGTGCCGATGTCTGGGAACGAGCAGGTGGCGCAAGCGATGGCTTCGGGAAGCGGGCTCAATCTGACCGTCAGTTCGGTGATGACGCCCAGCGTCCCTTCGCTTCCGATGTAGAGGTGCGTCAGGTCGTAGCCGGCAGACGACTTCCTTGCACGCGTTCCAGTGCGAATGACGTCGCCCTGGGATGTCACTACCTCGAGCGCCAGGACGTTCTCGCGCATCGTGCCGTATCGGACTGCGTTCGTGCCGCTGGCCCGGGTGGCGGCCATTCCGCCCAGCGTCGCCTCGCCACCTGGGTCGACAGGGAAGAACAAGCCGAGGGCGCGGACGGCATCGTTGAGCTGCTTGCGTGTGACGCCGGGCTGAACCACCGCCAACATGTCGTCGGCCGCAACGTGAACGATCTGGTCCATGCGGCTTACGTCGAGGCTGATGCCGCCGTCGACGGCAAGCAGCTGGCCTTCCAGCGAAGTCCCGCCGCCAAACGCAATCACGGGCATGTCGTATCGGCTTGCCAGAGCCAGCGTGCTGGCGACCTCCGCGCTGCTCATGGCGAACACCACGACCTGCGGCGGGGGCACGTCGAACGCAGACTCGTCGCGCCCGTGCTGTTCACGCACGGCAAGCGCGAGCGAGCAGCGCATGCCGAAGCGGGTCTGAAGCTCGTCGATGGCCGCTTCGGGCAGCACACGTGCGGTGCGCGTGGGAGGGGATGTCATCCGGTGCTCCCGGGCATCCAGCGAAACCGGGCCGTGAAGTTCCGTAGGAGCTCGGGTTCGTGGGTGAAATCGAGCCCACGGATGGCGTCCGCGCGCTTGGCGACCGCAACAAGTGCGTCTGCGACATAGTCCATGTGGTCGTTCGTGTAGACCCGCCGCGGAATCGTCAGCCGCATCGACTCGAGGGGCGCTTTCTCCTGCACGCCGGTCAGCGGGTCGCGGCCCAGGAGCAGCGAACCGATCTCGACGGCCCGCACGCCGGACTCGATGTAGAGCTCGCATGCCAGCGCATGTGCGGGAAACTGCTCCGGGGGGATGTGGGGCAGCAAGGCTGCGGCATCGACGAACACGGCATGGCCTCCGGTCGGGTGCTGGATCGGGATGCCCTCGGCACGAAGACGTTCGCCCAGGTAGGCGACCTGGCCGACCCGGTAGTGCAGGTAATCCGGATCCATCGCCTCTTCCAGCCCGACGGCCAGCGCCTCCAGGTCGCGGCCTGCCAGGCCGCCGTAGGTGATGAACCCCTCGCGTACCACGCACCGCTCCTGCACCGCGCGGAACAGGTCCTCGTCGTCACGGAATGCGCAAAAACCCCCGATGTTGACCAGTCCGTCCTTCTTGGACGACATGACGGCGATGTCCGCGCAGGACATCATCTCGCGCACGATCTCCGGAATGCTGTGCTGTGCATATTCCGGTTCGCGCTCATGAATGAACCACGCGTTCTCCGCGAAACGGGTCGCGTCTATGACCATCGGAATGCCGCCCTGGCGCGCAATCTGTGAGGCGGACCGCAGGTTGGCCAACGCGACGGGCTGGCCGCCGGTGGTGTTGCAGGTCACGGTCGCCACGATGGCCGCGACGTTGGATGCACCCTGGGTTTCGACGAGCCGGGCAAGCTCGCCCAGATCAAAGTTGCCCTTCCAGTCGTGGTATTCCCCGGTGTCGAGGGCTTCCTTGTTGAGCGCGTTGAGGGCGCGTGCGCCAGCCAGTTCAATGTGCACCTTGGTGGTGTCGAAGTGGAAGTTCGACAGGAACACCGGTCGTTCGGAACCCCGCCGCTTGACGAGCTCGGGATAGAGTATCTGCTCGGCGCCACGTCCCTGGTGAGCAGGGACGAGATAGGGGTAGCCGAACACCTTCTGGATGGTTTCGGCAAGCCGGTAGTAGCTGCGGCTGCCGGCATATGCCTCGTCGGCAGCCATCATGGCGCTCCACTGTCGGTCGCTCATGGCGCCGCTGCCGCTGTCGGTGAGGAGGTCGATGTAGACGTCGTCGCTGCGCAGAAGGAACGGGTTGAGGCCTGCTTCGAGCAGCGCCTTCTCTCGGTGCTCTCGCGTCGTCATCGTGATTCTCTCGACGGTCTTGATGCGGAACGGCTCGGGTATGCGTTTCATGAAAGTTCCATGCTGTTGGATCGACCAGGCTCGGCAGGAGGCCGGCAAAATGACAGATTGCGTCGAATGGAGTACGACGTTCTGTCGTCGAAGAACAGAGGAATTATTGGGCTCCAGGCGCGGAATGAGCTTTCATTTACCGCATCACAGCAGCAAAATAAGATCATGAGTTGCATGAATCCAGAGAATCGAGCAATATAATTTCATATGCTCAAGCTCGACAACACCGACGTGCGCATCCTTCGCCTTCTGCAAGAGAACGGCCGGATGTCGAACCTCGAAATGGCAGAGGCCATCGGTCTTTCACCGGCACAGTGCAGCCGGCGCCACCACCGTCTGGACGAGGGAGGTGTGATTGCCCGGTACGAGGCGCGCCTTCGACCCGCCGCGCTGGGTCTGCAGGTGACGGCATTCGTCCACATCGGGATGGAGCGGGGCCATATGCGAGATCTCAAGCTCTTCCGCCAGACCCTTGCCCAGATGCCCGAGGTGCTGGAGTGCCACTCGGTCACAGGGGACTTCGACTATGTCCTCAAGGTGATTGCCCGCGACCTCGAGGGACTCAACGTCATCTTGACGGAGCGTCTGGTGGCGTTGCCCGGCGTCAACTTCGTCAAGTCACTCGTCTGCCTGGAAGAGATAAAGCCGCGATCGGGGCTCCCTCTGCCACAGTAGAGCGCTGAAGGCGAACGCACCGCTCGCCGGCGTGGGTCGATCCGCACCCACAACGCACTTCGGTGAAGGTGTGGTCCGAGCCGGCGCAGATTTCGGAGTTGTCAAGACTGCACGTCGTGACAGCCGTTTGTCCAGCCGATGATGTTCCGGCGAATCTCTTGGCTGCTATTGAACGCGAGGCCTAGTGAGAGCCTCTGCCCACGTGTCGTTGTTGCAGCGCGAGCATCGGGCCTCTTGGCCCGCTTCGATCGACCGTGGCAAGCCGCAACGAGTGCAGCAGTAGAGCCCGCCTGCTTTGATCCGCCGCGAAACTTCACGATGCGAGGGCGGCAACACCGACAGCCCTGCACGCACATCGGCACGTTCGAAAAAATAGAGGCTCACGTCGTAAGCGGTCAATAAACCACGCCCTTGCCCGCGGCGCCGGAATCGATGCGCGCGCAGAGGTCTACGGCTCGACGA
>NZ_JBDGIV010000022.1:0-65120 GCF_057657255.1 Variovorax sp. Soil_C_19 | reverse complement strand
CTCGCCTAACGAAAAATGCCCCGCTCTCGCGGGGCATCTCGATCTAAGCGGGCGGCAGACTATTTACACAGACTGTCAAGCGGGCTTTCTTCTTTCTGCTGACGGGCGCTTGCGAACTCAGCGCACCGGCAAGGTCACCACGCCACCGGGCTGCGAGGGCTGTGGCTGCTGCGCAGGCGCCAGCGGCTCCATCGGCGGCAGCGGCACGCGCGACGAAGACGACGACGGTGCCGCCGAACCGGCCGGCGCGGGCGAGCCTGTGCCGCCGCGCTGGGCCTCGTTGGCCAGCTCGGCCTCGCTCACGACCTCGACCACGCGCACCACCTTCTGCACGCCCGAAATGCCGCGCGCGATCTCGGTCGCACGGTCGGTCTCGCGGCGCGTCGCGATGCCCATCAGGTAGACCACGCCGCGCTCGGTCACCACCTTGAACGAATTCGCGAAGATGTCCTTCGCGTCGAGCAGCGAGGCCTTGACCTTGCCACTGATGAACACGTCGTTCGAACGTTCCTGGAAGGTGCTGGGCTGGCCGATGGTGAGCTCGTTGACCACCGAGCGCACGTTGTCCACGCGCTGCACCGCCTCTTCGACGCGGCGGCGGTCGGCCTCATTGCCGACGGCGCCCGTCAGCAGCACCTGGCGGTTGAAGCTGGTGACGCTCACGTACATCTGGTCGTTGGCGATCTCGCGCACGCGCGCTGCCGCACGCAGTTCGATGCCCTGGTCGTCGAGCTGCGCGCCCGAGCTGCGGCGGTCCGTGGCCACCATGCCTACGCCCATCGCCGCGGCCCCCCCGACCACGAGCGGCACGCAGGCCGAGAGCCCGGCCGTCAGCACGGCTCCCGAGGCGAATGCAATGGCAAGGCGTTGGAACGGTGTGGTCGTCATGTGGAAGCTTCCTGTTCTCCGAGTAACTGGGCATCCACGCCGTCGCACAGGCAATGCAGTGCGAGCAGGTGGACTTCGTGGATGCGTGCCGCACGCTCGTGCGGCACGCCGATCTGGACATCGGTTTCGCGCAGCGCACGCCCGATCGCGCCGCCGGTGCCGCCCGTGCCGGCCGCAGCCGCCTGACCGACCCCCGCGTTGCCGAGCAGCGCCACCACCGTCATGTCGCGCTCGTGCGCGGCCATCACCGCAGAAAGCACGGCGGCCGACTGCCCGCTGGCACTGAGCGCCAGCAGCACGTCGCCCGCCTGGCCGAGCGCGCGCACCTGGCGCGCGAAGCGGTCGGCGTCGCCGGCGTTGGCACTGTCGCCCGCGGGATCGTTGCTGTCGCCCGGCAGCACGATCGCGGCCAGTTCGGGCCGCTCGCGCTCGAAACGCCCGACGAAGTGAGCCGCGAACTGGGCTGCCAGCAAGCCCGACACGCCCCCGCCGCAGGCCAGGATCTTGCCGCCACTGGTCACGCAGGCGAGGATCGCCTGCATCGCTTGCGAGATGGATTTACTGAGAACCGGGCCGGCCTGGTACTTGAGGTCGGCGCTGTCGATGAAATGTTGCTGAATCCGTTGCTCGAGCATGGGGCGCGATGATACCGGTGGGCGTTGAAACAAGACGTTTGCAATGTGGAGCCGAAGGCGCGCGTTCAGTTCCCGCGGCGGCCGGATTCAGCCCGCATCGAAGGCGGCCTGCAGCCAGATGATGCGCGCTTCCACCAGCACCACGTCGAAGCGGCACGGCGGTAGCGTGCGCAGCGCGTGCAGGTAGTGCCGCGCCGCGAAGACGATGCGCCGCTGCTTGACGCCCGTGATGCTGCCGCCAGCGCCACCGTGCGTTCCGGCGCTGCGCTGCCGCACCTCGACGAACACCAGCGTGCCGTCGCGCGGATCGCGCATGATCAGGTCGATCTCGCCGCCGCCGCGCCCGGGCGTTCGATAATTGCGTGCCACCAGCACCAGCCCGGCATCCTGCAGATGGTCGAGCGCGGCGTCTTCGGCCGCGTCGCCGCGGCGCTTGGTCGTCGTGTGGGTCTTCATGCTTGCTCCCTGCCGGCTCTTGTTCTTTGTTTGTAGCGTCTTCGGAGAAACCCATTGGCTTCACTCGCACCCGCGTCTTTCGGCGCCTCCCTTGCGGCCGCGCAAGACGCCTCGGGTGCGCAGCATTATCCGCAAGGCACGCTCTACATCGTGGCCACACCCATCGGCAACCTGGCCGACATCACGCTGCGCGCGCTGCATGTGCTGCAACTCGTGGACACGCTCGCCTGCGAGGACACGCGCCACACCCAGGGCCTGCTGCGCGCCTACGGCATCGACCGGCCCTCGGCGCGGCTCGTCGCGCTGCACCAGCACAACGAGGCCGAGGCGGCGCAGGCCCTCGTCGCGAGGCTGGCCCAGGGCGAGCGCGTGGCCTACGTGAGCGATGCCGGCACCCCGGGCGTCAGCGATCCGGGCGCGCGGCTCGTGGCCGCGGTGCGCGCCGCCGGCCTGCGCGTGCTGCCGCTGCCTGGTGCCAGCAGCGTCACCACGCTCATCAGTGCAGCCGGGCTGGTCGCCGAGAGCGGCGGCGACGCGGGCGCGGGCAGCAGCAGCGCCTTCGTCTTTGCCGGTTTCCTGCCGAGCAAGGCCGGCGAGCGCGACACCGCCGTGCAGGCGCTCGCGCAGGAGCCGCGCGCCGTGCTGCTGCTGGAGGCGCCGCACCGCATCGAGGCGCTGGCGCGTGCGCTCGCGGTGCTCGGGCCGCGGCCCGTCACCGTGGGCCGCGAGCTCACCAAGCAGTTCGAGGAGATCGCGACCGTGGCGGCCAGCGCCCTGGCCGACTGGTTTTCAGCCGACCGCGACCGCACGCGCGGCGAATTCGCGCTGGTGCTGCATCCCGTGGCGGCGAGCGCCAGTGACGGCGGCAGCGCCGAGGGCGAGCGCGTGCTGCGGCTGCTGCTGGCCGAGCTGCCGGTCAAGACCGCGGTACGGCTCGCGTCGGAGATCAGCGGTGGGCCGCGCAATGCGCTCTACGAGGCGGCGCTGCGCATGCGCAAGGAAGCCGAAGCCGACGGAACTCAGCCGTCGAGCTCTGCATAGCGCCTGAAGATGCCGTCTTCATTGAACGCGATGCGGCGCGGGCTCTGCAGGTACTCGCGCACGCGCTGGCGGCGCTTCACGTTGTCGTGCAACTTCACCACCGCGGGCGTGGCCGCCAGCGCCTTGGCGGCCGCCTTCGGAAAGGCATAGCGCAGGCCGTCGACCAGCTGGAACAGCGACAGGTCGGCATAGGTCAGCACATCGCCCACCAGGTGCGACGACCCCGCGGGATTGCGCTGCAGCACCCGCTCGAACCAGTTCAGGTACTTGGGAATCCGCTCATCGCGAAAGGCCCGCGCGCGCTGCACGGCCGCGTCGCGCTGGTCTTCGTAGTAGGCGCCGGTGGAGATCGGGTGGTGCGTGTCGTGCGCCTCGGCCACCACGTCGCCCACCGTGAGTTGCAGCTGGTGCGTCCATAGCCCGTCCGATTCGCCGACACCCGCGAGCCCGAGCCGCGGCCCCAGGTAGAGCAGGATGGCCGCGGTCTGCCCGACCACGATGTCGCCGTCGATCAGGAACGGCGGCGCGAACGCGGGGCGCACGATCTCGGGGTCGTCGAGCCGCTGCGCGAGCGCCGATTCGCCGCCGCCCTTGGGTTCGGGCAGCCGGGCCACGTCCACGTAATCTGCACCGGCCGCTTCGAGTGCGAGCCGCACGAATTCGCCTCGGCCCTGGATCGTGGGCCAGTAATGAAGTTGGTAGGTCATGCGGGCATGTTGGCAGGCTCGGTGGGGCGCTGCAACGGGCGGCGCAAAGGCCCTGGCGAGTCCATGCGCCACACCCACAAACAACAAAGCCGGACACCCTTGCAAGTGTCCGGCTTCACGATATTTGGTCCCGCCGCCAGGAATCGAACCTGGATCTCAGCCTTCGGAGGGCCGAATTCTATCCGTTGAAATACAGCGAGAAATTTGGTTTCCGGCAGAACCGGAGCCACCGATTATCGCCTATCAGGCGGCCACCGTTTCGACTTCGTTCCCGGTTCCCGCATTGGAGTTCCGCACAAAGCCCAAACCGGCCATGTAGACCCGGAAGGTGCGCCGGCCGGTGGGCACCAGGTCGAAGGCCGTGGGATCGAGCAGCCAGTTCTGGATCAGTCCGCTCATCAGCGCGTGCAGCCCCTGCGCCGCGACGTGGCCGGGCACCGGAAGCTTGATCTGGTCGCGGCGCGCGGCGAGCCGGAGCGCTTTTTCGAAGTCGGTGACGCAGGCGTTGCGCGCGGCCAGGTGGCGCTGCTGCACCGAGGCCATGTCGTGCGTGTATTCGACCTTGTGGGTGGCCACGTCGAAGACGCGGCGCACCTGCGGATCGGTGGTCATCAAGGTCAGCGCATGCACCATGCCCTCCTCGATCTCGGCCAGCGGATCGTCGCTGCCGTCCCCGACCCGACCAACCGCGCCGGGTCCCGCCTCCAGCGGCAGGATGACGCGCTCCATCATCGCGTTGAACAGGTCGGCCTTGTCCTTGAAGTGCCAATAGATGGCGCCGCGCGTCGCGCCGGCCTGCTGCGCGATCTGCTGCAGCGAGGTCTGCGAGACGCCCTGCGCCTGAAACAGCAGCTCCGCGGCATCGAGCAGTCGATGCCGCGTGGCCAATGCTTCTTCTTTCGTACGACGTGCCACCCTGTCTCCTGATTTGTAAAGCCAAGCCCTTTCGTTCTCGTGGGGCCATTTCGACAATGCTGTCACTATACATCCATGAATGTATGTAAGATAGGGACTTCCCTGATGGCCCGGCTCCGACGCTGGTTTTGCGTTCGCGATGCGAACACGCCGTCTCCCCGTTTTTGCTTCAAAGGATTCGCATGCCCCTCCTGCATGTCTCGCGTCAATCGTTTTCCTCGCCGCGCCTCGCGACCGTGGCTGTCGTCGTTCTGCTGGCGCTCGCAGGCTGCGGCAAGAGCGACGCACCGGCGGGCCCGGGCGGCGGCGCAGGTGCCGCTGGCGGCGGCAAGCCTCCTGCGCCGGAGGTCGGCGTGATCGTGGCGGCCCCCACCGACGTGGGCCTGGTGACCGAGTTGCCCGGCCGGTTGGAGGCCTCGCGCGTGGCCCAGGTGCGCGCCCGCGCCGCCGGCATCCTGCTCAAGCGTGAATTCCGCGAAGGCAGTGACGTGAAGGCCGGCCAGGTGCTGTTCCGCATCGACCCGGCGCCGCTGGTGGCTGCCTCGCAGAACGCCCAGGCGACGCTCGCGCGCGCCGAGGCCAATGCGGCTCAGGCCAAGGCGCTGGCCGACCGCTACAAGCCGCTGGTCGAGGCCAATGCCGTAAGCAAGCAGGAATACGTCAATGCGGTGGCGGCCCAGAAGACCGCCGAAGCCGACGTGGCCGCGAGCCGCGCCGCGCTGCAGAGCGCCCGGATCAACCAGGGCTATGCCACCGTGACCTCACCGATCTCGGGCCGCATCGGCCGCGCGCTGGTCACCGAAGGCGCACTGGTCGGCCAGGGCGAAGCCACCCAGCTGGCCGTGGTGCAGCAAATCAACCCGATGTACGTCAACTTCACGCAGTCGGCCTCCGAGGTGCTGAAGCTGCGCCGCGCGGTGGCCGCGGGGCAGTACAAGCGCGCAAGCGGCGAAGACGCGGCCAGCATCCGCCTGGTGCTCGAGGACGGCACCGAGTATTCGGAGGCCGGCAAGCTGCTGTTCTCCGATCTCTCGGTCGACCCGACGACCGGCCAGGTGACGCTGCGCGCCGAAGTGCCCAATCCGAAGGGCGAGCTGCTGCCGGGGCTGTACGTGCGCGTCAAGCTCGAGCAGGCACAGGCCAGCAATGCGATCACGGTGCCGCAGCAGGCGGTCACGCGCACGCAGCAGGGCGACACGCTGACGGTGGTCGGTGCCGACGGCAAGCTGAGCCAGCGCACGGTGAAGATCAGCGCCGCCAAGGACAACCAGTGGGTGGTGCTCGAAGGCCTGAAGGCCGGCGAACAGGTGATGGTCGATGGCTTCCAGCGCCTGCAGATGATGCCGCCCGGCACGCCGGTGAAGGCGGTGCCGTGGCAGAAACCGAACCTCAACGGCGCGGCCCCGGCCGCCGCTGCGGCATCGGCCCCGGCCCCTGCCACGGCCGAGAAGAAGTAATCAAGGAGCGCGCCCGCAATGGCCAAATTCTTTATCGATCGCCCCATCTTTGCGTGGGTGATCGCACTGTTCATCCTGGTGCTCGGCGGCGTGTCCATCACGCAGTTGCCGATCGCGCAATATCCACCGGTGGCGCCGCCCGCCATCGTGATCAACGTCGCCTACCCGGGCGCTTCGGCCCAGACGCTCGAGGACAGCGTGCTGTCGGTGATCGAGCGCGAGATGAACGGCTCGCCCGGGCTGATCTACATGGAGTCGGTGGCCCAGGCCGACGGCACCGGCGCGATCACGATCAGCTTCCAGCCCGGCACCAATGAAGACCTGGCGCAGGTCGACGTGCAGAACCGGCTCTCGCGCGCCACGCCCCGCCTGCCGGCAGCGGTGACGCAGCAGGGCGTTCGCGTCGACAAGTCGCGCGACAACTTCCTGCTGTTCACGATGCTGTCGTCGGACAACCCCGACTTCGACCCTGTAGCGCTCGGCGACTATGCCGCGCGCAACATCGTGCCCGAGCTGCAGCGTATCGAGGGCGTGGGCCAGGTGCAGTTGTTCGGCTCCGAGAACGCGATGCGCATCTGGGTCGACCCGACCAAGCTGCAGGGCTTCAACCTGTCGGCAACCGACGTCAACAACGCGATCCGCGCCCAGAACGCCCAGGTGGCGTCGGGCACGCTCGGCGACCTGCCGAACGTGCCGGGCCAGGCGATCGCCGCCACGGTGACGGTCAACGGCCAGCTCACCAGCGTCGAGCAGTTCCGCGAGATCGTGCTGCGCGCCAACACCGACGGCTCCACCGTGCGCCTGAAGGACGTGGCGCGCGTCGAACTCGGCGGCCAGAGCTACGCCACCTCGGCCCGCTTGAACGGCGTGCCCGCGGTCGGCATCGGCGTGCAGCCCACGCCCACCGGCAACGCGCTGAAGTCGGCCAAGGCGGTGCGCGCGAAGATGACCGAACTCGAGCGCTTCTTCCCCCAGGGCGTGAAATGGGACATCCCCTACGACAGCTCGCGCTTCGTGCAGCTGTCGATCACCGAAGTGGTCAAGACGCTGCTCGAAGCCGTGGTGCTGGTGTTCCTGGTGATGTTCCTGTTCCTGCAGAACTGGCGCTACACGATCATTCCGACGATCGTGGTGCCCATTGCGCTGCTCGGCACCTTCGCCACGCTGCTCGCGCTGGGCTTCTCGATCAACGTGCTGACGATGTTCGGCATGGTGCTGGTGATCGGCATCGTGGTGGACGATGCGATCGTGGTGGTCGAGAACGTCGAGCGCATCATGAGCGAGGAAGGCCTGCCACCGCTGGAGGCCACGCGCAAGGCGATGCAGCAGATCTCGGGCGCCATCATCGGCGTGACCGTGGTGCTGATCTCGGTGTTCGTGCCGCTGGCGTTCTTCGCGGGCTCGACCGGCAACATCTACCGCCAGTTCTCGGCGGTGATGGTGGCGTCGATCGGCTTCTCGGCCTTCATGGCGCTGTCGCTCACGCCGGCGCTGTGCGCGACGCTGCTCAAGCCGGTGGAAGCCGGCCACCACCACGAGAAGCGCGGCTTCTTCGGCTGGTTCAACCGCGGCTTCTCGCGCACCGCGAAGGGCTACGAGAGCGTGGTCGCGCGCATCCTGCGCCGCGCTGCGCGCTACATGGTGATCTACGCCGCGATCATCGGCGCGGTGGTGTACTTCTACACCACGCTGCCGAGCTCGTTCCTGCCGCAGGAAGACCAGGGCAACATCATCGTGAACGTGCAGCTGCCGCCCGGCGCGACGCAAGAGCGCTCGCTGTCGGTCATGCAGCAGGTCGAGGGCTTCATCATGAAGCAGCCCGAAGTGCAGAGCATCGTGAGCGTGATGGGCTTCAGCTTCTCGGGCCAGGGCCAGAACGCGGGCCTCGCCTTCGTGACGCTCAAGGACTGGGAAGAGCGCAAGGACCCGGCCAACTCGGCGAGTGCGCTGGCCGGCCGTGCCTTCGGCGCGCTGTCGGGCATCCGCGACGCGTTCATCTACCCGCTGAGCCCGCCGCCGATTCCCGAGCTGGGCAATGCCAGCGGCTTCAGCTTCCGGCTGCAAGACCGCTCGGGCGCAGGCCACGAGGCGCTGATCAATGCGCGCAACCAGCTGCTCGGCATGGCCGCGCAGAGCAAGGTGCTGGCGCAGGTGCGGCCCGACGGCCTCGAGGATGCGCCGCAGCTCGAGATCGACATCGACCGCGACAAGGCGAATGCGCTGGGCGTGGGCTTCGACGCGATCAACGCCGCCCTGTCGACCGCGCTCGGTTCGAGCTACATCAACGACTTCCCGAACCGCGGCCGCCTGCAGCGCGTGGTGGTGCAGGCCGATGCACCGGCGCGCATGCAGCCCGACGACCTGCTGCGGCTCAACGCGACCAACACCCAGGGCGAGCCGGTGCCGCTGGCGGCCTTCGCGACCACCAAGTGGGTCACCGGCGCGACGCAGACCGTGCGCTACAACGGCTACCCCGCGATCCGCATCAGCGGCGACGCTGCGCCGGGCTTCAGCACGGGTGCCGCGATGGACGAGATGGAAAAGCTCGCCGCGCAGCTGCCGCAGGGCTTCGGCTTCGAATGGACCGGCCAGTCGCGTGAAGAAAAGCTCGCGGGCTCGCAGGCCATGATCCTCTACGGCTTCGCGATCCTGGCGGTGTTCCTGTGCCTGGCCGCGCTGTACGAGAGCTGGTCGATCCCGCTGTCGGTCATTCTGGTGGTGCCGCTGGGCGTGATCGGGGTGCTGGCGGCGACGCTGCTGCGCGCCTATTCGAACGACGTGTACTTCCAGGTGGGCCTGATCACCATCATCGGCCTGTCGGCGAAGAACGCGATTCTGATCATCGAGTTCGCCAAGGACCTGCAGGCGCAGGGACGCGGCGTGGTCGAGGCCGCGCTGACCGCGGCGCACCTGCGTTTCCGCCCGATCATCATGACCTCGCTGGCCTTCGGCCTGGGCGTGATGCCGCTGGTCCTCGCCTCGGGCGCGGGCTCGGCGAGCCAGCGTGCCATCGGCACCGGGGTGATCGGCGGAATGATCACGGGCACGGCGCTCGCGGTGTTCTTCGTGCCGGTGTTCTTCGTGCTCGTGCGCAGCCTGTTCAAGGGCAGCGCGCGCCAGCGCGAAGCCGACCGGCGCCATGCGGAAGCCGCCGGCATCACGGAGGAAAAACATGACACCCAATAAGAAACTGATTCCCACTGCGCTGGCAGCGGCCCTGCTCCTGGCGGGCTGCTCGCTGATCCCGACCTACGAGCGCCCTGCGGCGCCGGTGCCGACCACCTTTCCGGGCGACCCGGCACAGCCGGCCGGCCCGGCCGCGGCCACCGTCGCATGGGAAGACTTCTTCACCGACCCGCGCCTCGCGGGCCTGATCCGCACCGCGCTGGCGAACAACCGTGACCTGCGCGTGGCCGTGCTCAACATCGAGCAGGCGCGCGCGCAGTTCCAGGTCCAGCGTGCCGACCTGTTCCCGGCGGTCGGTGTCAGCGGCAGCGGTTCGCGCTCGAGCCCGAACCCCTACCAGGCGTTCGACAGCGGCGCCGGCAGCGTCTCGTCGCAATACAGCGTCAACCTGGGCGTCACGGCCTGGGAGATCGACTTCTTCGGCCGCATCCGCGCGCTGAAGGACCAGGCGCTCGCGCAATACCTGGCCACCGAGGAGTCGCGCAAGGCCACGCAGATCAGCCTGGTCGCGGCGGTCGCCAACGGCTGGCTCACGCTGATGGCCGACGACGCGCTGCTCGAGCTCACGCGGCAGACGCTCGCCACGCGCGAGGAATCGGTGCGCCTGACCAAGCTGCGCTTCGACAACGGCGTCTCGTCCGAGCTCGACTTCCAGGCCGCGAACTCGCTCGCCGAGACCGCGCGCGCCTCCTATGCACAGCAGCTGCGCACGCGCCAGCAGGACGAGAACGCGCTGGCACTGCTGCTCGGCGCCCCGGTGCCGGCCGAAGCCACGGCCGGCGGCGCCCCGGGCCTCGAAGGCGTCCGGCCCATGCCCGACGTGCCCGCGGGCCTGCCATCCGACCTGCTGGTGGAGCGGCCCGACATCCGCGCGGCCGAGCAACAGCTGATCGCGGCCAATGCCAACATCGGCGCGGCCCGCGCGAACTTCTTCCCGCGCGTGGCGCTGACCAGCTCGATCGGCACCGTGAGCAGCGAGTTCTCGGGCCTGTTCGACAGCGGCACCAAGGCCTGGTCGTTCGCGCCGTCGATCACGCTGCCGATCTTCGACGCCGGCCGCAACATCGCGGGGCTCGATGCGGCCAAGGCCGGACGCGGGATCGCGGTGGCGCAGTACGAGAAGTCGGTCCAGACCGCCTTCCGCGAAGTGGCGGACGCCCTCGCCGGCCGCGCCACCCTGGGCGAACAGGTGCGGGCGCAGCGCGCGCAAGCCGAGGCCGAGGCCGTGCGCTTCAGGCTCTCGGACCTGCGCTACCGCAACGGCATCGCGAGCGCGCTCGACCTGCTCGACGCGCAGCGCTCGCTCTACATCGCGCAGCAGTCGGCCATCACGACGCGGCTGCTGCAGTTGCAGAACCAGGTCACGCTGTACAAGACCCTGGGCGGCGGCTGGACCGCGCGCGAGGGTGCCAACGGCCAAGGCTGAGGCATTCGCGCGACGGCTTGCGAGCGGCCTTCCGTCCTTTGGCGGAGGGCCTCTCTATAATCGCCGGTTGATTCGAAAAAGCCCCCCGACGAGCCCCCGTTATTGAGGACGCCATGAGCGCAGACCCGCACTACCAGGCCACAGAAGAAGCCCACACCGGCCCCATCAAGAACCCGAAGCAACTGCTGCTCGCGGTATTTTTTTCCTTCCTTGCTCCCATCCTGATCATCGTGGGCCTCGTGGCCTATGTGGTCTCGGGCAACAAGCCCTCGGGCACGGCAGAAGGCGACAACATGGCGCTGTACGGCGTCTCGCAAGCCGATCGCGACCGCGAACTGGCCGACCGGCTCAAGAAGGTCGGCGCCATCGAGATCCGCGACGCCAACCGTCCGCTCGCAGCCGGCGAGGCGGTCTTCAAGGCCCAGTGCATCGCCTGCCACGGCGCGCCCGGCATTCCCGGCGCACCGCACCTGAACGATGCCGCCGCCTGGGGCCCACGCATCGGCCAGGGCTACGACACGCTGCTCGAGCATGCGCTGCGCGGCAAGGGCGCGATGCCACCGCAAGGCGGCGGCGACTTCGAAGACCTCGAAATCGGCCGTGCCGTTGTCTACCTGGCCAACTCGGCCGGCGGCAAGTTCGCGGTGCCCGACCGCCCCGCAGCTGCCGCGGCACCCGCCGAAGGCGCGGCCTCGGCTCCGGCTGCAGGCGCCGCATCGGCACCCGCACCGGCTGCGAGCGCCAGCAAGTAAGCGCTCGCAAGCCCCGAAAAAAGAGCCGGCTTCTCGCCGGCTTTTTCATGCGCGCCGCACGGCCGCAGCTATGGTTTCGATAGCGGCGCTGCGGCGGCGACAGGCTGGCGCCCCTCCGGGCTCAGCACGTGGCCGAAGCGCTGCGGCAAGTCGTCCGATTGCACCGGCTCGGGCGTCCAGAGCCCCTGCTCGATCGCATCGGCCGCAAGGCCCACGTCCTGCGTGTGGACCAAGCCGAGGCCCCAAGGCGCTGCCGCAAGGTACAGGCGGCCCGCTTCGTCGAGCAGGCACGCCGAGATTTCGTCGACCGCCTGGCCGGTGTGGGCCGTGACGGCAAAACCCCCGGCGTCGGCGATGCGCCAGACGAAGGGCGCCGCCTCCAGCTCGACATAGACGCGCTGCGGGCCGTTCTGGAAGAACCACTGGCCTTCGTCGTCATGGTCGTAGTTGCGGTGGATGAACTCGATCAGCTTGTCGTGCCGCAGCATCGAGCCCTTCGCAGCGGGAAAAGGCCCCTCGGCCTGCGTGCGGTCGTCGCGCATGTACCAGTTGCCGCGCGCGTCGAGGCCGAGCCAGCCGTAGCAGTGCGGCACGTTGGGCCATTTGGCGAGTGCCTGTTTGACGATGTCGTCCATGAGGGGATTGTGCGCGCCTCAGGGCGCGGGCGGCGTCGGCAAACCGCTCGCCATGGCGGCCAGCCAGCCGCCCACGCGTTCGGGCATGCTGCGCAGGTGGCCGGGCGGCAGCCCGAGCGGAAAGCCCACATGCCCTCCATGCGCCGGCTGCCACAGCGTGACCTGCGGCGCGACGTCGGCGGGGCCCGGCAGGCTCTCGGCTGGAATGAACGGGTCGTTGCGTGCGTTCACCACCAGCGCGGGCACGCGGACCGCGCGCAAGAGCGGCTTGGACGAGCCCCGCGCCCAGTAGTCGTCGGTGCCGCGAAAGCCGTGCAGCGGCGCGGTGAAGACGTCGTCGAATTCATAAAGACTGCGCGCCGCCAGCAGTCGCTCGCGGTCGAACAGACCCGGAAACTGCGCCAGCTTGGCCAGCGCCTTGGGCTTCATGGTCGCGAGGAACATGCGCGTGTAGACCAGGCGGTTGAAGCCGCGGCCGATCGCCTGGCCACCGGCCGCGAGGTCGAGCGGCGCGCACACCGAAGCCACGGCGGCCACGACGGAGCGCGCGCTCTCGCCCGCCTCGCAGGCCCAGCGCAGCAGCGCGTTGCCGCCGAGCGAGACGCCCGCGGCCAGCACCGGGCCGCCGCCCTGGCGCACATGCTGGTCGCGCAGGCGGCGCAGGATCCAGTCGATCTCCTCGTGGTCGCCAGAATGGTAGGCGCGCGGCGCGAGGTTGAGTTCGCCGCTGCAGCCCCTGAAATGCGGCACCGCGAACGCCATGCCGCGCTTGCTTGCGAAGGCGGCGAAGGCCTCGGCATAGTGGCTGCGCGACGATCCCTCGAGCCCGTGGAACAGCACCAGCAGTGGTCGCGCGCCGGGCTGCGACGCGAGCGGCTCGGCAAAATCCACGTCGATGAAGTCGCCGTCGGGCGTGGCCCAGCGTTCGCGGCGGTAGGCCGGGGGCCGCCCATGGAAACGCCGGGCATAGAGCGCCGGCCAGATGGTCTGCAGGTTGCCGCCGGGCAGCCAGCGCGGGGCCGCGTAGTCCACCGGAATCCTCCGTCAGTGCAGCGTCTGGGGCGACTCGCTCGCGTCGTTCGGTTCGCGCGCGCTGCCGGGGCTCGCATGGTGCGCCACGAGGCGCCAGCCCTCGGCGGCCTTGTGATAGACGTTGGTGGCGAGCACGAAGGCGTGCCGGGGGCCTTCGGCCGTGAGCACCTCGATGCGTTCGAGCACGTTGTGCACCGCGCTCCCGAGCGACTCGATCTTGCGCACGCGCGCCGGCGTGGCATGAATGGCGCCATTCGCGAACATCTGCTCGAAAGCCGCGCGGATCGCCGTCGCGCCGACCAGCCGGGGACCGCCCGGATGGACGCAGAACACCTCGTCCTCGTCGGCCCAGCAGGCCATCAGCGCATCGATGTCGCCGCGCTGCAGCGCCTCGTAGAAGGCGGCTTCGACGTCGTCGGCGGTGCCGCCGACGGCCGCGGCCGCACGGAGTGGTGTTTTGGGCATGGCGTGATTTTGCCGCGCCGCCCGTGACGGCGGTGCTGCACCCCTTCTCATTCCCCCACGGGCAGACCCAGCCAACGCGCGGCCACGGCCTGCATGTCGCCCTGCGCGGCCTGCCACACCAGTTCGGGCGACGCGACATGCACGCCCGGCGGTGCGATGCGCAGCGCGAGCTCGACGAGGGCGGCCACCTTCGACGCGCGCACCGGCTGCTCGCTGCTCGGCACCATGTAGCGCAGCGTCGACAGCATCCATGCGGCCAGCCGCTCGGCAGGGTTGGCGAGGCGCGCGTCGGCGGGCTTGCGCGCCGAGCGCACGATGATCACGCGCTGGAAGCCGCAGGCCACGACCGCATGCTCGTCGAGGTTCGCCAGGCCGCGCTTGAGCGCCTCGGGCAGGCGGCCCTGGTCGTGCGGCTGCACGATGGCCAGCGTGCGCACGCCACTCGCACGCAGCCAAAGCGCCAGCGCGGGCAGGTCGCCGGGCTGCGGTGCCCAGAAGGCGCGCTCGCGGTCGTGGTAGAGGCGCGGCGGATCGAAGGCGACGACGGCGGTATCGGCCGGCGCCAGCGGCCATTGCGCGAACGGCACGGCCGGGTCGGCCATGCAGGTCTCGACGCCGCGCATGCCGTCGCGCACCGGCTCGCTGGCCAGAAGCCGCACGCGCGCGAAGCGCTTGTTGCCGGCAAAAAGATGCAACAACTCCTGACCCAGCGCACCGGTGGCCCCGGCGATCAGCACGGTGCCCATGGGCGCCTTCGCTGCGGGCGGCAGTGCGCGGTTCGCGGCCTGCAGGGCCTGGAGGGGATCGAGGGACATGGCCGGCTATGCTACCTTCCGGCTCTTCTGCGGAGGTAATGCAAATGATGTTCGTGAAACGCTGGTTCCTGATTCTTGCCGCTGTGCTCTCGCTCAGCGGTTGCGGCTACAACCAGTTCCAGTCGCTGGACGAAGCCAGCAAATCGGCCTGGAGCGAGGTGCTCAACCAGTACCAGCGGCGCGCCGACCTGGTGCCCAACATCGTCGCCACCGTGAAGGGCGAGGCCAGTTTCGAGCAGGACACGCTGACCCAGGTGATCGAGGCGCGCGCCAAGGCCACGTCGATCCAGGTCACGCCCGAAACGCTCAACAACCCCGAGGCGTTCAACAAGTTCCAGCAGGCGCAGGGCGAGCTGTCGTCGGCGCTGTCGCGGCTCATGGTGGTGTCGGAGCGCTACCCCGAACTCAAGGCCAACCAGGCCTTCCGCGACCTGCGCGTGACGCTCGAGGGCACCGAGAACCGCATTACCGTGGCGCGCAACCGCTACATCCAGACGGTGCAGGAGTACAACGTGCTGGCGCGCAGCTTCCCGACCAACCTCACTGCGATGGTCTTCAGCTACGACCCGAAGCCCAACTTCTCGGTACAGAACGAAGCGCAGATCTCGACGCCGCCGACGGTCGATTTCTCGGCGCCGAAGAAGTAACACGGCCGGTCGATGGGCTTCGCCCTGACGATTCGCCACGCGCTGGCCGCCGTCCTGCTGGGGGCGGCCGCGTGGACCGGTCTCGTGGCCACGGCCGCGGCGCAAGACTTGCTGCCCGTGCCCGCGCTCACCGCGCGCGTGATCGACCAGACCGCGACGCTGGGTGAAGCCGAGCGCGCCGAACTCGACGCCAAGCTCGCCGCCTTCGAACAGCGCAAGGGCTCGCAGATGGTGGTGCTGATGGTGCCCACCACCGCGCCCGAGGACATCGCGAGCTATGCCAACCGCGTCGGCAATGCCTGGAAGATCGGCCGCCGCGACGTCGGCGACGGCATCCTGGTGATCGTGGCCAAGGACGACCGCCGCATGCGCATCGAAGTGGCCAAGACGCTCGAGGGTGCGGTGCCCGACCTGGCGGCGATCCGCATCATCGACGAGGAGATGAAGCCGCGCTTTCGCAACAACGACTTCGCGGGCGGCGTGAATGCGGCCGTGGCCCGCCTGATCGGCCTGGTCGACGGCGAGGCGCTGCCCGAGCCGTCGCAGGGAGGCGGTGCGGGCACGGGCGATGGCGACATCGACTGGGAAAACCTTGCGATCTTCCTGTTCATCGGCGTATTCGTCGCGGCGCCGATCCTGCGTTCGATGGCGGGCAAGAAGCTCGGCTCGGTGGTGATGGGCGGCGGCATCGGCGTGGTCGCATTCCTCATCACCACCAGCGTGGTCATCGCGGTGCTGGCGGCCATGGCCGCCTTCATGGTGTCGCTGTTCTCCGCCGTGGCCGCATCGAGCCCGCGGCTCGGCAGTCGCAGCGGCGCGAGCACCGGCGGGTTCGGCGGCTGGGGCGGCGGTGGTGGCGGCGGCTGGAGCAGTGGTGGCGGCGGCGGTGGCTTCAGCTCCGGCGGTGGCGGCGATTTCGGCGGCGGCGGCGCCTCGGGGGATTGGTAGGCATGGCAGCAGCAGCAACGACGACGACGACCCCAGGCTTCTTCGGCAAGCTGGGCCGCATCTGGCGCCATCGGTGGATGGACGAGTCCGACGTGCGGCGCGTGCTCCCCCCCGACGCCCTGGAGCGGCTGGGCGCGCGCGTGGCCGCGAGCGAGCGCCGCCACAGCGGCGAGATCCGCATCTGCATCGAGGCGGGACTGCCCTGGTCGTACCTGCGGCGCCACGCCGCGCCGCGCGAACGCGCCGTGACGCTGTTCGGCAAGCTGCGCGTGTGGGACACCGCGAACAACAACGGCGTGCTGATCTATCTGCTGCTGGCCGAGCACGCGATCGAGATCGTGGCCGACCGCGGCATCAGCGCGCAGGTCGATGCGGCCGAATGGGCCGCCATGGCCCGGCGCATGGGCGCGGCCTTCCGCGAAGGCCGCTTCGAGGACGGGCTCACGCAGGCGCTGGGCGAGGTCTCGGCGCTGCTGGTGGCGCACTTTCCGCTGGCCGACGACCAGCCCGACAGCAACGAACTGCCGGACGAACCCGTGGTGCTCTGATTTTTGTCTTTCTCCCTCCCCCGCCGGGGGAAGGAGCCGGATTCGTTAGCCCTCGCCCGGCAGCGCCCACACCGCGTCGCCACCCACCGCATGGAAGCGCCGCCCCGGCGCCCGCTCCACCAGCCAGCCGCCCGTGAACTCGCCGAAGGCCGGCAGCACCGCCTGGCCCGCCTCGCTCACGAAACACGGCAGTCGCACGCTGTCGCGCCCCGGCCCGTAGAGCCGGCACACCGGGTGCAGGTGGCCTGCCAGCACGAAATGGCCCGCATGCGGCTGCGGATGGTGGCAACAGGCGAACGGGCCGAGCAGCCAGGGCTCGTCGACCACGTCGATGGCGAGGGCCGCGGGCGGATCGCCAGCGCGGCTGTCGTGGTTGCCGCGCACCAGCGTCATGCCGACCTGCGCATGCATCGCGCGCCAGTCGGCCAGCGCCGCGAGCACCTCGCGCGTGCGCGCCTGCGCCGCGTGCAGGAAGTCGCCCAAAAACACGATGCGCTGCGGCGCGAGGCGCGCGATCAGCGCGTCGAGCCGGGCCAGGTTCTGCCGCGTGGTGCCGCCGGGCACGGGCTGGCCGAGGGCGCGGTAGGTCGCGGCCTTGCCGAGGTGCAGGTCGGCCACGAACAGCACGCGCGCGTCCGGCCACCAGACGGCGCGCTCGGGCAGCAGGTGCAACGACGCGCCCGCCCATTCGACGGCGAGCGCGGCGGCGGGGGCATGCGGGGAACTCACGGCTTGCATTTTCGCCCGGCGGACCCCAGTTCGTCGGTATGACCGGATCGCAACCCCTGCACATCGTCTGCCCACACTGCCACACCACCAACCGCGTGCGCGCGGACCAGTTGGGCAGTGCCCCTGACTGCGGCAGCTGCCATCGGCCGCTGTTCGCGGGCCATTCGACGGCCCTGCCCGACGAGAGAACCTTCGACCGGCACATCGCGCGCAGCGAGATCCCGGTGCTGGTCGACTTCTGGGCGCCCTGGTGCGGCCCCTGCCGGCAGATGGCGCCGGCCTACGAGCAGGCGGCGGCGCAGCTCGAGCCGCAGGTGCGGCTCGCCAAGGTCGACACCGAGGCGGTGCCGGCGCTGGGCACGCGCTTCAACATCCGCAGCATCCCGACGCTCGCGCTGTTTCGCGGCGGCCGCGAGGTGGCGCGGCAGGCTGGGGCCATGGGCGCAGCGGACATCGTGCGCTGGGTGAAGACGCACGGCGCCGGCTGACGCGGCAAGGTTGCTCACAGCGGCGGCAAGGGCCGGGAGCGCTGTGACGGCGGCCTGCGCGCGCGGCGCGGCGCCGCCGGCGCTTTGCCCGGGCCTTCCTGCCCGAAGGCGAGCGTGCCCTTCACGCGCTCCACGCCGCCGGCCGTGACCACCCCGCCCGCGGCTTTCTCGAGCTGCTCGACCATGCGCGCGATGCGGTCGGCCACGTTCTCGTTCGAGAGCTTCTCGCGGAACAGCTCGACCATGAGCGGGAATGCAAATGGCGTCGGCCGCTCGAGCGGCTGGAGCACCAGCCGCTGGCCCGCCATGCGCGCGAGGCTCGCGCCGAGGCGTCCGATCTCGAGCTCCTGCGCGAGCAGTTCCTGCTCGGCCTGCAGCAGCAGCCGGTTGGCCGGGTCGTACTTGCGGAACACCTCCCAGAAGAGCGATGACGAGGCCTGGAGCTGCCGGCTGCTGCGCTTCTCGCCCGGGTAGCCCTGGAACACCAGGCCGGAGACGCGCGCGATCTCCCGGAAACGGCGCTGCGCGAGTTCGCCCGCATTGAGCGAGGCCAGCACCTCGTGCAGCAGTTCGGCGTGCGCATCGTCGCCCTGCGGCAATGCCAGCACCTGCGGCAGCAACGCGGGCCAGTCGACCGGCACCGCGCTCAGCAATTCGAAGCCGTAGTCGTTCACCGCGATCGAGAAGGTGCGGGCCTCGTGCTGCGCGACGCGCCATGCGAGCAGGCTCGCGAGCCCCATGTGCACCTGCCGCCCCGCGAAGGGGTAGAGGAACAGGTGCGAGCCTTCGCGCGTGGTGAGCGTCTCGGCGAGCAGGGTCTGCGGGGTCGGCAGTGCCGACCATTGCTGCTGGATGTCGAGCAGCGGCCGCACGCATTGCAGCTCGGGCGAGCCGTAGCGTCCCTCGCCGGCCAGTGCGAGCTGCTGCACCACGGCGTCGGCCAGCGTCGACGAGAGCGGCATGCGCCCGCCGTTCCAGCGCGGCACCGCGGCGCGCCTGCCGGTGGCGCGCCGCACCCAGGCCGTCATGTCGTGGATGCGCACGAGTTCGAGCAGCCGCCCGCCGAAGAGGAAGCAGTCGCCCGGCTTCATGCGCGCGACAAAACTCTCCTCGACGCTGCCGATGCGGCCGCCACCGAGGTACTGCACCGCCATGCTCGCATCGCTCACGATGGTGCCGATGTTCATGCGGTGGCGCCGCGCGAGCCGCGTGTCGGGCACGCGCCACACACCCTCGGCATCGGGAATGGCACGCCGGTAGTCGGGGTAGGCCGCGAGCGAAGGCCCGCCCTGCGACACGAAGTCGAGGCACCAGGACCAGCTCTCGCGCGAGAGCCCGGCATAGGCCGCCGTGCCGCGCACCTCGTCGTAGAGATCGTCGGGGCGGAAGCCGCCGCCGAGCGCCACCGTGACCAGGTGTTGCACCAGCACGTCGAGCGGCTGCTGCGGCGTCTGGCGCGCCTCGATGTGGCCGGCGGCAATGGCCGCGCGCGCTGCGGCGCCTTCGACCATCTCGATGCTGTGCGTGGGCACCAGCGTGATCCGCGACGGGCGTCCCGGCGCGTGGCCCGAGCGGCCCGCGCGCTGCAGCAGCCGCGCCACGCCCTTGGGCGAGCCGATCTGCAGCACGCGCTCGACCGGCAGAAAGTCCACGCCGAGGTCGAGGCTCGAGGTGCAGACCACGGCCTTGAGTTCGCCGCTCTTGAGCCCGAGCTCGACCCATTCGCGCACCGCGCGGTCGAGCGAGCCATGGTGCAGCGCGATGGTGCCGGCCCATTCCGGCCGCGCCTCGAGCATGGCCTGATACCAGATCTCGGCCTGCGAACGCGTGTTGGTGAACACCAGCGTGGTGCTGCTCGTGGCGATCTCGTCGAGCACCTGCGGCAGCATCGTGAGGCCCAGGTGGCCGCCCCACGGGAAGCGCTCGGCGCGGCCCGGCAGCAGCGAATCGACGACGAGCTTCTTGGGCACCGCGCCTTGCACGAGCACGCCCTCTTCGCTCTTCGCGCCACCCAGCAGGGCATGCATGGCTTCCTGCAGGTTGCCGAGCGTGGCCGACATGCCCCAGACCGAGAGCCCGGCATTCCAGCGCCGAAGCCGCGCGAGCGCGAGCTGCACCTGCACGCCGCGCTTGTTGCCGAGCAGCTCGTGCCATTCGTCGACCACCACCATGCGCACATGGCCCAGCACCTCGCTGGCGTCGGCGCGTGCGAGCAGCAGCGACAGGCTCTCGGGCGTGGTGACGAGCGCCGTGGGCAGGCGCTCGTTCTGCGCGCTGCGCTCGGCCGACGAGGTGTCGCCGCTGCGCGCACCGGCGCTCCAGCGGTGGTGCGCCTCGGCGCCGAGCGCCTCGAGCGGCTGCTGCAGCGCGCGCAGCGTGTCAGCGGCGAGCGCGCGCATCGGCGTGATCCACAGCACCGTCAGCGGCGGGGCGATGGTCTTGCCGCTGCGCGACGGTAGTGCGGGCGCCGTCGAGAACGCCTGCAGTGCGCCGAGCCACACGGCGTAGGTCTTGCCCGCGCCCGTGGTGGCGTGCAGCAGGCCGGACCTTCCTTCGACGATGGCCTTCCACACCTCGCGCTGGAACTTGAACGGCTTCCAGCCGCGGCCTGCGAACCATGTGTCGAGCGCGGCCTTGACGTTCTTGCTCCTTCCCCCTTTGGGGGAAGGTTGGGATGGGGGCTCGCGGCCTTCGAGCGACGGCTGACGCCGGATGCGCCGCCTGCCCCCACCCCTGCCCTCCCCCAAAGGGGGAGGGAGAGAGTCGGGGTCCGATGCAGCGTTCATACCGGCAGCAGCGCCGCCAGCGTCTGCAGCGTGTCGGCCTCTTCCACCGGCTTGTCCTCGCGCCAGCGCAGCATGCGCGGAAAGCGCACCGCGATGCCGCTCTTGTGGCGCGTGCTGCGCGCGATGCCCTCGAAGCCGAGCTCGAACACCAGCGTGGGCGCCACGCTCTTCACCGGGCCGAAGCTTTCGACCGTGGTCTTGCGGATGATCGCGTCCACACGCCCCATCTCGGCGTCGGTGAGGCCCGAGTAGGCCTTGGCGAAGGGCACGAGCTTGCGCCCCTCCTGCCCGGGCGGGCCGTCCCACACCGCGAAGGTGTAGTCGCTGTAGAGGCTCGCACGCCGGCCGTGGCCGCGCTGCGCATAGATCAGCACCGCGTCGACGCTGAGCGGATCGATCTTCCACTTCCACCAGACGCCCACGTCCTTGGTGCGGCCAACGCCGTACTGCGCATGGCGGCGCTTGAGCATCATGCCTTCCACGCCCATGCTGCGCGCCGCCTCGCGCTGGCGCGCCAGGTCTTGCCAGTCGGCGCCGTCGAGCACGGGGCTCGGCAACAGCGAAGGATGCTGCAGCTGCGCGACGAGCTCGTCGAGCCGCGCGCGGCGCTCGGATTGCGGCAGCGCGCGCAGGTCGCGCCCTTCCCATTCGAGGATGTCGTAGGCCAGCAGCACCACCGGAACCTCGCGCAGCAGCTTGGCGCCGAGGGTCTTGCGCCCGATGCGCTTCTGCAGCTCGGCAAAGGGCTGCACGCGACCGTCGCGCCAGACGGCGATCTCGCCGTCGAGCACCGTGCCGTCGGGCAGCGCCTCGCCCAGCACGGCCAATTCGGGAAAGCGCTCGGTCACGAGTTCTTCGCCGCGCGACCACAGCCAGACCTCGCCCGCGCGCTTGACGAGCTGCGCGCGGATGCCGTCCCACTTCCACTCGACGATCCAGTCCGAAGGCGGGCCGAGCGTGGCGTCGAACTGGTCGAGCGGCAGATTGAAAGGATGCGCGAGAAAAAACGGATAGGGCTGGCCGCTGGTCTTCAGCACCTGCTCGGCATCGGACTCGGGCGCGATCAGCGCGCGATAGTCCGCCGCGCGCGGACGGCCGCCGATGTGGGTGTAGCCCATGAGCCGCTGCGCCACGCGCTTGGGATCGATGCCGCCCACGGCCGCGAGCGCCTGCGTGACCTGCAGCTTCGAGACGCCGACGCGGAAGGCGCCGGTGATGAGCTTGAAGTACACCAACCTCTCCTCGGCCGCGAGCCGGGCCCACTGCGCGCGCAGCCGCGAAGGCAGCGCGTCGGGCGCCGACTTGCCGGCCTCACGCAGCGGCAGCAGGTGGTCCTCCACCCACGCTGCCAGGCCGAGGTCGTGCGCCTCGGTGGGCAGCGGCAGCAGCAACGCGATGGTTTCGGCCAGGTCGCCGACGGCGTCGTAGCTTTCGTCGAACAGCCACTCGGGCAGGCCCGCCGCCTCGCGCGCGAGCAGCCGCAGCAGCTTGGTCGGCACCAGCTGGCGCGGCTTGCCGCCCGCGAGGAAATACACGGCCCATGCCGCATCGGCGGGATCCGCTTCGCGCAGGTAGCGCTGCAGCGCGGCCTGCTTCGCGAGGTTCGAGGTGCTCGCGTCGAGCTCGCGGTAGAGCGCGGCGAAGTCCTTCATGGCTTTGCTCCTTCCCCCTCCGGGGGAAGGTCGGGATGGGGGCCGGCGGCGGCGGATACGTCCTGATCGTCCTCGTCGCCATACTCCGTCTTGAAGCCCTGCGCATCGAGCCCGTTCTCGCGCAGCCAGCGCACCATCACCTGCACGCTGCCGTGCGTGACGAACACGCGCTCGGCACCGGTGCCCGCGATGGCCTGCTGCAAGCCGGGCCAGTCGGCATGGTCGGACATCACGAAGCCGCGGTCCACGCCGCGCCGCCGCCGCGTGCCGCGCAGCTGCATCCAGCCGCTCGCGAACGCATCGGCGTGCTGGCCGAAGCGCTTCATCCACGGCGTGCCCTGTGCCGAGGGCGGCGCCAGCACGAGCGCACGCTTCAGCAAGACCGCATCCACGCCCGGATCGGTGACGCGCAGCGTCGCGGCCAAGGCCACGCCCGCCGCGCGGTACACCGCGTTGAGCGGCTCGACGGCGCCATGCACCACGATCGGCCCGATCGACGCGTCCACGCCGTGCAGGATGCGCTGCGCCTTGCCGAAGGCATAGCAGAAGAGCACCGATGCGCGTCCGGCCTCGGCGTTGGCGCGCCACCAGGCGTCGATCTCGGCAAAGAGCGCGGCCTGCGCGGGCCAGCGGTAGATCGGCAGGCCGAAGGTCGATTCGGTGATGAAGGTGTCGCAAGGCACCGGCTCGAAGGGCGCGCAGGTGCCGTCGGGCTCGGTCTTGTAGTCGCCCGACGCCACCCACACGCGCCCGCCGTGTTCGAGCCGCACCTGCGCCGACCCCAGCACATGGCCCGCGGGATGCAGCGACACGCGCACCCCGTGGTGCACGATGGCCTCGCCATACGGCAGCGTCTGCAGCGCGATGTCGGCGCCGAGCCGCGTGCGCAGCGTGCCGGCGCTGTCGGCGTGGGCCAGGTAGTGCACATGGCCGATGCGCGCATGGTCCGAATGCGCATGCGTGATGACGGCGCGTGCCACCGGCCGCCAGGGGTCGATGTAGAAATCGCCGGGCGGGCAATACAGCCCCTCGGGCCGGGCGACGACGAGATCTTCAGCGGGCATGGCACGCCATCGTAGGCGCCGCAGGGCTGTCTTGCCGCCGAAGCTCGGCCGCGATGCGGTGTGGGTCGGCGCCTACTTGGCGTCGGCGGCTGGGGTTACCAGGCGGTCCACTTCGCGTCGCTGGCCGCCGAGGCGACCGTGCGCTCGATGAAGCGCACGCCGCGCGCGCCGTCTTCCACGCGCGGATAGTCGGCCGCCAGGGCATCGAACGGCTGGCCGGCGAGGCGCGCGCGGATGTCGGCCGCCACGCCGGCATAGATGTTGGCGAAGGCCTCGATGAAGCCTTCGGGATGGCCGGCCGGCAGCCGGCTCGCGCGCTGCGCCGATTCGCAGAGCCAGGGCGCGCCGCGCGTGAGGATGCGCTTTGGCCCGTCGTGCGGCAGGTGCACGAGCTGGCTCGGCTGCTCCTGCCGCCAGGCGAGCGTGCCGAGCGTGCCCGAGATGCGCAGGCGCAGGTCGTTCTCGAGGCCGGTGTTGATCTGCGAGGCGATCAGCACGCCGCGCGCGCCGCCCCGGAAGCGCAGCAACAGGCTGCCGTCGTCGTCGAGCATGCGGCCCGGCACCAGCGCACCGAGGTCGGCGCAGAGGCTCTCGATCTCGAGGCCGGTGACGCTTGAGACGAGGTTCTCGGCATGCGAGCCGATGTCCCCGATGGCGCCCGCGGCGCCGCTCTTCGCGGGGTCGGTGCGCCAGTCGGCCTGCTTGTTGCCGCTGCCTTCGAGCTGGCTCGCGAGCCAACCCTGGTTGTATTCGACGACGATCTTGCGGATCTCACCGAGTTGGCCTGAGCGCACCATCTCGCGCGCCTGGCGCACCATCGGGTAGCCGGTGTAGTTGTAGGTCACGCCGAAGACCGTGCCCTGCTTCGCCACGCTCGCCACCAGCGCATCGGCCTGCGCGCGCGTGTGCACGAGCGGCTTGTCGCACACCACGTGGAAGCCGGCCTCGACGAAGGCCTGCGCCACTGGAAAGTGCACGTGGTTCGGCGTGACGATCGAGACGAAATCGATGCGCTCGTCCGGGGGCCGCGCCAGCTCGTCGGCTAGAAGCGCCTGCCAGTCGCCGTGGTTGCGGTCGTCGGCAAGGCCGAGGTCGGCACCCGACGCGCGCGCCTTCTCGGGGCTCGACGACAGCGCGCCCGCGACGAGCGTGATCTGGCCGTCGAGCGCCATGGCCTTGCGGTGCACTGCGCCGATGAAGGCGTCGCGGCCGCCGCCGACCATGGCAGCGCGGAGCTTGCGAAGGGGTGTGTCGCTCATCAATCTTCTCGATCTTGCTGGCTTGGTCGTTGTTCCCTCTCCCTCTGGGAGAGGGTTAGGGTGAGGGCATCGGCGCTGGCGCGCGCACGGCGTTTGCCATCGCTGCCGCCCTCACCCCGACCCTCTCCCGGAGGGAGAGGGAGTGAAGCGATCGGCCATCGGGCCGATGGCATTCAGAACGGCGAGTTCGGGTGGTAGAAGTCCTTCGCGTTCTCCTTGGTGATCAGCACCGAGGGAATGATCGTCGTCGCGGGCAGCTTCTCGCCCTTCAGCCGCGCTTCAGCCGTGAGCTTGATCGCGTCGTAGATGAACTTGGGCGAGTAGCTCACGTCGGCGCCGATGCGCTTGTCCTTGCCGTCCATGATGGTCTTGACCATGCCCTTGGCGCCCGCGCCGCCGAACACGATCTTGATGTCGTCGCGCTTGGCCTGCTCGATGGCCTTGAGCACGCCCACGGCCATGTCGTCGTCGGCGGCCCAGATGGCGTCGATCTGCTTGAAGCGCGTGAGGTAGTCCTGCGTGACCTTGAAGGCGTCGTCGCGGTTCCAGTTGGCGTACTTGGCGTCGAGCAGCTTGATGTCCGGATGGTTCTTGAGCACTGCGTTGAAGGCGTCCATGCGCTCGTTGTCGAGCGTGGTGGCAATGCCGCGCAGCGCGACCACGTTGCCCTTGCCGCCGAGTTGCTTGGCGATGTACTCGGCCGGAATGCGGCCAAAGGCGGTGTTGTCGCCGGCCACGTAGGCGTCCTGCGCGCTCGTGTCGGTCAGGCCGCGGTCGACCACGGTCACGTAGGCGCCCTTGGCCTTGACCTGCGCCACTGGCTTGGTCAGCGCGGCCGATTCGAACGGAAACACCACCAGCGCGTTGATCTTGGTGACGGTCGAGAGATCTTGCAACTGGTTGGCCTGCTCGGGCGCGTTGGCCGCGGTCTTGATCGTGATCTTCAGGTCCTTGTGCTGCTTCTCGAGGTCCTTCTTCGCCTGGTTGGCCCAGTAGTTGATGCCGCCCATGAAGCTGTGCGTGGCTGCGGGGATCGAAACGCCGAGGTTGACCTTCTCGGCGGCGAGTGCGGGCAGGCTGGCGAACGCCGTAGCGGCAACTGCCGTGAGTGCGAGGCGTCGGGTGAAAGTCGTCATGCTGGATGTCTCCTCTTGGTGGGTGGAATGGAACGGGAAAGGAACGAACTCACGAGAACTAGCGGCGTCCGCGCTGCAGGAACGCGACGATGATGATCACGAAGCCCTGCACCGCGGCGTTGAGGTACACGCTGATGATGCTGGTGAGGTTCAGGATGTTGCTGATGACCGAGAGCAGGATGGCGCCCACGACAGTGCCCGTGATGCTGCCCGCGCCGCCCTTGAGCGCGGTGCCGCCGACGATCACCGCGGCGATCGCCTCGAGCTCCCAGAGCAGGCCCGTGGTGGGCGACGCCGAACCGAGGCGCGGCACATAGAGCAATGTGGCGATGCCCACGCACACGCCGAGCAGCATGTAGGTCATGATCTTCACGCGGTCAACGTCGACGGCGGCATAACGCGCAACCTGTTCGTTCGAGCCGATGGCCTGCACGTAGCGTCCGTAGGCCGTGCGGTTGAGGATCACGCCGCCGACGATCGCCACGGCCACGAACACCCACACGGGCACCGGCACGCCCGCAAGGCTTGCGTAGTACACCGGCGCGTAGAGGTCGGACAGGTCGTTGTCGAGCGTGAGCGCGCCGCCATCCGCAAAAAATGTGAGGTAGGCGCGAAAGATGCCCAGCGTGCCCAACGTCACGATGAAGGGTTCGATGCGCCCCTTGGTGATGAGCAGCCCGTGCGCCAGCCCGAACAGCGCACCGAGCACCACTGCGAGCACCGCGCCCATCACCACCGCCATCAGCGGCGAGCCCGAGGCCGGACCGGCCCAGTTGATGAACATGATCACGCTGCCCGCGATGAGCGCGGCCATCGAACCCACCGACAGGTCGATGCCGCCCGAGATGATCACGAAGCACATGCCCACCGCGATGATGCCGATGAAGGCCGTGCGCGTGAGCACGTTCATCGCGTTGTCGACGGTGGCGAAGTCGCTGTTGAGCAGCGTGCCGGCGATGCACAGCAGCGCGAGCCCGATGACCGGACCGAGCCCGTGCAGGTGCTCGGTCCAGCGCGTCCGGCCCTGGCCGCGGTGCTGCCCGCCTTCAGGCTGCGGCGGAGGTGTCTGCTGTTCCGGTGGCATGAGCGATGAGCTCCTCTTCTGTCAGTTGGCCCGCGTCGAGCGTGGCGACCAGTCGGCCTGCGCGCATCACCGCAACGCGGTGGCACAGGCCGATCAGCTCCATCAGCTCCGACGAGACGACGATCACCGCGAGCCCTTCACGGGCCAATCGCTGGATCAGGAAATAGATGTCGCGCTTGGCGCCCACGTCGACGCCGCGCGTGGGCTCGTCGAGCACCACCACCTTCGGCTTCGGCTGCAGCACCTTGGCGAGCGCGAGTTTCTGCTGGTTGCCGCCCGAAAGCGACGAGGCGCGCACGTCGAGCGAGCCGGTACGGATGCCGTAGTCCTTCACGGCCTCGGCGAGCGCGCCGCGCTCGGCGTCGGGCTTGAGCCATGGCGTCGCGTAGCGCTCCAGCGCCATCAGCGTGAGGTTCTGGCGCAGGCCGAAATCCACGTGCAGGCCTTTGCCCTTGCGGTCTTCGCTCAGGTAGGTAAGGCCGTGCTTCGCCGCATCGCGCGGATTGCGCCAGCCCCTGCCGTGGGGCACCGGGCGGCCGAGCATCTCGACCTCGCCGCTCGCGGGCCGCAGGCCGAGCAACCCCTCGAACAGCTCGGTGCGGCCGGCGCCGACCAGGCCCGCGAAGCCGAGGATCTCGCCGGCGCGCACCTCGAAGCCGATGTCCTGTGCCCAGCCGGGCACGCTGAAGCCGCGCACGCGCATCGCCGGCGCGCTGTGCGTGTGCACCGGGTCGCGCGGCGGGTACAGGTCGGCGAGCTCCCGGCCCACCATGAGGTTGGCCATCTTCTGGCGCGAGACCTCGGCCGTGGCCGCCTGCGCCACGAAGCGGCCGTCGCGCATCACGATCACCTCGTCGGTCACGCGCTCCACCTCGTCGAGCTTGTGCGAGATGTAGACGATGGTCACGCCGTCGGCGCGCAGCTGCGCAATGAGCTTGAAGAGGCGCTCGGTCTCGCCGGGCGTCAGCGTGGCGGTCGGCTCGTCCATGATCAGGAGCCGCGCGCGCCGCGCGATGGCCTTGGCGATCTCGACGAGCTGCTTCTCGGCCACGATGAGCCGGCGCACCTTGGTGCGCGGATCGATGGCCAGGCCGACGGCCGCGAGCGCGGCGGCGGCCTCGCGCTCCATGCCCGCGTCGTCGAGGAAAAGCCCCTTCTTCCTTTCGTGGCCGAGGAAGATGTTCTGCGCCACGCTGAGGTCTTCGGCGAGGTTGAACTCCTGATGGATCAGCACGATGCCGAGCGCTTCGGCATCGCGCGAGCCTGTAAAGCTGCGCGCCTCGCCGTTGACCCGCAACGTGCCGCCGCTCAGGCTTTCGTAGCCCGAGAGGATCTTCATCAGCGTGGACTTGCCCGCGCCGTTCTCGCCGAGCAGGCCGTAGACCTTGCCCGGCTGGAGCGCAAAGCTCACGCCGTGCAGCACCTGCACCGGGCCAAAGGCCTTCACCACGCCATCGAACTCGACGGCGACGCTGCCGTTCGTCGCACCCGCAGCGGTCATGGCGCCACCCCCCGGACCTTGAGCGTCTCGTGCATGGCGAGCACACCGGCGCCGATCAGCCCGCCCTGCGTGCCGAGCGGCGTGTACTGGATCTCCAGGTGCCGCGTCGACAGCGCGAGCGAGCGCTGGTACACGCTCTGCCGCACGGCCGCGAGAAACAGCGGCCCGATCCGCGTGATGCCGCCGCCGATGAACACATGCGACGGATTGAAGAAATTGACGACGGAAGCGAGCATCTGGCCGATCAGGTTGCCGGCACGCTGGATGATGCCGTTGGCCGCGGTGTCGCCGGCGCGGCTGGCCTGACCGACGTCGACCGCGTCGATGCGGCCGCGTTCGCGCAGGCATGCGGCGAGCATGTCGCTTTCGCCGGCTTCGGCCGCTTGCACCGCCATGCGCGTGATCGCGGGGCCGGCGGCCATCGCCTCGACGCAGCCGAGGTTGCCGCAATGGCAGCGCGGCCCTTCCTGGTCGACGCAGATGTGGCCCACGTCGCCGGCCGACCCGGCCGCGCCGCGGTACACCTCGCCATGGCAGACGATGCCGCAGCCGATGCCGGTGCCGATCTTGATCACGAGGAAGTTGCTGAGCGAGCGCTTGCGCTGCCAGAGTTCGCCGAGGGCCATCAGGTTCACGTCGTTGTCGACGAAGACGGGCGCCGCATAATCTTCGCGCAGGTAGTCGCGGATCGAGAAACTGTCCCAAGCCGGCATGAGCGGCGGGTTCACGAGCTGGCCGATGTCGAAGTTGACGGGGCCGGGCACGCCGATGCCGATGCCCAGCACGTCCTTGGCGCCCGCGTCGCAGCGGGCGAGCAGTTCGCGCATCAGCGTGCGCACGCGCGCCAGCACCACGGCCGGACCCTCGCGCACGTCGGCGGGCTCTTCGTGCTGCGCAAGCACCGTGAGGTCGGGCCGCAGCACGGCCACGTCGAGGCTGGTGGCGCCGATGTCGATGCCGACCAGCACGCCGAGCCCGGCATGCAGTTGCAGGTTCTCGGCACGCCGCCCACCCGACGAGCGCTGCAGGCCCGCTTCGGCGAGCAGGCCCTGGTCGACGAGGCCCGCGATCAGCGCGTTGGCCTTGCTCTTGGAGAAGCCGAGCTGCTCGGCCATGGCATGGCGCGAGCCGCCGGCCGACCAGAAGGTCGTTTCCAGCAGCCGCATTTCA
Source organism: Variovorax sp. Soil_C_19 (assembly GCF_057657255.1). Lineage (NCBI taxonomy): Bacteria > Pseudomonadati > Pseudomonadota > Betaproteobacteria > Burkholderiales > Comamonadaceae > Variovorax > Variovorax sp. Soil_C_19. The sequence continues at coordinate 35,698 of NZ_JBDGIV010000022.1, read as the reverse complement.
TCGGCGGTAATGCCACTCCAGCGTGCCACGCGTGATGTCTCCGGTGTTCTCTTGTCGTCTGGCGGCGAATACTAGGCGCGGCGCTTCAGCCAGACAAGGCTTAACTTCGATCTATTTCAGGCCAAAGCTGGTTTCGATCCGGGCCCCATGAGGCCAGACGCAAAAAAGCCGCCCGGAGGCGGCTTTTCATGTTCGAGCCGGTGACCGGCTTACTTCTTCTGGCGGTACTTGCGCAGTGCCGCGATCTGGGCGGCCATGACCGCCAGCTCGGATTGCGCCATCGCGATGTCGATGTCGCTCTTGGCATTCTTGAGCGCTTCCTCGGCGGCAGCACGGGCCTGGTTGGCCTTCTCGTCGTCGAGGTCCTTGCCGCGGATTGCGGTGTCGGACAGCACGGTAACCGTGCCGGGCTGCACTTCGAGGATGCCGCCAGCCACGAAGACGAATTCCTCGCCGCCGTCGGCCGTCTCGATGCGCACCGCACCGGGGCGGATGCGCGTGATCAGCGGGGTGTGGCGCGGGTAGATGCCGAGCTCGCCGGCTTCACCGGGCAGCGCGACGAACGTGGCCTCGCCCGAGAAGATCGACTCTTCCGCGCTGACCACGTCGACGTGAATGGTGTTTGCCATGTGCGTTCCTGCGTCGCCTTAGGCGACTTTCTTGGCCTTCTCGAAAGCCTCGTCGATCGTGCCGACCATGTAGAACGCTTGTTCCGGCAGGTGGTCGGCTTCGCCGTTCACGATCATCTTGAAGCCACGGATGGTTTCCGACAGCGGCACGTACTTGCCGGGCGAGCCCGTGAACACTTCGGCCACGTGGAACGGCTGCGACAGGAAACGCTGGATCTTGCGGGCACGGGCCACGGCCAGCTTGTCGTCGGGCGCAAGCTCGTCCATGCCGAGAATCGCGATGATGTCGCGCAGTTCCTTGTAGCGCTGCAGCGTGCCTTGCACGGCGCGGGCCACGTTGTAGTGCTCTTCGCCGACCACGTTCGGGTCGAGCTGGCGCGAGGTCGAATCGAGCGGGTCCACAGCGGGGTAGATACCGAGCGAGGCGATGTCGCGCGACAGCACCACGGTGGAGTCCAGGTGGGCGAAGGTGGTGGCGGGCGACGGGTCGGTCAAGTCGTCGGCCGGCACGTACACGGCCTGGATCGAGGTGATCGAGCCGACCTTGGTCGAGGTGATCCGCTCCTGCAGGCGGCCCATTTCCTCGGCCAGCGTCGGCTGGTAGCCCACGGCCGAAGGCATGCGGCCCAGCAGTGCCGACACTTCGGTACCGGCCAGCGTGTAGCGGTAGATGTTGTCCACGAAGAACAGCACGTCGCGGCCTTCGTCGCGGAACGACTCGGCGATCGTCAGGCCGGTCAGCGCCACGCGCAGGCGGTTGCCCGGGGGCTCGTTCATCTGGCCGTAGACCATGGCCACTTTCGACTCCTCGAGCTTCTCGAGGTTCACGACGCCGGAGTCGGCCATCTCGTGATAGAAGTCGTTGCCCTCGCGGGTACGTTCACCCACACCGGCGAACACCGACAGGCCCGAGTGTGCCTTGGCGATGTTGTTGATGAGTTCCATCATGTTCACGGTCTTGCCCACGCCGGCGCCGCCGAACAGGCCCACCTTGCCGCCCTTGGCGAACGGACACACGAGGTCGATCACCTTGATGCCGGTTTCCAGCAGGTCTTGCGAAGGCGAGAGTTCGTCGTACGCGGGCGCCTTGCGGTGGATCGAGGCGGTGAGTTCCTGGCCGACCGGGCCGCGCTCGTCGATGGGCGAGCCCAGCACGTCCATGATGCGGCCGAGCGTGGCCTTGCCGACCGGCACGGTGATGGGCGCGCCGGTGTTCTTGACCATGAGGCCGCGGCGCAGGCCGTCGGACGAGCCGAGCGCAATGGTGCGCACCACGCCGTCGCCGAGCTGCTGCTGCACTTCAAGGGTCAGCGCGCTGCCCTCGAGCTTCAAGGCGTCGTACACCTTGGGCATCTGGTCACGCGGGAACTCCACGTCGACCACGGCGCCGATACATTGGACAATTTTTCCTTCAGCCATGGCGATTCCTTCTGGATCTCAATAATGTTGCGACAGGTTCTTGCAGAAGCGTCCTTGTGCCATTGCGGGCCGCTTTTGCAAGAATGCCGGCCAGGCCGGCACCCTTGATTTCAGATCGATGCGATCAGACCCCGGCCGCGGCAGCCGCGCCGGACACGATCTCGGAAAGCTCCTTCGTGATGCCGGCCTGGCGGGTCTTGTTGTAGACCAGCTTGAGTTCGCTGATCACGTTGCCTGCGTTGTCGGTCGCAGCCTTCATGGCCACCATGCGCGCAGAGTGCTCGGAAGCCATGTTCTCGGCCACGGCCTGGTAGACCAGCGACTCCACGTAGCGCACCAGCAGTTCGTCGATGACGCTCTCGGGATCGGGCTCGTAGATGTAGTCCCACGAGTGATGGCCTTCCTGCACCTGGAGCGAGTCCGCCGCCAGCGGCAGCAGGTGTTCGACCACCGGCTCCTGCTTGATGGTGTTGATGAACTTCGTGTAGCACAGGTACACGGCCGACAGCTTGCCCTCGGCGTACGCGTCGAGCAGGGTCTTGACCGGCCCGATGAGCTTGTCGAGGTGCGGCGTGTCGCCCAGATGGGTGACGTTCGCCACCACGCGTGCGCCGACGCGGTTCAGGAAGCCCAGGCCCTTGCCGCCGATGGCCACCGTCTCGATCGCAACGCCCGCGGCCTGCGCCTCGCGCAACTTGGTCGTCACGGCGCGCAACAGGTTGGTGTTCAGCCCGCCGCACAGGCCCTTGTCGCTCGTCACGATGATGAAGCCGATGGCCTTGGCCTCGTTCGTCTTCATGAACGTGTGAACGTACTCGGGATTCGCCTGGCCCAGGTTGGCCGCGATGTTGCGGATCTTCTCGCTGTAGGGGCGTGCCGCGCGCATGCGCTCCTGCGCCTTGCGCATCTTGGAGACCGAGACCATTTCCATGGCCTTGGTGATCTTCTTGGTGTTTTCCACCGATTTGATCTTGCCGCGAATCTCTTTACCTGCAGCCATCTTTTTAGCTCCTGAGCGTCTTCGCGGGGCAGCCGTGGAACCGGCTTTGCCGGGCCATTGGCTGCGCCCCCTCGAGGGGGAAACGGCCGAAGGCCGCTTCGGGGGTGAGCCAGTTCTTCATCAGGCGAACGACTTCTTGAACGCGGTGATCGCGCTCGTCAGTTCGGCCTCGGCATCCTTGTCGAGTGCCTTGGCTTGCTCGATCTTGTCGAGCAGGGCCGCGTGGCTGGTCTTCAGGAACTGGTGCAGGCCATGCTCGAAGGGCAGAACCTTCTTGATGTCCAGGTCGTCCATGAAACCCTTGTTCACGGCGAACAGCGTCGCGCCCATCAGCGAGATCGGCAGCGGGCTGTACTGGGCCTGCTTGAGCAGTTCGGTCACGCGGGCACCGCGGTCGAGCTGCTTGCGGGTGGCTTCGTCCAGGTCGGAAGCGAACTGCGCGAACGCAGCCAGCTCGCGGTACTGCGCGAGGTCGGTACGAATGCCGCCCGACAGGCTCTTGATGATCTTGGTCTGTGCCGCCGAACCCACGCGCGACACCGAGATACCGGCGTTGATGGCGGGGCGAATGCCTGCGTTGAACAGGCTGGTTTCCAGGAAGATCTGGCCGTCGGTGATCGAGATCACGTTCGTCGGCACGAACGCGGACACGTCGCCGGCCTGCGTCTCGATGATCGGCAGCGCGGTCAGCGAGCCGGTCTTGCCCTTGACTTCACCCTTGGTGAAGGCTTCGACGTAGTCGGCGTTCACGCGGGCTGCGCGCTCGAGCAGGCGGCTGTGGAGATAGAACACGTCGCCGGGATAGGCTTCGCGGCCCGGCGGGCGGCGCAGCAGCAGCGAAACCTGGCGGTAGGCCACGGCCTGCTTCGACAGGTCGTCATAGACGATCAGCGCGTCCTGGCCACGGTCGCGGAAGTACTCGCCCATCGTGCAGCCCGAATAGGCCGACACGTACTGCATGGCCGCCGATTCGGAGGCCGAGGCGGCCACCACGATCGTGTAGTCCATGGCACCGGCCTGCTCGAGCGAACGCACCACGTTCTTGATCGACGACGCCTTCTGGCCGATGGCGACGTAGATGCAGGTCACGCCCTGGCCCTTCTGGGCAATGATCGCGTCGATGGCCACGGCCGTCTTGCCAGTCTGGCGGTCGCCGATGATCAGCTCGCGCTGGCCACGGCCGATCGGCACCATCGAGTCGATGGACTTGAGGCCGGTCTGCAGCGGCTGGTCGACCGACTTGCGGGCGATCACGCCCGGGGCGACCTTCTCGATCACGTCGGTCATCTTGGCGTTGATCGGGCCCTTGCCGTCGATCGGCTGGCCCAGCGCGTTGACGACGCGGCCGATGAGTTCGGGGCCGACGGGCACTTCCAGGATGCGGCCGGTGCACTTGACCGTGTCGCCTTCGGAGATATGCTCGTACTCGCCCAGGATCACGGCGCCGACCGAGTCGCGCTCGAGGTTCAGCGCCAGGCCGAACGACGGCGTGCCGTCGGGGCTCGGGGGGAACTCGAGCATTTCGCCCTGCATCGCGTCGGACAGGCCGTGCACGCGCACGATGCCGTCGGTCACCGAGACCACGGAGCCTTCATTGCGGATGTTGGCGCTGACGCCCAGACCCTCGATGCGGCTCTTGATCAGTTCGGAAATTTCTGCGGGATTGAGTTGCATGACTCTTTCCTTCTTTCTGTAAATGGGGCCAACTGGCTGCCGCCCGCCCTCAGGCGGTCAGCGCCGCTTTCATTTGTTCGAGGCGCGCCTTGACCGAAGTGTCGAGCACTTCGTCGCCGACCACGGCGCGGATGCCGCCGATCAGCGAGGGGTCGAGTTCGACCCGTGTCGTGAGCTGGCGCCCAAAGCGCCGCTCCAGCGCCGCGCCCACTTCGGCCAGCGCTGCGTCGTCGATCGGGAAAGCGCTGTAGACCACGGCATCGGCAGCCCCGCTGCGCGCATTGCACAGGACACGGAACTGCAGCGCCACTTCGGGCAGCGTGGCGAGCCGGCCGTTGTCGATCACGGTGCGCAGAAAGTTCTTGCCCGCCTCCGGCAGCGGCTGCTTCAACATCCCGGTGACCAGCTCGAACACCTGCTCGGGCGGCACCTTCGGATTGGCAGCGAACTGCAGGAGCTGCGGATTGCCGGCAATGGCCGTCAGCGGGTCGAGCCAGCCGGCCGTGCCGTCGAGGTCTGCGACGCAGGCCTTGAACAGCGCTTCGGCGTAGGGACGGGCGATGGTCGCGAGTTCGGCCATGTCGTCCTCAGAGCTCGGTCTTCAGGCGGTTGAGCAGGTCGGCATGAACGCCGGCATTGACTTCCTTGCGGAGAATCTGCTCGGCACCCTTGACGGCCAGTGCGGCCACCTGCTCGCGCAGCGCCTCACGCGCACGCACGGATTGCTGCTCGGCCTCGTCGCGCGCGGCGGCCACGATCTTGTTGGCCTCCTCGGTGGCGCGGCTCTTGGCCTCTTCGATGATCTGCTGGGCACGGCGGTCGGCGTCGGCCAGGCGGCTGGTGGTCTCGTTGCGAGACGCCACCAGTTCCTGCTCGACGCGCTGGTTGGCGGAGGCCAGTTCGGCCTTGGCCTTCTCGGCGGCCGCCAGGCCCGCAGCGATCTTTTGTGCTCGTTCGTCCAGGGCCTTCGCAATCGGCGGCCACACGAACTTCATCGTGAACAGCACAAGCAGCAGGAAGACGATGGCCTGAACGAACAGGGTCGCGTTGATACTCACGGCAACACCTTTCTGGAGTGGCGTTGAACGGAATTACTTCGGCAGCGCGGCGATGAACGGGTTGGCGAAGGCGAACAACAGCGCGATGGCCACACCGATCAGGAATGCGGCGTCGATCAGACCGGCCAAGATGAACATCTTGGTCTGCAGGTCGTTCATGAGTTCGGGTTGGCGGGCCGATGCCTCGAGGAACTTGCCGCCCATCAGCGCGATACCGATGGAAGCACCGATCGCGCCGAGACCGACGATCAAACCACAAGCCAGAGCGACGAGACCGAGAACGTTTTCCATGATGACTCCTTAGGACAGATTGAAAGCAAACGAAAAGAAAAAGGGGAACTCAATGCGCTTCATGAGCCTGGCCGAGATAGATCAAGGTCAGCATCATGAAAATGAATGCCTGAAGCGTGATCACCAGGATGTGGAAGATCGCCCAGACGGTACCGGCAACGACGTGCCCGATCGGCAACATCACTCCCGAGAACGAGGCTGCCATCGCGCCACCCATGAGCGCGATCAGCATGAAAACGAGTTCACCCGCATACATGTTGCCGAACAACCGCATGCCGTGCGAGACGGTCTTTGCGAGGTATTCGATGACCTGCATCAGCAGGTTGATGGGCCAGAGCACCGGGTGGGCACCGAATGGCGCCGTGATGAGCTCATGGCCCCAGCCGCCCAGACCCTTGATCTTGACGCTGTAGAACAGGCACAGCAGCAGCACCGAGGTCGACAGGCCGAGCGTGGTGGAGAGGTCGGCCGTGGGCACGACGCGCATGTAGGCATGGTGCGGATCGTGACCGGCGGCCTCGTAGGCCTTGGCCCAGAGCGAAGGCAGCAGGTCGACCGGCAGCAGGTCCATGGCGTTCAGCAGGAAGATCCAGACGAACACCGTGAGCGCCAATGGCGCGATGAACTGCCGGCTCTTGGCATTGCGGATGTTGGCCTTGGCCTGGTTGTCGACCATCTCGACCAGGATCTCGACGGCCGCCTGGAAGCGCCCGGGCACGCCGGGCGTGGCCTTGCGCGCGGCGAGCCACAGCACGAAGCAACCCAACGCGCCCACGGTCAGCGCATAGAGCACGGAGTCGAGGTTGATGACGTTGAAGTCGACGATCGCCTTCTGGACGACGGGATTGAGGCTCCAGTCAACTTGCCAGTGCTGGAGGTGGTGAACGATGTATTCACTCGCGGTCGGGGCGTTTCCTTCGGCGGCCATCTTTCAGCGTCTCTTCTTAAACAGTCAAATCCGGTTCAACAACCCGGGCCGCACCAACAGCGCCACCCAGTACATCTTCATGGCGGCCACCACGCCAGCCACCAAGGCCAGCCAGTTGATGCCCTCGATCAGCCACGGCGCTGCGGCCAGCAAGGCCACGGTCAGTCCGATCTTGATCATCTCCCACACAAAAAACCTCAACATGGCCGCAGACTGCGCAACGGCAACACCCGCCCTGCGCACACCCCGGACGAACAACGCCGCCGGGATCGCCACCGCCATGGCCCCATAAAAACCCGAGACCGCCGCGCCGATGCGCTGCGTCCACATCCATGCCGCTCCAGCCACAAGCAATCCCACGGCCACCTGGGCCCCAATCACCCACCAGGGCGACAATTCGGGATTTTTCTCGCGAAGCCGCTGCGCCTCCTCGGCGGTCAGTGGCTTGAAGTCGGAGACTTCGGCATCGATCTCGGAGACGGGAGCGTTGGTTGTCATTGGAATGCCGCTCGCGCTGTCAGCCGGGAATTTAACAAAGCCATTGATTATAAGTAGAAACCCAGGCGCCTCGGCCACTTCAGGCCTCACGTTTGAAAAAGGGTCGCTGCATGCCACCCGGAAGCCAACCCGGCCACAGCGCCGCCAGGGGGACCGGCCGATAATTCCGGCATGCATCCCCTCACCGCCGCTCTCCCCTCCACCACCTGCTACCTCGACGGCGAATACACCGCCCTGAAGGACGCGAAGGTCAGCGTTCTCGACCGCGGCTTCATCTTCGGCGACGGCATCTACGAAGTCGTCCCGGTCTACCACGGCCAGCCCTTCTGCTTCGAAGAACACATGGCGCGGCTCGACCGCTCGCTGGCCGAACTGCAGATCGCCAACCCGCTCTCGCTGGCCGAATGGCGCGACATCGTGATGCGGCTGGTCGCGCCGGGCGGCGAGGCGCCGCAATCCGTGTACTTCCAGGTGACGCGCGGCGTGGCGCCGCGCGAACATGGCATGACCCGCGGCATTCGCCCCACGGTGTTCGTGATGGTGAATCCGCTGCCGCCCGTGGCCGATGCGGTGCGCGCCAAGGGCGTGGCCTGCGTGAGCGCGGCCGACTTCCGCTGGCAGAAGGCCCACATCAAGAGCACCAGCCTCCTGGGCGCGGTGCTGGCGCGTCAGATCAGCGTCGAGGCCGGCGCCGCCGAAACCGTCATGTTCCGCGACGAATGGCTCAGCGAAGCCTCGTCGAGCAACGTCTGGATCGTGAAGGACGGCAGCCTGCTGGGGCCGCCCAAGGACAACCTGGTGCTGACCGGCATCCGCTACGGCCTGCTCGAGCGCCTGTGCGCCGAGCACGGCATTCCGTTCGCGCTGCGCCGCATCGCGCGCGACGAGGTGTTCGCCGCCGACGAGTTGCTGCTGTCGTCGGCCACCAAGGAAGTGCTGCCGGTCTCCACGCTCGACGGCCAGCCCATTGGAAATGGCCGCCCCGGCCCCATCTACCAAGCCTTGTATGCAGCCTATCAAGAGGCCAAGCAGCGCAACGCCCGACAGCAGCACCCAACACAAGGAGCGACCACCGCATGAACGACATCAGCAGCACCGACACCGGCACCACGGCCGCTCCCGACCCGCGCAAGGAGTCGCTGATCGAGTACCCGTCGCAGTTCCCGATCAAGGTCATGGGCGCCAAGGCCGACGGCTTCGTGCATGCCGTGACCCAGATCGCCGAACGCTTCGACCCGGCTTTCGACGCCACCACGGTCGAGTTGCGCAACAGCAAGGCCGGCAACTACCTGGGCGTCACGATCACCGTGACCGCCACCAGCCGCGAGCAGCTCGACGACCTGTACCGCGCGCTGTCGAGCCATCCGATGGTAAAGGTCGTCCTTTGACGCGATGACCGCCGGGACCGCAGAACGCGCGGCGGACGCGGCCGGCGTGGCCATCGAGGTGCAATGGCTCGGCCGCGCCGACTACGCGGCCACCTACGAGGCCATGCGCCGGTTCACGCACGAGCGCCACCCCGCAACGCCCGACGCGCTCTGGCTCTGCGAGCACGCGCCCGTCTTCACGCAGGGGATCGCGGGCCGGCAGGACCACATCCTCGCGCCCGGCGACATCCCCGTGGTGCAGACCGACCGCGGCGGGCAGGTGACCTTCCATGGCCCGGGCCAGGTGGTCGCCTATCCGCTGATCGACCTGCGGCGCGCGGGCTACTACGTGAAGGAATACGTCTACCGCATCGAGGAATCCGTGCTGCGCACGCTGGCGCATTTCGGCGTGACCGGGCACCGCATCGCGGGCGCACCGGGCATCTACGTGCGGCTCGACGACCCGTTCTCGCATGCGGCGCTGACCGGCCCGCGGCCCGCGGCCGAACCATTCCGCGGCCTCGGCAAGATCGCCGCGCTGGGCATCAAGGTAAGCCGCCACGCCACCTACCACGGGGTGGCGCTCAACGTCGACATGGACCTCGAACCCTTCTCGCGCATCAACCCTTGCGGCTACGCCGGGCTGCAAACGGTCGATCTTTCTACAATCGGGGTCCAAACCACATGGGAAGACGCTGCCCGGGTGCTGAGCCAGAAGCTCGCCACCTACCTGGCACGTTGACACGCCAATGAGCACCACCACCGAAGCCGTTCCCGCACCCGTCGTGCGAGAGGCGCAAAGCGCCGAAAACTACAACCCGATGGCCAAGCAGAAGGCCGCGGCCAAGCTCTCGCGGATTCCCGTCAAGGTGGTCCAGGGCGGCGAAGTGCTCAAGAAGCCCGAGTGGATCCGCGTGAAGGCCGGCAGCCCCACCACGCGCTTCTACGAGATCAAGCAGATCCTGCGCGAGAGCAACCTGCACACGGTCTGCGAAGAAGCCTCGTGCCCGAACATCGGCGAATGCTTCGGCAAGGGCACGGCCACCTTCATGATCATGGGCGACAAGTGCACGCGCCGCTGCCCGTTCTGCGACGTGGGCCACGGCCGCCCCGATCCGCTCGACAAGGACGAGCCGCTCAACCTCGCCAAGACCATCGCCAAGCTGCGCCTGAAGTACGTGGTGATCACCAGCGTCGACCGCGACGACCTGCGCGACGGCGGCAGCCAGCATTTCGTCGACTGCATCCGCAACGTGCGCGAGCTCTCGCCGGCGACGCAGATCGAGATCCTGGTGCCCGACTTCCGCGGCCGCGACGACCGCGCGCTCGAGATCCTCAAGCTCGCGCCACCCGACGTGATGAACCACAACCTCGAGACCGCGCCGCGCCTCTACAAGGAAGCACGCCCGGGCAGCGACTACCAGTTCAGCCTGAACCTGCTCAAGAAGTTCAAGGCGCTGCACCCGAAGGTGCCTACCAAGAGCGGCATCATGGTGGGCCTGGGCGAGACCGACGAAGAGATCCTGCAGGTGATGCGCGACATGCGCGCGCACGACATCGACATGCTGACCATCGGCCAGTACCTGTCGCCGTCGGGCTCGCACCTGCCGGTGCGCCGCTATGTGCACCCCGACACCTTCAAGATGTTCGAGGAAGAGGCCTACAAGATGGGCTTCTCGCACGCGGCGGTGGGCGCCATGGTGCGCTCGAGCTACCACGCCGATCAGCAGGCGCACGCGGCCGGCGTCTGAGCCCTTGTTGCGACGGGCCGCCGCAGGGCGCCCGTCGCGCGCGGCTCACCGGCCGCCGTCCTTCTTCGCTATCCTGCCGGCTGGCCAAGATGAAGGACTGATTCTCTCCATGCACACCGCTGTTCAAGCCCTGATGGAACGCGACTTCGGCACCATTGCCGACCTGATTCGCCTCCATGCCCGACATTCCCCCGACCACGCCGCGCTGGCCGATGCGCAGCACACGCTGAGCTACGGCGCGCTCGACGCGCTGATGGACCGCATCGCGGCCGGCCTGCAGCGCGGCGGCCTCACGGCCGGCGACGCGATCGCCGTCTGCGCCCTCTCGTCGGTGCACTACGCGGCCGTGTTCCTCGGTGCGCTGCGCGCGGGCGTCGCGGTCGCGCCGCTGGCGCCCGGCTCCACGCCCGCCAGCCTGGCGCGCATGATCGCCGACGCCGACGCGCGCATTCTCTTCACCGACGCCTCGGCCGCCGAGGTCGTCGGCCCCGCGCAGCCGGACGGCATTTTGCGCGTGGCGCTCGACGGCTCGCAGGCGGGGTGCAACCTCGAGGACTGGCTCCCGCCGGCCGGCACGACGCTCCGCGCCGCCGAGGTGCAGCCCTCGACGCCATTCAACATCATCTATTCGTCGGGCACGACGGGCGAGCCCAAGGGCATCGTCCAGGGGCACGGCATGCGCTGGGCCCATGTGCAGCGCGGCGCCCAGTACGAATACGGGAGCGACACCGTCACGCTGCTGTCGACGCCGCTCTACTCCAACACCACGCTGGTGGTGTTCTTCCCGACCATCGCCTTCGGCGGCTGCGTGATGCTGATGCCCAAGTTCGACGCGCTCGGCTACCTGCAGCTCGCCGAGAAACACCGCGTGACGCACACCATGCTCGTGCCGGTGCAATACCAGCGCCTGATGGCGCACCCGCGCTTCGGCGAGCACGACCTGTCGTCGTTCCGCTTCAAGTTCAGTACCAGCGCGCCTTTCAATGCGGCGCTCAAGGCCGACGTGCTCGCGCGCTGGCCCGGCGGGCTGATCGAGTTCTACGGCATGACCGAAGGCGGCGGCACCTGCATCCTCGAGGCGCACCTGCACCCGACCAAGCTGCACACGGTGGGGCAGCCGGCAACGGGCAGCGACATCCGCCTGATCGACGAGGACGGCAACGAGCTGCCGCGCAACGACCCCGAGGCCGCAGGCGAGGTGGTGGGCCACTCGGCCGGCATGATGACCGGCTACCACCGCCAGCCCGAGAAGACGCGCGAGGCCGAATGGTTCGACGCCACGGGCAAGCGTTTCATCCGCACCGGCGACGTGGGCCGCTTCGACGCCGACGGCTTCCTGACGCTGTTCGACCGCAAGAAGGACATGATCATCAGCGGCGGTTTCAACATCTACCCGAGCGACCTCGAGGCCGTGCTGCGCGGCCATGCCGCCGTGGCCGACGTCGCGGTGGTCGGCGTGCCGTCCGAACAGTGGGGCGAGACACCGGTGGCTTTCGTGGTGCGCCGCGAGGGCGACGGCACCGCGGCGAGCGAACTGCTGCAATGGACCAACGCCCAGCTCGGCAAGACGCAGCGCCTCGCGGACCTGCGCCTGATCGACGAACTGCCGCGCAGCGCGATCGGCAAGGTGCTCAAGCGCGAGCTGCGTGAGCTTGCGCGCTGATGCGAGCGACGGGCCGCCCCGCGAGGGCGGCGGCCACGGGTTGCTGTGGGTGCTGGCCGCGGTGGCCGTGGCTTTCGCGGTGCTTCGGCCACGCGCACCGATGGACTGGCTCGCGCTCGTCGACTGGCAGACCATCGGAGCGCTCGCGGGCCTGCTCGCGATCACCCAGGGCGTGGAAAAGAGCGGCATGCTCCAGGCCGCCGCGCAGCGCCTGCTGGCCCGCACGCACGACCAGCGCAGCCTCGCGCTCTGGCTGACCGGCGGCGCGGCGCTGCTGTCGGCGCTGGTGACCAACGACGTGAGCCTGTTCCTGCTGGTGCCGCTCACGCGCGTGCTCGCGACCCAGGCGCACCTGCCGCTCGCGCGGCTCGTGGTGCTCGAGGCGCTGGCCGTCAATGCGGGCTCGGCGCTCACGCCGATCGGCAATCCGCAGAACCTCTACCTCTGGCACCGGTCCGGCGAAAGCTTCGTGGCCTTCATGGGCATGATGCTGCCGACGGTCGCGGTGATGCTGTTCTGGCTGTTCGTGGCGGTGTGGCTGCTCGTGCCGCGCACGCCGGTCGCGCTCCGGCCCCAGGCCGAGGCCGCGCCGCTGCAGCCGAAGCTGCTGGGCCTCGCGGCGCTGCTGTTCGTCGGTTTCGTCGTTGCGCTCGAACGCCGCTGGCTGCTGCCGGGGCTGGGCGTGGTGCTGGCTTCGTTCCTGGTGTTCCATCCGCGCGTGCTGCGCGACGTCGACTGGGCACTGCTCGCGATCATCGCGCTGATGTTCGTGGACCTGCGGCAGCTCGCCGAGCTGCCGGTCATGGACGCGCTGCTGAACCACTGGCCGATCACGGAAGGCTGGTGCGCCTATCTGGCGGCCATCGCCGCCTCGCAGCTCATCAGCAACGTGCCCGCTGCGATCCTGCTCGATGGCCATGTGCGCGACCTGCCCGCGCTCGCGGCGGGCGTGAGTGTGGGCGGTTTCGGCTTCGTGCTCGGCTCGCTGGCCAACCTGATCGCGCTGCGGCTTGCGAAGGTGCCGCACGGGCTGCGCGAGTTCCACCGCATCAGCATCCCGTTTCTTCTGGTGGTGGGGATTTCGGCGCTGCTGCTGCGGCTGGCGTGACAATCGGTCGCCTGCCTGCCGCCATGCACACGCCCACCCCGCCCCAACTTTCCGTGCGCCACTACGGCCCGTCGCGCGGCAGCCATGCGCACGACCATTTCCAGGTGCTGATCGGCCTCGAGGGCCTGCTGCAGATCGAAGTCGAGGGCCACGGCGCGGGCATCGGTGTGGGCGCCGCGCAGGTGATCGCGCCCGGCGACCGGCACGACTTCGAGGCGCGCGGCGGCGGCAGCGCGTGCCTGGTGCTCGACACGCCGAACGCGCATTGGGCGCACTGCGCCGGACGGGCACCGTCCGACCCGGCGCAGCTGCATGCGCTCGCGCGCTATCTCGCGCATTGCCTGCGCAAGCAGCCGCAGCCGTTTTCGCGGGCTCTGCTGCACGGGCCGGCGCTGCTGCTCGAAACCTGGCGCCCCGATGCACCGGTCGCCGCTGCGCGCCGCCGCCGCATCGACTGGGCCGCGCTCGCGGCCTGGGCCGGGGCGCGACTGCACGAGCCGCTCACCGTGGCCGACCTGGCGCGCGTGGCCTGCCTGAGCCCGAGCCACCTGGCGCAACGCTGCCGCGAGGAGCAGCACACGAGCCTGATGCACTGGCTGCGATCGCTGCGGCTGGCGCAGGCGCGCGAACTGCGGCGCGAGGGGCTGAGCGTGGCCGAGACGGCGCGCCGCACGGGCTACCGATCCCCGTCGGCACTGACGGCCGCACTGCGCCGTTGACTTTGCCTTCCTCCCTCCCCCGCTGGGGGAGGGCAGGGGTGGGGGCACGGCGGGAAGGAGCAAGACCGTCGTTGCACGACGATGTGCAGTCATTTCGCGACGACCGCATGGCGTAGCCTCGGCGTTCATGTCCGCCACCTTTTACGCCCTGCTCGCCATCGCGCTCTGGGCCACGCTCGCTTCGCTCGGCACCGCGCTGTCGCACCTGCCGCCGTTCCTGCTGACCGGGCTCGCACTGATCATCGGCAGCATGCCGAGCTGGCCGCTGGTGCTGCGCGACCGGGCCGCCTGGCGCGTGCCGCCGCGCACGCTGGCGCTGGGCGTCTACGGCCTTTTCGGCTTCCACTTCCTGCTGTTCATCGCGCTGCGGCATGCGCCGCCGGTCGAGGCTAACCTCGTCAACTACCTGTGGCCGCTGTTCATGGTGGTGCTTGCGCCGGTGCTGCTGCCGGGCGTGTCGCTGCGGCTGCTGCACGTGGCGGCGGCATTGCTCGGCTTCGCGGGCGCGGCGGTAGCGATCCTCGGCACGCGCGGCGGCGCGGGCGGCGGCGCCGAGGCGCTCCACGGCTACTGGGGCTTCGTGCCGGCACTGGGTTCGGCCTTCATCTGGGCCAGCTACTCGCTCTGGACAAAGCGCGTGCCGGCGTTTCCGACCTCGGCCATCGGCCTGTTCGGGCTGGTCTCGGGCGCACTCTCGCTGGCCTGCCATGCGGTGCTCGAGGCGCCGGTGGCACTGTCGGGCCACGACTGGCTGCTGCTCGCGCTGTGCGGGCTCGGTCCGCTCGGCGCAGCCTTCTTCGTCTGGGACATGGCGCTCAAGCGCGGCGATCCGCGGCGCATCGGCATCCTGAGCTACCTCACGCCGCTGGGCTCGACGGCGCTGCTGCTGCTCGTGACGGGCCGACCGCTGACCGGGAGCATCGCCCTGGCCGCGGTGCTCATCATCTCGGCGGCGGTGATGGGCACGCGCGCGCGCTGACTGAATGGCTCTCGTCCGACGAAGCCGCGCGTTTTTATGACTAGAGTGGAGGCTCAGGAAAAAAGGAGCTCCCCCATGGACAAGAACAAGAACGAGGATTTCGAGATCACGCCCAAACTGGTGTTCGACCTGAACCTGGCGCTCTACCTCGACCTCGTGGCCGCACTCGAAGGCGCGGGTGCCGTCACCTACCGCCAGATGGCGGCCCGGGTGCTCAACATCAGCATGGACGCGCGCGCCGACGGCGAAACCGGGCTGGCCACCGCACTCGAAGGCGTCGCCAACGGCTTTGCGGGCCAGGGCGGCGGCCTGTCGGTCGAACTGCTGAAGGCCGCGCGCAGCCTGCGCGAGGACGACGCCATGGGCGACATCCCGATGCGCCCAGGCGAAGGCTGAGAAGCCCGCGGGCGCGTCAGTCTGCCGCCACCTGCAGCACCAGCTTGCCGAAGTTCTCGCCGCTGAAAAGCCGGTTCAGCGCTTCCGGGAAGGTGTCGAGCCCGACCACCACGTCTTCCTTGCTCGTCATGCGGCCGTCCTTCAGGTAGCCCGCGAGCTCGGCCACGGCAAGGTGGTAGCGGTCGGCATAGTCGAACACCACGATGCCTTCCATGCGCGCGCGGTTCACCAGCAGGCTCAGGTAGTTGCGCGGGCCGGCCGAAGGCATGCTGTTGGCGTTGTTGTACTGGCTGATCGCGCCGCAGATGATCACGCGGGCCTTGCGCGCGAGCCGCGCGAGTACCGCGTCGAGGATCTCGCCGCCGACGTTGTCGAAGTAGATGTCCACGCCTTTCGGGCAATGCGCCTTGAGCCCCTCGCGGACCGCGCCGGGCCCGGCCTTGTAGTCGATGCAGGCATCGAAACCCAGCTCTTTCACGACCCAGTCGCACTTGGCGGCGCCGCCCGCGATGCCGACCACGCGGCAGCCCTTGATCTTGGCGAGCTGGCCCACGGTCTGGCCCACGGCACCGGCAGCGCCCGAAATGACCACCGTCTCGCCGGCCTTGGGCTGGCCCACCTCCATCAGGCCGAAGTAGCCGGTCATGCCGGGCATGCCGAGCACGTTGAGCCACTGGTGAAGGGTGCCCATGCCGAGGTCGATCTTCGAGAGGCCGCTGCGCTGGATGTCTTCTTGCGCGACGAGCGAATATTCCTGCACGCCGAGCGTGCCGTAGACGGTGTCGCCCACCGCGAACTGCGGGTTTTTCGACGCCACGACGCGGCCGACGCCGCCGGCGCGCATGACCTCGTCGATGGCCACCGGCGCGATGTAGCTCCGGGCATCGTTGAGCCAGCCGCGCATCGCCGGATCGAGCGAGAGCGACAGAGTCCGCACCAGCACCCCGCCCTCGGCAGGCTCGCCGACCGACTCGGTGGTGAAGCGCCAGTGCTCGCGCGTGGCGGCCCCCTCGGGGCGCTTGGCGAGGCGAACCTGGTGGTTGACGAGAGGGCTGCTCATGGGAGTCTCCTTGTTCGATGGCGCTGCAGGGAGGCGCATCGTAGCCCTGCGGCGCGCAGCGCCTGGTAGCGCAGGCGACAGCGCGATCGCGCCTACAGCCGCACGATGATCCGGAGCCCGGGCTGCGCGTTGCGCACCGTCATGCTGCCGCCGTGCGCCTCGGCGATCAGCCGGCACAGGTACATGCCGAGCCCGACGCCGCCGGTCGCCCGCGCACGCGCGCCGTCGGTGCGGTAGAAGGGCTCGGTCAGCCGTTCGAGCTGCGCCTCCTCGACGCCCGGGCCGTGGTCGCGCACCTCGATCTCGACGCCCTGCAACGCGGGTCCGTCGAGCACCGCGCGCAGCGCCACGCTGGGCGCGCGCGGCGCATCGGTGCTGTAGCGCAGTGCGTTGTCGAGCAGGTTGCGCAACAGCAGCCGGATGCGCGTGCGGTCGACCGAGTGCGGCGGCAGGCCTTCGGCCAGGTCGAGGTGCAGCTTGTGCGCGCCCGGCATTTCGGCCACGGTGTCGCGCACCAGGCCCGCAAGGTCGACCGGCTCGCGCAGCAGCGCCACATGCGGGCTCGCGAGCCGCTCGCTCTCGAGCAGGTCGCTGATCAGGTCGCGCATTTCGTTGAGGTCGCGCAGCAGCGCCTCGCGCTCGGCCGCGCCCTCGGCCGTGGCCGGCAGCAGCTCGGCATTCAGCCGGGCACGCGTGAGCGGCGAGCGCAACTCGTGGCTCAATGCGAGCAGCAGCCCGCGCTTGGCGTCGAGCATGGCCTGGATGTCGTTGGCCATGGTGTTGATGCGCTCAGCCAGGTCGCCGAGGTCGTCGTTGCGGCGCACCGGAATCGGTGCGGTGAACTCGCCGCGGCCGAAGCGCTGTGCACCTTCGCGGATGTCGATCAGCGGGCGCAGCAGCCGGTTCACATAGGCATAGCCGAGCACCACGAGCAGCAGCAGCATGCCGAGCGTGGCCCAGCCTGCAGCGCGCGGCGCGTTCTGCCAGAGCCGGGGCGACCAGCCGAAGATCACGCGATGGCCGTCGGCGGTCGGGCGGATGAACCATTTCTCGCCCGACGGCTCGTCGTCGTCGCGGCCGTGCATCCAGCCGGCGCGGCCGTTGCCTCCATCGTTGTCATGCGGGTGGGAATCCCAGTTGACCGCGGGCCCGACGATGCGGATCGTGATCGGCAGCCGCGCCACCAGGGCCTGCGCGCGCGCCACCTCGGGCGGTGTGCCGATCTCGGCCACGAGCCGGTCGGCATAGTCGACCAGCATCGGCTTCGCCGCCTCGGCCCAGCCGGTCGAGAACGCTCTTTTCATGCCGCCCATGAAGACCGCCGCCATGACGAGCGCGAGCAGCATGAACATCATCACGATCCGGATGCGCAGCGACCGGCGCCAGCGGCGCTTGCCCTGCACCTTCTCGTGCCACTGCGCATGCCACTCCCGGTGCAGTTCCTCGCCGCGGCAGGCAATGCCGTGCCAGGCCTCGCGCAGCCCGCGCCGGCGCTCGGCCTTCATGCAGGCTCGCTGCTGCGCGCCACGGCCAGCGCATAGCCGGCATTGCGCAGTGTCTTGATGCAGTCCAGCGGCTCGAGCTTCTTGCGCAGACGGCTCACCACGATGTCGACCGCGCGCGTGTAGAGCTCGGCTTCGTGGCCGCGCAGCCGGTTCAGGATGTCGTCGCGGCTGAACACCTTGCCGGGTTCGGCCGTGAGCAGCGCCAGCAGCTCGAATTCGGTGCCGGTGAGCTCGACGCGCTCGCCCTGCCGCGTCACCTGCCGCCGGTCGAGATCGAGCGTCAGGCCGTCGAACACGCGCAGCTGCGTGCCGGCCGGCGCGGGCGCCGCCGCGCGCTGGCGCCGCAGGATGGTCTGCACCCGCGCCACCAGCTCGCGCGGCTCGAAGGGCTTGGGCACGTAGTCGTCGGCACCGAGCTCGAGGCCCACCACGCGGTCCATCACCTCGCCGCGCGCCGTGAGCATGACGATCGGAATGTCGCTCTCCTTGCGGATCTCGCGGCACAGTTCGAAGCCGTCCATCTCGGGCAGCATCACGTCGAGGATGGCTGCGTCGTAGCTTTCGGCGCGCAACCTCGCGAGCCCTTCGCTCGGCCGCACCGCACTCTCGAGCGTGCAGCCGAAGCGTGCGAAGTAGGTCGCAAGCGGCGCGGCGAGGTGCTCGTCGTCGTCGATCAGCAGGATGCGCGGCATGGCGGGATTGTGCCTTCTGGCGAACAGTTGACTGACGATCAGGCCTGCGGGCATGTCGGCACCCCCGCCGGTGTCGGTGGTGTCCGTGTGGCGTGCCATCGCGGCATCCTCACCACGGGTCGGGCCTTCCGAGGCGGCCCAGGTGTGTCGAGCCGAAGCCCGCGGCATAGCGCAGGCCGAAACCGAGCGCACGGTCGATCCCGATGTGGGCGCACCAGATGAGCCCGCCGGCCACGGCCCAGGGGGCGGCTGCCAGCACGCCGAAGGCAAGCAGCCCCACCGCGCCCAAATAGGAATGCGTGGTGTTGTAGAGCGCAGCGCCGATGCGCGGGCCCGCCCAATAGCCCAGCAGCGCGAGGTCGGGCGCCAGCAGCCACAGCGCGAACACACCCCAGCCGGAGCCGAACTGCGCATAGGCGGCCAATGCTGCGCCGAGCACCATGACGCCTTCGAGCCGCAGCAGCGTGCGCACGCCGCCGGCCACCGCCGCATCCTGCGCCCCCGCCGAAGCGGCGCTGCCAGCATGGGCCGAACGACTCGGACGAAGCGTTAGGCCGGGCGCCGACGCAAGTCGCGCGAAGACCGGCGCGGCGAGCCTAGCCATGGTGCTTCCAGCGGCGGCCGCCACGCGCCATGAAGTCACGCACCTTCTGCTGCTGCGCGGGATTCAGGTAGTCGAAGAAATCGGCCGAGGCGGCAATGACTTCAGGACTTCCGCTGCGCAGCGCCGCAGTCTTCTCTTCGACCAGCCGGGCGGCACCCGCCTGGTCGAGCTTGTCGCCGGCGAACAGGGCTCGAAACTGCGAACGCGGATCCTCGCCGCCGCGCATCGCCTCGCGCTGCGCCTGCAGCTTTTCGGCGAGCACCGTGAGCTTCTGCTTCTGTGCCGTATCGAGCTCCAGCTTGCCGCCGATGCGCTCGACCATCTTGGCGCGGAACTCCGCGCTGTCGCCGCTGCCCCAGCCATGGCGGTGGCTGGCACAGCCCGCGATGCTGCCTGCGACGACCGCGAGGCCGGCGAAACCGAAAAGGGTGCGCTTGATCCAGTGTTTCATGATGTTCCTTGATGGGCCCGGGGCCGGCTGCCCCGCGGGGCCGGGTTTCAGAGCCTGCTGCTGCCGGCGGCCGAGGCGCGTGCGTCGAACGGGTTCTGCAGGGTCGAGATGACCTTGCTGTTCACGCGCGAACCGGACGTCACGTTCTGGTCGGGCTGGGCTGCCGTGCGGATGGCCTCGGCCACGACGCTGGCACGGTCCTTCGAGACCGCCACGGTCTCGGGGCCGCGCGAGCCGCGCACGACGTTCTGGTTGGGCGCGGAAGCGGTGCGCACGGCCTCGGCATTGACGTCGGCGCGGCTCATGGCCGAAACGGCGGGATGCACGCCTTCATAGGTTTCGGCCTTGGCGCCGGCCGCAGCGAGCATGGCGAAGGATGCGACGGCAACGAGTTGCGGGAACTGCGAATACTGGGAGAGGGATTTCATGTCAGGTCTTTCTTTCGGTGGTGAAGAGGAGACCTGATGGTGCTTGCCGCGGCGCGGCAAGTCCTTTCGCCGCGGTTTCGGCGTGTTTCGTTTCTTTTCAGTGCGCGCGGCCGGCGCGCGCGCCGTCAGCCCGCCAGGGCCGCGGCCGGGTCGTCCGATTCGAGCACGCCCTGCGCCCAGGCTTCGAGCTTGGTGGTGTCGGCACGCAGCACTTCCTGCTTGACCGCGAGGATGCGCGAGGGATGCATCGAGAAGCTGCGCAACCCAAGGCCCAGCAGCAGGCGCGTGAAGGCCACATCGCCCGCCATTTCGCCACACACCGCCACGCCCTTGCCTTGGCGGCGGCATTCGGCAATGGTGTCGGCCACGAGCTTCAGCACGGCGGGATGCGCCGGGTCGTAGAGATGCGCCACGGCTTCGTCGGCACGGTCGATGGCCAGCGTGTACTGGATCAGGTCGTTCGTGCCGATCGAGAGGAAGTCGAAGTACTTCAGGAAGGTCTTGAGCATGAGCGCCGCCGCCGGAATCTCGATCATCGCGCCGAGCTTCACCTGGCCGTGCACGGCGCCGCGGTTGTCGAGCTCGGCGCGCGCGAAATCGATCAGCGACAGCGTCTGGCGGATCTCGCTGACGTGCGCGAGCATCGGGATCAGCAGGTGGATCTCGCCGTGCGCGGCCGCACGCAGGATGGCGCGCAGCTGGGTGAGGAACATCGCGGGATCGGCCAGGCTCCAGCGGATCGCGCGCAGGCCGAGCGCGGGGTTCAGGTGTTCCTGCTTGAAGCTGCCCTTGCCGTCGAGCGGCTTGTCGGCGCCCACGTCGATGGTGCGGATCGTCACCGGCATGCCCTGCATGCCCTCGACCGCGCGCTTGTAGGCCTGGTACTGCTCTTCCTCGTCGGGCAGACGGGTCTGGCGCTGCGACTCGCGGCCCATGAACAGGAACTCGCTGCGAAACAGCCCCACGCCCACGGCGCCGGCCTTCATGGCGCCGACGGTGTCCTCGGGCAGCTCGATGTTGGCGAGCAGGTCGACGCGCTGGCCGTCGAGCGTGACCGCGGGCTTGTGGCGCAGGCGCGCGAGCCGGCCGCGCTCGAGATCGCCCTGGCGCTGCTTGAAGCCGTATTCGGCCAGGATGATCGGCGAAGGGTCGACGATCATCACCCCCGCATCGCCGTCGATGATCACCCAGTCGTCCTGGCGCACTAGCTGACTGGCCGAGCGCGCGCCCACCACGGCCGGAATGTCCATGCTGCGCGCGATGATCGCCGTGTGCGAGGTGCGCCCGCCGACGTCGGTGACGAAGCCGGCGAACACGCTCTTCTTGAACTGGAGCATGTCGGCGGGCGAGAGATCGTGCGCGATCAGCACCAGCGGCACGTCGAAGCCGTCGCCGGCCGTCGGGTCGTCGTCTTCTTCGGAGGCCGGGCGCTTGCGGCGCGGCGGGCTCGGCGCGAGCACCGCGGCCGTGCCCTTCATGCGATGCAGCAGCCGCTCGACGACCTGTTCGAGGTCGGCCTTGCGCTCGCGCAGGTACTCGTCCTCCATCTCGTCGAACTGGCGCGCGATGATCTCGAGCTGCGTGGTCAGCGCCCATTCAGCGTTGTAGAGCCGGTCGGTGATCCAGTGCTTCACGCCACCGGTGAGCGCCTCGTCCTGCAGCAGCAGCTGGTGCACCTCGAGCAGCGCCGCGAGCTCGTGCGGCGCATCGTTGGGGCCCATCTGCGACACGCTGGTCTGCAGTTTGGCGAGCTCCTCGGCCACCTGGTTGCGCGCGCTGCGCACCCGGTCGATCTCGGTTTCTATCTGCTCGGGCTTGATGAAATAGTGCGCCACGTCGATGCGGCTGGACACCACCAGCACCGCACGCCCGATGGCGATGCCACGCGCAACAGGAAGGCCGTGGATCGAGATCGTCATGCCGGGACCTTATTCACCCTCGCCGAACTTGTCGTCGATCAGCTGGAGGAGGGCCTGCATGGCCTCTTCCTCCTGCGGACCGTTGGTCTCCAGCTCCACCGTGGCGCCGATCCCCGCGGCCAGCATCATCACGCCCATGATGCTCTTGGCGTTGATGCGGCGATCGCCGCGCGAGAGCCACACTTCGCAGGGAAAGCTGCCGGCGAGTTTGGTGA
The DNA here is from genome assembly GCF_057657255.1 of Variovorax sp. Soil_C_19. NCBI lineage: Bacteria > Pseudomonadati > Pseudomonadota > Betaproteobacteria > Burkholderiales > Comamonadaceae > Variovorax > Variovorax sp. Soil_C_19. The sequence continues at coordinate 13,344 of NZ_JBDGIV010000022.1, read as the reverse complement.
GCTTGGCAGATGCACGCGCGTGCAAGCCCAACTTATTGCTGATGGTCACGGATTTCTTGATCACTGTGCTTTCTCTTGGCCTGATTCTGGGGAGCCGCCACCGCCACCTGCATGACGCCCGCGGTGCCGCCCGCGATGGCGCGCTGCACCAGCGAGTCGAGCGGCTCATGGCGGTAGGTCACGGCGCGCAGCAGCATCGGCAGGTTGACCCCCGCGATCAGCCGCGAACGCACGCCGTCCACAAGCTTCTGCGCCACGTTGCAGGGCGTGGCGCCGAACACGTCCGCGAGCACCAGCACCTGCGAACGCGGCGCGTGGAGCTGCTGCGCGAGCGTGATGCGCGCGGCAGCCAGCGTTTCCTCGGGCGACACGTTGGGCAGCACGTCGAGCGCGACGATGTGCTGCTCGCAATCGGGGAACACATGCAGCGCGCACCGCCGCAGCGCCTGCGCGAACGGTGAGTGGGCAATGATGAGGATGCTGCTGTTCATGCGGGACGGTGGAGGACGCGCTGATTATGCGGGGCGCTCTGGCGGAAGTAGAGGGGGAACATCACGCAGCAGGCGTCCCGCGGTTCAGGGAAGGCGCAGACCCTCGAAAAAGGCTCCCGCCGCGTCTGACGCCGAAGGGCGGCCGAGCACGGTTGCCTGGTACAGCGCCACCCGCCCGTCTTTCTGCCGTTGCGCGAACCAGAGCACCTGGAGCGGCGCGGCGCCCGGCTGCGGCGGCGCAGCCTCGAGCCGCACGGGCGCCGGCGTGGTGGCCGCGTTCTTGAGCGTGGCCGGCGCTTCGCGCGCCTGGGCTTCGCCCAGCTGACTGCGCGTGGCGGCACGCCAGGCGATGAGCCAGGCTTCGGCCTGGGCCGGGTCGTTCGCGGACGCATGGGCCACGGCAAAGGTCGCGCCACCCGCTTCGCAACCCGCCATCGCGATGCGCACCGCTTCGGCGCCGAGGGGGAGGGCGCGCTCGGCCCGGTCGGGCTTGCAGGGCAGCAGCGCCACCAGGCCAGCCTCGGCGATCGGCACCTCGCGCCAGTTGAAGGTGGGGCTGCAGGCGGCCAGCACGGCGGCGGCGGCCAGCGCAGGCCAGGAACGGGAAACGGGCAATGGCATCGACCGCGATTATCCGGCCGGCCGCCCAGGTCGGGCGCAGCGGCCCCATGCCTGCACGATCGGCATGGCGGAACTAAAATCGCGCCGCCCTTCTCCATCGGACGCCATGAAAAAATACATCGCCGCCACCGCCGTCGCCCTTGCCGTGGTGGCTGGCGTGGGCGTGTACTTCGGCTCCGGCGCCACCGCCGCACCGGCATCGACCTTCGTGCTGCTCGACGGCAGCAAGAAAAGCACCGATGACCTGAAAGGCAAGGTCACGCTGGTCAACTTCTGGGCCACGAGCTGCGTGACCTGCGTGGCCGAGATGCCCAAGGTGATCGCGACTTACGACAAGTACAAGTCGCAGGGCTACGACACGCTGGCGGTGGCGATGAGCTACGACCCACCGAGCTACGTCGTCAACTTCGCCGAAACCCGCAAGCTGCCGTTCAAGGTGGCGATCGACAACACCGGCAGCGTGGCCCAGGCCTGGGGCGACGTGAAGCTCACGCCCACCACCTACCTGGTCAACAAGAAGGGGGAGATCGTCAAGCGCTATGTCGGCGAACCCGATTTCGCCGAACTCCACAAGCTGATCGAGAAGCTGCTCGCGGAGGCTTGAGGCAGCCGCGTTGGGGCGTGAAAAAGCCCGCCGGCTGGCGGGCTTTGTTTCGACGGATTCGTGCCCGGTGCGTTGGATCAGGGCGCAGCGGTCTTGGCGCTTTCCACCGCAGGCTTGTCGCCGACTGCCTTGGCGGATTCAGCGCCGGGCGCCTTCGCAGCACCGGTTTTCGGGGATTCGACCGGCTTCACGGGGGCGGCCTTCGGTGCCGCGTCCTTTGTGACTTCGGCCGGTTTCACAGCGACCGGCGTCGGTGCCACGGCAGGCGCGACCGTCACCTCCTTGGCCTTGTCGGCGGTCTTGGCGCTGGCTTCCTTCGCGGGCTCGGCCGGCTTCACTGCCGCAGCGGCCTTCGGGGCTGCTTCCTTTGCGACTTCGGATGGCTTCACAGCGACCGGCTTCGGCGCCGCGGCCGCTTCGCCCGTCATTTCCTTGGCCTTGTCGGCGCTCTTGGCGCTGGCCTCCTTCGCGGGCTCGGCCGGCTTCACGACGGCGGCCTTCGGGGCGGCTTCCTTTGCGACTTCGGCCGGCTTCACAACGACCGGCTTCGGCGCCGCGGCCGCTTCGCCCCTCATCTCCTTGGCCTTGTCGGCGCTCTTGGCGCTGGCTTCCTTCGCGGGCTCGGCCGGCTTTGCGGCCGCGGCCTTTGGTGCGGCTTCCTTCGCCACTTCGGCCGGCTTCACAGCAACCGGCTTTGGTGCCGCGGCGGCGGCGCCCATCGTCTCCGTGGCCTTGTCAGCGGGCTTGGCGCCGGCTTCCTTTTTGGCCTCGACCGGCTTCACAGCGGCGGCCTTGGGGGCCTCGGCGGCACCGGACGCTGCGTCCTTGGCCTTGTCCATGGACTTGGCACCAGCCTCTTTGGGCGCCTCGGCCGCCTTTGCGGCACCCGGCTTCGCAGCCGTTGCTACTGCGCCGGCTGGTTCCTTTACCTGGGCATCCTGGGCCGAAGCGGGCGTCACGAAGACGGCCATTGCCAAAGAAACGGCCACGGCCATGCGGGTGTAGGCAAACTCAGTCATTCAAATTCCTTCCTGTTGGTTGATCGCATCGGGAGCGGCATGCGCTCCCGATCGACAGCCAAGCATGGCGCCGATTGCGCGCCATCGTCGTCAGAAAAGGTGTATTTCGACTCTGATGTCTGCCATTGGCGGCGAATTGCGGGAATTTTCCGCGGCACACCTCACCGCCAGACCTTTGTTAGCGGTCACCGATTGCGGAAATCGTCGTGGCAGGCCTTGCAGCTCGCGGCCGCCGAGCCGAACTGCGCCTTCAACGCGTCGAGGTTGCCCGCCTTGGCGGCCACCGCCAGCTTGCCGGTTTCGGCGATCATCTTGTCCTGGAGCTCCTTGAACTTGGCGGCTTCCTTCCACACTTCGGGCTTGCTCTTGCCGCCCTCGGTGCCGGCGCCGAAGCCGGCCCACGGTAGCTTCGCCATCTCGGCCACGATCTCGGCGTTGGCGCTGGCGGCCGCGGCGTCATACGGGGCGCGGCCGTTGGCCATGGCACCGACGCGGCCAAAATGCTGTCCCATCACGAACAGCGCACTCTGGCGGTACTTGATGGCGTCTTCGGTCTTGGCAAACTGGGCCGCGGCCGGCAGCGACAGGGCGGCGCATGAAGCGGCCAGGGCATACAAAGCAAGTCGAATCATCGGGAGTCCTCGTTGTGGGTTCGACACCGTCGAGCGCGGCGCCGGGCCGAGTGTAGGGGCAGCACTGCCGCGCCGCATAGCAACAACCCGATGCATGCGGCGGCGCGGACTTTGCTAATCTGCGCCTTCCGCAGATTTCTGCGCAGCCTGCCTTTTCGATGACCGACTCCTCCGCGGCCGCCCCGTCCAGCGAGCCCGTTCCCACGCGCATCTGGGACCTGCCGACGCGCGTCTTCCACTGGGCGCTGGGCGTCGCAGTAATCGGCCTGATCGCCACCGGCCTCGGCGGGGTGATGGAGTGGCACTTCCGCCTCGGCTACGCGGTGCTCGCGCTGTTGCTGTTCCGCCTGCTCTGGGGCTTCGTCGGCGGGCGGTGGTCGCGCTTCGCGTCGTTCTTCTATGGCCCCGGGTCCGTCCTGGCCTACCTGCGCGGGCGGGCCCATCCCGACCATCTCATCGGGCACACGCCGCTGGGCGCGCTGTCAGTCTTTGCCGTGCTCGCGGTGCTCGCGTTGCAGGTCACCACGGGCCTCGTTGCCGACGACGAGATTGCCGCGGCGGGGCCGCTCACCCGCTTCGTCTCCGGCGAGGTCGTGAGCCTCGCCACGGGCTGGCACAAGGGTTTCGGAAAGACGATCGTGATGGTTCTGGTTGGCCTGCATGTGGTGGCCGTGCTTTTCTACGTGCTCGTGAAACGACACCGGCTGGTGCGGCCGATGCTCTCGGGCGACAAGCTGATCGCCGCCAATGCACCCACCGCCCGCGTGACGCCGAGTCGCGACGACACCGCCTCGCGTGGGCTCGCGCTAGCGCTGTTCGCCGTGTGCGCCGGCATCGCGTACTGGATTGCCACCCTGCGCCTATGAGCTTTTCGGTTTCACGCCCCCTGCCACTGTCGGACACGCCGGCCGTCGTGCTGCTGACGCCCGACGATCCCGTCGAGTTCGACGCCGCCCGCGCGCTCTTCCGCGACTATGCGGCTTCGCTGAAGATCGACCTGTGCTTCCAGAACTTCGAGGAGGAGCTGGCGACACTGCCCGGCGACTATGCCGAGCCGCGGGGCGCGCTGCTGCTCGCGCTGGTCGACGCGGCGCACATCAAGGAAGAAACCGGCCAGCGCGCGCCGACCCTGCGGCGCGCCAACGGTGCAGTGGCGCATGTGGCCGGCTGCTGCGCACTGCGGCCGCTCGACAACACCGACTACGCCAACGCCGCCGAGATGAAGCGCCTCTTCGTGCGGCCCGGCTTCCGCGGCCTGGGCGTGGGACGACAACTCGCCGAGGCGATCCTCGACGCGGCACGCGGGGCCGGCTATGGCTGCGTGCTGCTCGACACGCTCGACGACATGGAGTCGGCGCGCGCCCTCTACGAAGACCTGGGCTTCGTAGAGGTGCCGCCGTACTATCACAACCCCATTGCGGGGGCGCACTACCTGAAGGCGGATCTTTATTAGCCGCGCGCTTGCGCCAGCAACGTGTCGGCGTCGCTCACTTCGAACTTGCCGGGCGCCTCGACGTTGAGCGCGGCAACCTTGCCGTCCTTCACGAGCATCGAGTAGCGGTTGCTGCGCAGGCCCATGCCGCGGCCGGTCAGGTCGAGCGTGAGGCCGGTGGCCTTGGCGAACTCGGCACTGCCGTCGGCGAGCATGCGCACCTTGGTGCCGGTCTTCTGGTCGCGCGCCCAGGCGCCCATCACGAACGCGTCGTTCACGCTCACGCACCAGATCTCGTCCACGCCCGCGGCCTTGAAATCGTCGAAGTGCTGCACATAACCCGGCACGTGCTTGGCCGAGCAGGTGGGCGTGAAGGCACCGGGCAGCGCGAACAGCGCGATGGTCTTGCCGGCCGCGGCCCTGCTCACCTCTACCGGGTTGGGGCCGATGCTGCAGCCCTCGCCCTCCACTTCCGAATATTCCTGCAGGGTTGCCGAAGGAAGGGTGTCGCCGACTTTGATCATCTGAATGCTCCTGAAAAAGAAAAACGGCCCACATTGTGGGCCGTTTCGCGAGGGGCTGTTGCCAGCCGGGGATCAGACCAGAAGGGCCTTCTGGACCAGGCGGGTCACGACCCAGTTCTTGGTCTTCGAGATCGGGCGGCTTTCGGTGATCTCGATGGTGTCGCCCAGCTTGTACTCGCCATTTTCGTCATGGGCGTGGTACTTGCTCGTCTTCGCCACGATCTTGCCGTAGAGCTCGTGCTTCACACGGCGCTCGACCAGCACGGTCACGGTCTTGGCACGCTTGTCGCTGACCACCTTGCCGATCAAGGTGCGCTTGAGGGATTTTTTAGCTTCCGTCATGTTCACTCCTTACTTGGCGGCTTGGGTTTCTTGGCTCTTCTGAGCAAGAATGGTCTTGGCGCGAGCGATGTCGCGGCGCGTCACGCGCAGCGTCGCGGTGTTCGACAGCTGTTGCGTGGCTTTCTGCATGCGCAGACCGAAATGGGCCTTCTGCAGGTCCTTGATCTCGGCTTTCAGGCCTGCAACGTCCTTCTCGCGAAGGGTTGCAGCCTTGGTCACCTTGGCGGGCGCCGCGGTGTCTTTTTTCTTACGTGTTGCCATGGATGTTCTCCTCTCAGGCGCCGAGCTGGCGAGCGACGAACGTCGTGCGCAGCGGAAGCTTGGCGGCAGCCAGGCGGAACGCTTCGCGGGCGAGTTCTTCGGGCACGCCGACGATCTCGAACACGATCTTGCCAGGCTGGATCTCGGCGACGTAGTACTCCGGATTGCCCTTGCCGTTACCCATCCGGACTTCGGCGGGCTTGGTCGAGATCGGTTTGTCCGGGAACACGCGGATCCAGATACGGCCACCGCGCTTCACGTGACGCGAGATCGCGCGACGAGCGGCTTCGATCTGGCGCGCCGTGAGGCGGCCGCGATCGGTGCATTTGAGACCGAAGTCACCGAAGGCAACCGAGTTGCCCCGGGTTGCGATGCCGGTGTTGCGGCCCTTTTGTTCCTTGCGGAACTTTCTTCGTGCAGGTTGCAGCATGTTTTGTTACTCCGTGAGGGCCCCAGGTGCTTGCGCACCCGGGAGCGACCGATTACTCGGTCTTGGCACCGTCCGCTGCTGCAGCGGGCGCGGCTTTTCGGACGCGCTTAACGGCGGGTTTCGAGTCTGCACCGGCTGCGCCAGTTGCTTCTGCGGGCTTGTCGCTGCCATCGGCCGGCGCGGTGTTGCCACCGATCGGGCCACGGGCACCGGCACGCGGGCCGGGACCACGACGGTCCGAACCCGGACGGTCGCCACCCGGGCGGCCATCGCGGCGCGGACCGCGCGGACGACGTTCTTCTTCGGGACGCGGCGTTTCGACCGCCGGCAGGTCGTTACGACCCAGCGTGTCGCCCTTGTAGACCCAGACCTTGACGCCAATGACGCCGTAGGTGGTCTTGGCTTCCGAGGTGCCGTAGTCGATGTCGGCGCGCAGCGTATGGAGCGGCACGCGACCTTCGCGGTACCACTCGGTGCGGGCGATCTCGATGCCGTTCAGGCGGCCAGCCGACATGATCTTGATGCCTTGGGCACCCAGACGCATGGCGTTCTGCATGGCGCGCTTCATGGCGCGGCGGAACATGATCCGCTTCTCGAGCTGCTGCGTGATGCTGTCGGCGATCAGCTGCGCATCGATTTCGGGCTTGCGCACTTCTTCGATGTTGACGGCCACCGGCACGCCGAGCTGCTTGCCCAGTTCGCGCTTGAGGTTCTCGATGTCTTCGCCCTTCTTGCCGATCACGACGCCCGGACGAGCCGAGTAGATCGTGATGCGTGCGTTCTTGGCGGGACGCTCGATCATGACGCGCGACACCGAAGCGTTCTTCAGCTTCTTCTTGAGGTATTCGCGCACCTTGATGTCTTCGGCCAGCATGCCCGCGAAATCGCGGTCGCTTGCGTACCAGCGGCTGGACCAGTTACGGGTCACCGCAAGGCGGAAGCCGGTCGGATGGATTTTCTGTCCCATATTTCTTCCAGGCGTTCTTAGTTGCCAACCGTCACGTACACATGGCACGTGGGCTTGCTGATGCGGTTACCGCGACCCTTGGCGCGCGCCGTGAAGCGCTTGAGCGTGGCGCCCTGCTCGACGTAGATGGTCTTGACCTTCAGTTCGTCGATGTCGGCACCGTCGTTGTGCTCGGCGTTGGCGATGGCCGACTCGAGCACCTTCTTGATGATCACAGCGGCCTTCTTCTGCGTGAATTGCAGAACGTTGAGCGCTTGATCGACCTTCTTGCCGCGGATCAGGTCAGCGACCAGACGGCCCTTGTCGACCGAGAGGCGGACACCGCGGAGGACTGCACGTGTTTCAGACATGGTCGTTCCTTACTTCTTCTGGACTTTCTTGTCCGCGGGGTGCCCCTTGAACGTGCGCGTGAGCGCAAATTCGCCGAGCTTGTGGCCGACCATCTGGTCGGTGATGTACACGGGCACGTGCTGCTTGCCGTTGTGTACGGCAATGGTCAGGCCGATGAATTCGGGCAAAACCATCGAGCGACGCGACCAGGTCTTGATCGGCTTCTTGTCCTTGGTCGTCACGGCCTTGTCGGCCTTGGCCACGAGGTGGTGGTCGACGAACGGACCCTTTTTGAGAGAGCGAGTCATTGGCTATCCCTTACTTCTTGCGACGCGACACGATGAAGACCTGCGTGCGCTTGTTGTTACGGGTGCGATAGCCCTTGGTCAGGTTGCCCCATGGGTCGACAGGATGGCGGCCTTCGCCAGTCTTGCCCTCGCCGCCACCATGCGGATGGTCGACCGGGTTCATCACCACGCCGCGAACGGTCGGGCGAATACCCATGTGACGCTTCACACCGGCCTTGCCGAGTTGGCGCAGGCTGTGCTCTTCGTTGGCCACTTCGCCGATGGTCGCGCGGCATTCGATGTGGATGCGACGCACCTCACCCGAACGCATGCGGACCTGGGCGTAGACGCCTTCCCGAGCCAGCAGCGTGGCCGACGTGCCGGCCGAACGTGCGATCTGCGCGCCCTTACCGGGTTGCAGCTCGATGCAGTGGATCGTCGAACCCACCGGAATGTTGCGGATCGGCAGCGTGTTGCCGGCGCGGATCGGGGCTTCCGAACCGCTCAGCAGCGTTGCACCGGCTTCCAGACCGCGCGGGGCGATGATGTAGCGGCGCTCGCCGTCGGCGTAGCAGACCAGGGCAATGTGGGCGGTGCGGTTCGGGTCGTATTCGATGCGTTCGACCTTGGCCGGGATGCCGTCCTTGTTGCGCACGAAGTCGACAACGCGATAGTGATGCTTGTGACCACCGCCGCGATGGCGAATCGTGATGTGACCGTTGTTGTTGCGACCGGCAGCCTGGAACTGCGGCTCGAGCAACGGCGCGTGAGGGGCACCCTTGTACAGGTGGTCCCGCGAGATCTTCACCGCGCCGCGTTGGCCCGGCGAAGTGGGTTTCATCTTGATGACGGCCATGATTAAGCGCCTTCCCCGACGAGGTTGAGCTCTTGACCTGGCTTCAGGATCACATAGGCCTTGCGAACGTTGTCGCGGCGGCCGATGGACTTGCCAAAGCGCTTGGTCTTGCCCTTGGTGTTGAGCACCGACACGCCCTGGACTTCGACCTTGAACATCAGTTCAACTGCGGCCTTGATCTCGGGCTTGGTGGCGTCTTGCAGCACCTTGAAAGTGACAGCGTTCGACTTCTCGCCGACCATCGTGGCCTTTTCGGACACGATCGGGGCGACCAGCACCGCCATCAGGCGGCCTTCTTCGAACGTACGTTCAGCAGCGGTAGGGTTCACGCGGCTCATGCGAACATCTCCTTGAGCTTGTCGACGGCACCCTTGGTGACCAGCACCTTCTTGTAGTGAACCAGCGACACCGGATCGGCGTAACGGGGTTCGACCACGAGGATGTTGACCAGATTGCGCGAGGCAAGGTACAGGTTTTCGTCGACTTCTTCGGCGATCACGAGCACGGACTCGAGATTCATTGCCTTGAAACGGGCGGCCAGCGGCTTGGTCTTGGGCGAATCCACAGTCAGCGAATCCACCACGGCCAGACGGCCTTCGCGAGCCAGCTGCGAGAAGATGGAGGCCATGCCGGCGCGGTACATCTTCTTGTTGATCTTCTGCGAGAAATTCTCGTCAGGCATGTTCGGGAAGATCCGGCCACCCCCGCGCCACAGCGGCGAGGACGTCATACCGGCACGGGCGCGGCCCGTTCCCTTTTGCTTGAAAGGCTTCTTCGTCGAGTGCTTGACCTGCTCGCGGTCCTTCTGAGCACGCGTGCCCTGGCGGGCGTTGGCCTGGAATGCAACGACGATCTGGTGGACCAGGTCTTCGTTGTAATCACGGCCGAACACGGTCTCGGGGGCGTCGAACTTCGACGCGGCCTGGCCCTGTTCGTTCAGGAGTTCGAGTTGCATTACTTCGCTCCTTCGGCCGCTTGCGGCTTGGCCTTGATGGCGGGACGCACGGTGACGAAGCCGCCCTTTGCGCCCGGGATCGCGCCCTTGATGAGCAACAGTTGACGTGCTTCGTCGATGCGGAACAGGTCGAGGTTCTGCGTCGTGCGGGTGACGTCGCCGAGGTGGCCCGTCATGCGCTTGCCGGGGAACACGCGACCGGGGTCCTGCGCCATGCCGATCGAGCCGGGCACGTTGTGCGAACGGCTGTTGCCGTGCGACGCGCGTTGCGAGCTCATGTTGTGGCGCTTGATGGTGCCGGCGAAGCCCTTGCCGATCGAGGTGCCCTGCACGTCGACCTTCTGGCCAACGGCGAACACGCTGCTCGCGGCGATCACGGCGCCAGGCTTGTGCTGGTCGGCGGTATCGGCGGGAACGCGGAATTCGCGGATGATTTCACCAGCTTCGACACCCGCCTTGGCGAGGTGGCCGGCTTGCGGCTTGGTCACGCGCGAAGCCTTGCGCGAACCGAACGTCACTTGCAGCGCGACGTAGCCGTCGGCCTCTTGCGACTTGATCTGGGTCACACGGTTGTTGGACACATCCACCACCGTGACAGGAACTGCGTCCCCGTCATCGGTGAAGAGACGCATCATCCCCACCTTGCGGCCCAGCAACCCGAGGGAGTTGCTCAGACTCATTTGTTTTCTCCAAAAAATGGATCCTCTTTCGCCGCTGTCACTTCAATTGGCAACAGCGTTTAGCCGGTCGACCGATGGTTTCGCGGCTTGCGAAAGAAGGTTGATAAATCTCCACCCTCCACTGTGCAGGCGTTTTCGCGCAGGCGCAATTTGGGCAGAGCCGGCGATTATAGCCCGGTCCGCCAGGTTGGCGCAAGCGACCGTTCGCTGCCTATTTGACAGGCAGTGTGATGATGCGCTCGCCGTCGGGCGTGGTTTTCATCTCTCCCGTGGACTTCAGCGCGGGCGCCGACCCGCCGGTCTGGATCGGGATGGAAATCACGCTCGAGACGCCACCCTGGCTGATGAACACGTTGAGGTAGACCAGTCCTTGGCGTTCGCTCGCGACGCGCACGGTGGCCGTGCTTCGGCCTTGCGGCAGCGTCAGCGTCGCGCTCCCTTGCAGGCTGAGGCCCGAGTCGGGGGTCAACTGGACCGTGGCGCCGTCCGGTGCGGTCACACCGTCGAACTGCAGGACCACGGGCGTGGGCTGGCCGGGCTGCGGCGTGGCACCGACCTGGTACTGGACAACGACGCCGGAGCCGCCGGGCTTCTGGCCGGCGGTGCCCGGCGGCACCGCGCCCTGCTGCCCGCCTTTCGGCGACGAGGGCCCGCCGCTGGCCAGGACCGTTGCCGGCACGGCCGCCGCCAGTACCAGGCACACAATGGCCAAGGACGGATTGGAACGGAAGTTCATGGCGGCCTTTCGTCTTGCTGCTATTGGATGGAGACGTTGAAGCATCTCTGCGTTCCGGGATTGCCGAGGTCGGACACGGCCAGGACGTAGTCGCCGCCGGACAGGGAGACCGTGCTGTCATTCCGGGCGACCGACCCGCCGCGGAAGATCTCGAAGGAGGCTGCAGAGCCCGGCGGGCCGCTGACGGTGACCACGTAGCTGCGACTATCGGGCGCCGTGAAGCGGACGTAGGAGTAATTACCGAGCTTGTTGCCCAGGCCGGCCTGGCTGGAGACGCAGGCCCGAACCGGCGGCGCGCCCACGATGGTGCGCCTGTACAGCGGGATCGTGTCGGGAATCCCGCCGCTATTGCTTTCCGCCTCGCCATAGGGATCGTTCGTCGCGGCGATGTTCTGCCCGGCGAGCAGGGCGGCCAACGCCCCTGCGCTGCCCGGCGCCGTCGCATTGAAGGCGGCCGCGAAGCTGTGGATCGAAGTCACGGCGGCGCCGCTCCTGAACTGGAAGCCGGTCAGCGTGTCATGGATCGGCTTGAAGCCGACTTGCTGGTCGAGGTTCCAGAGGATCGACTGGATCGACGGTTCGCGGTACCAGCCCGGTATGCTGGTCGCACCGGCCGACAAGTCCATATTGAGCGATCCAATAGAGTCCGACTGCCCGGCACCCAGCGAATCGACGTAGTTCCGACGCGCCAGCGCAATGCCCGACCACGCATTGCCGAAGCCTTCGGAGAAAGCCAACCGGCGATCGAGCAATTCCTGCTGCGCATGGGAGCCGCCCATCGAATCGTCACGGCTGAAGGCCGACTGGTAGTAGTGCCCCCATTCGTGGGCGATCACCGAGCTGTCGTACTCGTCGGTGTCGGCGTCTTCCTTGCCGAGCACGTAGATTTCGCGTCCGCTGTCGCGGTTCCAGAAAAATGTCGTGCCGATTTGTCCCGCGGGCAGGTTGATCACGGGTCCCGTCTTCGCATTGTTGGGGCTCCAGAAGACCTTCAGCGGCGGGAATGCCGACGCGGGCGCGACCGACAAGACCTTTTGCATCGCGGTGTAGACGGTATCGAGGATCGCAAACGGTGCGGCCGCTCGCTCGCCGGTGTAGCCCGAACCGCCCCAGCCCGAGGGCGCATGCAGGTCGCGCACCTGGGCGGCCGCGCCGGAAGAGAAAGCACCGGTCTGCAGCGCGTAGAGGGCGCTCGAACGGGTGTTGTCCCGCACCGTGACGTCCCAACTGGCCCCAGGACCGCTGCGGATCAGCTGCGCGCGCACGCGCACCGAGATCATTGCGTTGGCTGGCACCGGGACCGCATAGGCACCGCTGTCGGTGGTGGTGGTGGTGGAGAGCACCGCCGAAGTGCCCGCATCGAGCACTTCCACCATGGCGCCGCGTACCGGCTTGGGAGCCGAAGCGGCGTACACCAGCGGACCGCTCTGGTTCGGTACGAATTCGTAGGTGGCGGTGCCGCTCAGGACCACCGAGCCCGGCGCCGGCGCCACCGGCAGTGGAAAGCCGATCAGTCCGCCCCCGCCGCCTCCCCCTCCCCCACCCCCACCCCCACCGCAGCCAGCGAGAAAAAGGACGGCGATGCAGGCCGCCACACATGCCAGAAAGCGCTTGTCGTTCATTGCTGGTCCGTCCTTGTTCCAGTCGCGGTCGATGCCCCCTTGAACAGCAGGCCGTTGGGCGAGGATGCCACATCCAGGAAAGCAAACAAAAAGCCCGCCTGCATTTCTGCAGGCGGGCTCGCGCTGGTTGACGCGGAGAAAGCCGGATTACTGCAGCTTGATCTCGACGTCGACGCCAGCCGGCAGGTCGAGCTTCATCAGCGCGTCCACGGTCTTGTCGGTCGGGTCGACGATGTCCATCAGGCGCTGGTGCGTGCGGATCTCGAGCTGGTCGCGCGACGTCTTGTTGACGTGCGGCGAACGCAGGATGTCGAAACGCTTCATGCGGGTCGGCAGGGGCACGGGGCCCTTGACGATCGCGCCAGTGCGCTTGGCGGTGTCGACGATTTCGGCTGCCGACTGGTCGATCAGCTTGTAGTCGAATGCCTTGAGGCGGATGCGGATTTTTTGCTTGGTGGCCATGGTGCTTCCTTTGCGTCCGGCTTAGATGTCGAGGATCTTTGCCACGACGCCCGAACCCACGGTGCGGCCGCCTTCACGGATGGCGAAGCGCAG
>NZ_JBDGIV010000021.1:0-65315 GCF_057657255.1 Variovorax sp. Soil_C_19 | reverse complement strand
TCCAATGAAAAATGCCCTCCAGACAACGCCTGGAGGGCACTTCTCGCGGACTCAACGCCGACTATTTACACAGACTGGGCGAGGGCGGCTTTTTTTTGCCTTGGCCAATCAGGCCGCGAGTCGCTGCTCGATGGCGGCCCGGGTCTCGGGCAGCTCCTTCGGCAGGTGGTGCTTGAGCTGTTCGAACAGCTCGGCATGCAGCTTCAGCTCGGCCTCCCAGGCGGCCTTGTCGATGCTGGTGACGCTCTTGAACTGCTCGGCGCTGAAGTCCAGGCCGGTCCAATTGAGCTCTTCGTAGCGCGGGCTGACGCCGAACACATGGTCGACGCCCTCGGCCTTGCCCTCGATGCGGTCGATCATCCACTTGAGCACGCGCATGTTCTCGCCATAGCCGGGCCAGACGAACTTGCCGTCGGCGCCCTTGCGGAACCAGTTGGTGGTGAAGATGCGCGGCTGCTTGGCGCCCGAGGCCTCGAGCTTCTTGCCCAGATCGAGCCAGTGCTGGAAGTAGTCGCTCATGTTGTAGCCCATGAAGGCCAGCATCGCGAACGGGTCGCGGCGCACCACGCCCACCTGGCCGACGATGGCGGCGGTGGTCTCGGAGCCCATGGTGGCGGCCATGTAGACGCCTTCGGTCCAGTTGCGGCCTTCGGTGACCAGCGGCACCGTGGTCGAGCGGCGGCCGCCGAAGATGAAGGCATCGATCGGCACGCCGGCCGGATCGTCCCAGGCCGGGTCGAGCGCCGGGTTGTTGGTGGCGGCCACGGTGAAGCGCGAGTTCGGGTGCGCGGCCTTGGCGCCGGTTTCCTTGGCGATGGCCGGGGACCAGTCCTTGCCCTGCCAGTCGATCAGGTGCTCGGGCAGCTGCTTGCCGGGCACGTCGTCCTCGAGGCCTTCCCACCAGACGTCGCCGTCGTCGGTGAGCGCCACGTTGGTGAAGATCACGTCGCGGTCCAGGCTCTTCAGGCAATTCGGGTTGGTCTTGAGGTTGGTGCCGGGGGCCACGCCGAAGTAGCCGGCTTCGGGGTTGATGGCGTACATGCGGCCATCCTTGCCGGGCTTGATCCAGGCGATGTCGTCGCCGATGGTGGTGACCTTCCAGCCTTCGAAGCCGGCCGGCGGCACGAGCATCGAGAAGTTGGTCTTGCCGCAGGCCGACGGGAACGCGGCGGCCACGTGGTACTTCTTGCCCTCGGGCGAGGTCACGCCGAGGATCAGCATGTGCTCGGCCAGCCAGCCTTCGTCGCGGCCCATGGTCGAGGCGATGCGCAGCGCGAAGCACTTCTTGCCGAGCAGCGCGTTGCCGCCGTAGCCCGAGCCGTAGCTCCAGATCTCGCGCGTCTCGGGGTAGTGGACGATGTACTTGGTCTTGTTGCAGGGCCAGGAGACGTCCTTCTGGCCGGGCTCGAGCGGCGCGCCCACGGTGTGCACGCAGGGCACGAACTCGCCGTCGGCGCCGAGCACGTCGTACACGGCCTTGCCCATGCGGGTCATGATGCGCATGTTGACGGCCACGTAGGGGCTGTCGGAGAGCTCGATGCCGATGTGGGCGATGGGCGAGCCGAGCGGGCCCATGCTGAACGGCACCACGTACATGGTGCGGCCCTTCATGCAGCCGTCGAACAGCGGCTGCAGCGTGGCGCGCATCTCGGCCGGGGCCATCCAGTTGTTGGTGGGGCCGGCGCTTTCCTTCTGCTCGGAGCAAATGAAGGTGCGGTCCTCGACGCGTGCGACGTCGCTCGGGTCAGACAGTGCGAGGAAGGAATCCGGGCGCTTGGCCGGGTTGAGCTTCTTGAAGGTGCCCGCGTCGACCAGTTTCTGGCAGAGGCGGTCGTACTCTTCCTTGCTGCCGTCGCACCAGTAGATGGACTCGGGTTTGCAGAGCGCGGCCATTTCGGCCACCCAGGCAATCAGTTTCGCGTTCTTGACGTATGAGGGTGCCTGAATGGCGAGGCCCTGCATCGCGGGTGCGTTCATCGGAAATCTCCTAAGTTGAAAAATCGTCTTTCCGAACGGGACGCCGTACCGGCATGGCACGGAGGTCCGTTTGAGAAAACGTTTCGCCTCGCGGAGACTGCGTCACCCGGGGCCACCCGGCCCACGGACGAAGACGCAACCGGCTGTCAGGCCAGGTAGACGGCGATCGATGCCAGGAGGAGCATCAGCACCGCGCCTGCCACGGGGAGCACGACGGGCATCAGGTGCACGACCGATTCGACGGCATCTGCTTCAACGGCCGCGGCATGGCCGGGCTCGACGGGAGTGGTGTTGGACATGGGAATACCTCGAATGCACAAAGACGGAAAAACTGCGGGCATTTTACAGATGGACCCCGTCCATCTGGTCTAGGGGGTTCCGAGCCCCCTTTTTCAGTGCTGCTCCTCGGCCTCGAAGCCGGCCTCGTGCAGCGCGCCCAGCACGCTCGCGAGGTGGGCCCGTCCGCGGGTCTGCAGCACCAGCTCGATGTCGACGTTCTGCGCCGCCAGCATGGTGAAGGCGCGCTGGTGATGGACTTCGTCGACGTTAGCGCCCGCTTCTGCCACCGTGGCGGTGATCTGGGCCAGCGAGCCCGGCACGTCGCGCGCGCTCACGCGCACGCGGGCGAGCCGGCCGGCGCGCACCATGCCGCGCTCGATGATCGCCGCGAGCAGCAGCGGGTCGATGTTGCCGCCCGAGAGCACCAGCCCCACGCGCTTGCCCTTGAAGCGCTCGGGATGCCGGATCAGCGCCGCCAGGCCGGCCGCGCCGGCGCCCTCGACCAGCGTCTTCTCGATCTCGAGCAGCATCAGCACGCCCTGCTCGATGTCGCCCTCGTCGACAAGCAGCAGGTCGTCGACGTGGCGCGCGATGATCTCGCGCGTCAGCACGCCGGGCGTTCCCACTGCGATGCCTTCGGC
This sequence comes from Variovorax sp. Soil_C_19, assembly GCF_057657255.1. Taxonomy (NCBI): domain Bacteria; kingdom Pseudomonadati; phylum Pseudomonadota; class Betaproteobacteria; order Burkholderiales; family Comamonadaceae; genus Variovorax; species Variovorax sp. Soil_C_19. The sequence goes on along the minus strand of NZ_JBDGIV010000021.1, from coordinate 62,418 downwards.
GATGGTGCTCTTGCCCTGCAGGTGCTGCGTGCCCTTGACTGCATTCACCATGCCGGGGAAACGCGTGGTCTGCACGCCGACGATCTCGATGCCGGGCCTGCGGTGCCGCGCCGCGACGGCCATGCCGGCGATCAGCCCGCCGCCGCCCACCGACACCACGAGCGTGTCGAGTTCGGGCACAGCATCGAGCATCTCGAGCGCCACGGTGCCCTGGCCCGCGATGATCGCTTCGTCGTCGTAGGGATGCACGAAGCTGAGGCCTTCGCGTTCGGCCAGCTCGAGCGCATGCGCGCGCGCCGCATCGAGCGTGTCGCCATGCAGCACCACCTCGGCCCCGAAGCCGCGCGTGCGCTCGATCTTCACGCCCGGCGTGAAGCGCGGCATCACGATGAGCGCGCGCAGGCCCAGGCGCTCGGCGTGGTAGGCCACACCCTGCGCATGGTTGCCGGCCGACATCGCGATCACGCCGCGGGCGCCGCCCTCGGACAGGTCGACCAGCTTGTTGCAGGCGCCGCGCTCCTTGAACGAGGCGGTGAACTGCAGGTTCTCGAACTTCAGGAACACCTGCGCGCCGACGATCTCGGAGAGCGTGCGCGACTCCACGCAGGGCGTGTCGAGCACCTGGCCCCGCAGGCGCGCCGCGGCACGCTGGATTTCTTCGATTCCAACCATGGCGGGCATTGTGGCTGGAATCGCACCATCAGGGTTTTTACCGTTCCCGCATCTTCCCGAAGCCAAAACTCTGCGCTATGGTCGCTTCAGTAATTTCCTCATGCCAGGAGGTCGGTGGATGGTCAAGCGCGCGGGTGTCGATGTGGTGGCTGCTGCTGTGCGCGGGCAGGCATTGCCGTCGCCCGGGCTCAAGGGCGCGCCGGTGCTGGAGCTCATGTGCTCGCACTTCGTGCTCACGCTGGCCGCCAAGCAGGGCCCGCGCTTCAACGTGCGCCGCGACATCAACGGCCTGCTCTCGCTGACCGGCCGCCACCTGGTGTGGCCGCTCGCGGTGCTGCAGCGGCTGAGCGAGTTCCTCGGCCGGCGCTGCGCGGGCAACGAGGCCTGGAAGGGCGTCGAAGACCTCGACGGCCGCACGCTGCTCGAGCGCCATGGCGTGTGGCGCGGCCCCTATGAGGAAGGCACGCTGTTCTTCTACCTCGACGAGTACGCGAAGGACCATCCCAAGGACCTGCTCTCGGTGCTGTCCGTCACGCGCGACTGGCTCACGCATGCGCTGCGCAAGCAGTCGACGCTGGTCGAGAAGAACATCGATGCGCTCGCCGGCCTGCTGCAGCTCAACAAGGCCGAGCGTGCGCTGCTGCTCTACGGCACGCTCGCGCGCTACCAGCGCGACCTGCGCTCGCTGCTGGTGGAGTTCAAGGTCAACAACGCGCCCGAGGCCTATGCCGCCATCGCCGACATCGCGGGCGTCAATGCAAGCGAAGTCGGCGAGGCGCTGCGTGCGGGGTCGCGGCTCGAGCGCATCGGCCTGGTCGAGAACCTGATCTCCGAGCACAACATCACCGACCTGGCCGATCTCATGAAGGTCAGCGAGAAGCTGCCGCCGGTGCTGATGCGTGAGTACCGCGACCACAACGAGCTCATGGCCGTGTTCACGCGGCCCTCCGCAAAGAGCACGCTCACGCCCCACGATTTCTCCTTCGTCGAGGAAGACGCGCAGATGCTCGTCACGCTGCTGCGTGCGGCCGTGGCGCGCAAGGAGCCTGGCGTCAACGTGCTGCTCTACGGCCCGCCCGGCACGGGCAAGACCGAACTCGCCAAGGTGGTGGCGCAGGCCGCGGGGCTCGATCTGTTCGAGGTCGAGTACGCCGACCGCGACGGCAACTCGCTGTCGGGGCGCGACCGCTACCGCTCGCTACAGATCGCGCAGGTGTTCCTCAAGGGCAGCGCCCAGGCGGCGCTGCTGTTCGACGAGGTGGAAGACGTCTTTCCGCCCATCAGCACCGAGGCCGCGCAGTTCATGGCGCGTGCCGAGCAGGTTCCGGCGCCCCCGAGCGGCAGCGTGAGCGGCAAGGCCTGGGTCAACCAGATCCTCGAGGCCAACCCCGTGCCCACGCTGTGGGTCACCAACCGCATCGAGCAGATCGACCCGGCGTTCCGGCGCCGCTTTGCCTACCACCTCGAACTCAAGTCGCCGCCGCCCGGCGCGCGCGAGCAGCTCGTCAAGAAGACGCTCGACGGCATCGTCGTGTCCGAGGCGTTCACCGCCAAGCTGGCAGAGCGCAAGGGGCTCACGCCCGCGCAGATCCGCACCGCGGTGCGCTTCGCGGGGCTGGCCTGCACCGACGGCGCGTCGATGGAGGCGCTGATCGAGCGCCAGCTGCGCAACGCCGACCTCGCGCTCGGCACGTCCGATGCCGGGCTCGGCGAGCGGCGCAACGTCACCACCTACGACCTCGACATGCTCAACGTCGAGAGCCGCTTCGAGGTGCCGCGCATCGTCGCGGCGCTCAAGGCGCGCGGCCACGGCACGCTGTGCTTCTATGGCGCGCCGGGCACCGGCAAGACCGCGCTCGCCGAGCACATCGCCCGAGCCATCGGCCGGCCGCTCATCATCAAGCAGGCCAGCGACCTCATGAGCAAGTACGTCGGCGAGACCGAGCAGAACATGGCCGCCATGTTCCGCGAGGCGGAAGCCGAAAAGGCCGTGCTGCTGCTCGACGAGGCCGACAGCTTTCTGCAGGACCGCCGCGGCGCCCAGCGCACCTACGAGGTGACCGAGGTCAACGAGATGCTGCAGGGCATGGAGCGCTTCAACGGTGTGTTCGTGTGCACCACCAACCTGCTCGAACGGCTCGACCAGGCGGCGCTCAGGCGCTTCACGTTCAAGATCAAGTTCATGCCGCTGACCGCGCAGCAGCGCGAGCGCATGTTCGTGACCGAGGCGCTCGCGGGCGATGGCGCGCTGCTCACGGGCGAGACCCGCGCGCGGCTCGCGCAACTGCGCCAGCTGTGCCCGGGCGACTTCGCTGCGGTGAAGCGGCAGACCGACATTCTGGCGGTCGAGTTCTCGGCCGCCGAATTCCTCGACCAGCTCGAGGCCGAACACCGCATCAAGCCCGAGGTGCGCGAATCGCGCGGCATGGGTTTCGTGCAGTAGGTAGCCAGGCAGCAGTGAGCGAACGCCGGCGGGGGGCCGGCCGCACGCAGAAAAAAAGAACACAGGGAACGCAGCGACAGGAGGAGGCTTTCGATGACAGAGCAAAAGACACATGCCGCAGCGGCAGGGGGCATGCCGCGTTTCACTTTATGGCGGTTCGCGGCATTCGCAGGGACGGGCCTGCTTTGCGGCGCGATCGCCGCATGCGGCGGCGGTGGGGGAGGCGGCGGCGGCGGGTTTCCGATCATCCCGGGCGGGGGCAATCCCCCGGTCGGCGACGGCGGCGGCGACGGGCCGGGCGACCCCGATGCGATCGTGGCCTCGGCGAGCGTGGCCGGCCTGTGCGCCGCGCCGCGCGCCGGCACCAATCCCGCGACCGGTGCCGCCTACCCCGACCGGCCCGGCACGCTGACCGACGAGAAGCGGTGGGTGCGCGGCTGGATCGACGAGACCTATCTCTGGTATGGCGAGGTGCCGACCACGCTCAAGGCCGCCGACTACGCCACACCGGTCGCGTATTTCAACGTGCTCAAGACGCCGGCGCTCACGCCCTCGGGTCGCGCGAAGGACCGCTACCACTACGTCGTCGACACCGAGCGCTATCGCCAGCTCTCGGAAGCCGGCGTGTCACCGAGCTACGGCATCGAGCTTGCCGTGCTGCGCAGTTCGCCGGCGCGCAACATGCGCATCGCCTTCGTCGAGCCGAACTCGCCGGCCGGCAGGGCCGGACTGCCGCGTGGCGCCAAGCTGGTGGAGGCCGACGGCGTCGATGTGGTGCGCGCCACCGGCACCGCCAACGTCAATGTGATCAATCGCGCCATCTCGCCGCAAGAAGCCGGCGAGTCGCACACCTTCGTCTTCGAGGTGGGCGGCGTGCGGCAGGCGCCGGTCCAGCTCACGGCCGAGCAGGTGCGGCGCACGCCGGTGCAGTTCGTCAAGAGCATCGACACCGGCAGCGGCCGCGTCGGGTACCTGCTCTTCAACGACCACATCACCACCTCGGAGATGCAGCTCATCAATGCGGTCAACCAGCTGCGCAACGACGGCGTGCAGGACCTGGTGCTCGACATGCGCTACAACGGCGGCGGGCAGCTCAACATCGCGAGCCGGCTCGCCTACATGGTGTCGGGGCCGGCCGCGACCGACGGCAAGGTCTTCGAGCAACTGGTGTTCAATGACAAGAACCCGTTCCACCTGCTGCCGGCGCAGACGCAGATACCGTTCTACGGCACCAGCCGCACGGGTGCGGCGCTGCCCCGGCTGGGGCTGTCGCGCGTCACCGTGCTCGTCGGTCCGGACACCTGCTCGGCCAGCGAGTCGGTCATCAACGGCCTGCGCGGCGCCGACGTGAGCGTGAACCTGGTCGGCGGTACAACCTGCGGCAAGCCTTACGGCTTCTCGCCGCAGGACAACTGCGGCACCAGCTATTTCGCGATCCAGTTCCAGGGCGTGAACGCGAAGAACTTCGGCGACTACGGCGACGGCTTCCGGCCCGACTGCGCCGTGGCCGACGACTTCGCGCATCCGCTCGGCGACCCGGCCGAGGCGCGGCTCGCCGCGGCCCTGGCGATGCGCAATGGCGGCGCCTGCCCGGCGATATCCGCCAAGACCCTGCCGGGGGTCGAGAAGCCCGGCATGTCGGAAACCGAGCCCTATTTGCGCGACCGCTCGCCGCTGCGCGAGATGCGCGTGCTCGACATGCCGGGCGCGCCGGCAGCACCGGGATGACCGGCGCCGGATTGGCGTAAACCCTGCGGTCTTTCGACTCTCTTGCTGCGCAAGCGCGCGGCCGATAGAGTGGCCTTCATCAGTAGCAAACGTTTGCGCAAACGTTTGGCATTTTGTTCTACACGGCTTCGGCCGCCATGAGGAGACCACGATGAAGATGCGAATCCAGCGCCGCCGGTGGCTCGGCGCGGCCTTGCTCGCCACGGTACTTTCGGCCTGCGGCGGGGGCGGCAGCGGCAACGACGGCTTTGCGCTCGCGCCGGGTTTCGGCGCCGCGCCGCCGCCCGCGCAGAAGATCATCATCGACAGCGACTACAACACCATGAGCGACGACGGCCAGCTCGGCGTGATGGCCGCGCAGCTCCAGGCCGAGGGCAAGGTCGAGGTCCTCGGCATCACCGTGGTGTCGGGCAACAAGTGGCTGCGCCAGGGCGTGGCCGAGGCGCTGAAATCGGTCGAGCGGCTCGGTGTGGGCCACCGCATCCCCGTGTTTGCAGGCGAGAACTACGCGTTCAACCACGACCGGGCGGCGATCGAGGCCGAGCTGGCGGCCGGGGCCGGCGGCGACGGCTATCTGGGCGCCTGGAGCACGCCCGAGCCCAAGACCGACGCCGAGCTGGCGCCGATTCCCGACGGCTTCGCCACGCACACGCAGGTGCAGCCGCGCAGCGCGGTCGACTTCATCATCGACACGGTCAAGGCGCATCCGCACGAGGTGACCCTGCTCGCGATCGGCCCACTCACCAACATCGCCAAGGCGGTGCAGCGCAGCCCCGAGATCGTGCCGTTGATCAAGCAGATCATCTACATGGGCGGCGCCGTCCATGTGCCCGGCAACACCACCAAGGCGGCGGAGTTCAACTGGTGGTTCGATCCCGACGCCGCGCAGTTCGTGGTGCGGCTGCCGATCCCGCAGGTGGTGGTGCCGCTCGACGTGACCGACACCGTGCTCATGGACAAGGCGATCTACGACCGCATTGCGCACCCGCCCCGCCCCACCGCGGTGACCGAGGCGTTTCGCCAGGAGTGGTTTGCCGCCGACTTCGAGAAGGACCCGAACCACACCTCGAACATCTGGGGACACGCTGACCATCGCCTACCTGCTCGATCCCGCCTACGCGACCCAGGTCTCGGAAGAGTACGTGGACGTGATCGCGCGGCCGGGCGATCCCGAGAACGGCCGCTCGGTCGGCTACACGACGCCGCCGGCGGGCGCGCCGCTGCAGAAGATGAAGGTGGTGACGCGTTTCGACAACGCGCGGTTCTTCGCGCTCTACGTGGATCTGCTCACGCGGCCGGTGCCGGTGCGCCTGCCGCGCTGAGGCCGCCTAGAAAGCCGAGCACACCCGCAGCACCTCGCTGCCATAGGCCTCGAGCTTCTTCGTGCCGATGCCGCTGATGCCCTGCAGGTCTTCGAGCGTGGCCGGTGCGCGCTCGGCGATCGCAGCCAGGGTGGCGTCGTGGAAGATCACGTAGGCCGGCAGGTTGTGCTCGCGCGCCACCTCGGCGCGCCAGGCCTTGAGCGCCTCGAAGCGCTTCTGGCCCTCGGCGTCGAGGGCGGCCGCGGCCGGTGAGGGCGCGCCTCGCGCGGCCTTCTCGCGCCGCGCCTTGCCGCTGCGTGCGGCGGGCGACGAGATCGATTCGCGCAGCGACACCAGCGTCTCGCCGCGCAGCACAGCGCGGGAGGCTTCGGTGAGCTTGAGCGTGTTGTAGGCCTCGGCGTCGACCGCCACGGCGCCGATCGCGATGAGCTGGCGCAGCACGCCACGCAGCTGCACCTCGCTGAATTCCGCGCCGAGCCCGAAGGTGCTGATGCGCTCGTGCCCGTACTGGCGGACCTTGTCGGTCTCCTTGCCGCGCAGGATGTCCATGACATGGCCCGAACCGAAGCTGATGCCGCTTTGCTGCTGCACGCGGTACACCGTGGACAGCAGCTTGCGCGCCGCATCGGTGCCATCCCACACCTGCGGCGGATTCAGGCAGTTGTCACAGTTGCCGCAGGGCGTGCTCTTCTCGCCGAAGTAGCCCAGCAGCCGCACGCGCCGGCAGTCGCTCGCCTCGGCCAGCGAGAGCAGCGCGTCGAGCTTGCCGCGCATCACCTGCTTGAACTCCTCGCCCGCGGGGCTCTCGTCGATCATGCGGCGCTGGTTGACCACGTCCTGCAGACCGTAGGTCATCCAGGCATCGGCGGCTGCGCCGTCGCGGCCGGCGCGGCCGGTCTCCTGGTAGTAGCCCTCGATGTTCTTCGGCATGTCGAGGTGCGCCACGAAGCGCACGTCGGGCTTGTCGATGCCCATGCCGAACGCGATGGTCGCGACCATCACGATGCCTTCCTCGCGCAGGAACCGGTCCTGGTGCCGCTGGCGCACCGCTGCGTCCAGGCCCGCGTGGTAGGGCAGGGCATTGATGCCCGCGCCCTGCAGCATCACGGCCACGTCTTCCACGCGCTTGCGCGACTGGCAATAGACCACGCCCGCATCGCCCTCGTGCTCGCGTTCGATGAAGCGCAGCAGCTGCGTGGTCGCGTCCTTCTTCTCGACGATGGTGTAGCGGATGTTCGGCCGGTCGAAGCTCGAGACGAACTGGCGCGCCTCTTCGAGCTGCAGCCTCTCGACGATGTCGGCCCGCGTGAGCGCGTCGGCCGTGGCCGTGAGCGCGATCCGCGGCACGCCGGCATAGCGCTGGTGCAGCACCGTGAGCGCGCGGTACTCGGGGCGGAAGTCGTGGCCCCACTGGCTCACGCAGTGCGCCTCGTCGATCGCGAACAGCGAGAGCTTGCCGCGCGCGGCAAGCGCGTCCATCAGCTCGAGGAAGCGCGGCGTGGTCACGCGCTCGGGCGCGGCGTACAGCAGCGTGATCTCGGCGCGCGCCATGCGGCGCTCGACGTCCTGCGTCTGCTGCCAGTCGAGCGTCGAGTTGAGGAAAGCCGCGTCCACGCCGGCCTCGTGCAGTGCGCCCACCTGGTCGTGCATCAGCGCGATCAGCGGCGAGACCACCACCGCGAGGCCGTGCCCGGCGCGCTGCCGCGCGATGGCCGGGATCTGATAGCACAGCGACTTGCCGCCGCCGGTGGGCATCAGCACCAGCGCATCGCCGCCGGCCACCACATGCTCGACGATGGCTTGCTGCGGCCCGCGGAACTGCGCATAGCCGAAGACCTCGTGGAGGATGTCGGCGGGCGCGCTCGACGTGCTGTGGTCGGCGTCGGAGGGGAGGGGGGCAAGCGAGGACACGGGCGGCAGGCGGGCGGCGGAAGAACGGAACGAACGAAGGAAAAGGCGAAGAGGGAGCGCGGCCGTGGATTGTCCCCCAGCCACCAGGAAATGACCGTGGCACGAGGTTTGCAATCACAACGCCAGTCTCGAAGCCCTTCTTGTATAGACAGCAAAGTGGTGCATTGTCGTCCTGCCATGCACCGAATAGGTTCTCTCGGGTTATCCTGTATATACAAGTTGGGGCACACGGCAACAATGCGAGGCGCGCGCCACCCGGACGGACGACGGGGGCGCATCGCCGAGCCATCTCTTTCTCAAGAACGGAACCAGGAGTCCCCATGGTCAAGACGCTAGTTGTGAAGATTTCCCCGCTGCTGGCAGCGCTCGCCTGCACCGCAGGCCTGGCCGGCACGGCCGCTGCGCAGGAAACCAAGATTGCGCTCGGCATGTCGGGCTGGACCGGCTTTGCGCCGCTCACGCTGGCCGACAAGGCGGGCATCTTCAAGAAGAATGGCCTCGACGTCGAGATCAAGATGATCCCGCAGAAGGACCGGCACCTTGCGCTGGCCGCGGGCGCGATCCAGTGCGCCGCTACCACCGTGGAAACGCATGTGGCCTGGAACGCCAACGGCGTGCCGATCGTGCAGATCTTCCAGATGGACAAGTCCTACGGCGCCGATGGCATCGCGGTGCGCAACGACGTGAAGAGCTTCGCCGACCTCAAGGGCAAGACCATCGGCGTGAGCGCGCCCGGCACCGCGCCGTACTTCGGCCTGGCCTGGATGCTCAACAAGAACGGCATGACCTTGAAGGACGTGAAGACCGTCTCGCTCGAGCCGCAGCCCGCCGCGCAGGCCTTCGTGGCCGGCCAGAACGACGCGGCCATGACGTACGAGCCGTACCTGTCGACCGTGCGCGCCAATCCGGCGGCCGGCAAGATCCTGGCCACCACGCTCGACTACCCGATGGTGATGGACACCGTGGGCTGCGCGCCGACCTGGCTCAAGGCCAATCCCAAGGCCGCCGCCGCGCTCACCAAGTCGTACTTCGATGCGCTCGAGATGATCAAGGCCGACCCGGCCAAGTCGAACGAGATCATGGGCTCGGCCGTCAAGCAGAGCGGCGAACAGTTCGCCAAGTCGTCGGCCTACCTGCGCTGGCAGGACAAGGCCGCGAACCAGAAGTTCTTCGCAGGCGAGCTCATGAGCTTCATGAAGGAGGCCACGACGATCCTGCTCGAAGCCGGCGTGATCCGCAAGGCGCCCGAAGACTACGCCGCCACCTTCGATGCCAGTTTCGTCAAGTAAGGCCCTGCCGCCGATGGCGCCACGCGCAGCGCCTGCCGGCGAGGTCACGCAGCCCGCAGGGGCCGCGCCCGCCGCACCGGCTCCGCCCCTGCGGCGGCGCCGCGCATTCGCGCCGCTCGAACCCATCGGCGCGCGTGCGCGGGTACTGCTCGGGCTCGGCTTCTTCGTGGTGTTCGTGCTCGCGTGGTCCGTCGCCACGCTCGGTGGCTTCGTCTCGCCGACCTTCCTCGCAAGTCCGCCGACCATGGTCAAGGAAGGCTGGCTGCTCTTCACCGAGTACGGCTTCAGCCTGGACGTGGGCATGACGGTCTGGCGCGTGTTCGGCGGCTTCGTGCTGGCGGCCGTGTTCGCGGTGCCGCTGGGCATCGCCATGGGCACGTGGAAGACGGTCGAGGCCTTCTTCGAGCCCTTCGTCTCGTTCTGCCGCTACCTGCCGGCCTCGGCCTTCATCCCGCTGCTCATCCTCTGGGCCGGGCTCGGCGAAATGCAGAAGCTGCTCGTGATCTTCATCGGCTCGTTCTTCCAGATCGTGCTGATGGTGGCCGTCACCGTGGGCGGTGCGCGGCGCGACCTCGTCGAGGCGGCGTACACGCTGGGCGCCAAGAGCCGCGGCATCGTCGCGCGCGTGCTCATCCCCAGTGCCGCGCCGGGCATCGCCGAGTCGCTGCGCCTGGTGCTCGGCTGGGCCTGGACCTACGTGATCGTGGCGGAGCTGATCGGCTCGTCCTCGGGCATCGGCCACATGATCACCGACAGCCAGGCGCTCCTGAACACCGGCCAGATCATCTTCGGGATCATCGTGATCGGCGTCATCGGGCTGGTGTCCGACTTCGCCTTCAAGGCGCTCAACCGCCGCCTCTTCGCCTGGGCCGCACTGTGACGACAACGACGATGACGAACAACCAGCTTTCGATCCAGGGCGTGTCGCGCGTCTTCACCGGTGCCAAGGGGCAAAGCACGCAGGCGCTGCTGCCGATCGATTTCGAGGTGCGCGAGAACGACTTCGTCACCATCCTCGGGCCTTCGGGCTGCGGCAAGTCGACGCTGCTGCGCATCGTCGCGGGGCTCGACTTTCCCACCACCGGCCAGGTGCTGCTCGACGGCGAGCGCATCGAGGGGCCGGGTGCCGACCGCGGCGTGGTGTTCCAGAGCTACACGCTGTTCCCCTGGCTCACGGTGGCCCAGAACATCCGCTTCGGCCTGCGCGAGCGCGGCATGAGCGAAGCCGAGCAGAAGGAGCGCAGCGCGTTCTTCATCGCCAAGGTGGGCCTGCGCGGCTTCGAGAACCACTATCCGAAGCAGCTCTCGGGCGGCATGCAGCAGCGCACCGCCATTGCGCGCGCGCTCGCCAACGACCCCAAGATGCTGCTGCTCGACGAGCCCTTCGGCGCACTCGACAACCAGACCCGGGTGCTGATGCAGGAACTGCTGCTCGGCATCTGGGAATCGGCGCAGAAGACGGTGCTGTTCGTCACGCACGACATCGACGAGGCCATCTTCATGGCCAACCGCGTGGCCGTGTTCAGCGCCAGGCCGGGCCGCATCAAGACCGAGATCGCGGTCGACTTCCCGCATCCGCGCAAGTACACGATCAAGACCTCGCCCGAGTTCATGGCCATCAAGGCGCGCCTGACCGAAGAGATCCGGGCCGAGTCGATGGCGGCGGCCGAGCATTGAACAGGCGACCGGACCCGCAATGACCCCCGCCGCACGCCGCGCCGACCCCTCGCTTGCGCTCTATGCGCAGGTCAAGGACCACATCTCGCGCAAGATCCAGGACGGCACCTGGCCGGCCGGCCACCGCCTGCCGTCCGAGAGCGAGCTGGTCGCGCAGTTCGGCATTTCGCGCATGACGGTGAACCGCGCGCTGCGCGAGCTCGTGGCGCAGGGGCGCATCGTGCGCATGGCCGGCGTCGGCAGCTTCGTGGCCGAGACCAAGCCGCAGTCCACGCTGCTGCAGATCGCCAACATCGCGAGCGAGATCCGCCAGCGCGGCCACGACTACCGCTGCGAGATGCTCGCCGTCGAGCGCCTCGCGGCCTCGCCCGACGTGGCCGCCTGGCTCGACATGCGCGCGGGCAGCTCGGTGTTCCACAGCGTCTGCCTGCACCTGGACAACGACACGCCGGTGCAGCTCGAGGAGCGCTACGTCAACCCGCAGGTCGTGCCCGACTACCTCGCGCAGGACTTCGCCGCGGTGCCGCCCAGCGAATACCTCGTGCGCCACGTGCCCTTCGACCAGATCGAGCATGTCGTCGATGCCGTGCTGCCCACGCCCGAACAGGCCGGCCACCTCGCGATGGCGCCCGCCGATCCCTGCCTGCTGCTGACGCGCCGCACCTGGACGCGCAACATCCCGGTGACGTGGGTGCGCTGCCTGCACCCGGCCTCGCGCTACAGCCTGGGCAGCCGCTTTCGCGCCGACGGCAATCCTTCATTCGGATGAGCCCGCGACGGCAACCAAAGTCTTCTGACGCAACCACTTGTATAGACAGGTTCACATGGCCCAACCTTCCAACCCCGCCACCCTGACCCTCACGCCCGGCCAGGTCGACCTTGCGATGCTGCGCCGCATCCACCAGCACAGCGGCCTGCGCCTTGCCCTCGATCCGTCGGTGCAGGAAGGCATGGCCCGTGCCGAAGCCGCCGTGCGCCGCATCGTCGAGAACGACGAGGTGGTCTACGGCATCAACACCGGCTTCGGCAAGCTCGCGAGCACGCGCATCGGCAACGACCACCTGGCCGACCTGCAGCGCAACCTCGTGCTCTCGCACAGCGTGGGCACGGGCGAGCCGCTGGCCGCGCCGGTGGTGCGGCTGGTACTCGCCACCAAGGCCGTGAGCCTGGCCCGCGGCCATTCGGGCGTGCGGCCCGCGCTCGTCGATGCGCTGCTGGCGCTCTTCAATGCGGGCGTGATGCCGCGCATCCCGTGCAAGGGCTCGGTCGGCGCCTCGGGCGACCTCGCGCCGCTCGCGCACATGGCCTGCGTGCTGATCGGCGAAGGGGAAGCGACCCTGCCCGACGGCCGCGTGGTCGGCGGTGCCGAGGCGATGCGCAGCGTGGGCCTCGAACCCTTCGTCCTCGGCCCCAAGGAAGGCCTGGCGCTGCTCAACGGCACGCAGGTGTCGACCGCGCTCGCGCTCGCGGGTCTTTTCGGTGCCGAGAACGTGTTCGCCTCGGCCTTGATGTCGGGCGCGCTGTCGCTCGAGGCGATCCAGGGGTCGATCAAGCCCTTCGACGCGCGCATCCATGCGGCGCGCGGCCAGCCGGGGCAGGTGGCGGTCGCGGCGGCGGTGCGCACGCTGCTCGACGGCAGCGAGATCGTGCCCTCGCACGCCGACTGCGGGCGCGTGCAAGACCCGTATTCGGTGCGCTGCATTCCGCAAGTGATGGGCGCCTGCCTCGACAACCTCGCGCATGCCGCGCGCGTGTTGGCGATCGAAGCCAATGCGGCATCGGACAACCCACTGGTGTTCTGCGACACCGGCGAAGTGATCTCGGGCGGCAACTTCCACGCCGAGCCGGTGGCCTTCGCGGCCGACATCATTGCGTTGGCCGTGAGCGAAGTGGGCGCGATCGCCGAGCGCCGCATCGCGCTCTTGCTCGACACGGGCCTGTCGGGCCTGCCGCCGTTCCTGGTGCACGACGGCGGCCTGAATTCGGGCTTCATGATCGCGCAGGTCACGGCCGCGGCGCTCGCGTCGGAGAACAAGTCGCTCGCGCATCCCGCGAGCGTCGACAGCCTGCCCACTTCGGCCAACCAGGAAGACCATGTGTCGATGGCCACTTTCGCGGCGCGCCGGCTCGGCGACATGGTGAACAACACGGCGGTCGTGGTGGGCATCGAAGCGATGGCCGCCGCGCAGGGCATCGAACTCAAACGCGGCGTGGCCCCCGGCGGCGGGCTCAAGAGCTCCGCGCTGGTCGAAGCCGAATTCGCCAACATCCGCCAGAAGGTCGCCTTCCTCGAGCGCGACCGCTACCTCGCACCCGACATCGAAGCCATGCGCCAGTGGGCGCTCGCAGCCGAGCTGCCGCGCGCGCTGCGCGACATCCTTCCCAGCCATTCCTGAAACTGGAGATCCACCGATGAATGCTCCCGACACCCTCGCGCTGCAAGGCGCCGACCCCCGCCACGACCCGACGCGCGTGATCCGCGCCCCGCGCGGCAGCCAACTGAACTGCAAGAGCTGGCTCACCGAGGCGCCTTTCCGCATGCTGCAGAACAACCTCGACGCCGAGGTCGCCGAGCGGCCGCAGGACCTCGTGGTCTATGGCGGCATCGGCCGCGCCGCACGCAACTGGGAATGCTTCGACCAGATCCTCGCGTCGCTCAAGGAGCTGGGCGACGACGAGACGCTGCTGATCCAGTCGGGCAAGCCGGTCGGCGTGTTCAAGACGCACCCGGATGCGCCGCGCGTGCTGCTCGCCAACTCGAACCTCGTGCCCAAGTGGGCCAACTGGGAGCACTTCAACGAGCTCGACCGCCTCGGCCTCTTCATGTACGGCCAGATGACCGCGGGCAGCTGGATCTACATCGGCAGCCAGGGCATCGTGCAGGGCACCTTCGAGACCTTCGTCGAGGCCGGCCGCCAGCACTACGGCAACAGCCTCGCGGGCAAGTGGATCCTGACGGCCGGCCTGGGTGGCATGGGCGGCGCGCAGCCGCTCGCGGCCACGCTCGCGGGCGCGGTGTCGCTCAACATCGAATGCCAGCAGTCGAGCATCGACTTCCGCCTGCGCACGCGCTACGTCGACAAGCAGGCGCGCGACATCGACCATGCGCTCGAACTCATCCGCCAGCACTGCGATGCGAAGGAGGCGGTGTCGATCGCACTGCTCGGCAACGCGGCCGATGTGCTGCCCGAACTGGTCAAGCGCGCGAAGGCCGGCGGCATCCGGCCCGACCTCGTGACCGACCAGACCTCCGCGCACGACCTGATCAACGGCTACCTGCCCGCGGGCTGGAGCGTTCCGCAGTGGCAAGCCGCGATGAAGGACCCGTCGCAGCACGACGCCCTCCGGACCGCCGCCGCCAAGTCGTGCGCCGTGCATGTGCAGGCCATGCTCGACTTCCAGGCCATGGGCATTCCCACGGTCGACTACGGCAACAACATCCGCCAGGTCGCGTTCGACGAGGGTGTCGCCAATGCCTTCGACTTCCCGGGTTTCGTGCCGGCCTACATCCGGCCGCTGTTCTGCGAGGGCAAGGGCCCGTTCCGCTGGGTGGCGCTCTCGGGCGACCCCGAAGACATCTACAAGACCGATGCCAAGATCAAGGAACTGTTCCCCGACAACACGCACACGCACCGCTGGCTCGACATGGCGCGCGAGCGCATCGCCTTCCAGGGCCTGCCCGCGCGCATCTGCTGGCTCGGCCTCGGCGAGCGCCACATCGCGGGGCTGGCATTCAACGAGATGGTGAAGAACGGCGAACTCAAGGCGCCCATCGTCATCGGCCGCGACCACCTCGACACCGGCTCGGTCGCGAGCCCCAATCGCGAGACCGAAGCGATGAAGGACGGCACCGATGCGGTGTCCGACTGGCCGCTGCTCAACGCGCTGCTCAATACCGCCGGCGGCGCGACCTGGGTCAGCCTGCACCACGGCGGCGGCGTCGGCATGGGCTATTCGCAGCATTCGGGCGTGGTGATCGTCTGCGACGGCACCGACGCCGCGGCGAAGCGCATCGCGCGCGTGCTCTGGAACGACCCCGCCAGCGGCGTCATGCGCCATGCCGATGCGGGCTACGACATTGCCGTCGCCACCGCGAGGAAGCAGGGGCTCAAGCTGCCGATGGTCCGCTGAGGGCGCGCGTTGCGGCCGACAAAGGTAAGCCGAAGGTAGGAAGAAAAACCCAGCCAATTCCCATTCAATGGGAATGAAGCCTTGGACGTGGGAACGGCCGGCCAGATACTGCAGACCGCATTCCGCCACTCCATCCGACGCCCACGCCCTTTCCGATGACGCCGCCGACCGATGCCTCCGCTCACAACGACCGCGCACTGCGCGTGCTGTCGGTGCTGGCGCAGTGCAATTCGGCCCTGACCGCGGCGCAGCTGGTGGAGGAAACCGGCTTGTCGAAGAGCACGCTCTATCGGCAGATCGCGATGCTGCGGCGCTGGGGCTTCGTGATGGAGTCCGACGGGCGCTATTCGCCGGGCCCGGTGAGCGTGCAGCTCGCGAGCGGCTTTGACGGCAACTCCGACCTCGTGATGGCCGCGCGTGCCGACATGCGCGCGCTCGCGCAGCAGAGCCATGAAAGCGTCGCGCTGGTCACGGCCGTGAACGACCGCGTGGTGTGCCTCGAGATGATTGACAGCGAGCATTCGCTGCGCTGCTCGTTCGACCGCGGCCGCAGCGTGCCGGCGCGCGACGGCGCGAGCGCCAAGTGCCTGCTGGCCCACATGCCGGCCGAGCAGCGCGATGCGCTGCTCGACGCGCTCGGCGAACCGCCTGAACAACGCGCGCGGCGCGCCAGCGAACTCGACGCGATCCGCGAGGCTGGCCATGCGGTGACGCAGGGCGAGGTCGATGCCGGCGTCTGGGGTGCCAGCGCACCGCTGCTCGCGGCCAACCGGCGCCTGCGCGGCGCGATCACGCTGATGGCGCCGCTCACGCGCGTCGAAGGCATGGAAGCTGCATTGCGCCACATGGCCGTCGTCACAGCGGCGCGCATCTCTCGCGCGCTGCAGTAGCCCGCAGCGCGCGCACCCTTCGTCTTTCCCTTTTTTTCTCACCACGGAAGCTCCTCAACATGAACACCCGTCGCACCCTCGTCGCCGCCGCACTCGCCGGCCTCGCCTTCTTCGGTCTTGCCGGCGCTGCACAAGCGCAGGGCGAGCCGCTGCGCGTGGCCACTGATGCCACCTTCCCGCCGATGGAGTTCGTCGAGAACGGCAAGCGCACGGGTTTCGACGTGGAGCTGGTCGAGGCCATCGGCAAGACCCTGGGCCGCAAGGTCGAATGGATCGACATCGACTTCAAGGGCCTGATCCCCGGACTGATCTCGCGCCGCTTCGACATGGCCGTGTCGGCCATCTACATCACCGAAGAGCGCAGGAAGGTCGTCGACTTCACCGCGCCCTACTACGCGGGCGGCCTCGTCGTGATGGTGAAGGAGGGCAACACGTCGATCCAGAAGCCGGCCGACATCAACGGCAAGAAGGTCAGCGTGCAGGTGGGCACCAAGTCGGTCGCCTTCACGAAGGAGAAGTACCCGCAGGTGCAGCTGCTCGAAGTCGAGAAGAACCAGGAGATGTTCAACCTCGTCGACATCGGCCGCGCCGATGCCGCGGTGACCGGCAAGCCTGCCGCCTACCAGTACGTGCGCACGCGCGGCGGCCTCAAGGTGCTGCCCGAGCAAATCACCACCGAGGAATACGGCATGGCGATCCGCAAGGACACGCCCGAGCTCACCAAGGCGGTGAACGGCGCGATCGAGAAGCTCAAGGCCGACGGCACCTATGCGCAGATCGTGAACAAGTGGTTCAACAGCAGCGCCAAGTAAGCGCGCCATGGATCTGGATTTCTCGCCGGTCTGGCAGGGCTGGCCCGCGCTGCTTCGCGGCGCGCTCGTCACCGTGGAGATCACCGCCTGCGCACTGCTGCTGGGCTGCGTGGTCGGCCTGCTGGTCGGCATCGGCCGACTGAACCCGAAGCGGCGCTGGCTCTACGGCATCTGCACCGCCTATGTGGCGGCCATCCGCGGCACGCCGCTCCTGGTGCAGCTGTTCATCCTGTTCTTCGGCCTGCCGCATTTCGGCATCCTGCTGCCGGCCTTCCTGTGCGGCGTGCTGGGGCTCGGCGTGTATTCGGGCGCCTATGTGTCGGAGATCGTGCGCGGTGCCATCCAGTCGATCGACCGCGGCCAGACGATGGCGGCGCAGTCGCTCGGCATGACGCCGGGCGTGGCGATGCGCGAGATCGTGCTGCCGCAGGCGGTGATCCGCATGATCCCGCCGCTCGGCAACGAGTTCATCGCGCTCATCAAGAACTCGGCGCTGGTGTCGCTGCTCACCATTCACGACGTGATGCACGAGGGGCAGAAGATCATCAGCGTGTCGTACCGCTCGCTCGAGGTCTACCTGGCCATCGCGCTCGTGTACTTCGTGCTTACGGGCACGATGACGCTGGTGCTCCGGCACTTCGAGCGCAAGCTGGGGCAGGGCGGGCTGGTGCGATGAGCGTGGTCCGCTTTTCCCGCGCCACGCTTCCCGCCACCCCCTGGAAGAACGGCGGCGGCACCACGCAGGAGATCGCAAGCTGGCCGCCGGGCGCGGGGCTCGATGCCTTCGGCTGGCGCGCGAGCATCGCGACCATCGCGCAGCCCGGCCCGTTCTCGGTCTTCGCGGGCATCGACCGCCAGATCATGCTGCTCGAAGGCGACGGCGTGCGCCTCTTCACGCACGACGCGCGCATCGACCACCGGCTCGACGTGCCGCACCGACCGTTCGCCTTTCGCGGCGACGAGGCCATCGATTGCACGCTGCTCGGCGGCGCCTCGAACGACTTCAATGTGATGGTGCGCCGCGGCCAGTGGCGCGCCGAGCTGCAGCTGCTCGACGACGCTGCAACCATCGCGCCCGCGCCGCATGGCGTGCTGCTCGCGCTGCGCGGTGCCTGGCGCATCGGCGACGCCCATTGCGCCGAAGGCGAGGGCCTGTCCTGGACCGACGAGCACACGGCGGCATGGCAGGCCGTACCCGCCGAGTCCGGTGCACGGCTTCTCGCGGTGCGCATCATGCCGGCGTAAGCTGCGGAAAGACAACCCCACACACATGACATCCGCCAACCGATTTCCCTCGGCCGACGGCCTCTGGACCGCGCTGCGCCTGGCACCGGGCGCAGCGCCCGGCGCTGCGCCGGACACCGAGGCCGACGCCACGATCGCCGTCACCGGCGGCATGGTGCGCTGGGTCGGCGCACGCCATGCGGTGCCGGCCGAGTTCGCCGGCCTCGCGCCACACGATGGCGGCGGCGCGCTCGTCACGCCCGGCCTCGTCGACTGCCACACGCACCTCGTCTACGGCGGCCAGCGCGCCAACGAATTCGCGATGCGGCTCGCGGGCGCCAGCTACGAGGAAGTGGCGCGTGCCGG
The DNA here is from genome assembly GCF_057657255.1 of Variovorax sp. Soil_C_19. NCBI lineage: Bacteria > Pseudomonadati > Pseudomonadota > Betaproteobacteria > Burkholderiales > Comamonadaceae > Variovorax > Variovorax sp. Soil_C_19. Next base: position 43,953 of record NZ_JBDGIV010000021.1, on the reverse strand, counting down.
CGGCGGCATCGTGTCGTCGGTGCGCGCCACGCGCGAGGCCGACGAGGACACGCTCTTTGCCGCGGCCGCCGCACGCCTCGAGCAGCTGCTGGCAGACGGCGTCTGCGCGATCGAGATCAAGTCGGGCTACGGCCTCTCGCTCGAACACGAGCGCAAGCAGCTGCGCGTGGCGCGGCGCCTGGGCGAAGCCTACGGCGTGACCGTGCGCACCACCTTCCTCGGTGCGCATGCGCTGCCGCCCGAGTACGCCAACCGCAGCGGCGATTACATCGATGCGGTGTGCCGCGAGATGCTGCCCGCGCTCGCGGCCGAAGGGCTGGTGGACGCGGTCGACGTGTTCTGCGAGCGCATCGCCTTTTCGCTCGACGAGACCGAGCAGGTGTTCCAGGCCGCGCAGGCGCTCGGCCTGCCCGTGAAGCTGCATGCCGAGCAGCTCTCGGACATGGGCGGCGCCGCGCTGGCCGCGCGCTATGGCGCGCTCTCCTGCGACCACATCGAGCACCTGTCGGCCGAGGGCATCGCGGCCATGCGCCGCTCGGGCACGGTGGCCGTGCTGCTGCCCGGCGCCTACTACACGCTGCGCGACACGCACCTGCCGCCCATCGAAGCGCTGCGCGCCGCCGGTGTGCCGATGGCCGTGTCGACCGACCACAACCCCGGCACCTCGCCCGCGCTCTCCTTGCTGCTGATGATGAACATGGCCTGCACGCTGTTTCGCCTGACCGTGCCCGAGGCGCTGGCTGGCGTCACCGTGCATGCGGCGCGCGCGCTCGGCCTGCAGGCCACGCACGGCGCCATCGCTCCGGGCATGCCGGCCAACTTCGTGCTGTGGAACGTGCGCGATGCGGCCGAGCTCGCCTACTGGTTCGGCCAGCGGCCGGTGCGCTGCGTGGTGCGGCAGGGGCGTATTTCTTTTCCCTCTCCCTCTGGGAGAGGGCAGGGTGAGGGCCTGCGGCCATGAATGCGAGCCCTCACCCCAACCCTCTCCCAGAGGGAGAGGGAGCAGGACAAACGCTCTTCGCAGCCGATGCGCTGCTGCCCGCAGGCTGGGCCAAGAACGTCCTGCTGACGTGGAACGACGCGGGCCAGCTCACGCAGGTACGAGCCGGTGCGCAACGCAGCGCCGACACGCCGGCCGCCCACGGCCCGGTGATCCCCGGCATGCCCAACCTGCATTCGCACGCCTTCCAGCGCGCGTTCGCGGGGCTCACCGAACACCGTGCCGAGGCCACCGACAGCTTCTGGAGCTGGCGCACGCTGATGTACCGCTTTGCCGCGCGCCTCGGCCCCGCGCACATGGAGGCGATCGCCACCTGGCTCTATGCCGAGATGCTCGAGGCGGGCTACACCAGCGTGTGCGAGTTCCAGTACGTGCACCACGACATCGGCGGGCGCCCGTATGCCGACGATGCGACGCTGAGCCTCGCGTTGCTGCGCGCCGCGCAGAACGCCGGCATCGGCTTCACGCTGCTGCCGGTGCTCTACCAGGCGAGCGGCTTCGGCGGCCAGCCCCCCAATGAAGGCCAGCGCCGCTTCATCCGCAGCACCGACTCGATGCTGCGCCTGCTCGAGGCCCTGAAGCCCGTCTGCGACGCGCAGGGCGCACGCCTGGGCCTTGCGCCGCATTCGCTGCGCGCGGTGCCGCCCGGGGCGCTGGCCGAGGCGCTCGCGGGGCGCGACGCGATCGACCGCACCGCGCCGATCCACATCCACATCGCCGAGCAGACCAAGGAGGTCGACGACTGCATCGCCTGGAGCGGGCAGCGTCCGGTCGCGTGGCTGCTCGACCATGCGAAGGTCGATGCGCGCTGGTGCCTGGTGCATGCCACGCACATGGACATGGCCGAGTACGAGCGCGGCGCGGCAAGCGGCGCGGTCGTGGGGCTGTGCCCGACCACCGAGGCCAACCTCGGCGACGGCATCTTCGACTTCACGGCCTGGCGCCGGCACGGCGGCGCCTGGGGCGTCGGCTCCGACAGCCACGCCACGGTCAATGCCGCGGAAGAACTGCTGATGCTCGAATACAGCCAGCGGCTTGCGCGTCGGCAGCGCAACGTCGGCGCCGAGCCCGCGCATCCACACGTGGCCACCGCGCTCACGCTCGGCGCGGTGCAGGGCGGTGCCCAGGCTTCGGGTCGCGCCATCGGCGGGCTGGCCGCGGGCCAGCAGGCCGACTTCGTCGTGCTCGATGCCGCGCACCTCGCGCTGCAGGGCCTCGGCGCCGCCGATGCGTTGTCGTCGCACGTGTTCGCGAGCCACCGCACCTCCGCCATCGACGCGGTCTGGGTGGCGGGCCGGCCGCGCGTCGTGGCCGGACGCCATGCGCTGCACCACGAAGCCGCCGCCGCGTTCGCCGCGGCGCGCAGCGAACTGCTGAAAGAGAATTGAGATCCTCATGCCCTTCACCACCACCGAACCCGCCTTCCGCTTCCGCCAGGGCACGCGCCCGCTGCTGATCTCGATGCCGCACGTCGGCACCCATGTGCCGCCCACGCTCGCCGCGCGCCTGACCGACGAGGCGCGCCACGTGCCCGACACCGACTGGCACCTCGAGCGCCTCTACGACTTCGCCGACGAACTCGGCGCCTCGGTGCTCGTGGCGACACATTCGCGCTACGTGATCGACCTGAACCGTCCGCCCGACGGCGCGAGCCTGTACCCGGGCCAGAGCGTCACGGGCCTGTGCCCGGTCGACACTTTCGACGACACGCCGGTCTATGCCTCGCGCGACGACCTGCCCGGCGAGGCCGAGGTCGCCGAGCGCCGCGAGGCGATCTGGCAGCCCTATCACCGGCAGCTCGCGGCCGAGCTCGCGCGCCTGAAGGCCGCGCACGGCACCGTCGCGCTGTGGGACGCCCATTCGATCCGTTCGGTGCTGCCGCGCTTCTTCGAAGGCAAGCTGCCCGACCTGAACCTGGGCACCGGCAAGGGCACGAGCTGCGACCCGGTGCTGGCCGCGCAACTGCTTGAGATCGGCAAGGCGGCGAAGGGCTACACCGCGGTACTCAACGGCCGCTTCACCGGCGGCTACATCACGCGCGCCTACGGCAACCCGGCCGCGGGCGTGCATGCGGTGCAGCTCGAGATGACGCAGTCGAGCTACATGCAGGAGCAGCTGCCCTTCGACTACCTGCCCGACGTGGCCGCGGGCGTGCAGCCGCATGTGCGCCGGATGATCGAGGCGATGCTGGCGTTCGTCGAAGCCGCGCCAAAGGGCTGACAGCCGCCAGGGCCAGCCCCCGCTTCCTACAATCGGGGTCTATGAAGCCCCTCGTCTACACCCGCGGCCAGGCCCTTGCCGGCATCCTCGAAAAGCGCATCGCCATCCTCGATGGCGCGATGGGCACGATGATCCAGCGCTTCAGGCTCACCGAGGCGCAGTACCGCGGCGAGCGCTTCAAGGACTTCGAGCGCGACGTCAAGGGCAACAACGAGCTGCTCTCGCTGACCCGGCCCGACGTGATCCGCGACATCCACGAAGGTTATCTCGCCGCGGGCGCCGACCTCGTCGAGACCAACACCTTCGGCGCGACCACCGTCGCGCAGGAAGACTACAAGATGGCGCACCTCGCGCGCGAGATGAACTTCGAATCCGCCAGGCTCGCGCGCGCGGCCTGCGACAAGTTCAGCACTCCGGACAAGCCGCGCTTCGTGGCCGGCGCGCTCGGCCCCACGCCCAAGACCGCGAGCATCAGCCCCGACGTGAACGACCCCGGCGCGCGCAACGTGAGCTTCGAGGAACTGCGCGCCGCCTACTACGAGCAGACCGAGGCGCTGGTCGAGGGCGGCGCCGACCTGCTGCTGGTCGAGACCATCTTCGACACGCTCAATGCCAAGGCCGCGCTGTTCGCGGTCGACGAGTACTTCGAGGCGAGCGGCGAGCGCCTGCCGCTGATCATCAGCGGCACCGTCACCGACGCTTCGGGCCGCATCCTCAGCGGCCAGACCGTGACCGCGTTCTGGCACAGCGTGCGGCATGCCCGGCCGCTGGCCGTGGGCCTGAACTGCGCACTTGGCGCGGCGCTCATGCGGCCCTACATCCAGGAGCTGGCCAAGGTCGCGGGCGACACCTTCATCAGCTGCTACCCGAACGCGGGCCTGCCCAACCCGATGAGCGAGACCGGCTTCGACGAGACGCCCGACGTCACCTCGCGGCTGCTGCACGAATTCGCGGCCGAAGGGCTCGTCAACATCGTCGGCGGCTGCTGCGGCACCACGCCCGACCACATCGCGGCGATCGGCCAGGCCGTGGCGCCGATGCCCGTGCGTTTGTTGAACAACAGCGCTGGCTTCTACCGCGAAGCCGCCTGACTGTCCCACCCCCGAAGCGGCTCACTTCGTGTAGCCGCCTCCCCCTCAAGGGGGCAACACCAGCGGCCCGGCAAAGCCGGTTCCGCGGTGTTCGCACGGAGGGAGGAAGAGCGCGCCGTCGGCTGATTGACGGTGATGGAGGCTGCGCCGAGGCTGGGCGCACACAAGAAAGCCCCTTCGCCATGAACCCCAAGCATTCCTTCTCCTTGCGCTGGCTCGGCATCGGTGCGCTGGCGTTTGCGCTGCCGTTGTTGGCGGCCGCGCAGCAGGCCTACACGCGCGCGTCGGTCAACCTGCGCGCCGGCCCGTCGGGCGACTATCCGCTGGTGGCGCGCCTGGCGCCCGGCCAGCCGCTCGATGTGATCGGCTGTACCAGCGGCTACGGCTGGTGCGACGTGGTGCTGCCCGACGGTGGCCGCGGCTGGGTCTGGTCGCGCAGCCTCGATTACGCGTGGCAGGAGCAGCGCGTGCCGCTCGCGACCTATGCCGCAACGATCGGCGTGCCCGTCGTGACCTTCGTGATCGGCAACTACTGGGCCAACTACTACCGCGACCGGCCCTGGTACGGCGAGCGGCGCTGGTGGGGCCGCAGGCCGCCGCCACCGCCCGTGGCGGGCTGGCGTCCGCCGCCGCCGGTGCGGCCGGCCTGGCAGCCGCGGCCCTGGCCGGGGCCTGGCTTCAAGCCCGGGCCGGCGCACGGCGTGCGCCCCCCGCACGCGCCGGGCCACCCGCGCCCGCACCCGGGTCCGGGCTTCCGCCCGCCGGGCGACCCCGGGTTCAAGCCGCCGCGGCCCCAGCCCGTGCATCGGCCCGGACCGCCATCGCGCCCGCCGCAGATGCACCCCGGTGGCGGGCGACACGAAAGTGGCGGCGGCGGACGCCCGCATGGGCGCGGGGAAGGCAAGGGCGGTGGTGGCCGGGGCGGTGGCGAAGGCGGCGGCCGGGGTGGCGGCCACGGGAGCCGCAACTGAGCGCGCCCGCTTTGCCTTTCAGTCGCCGGTCGGCCAGGGATTGAGCAGCTTGGCGCCGGTGTTCTCGAAATCGCGGATGTTGCGCGTGACCAGCGTGAAGCGATGGGTCAGTGCTGTCGCCGCGATCATCGAGTCGCGATAGTTCTTCGGGTCGGGCACATGCATCGGCGCGCAGGCCATGGCGGCTTCTGCGCCAAACGGAAGGATCCGGCCGTCGAAGGCGAGACGCAGGCTTTCGAACCAACGGCGCAGGGCGCCGCCCTGGGGAGGCGCTTTTCGCTCCATCCGCAGGATTCCGGTCTCGAGTTCGAGCACGGTGACCGCGGAAAGGAAGAAGTGACTTTGGGGGATCGATGCCGCCCACTCGCGAACCGCCGCCGATGGGTTCGGCTTGCCGTGCCGGAGTTCCGATACGACGTTGGTGTCGAGGAGGTACATCAGCCGAGGTCCGGCGTCTTCAATTCGAGGTCGGCGCGCGGGAAGTCGATGGCGACATCCTCCGTGGACGGAAGGCTGTCCATCAATGCGAGCAGCGACATGTCCGCCTTGCCGTGGACACGGTCGTAGTCCTCGATGCGCTGGAGCACGTATTCGGGCACGCCCCGGTTCGTGATGTAGACCGGGCCGTCGGCTGCCGCCCGCTTGGCTGCGGCGACGTCGCGGGTGAAATCTCGGCTCGAGATGCTGGTGACGGTCATGACAACAACTCCCTTCAAGTTTTGCTTGTATGTTATGACATTGTCCGGTTCCACGTCAACCCTCGGCAGCCGCCTTGGCCGCCTGCCGGTCCCGCGCAATCAACGCCACGAAGCGCTGCGCGCCCAGCCCCAGCGGCCGCTCGCGCGACCACACCACGTCGACCCACAGGTCGAGCCCGTTGCTGAGGTTCTCGAACGGAATCTCGACCAGCGCACCGGTCGCCACGTGCGGCCGGGCGAAATTGCGCGGCAGCCAGCCCCAGCCGAGGCCGGCGGTGATCAGGCTCAGCGCGGCCAGCGCGTTGTCGGTGCGCCAGACATGGCGCGCGAACACGAAGCGCGGGTCGCTGGTGGCGAGGTCGCGTCCGGCCACCACGATCTGCCGCGTGTTCGTGAGGTGCTCCTCGCGCAGGCGCTGGCCCGCGGCCGCCTGCAGCACCGGATGGCCGGGCGCCATGACCGCCACCATGGTGTCGCTGCCCACCTCCTGGAATCCTTCGCGGCCGTCGAGGCTCGGCCGCTCGAACACCAGCGCCAGCTGCGCGCGCCCGCTGTGCAGCAGGGCCAGCGCATCGGCCTGCGGCGCCGCCAGCACCTCGACCTGCAGCAGCGGGTATTCGTCGGCGAGCGCCGCGAGCGGACCGCTCCAGGGCGCCGCCAGCAGTTCGGGCGCGATCGCCAGCGTGAGGCGGTCTTCGAGCCCCCGCGTGAGCGCGAGCGCCTGCACCTGCAACTGCTTGAGCTGCGCCGCGAGCAGCCGCGCCTGCGGCTCCAGAGATCGCGCGGCGGCGGTCGGCTGTGGCTCGCGGCCGCTGCGGTCGAACAGCGGCAGCGCCAGCTCGGCCTCGAGGTTGGCGATCGCCATGCTCACCGCCGACGGCACCTTGTGCAGCGCACGCGCCGCGGCCGAGAAGGAGCCGTGGTCGATCACGGCCAGAAAGACTTCGACGCTGTCGCTGGAGAAGGCCATGGGTGTCGATCTATCAATAAAACTGAAACAAGTTAACTCTTTATATCAGCAAATCACAAATAAAGTCCAGGCATCGCTTTTTCATTTGCCAGAGGAACAGGTCATGCAGGGCATCCAACGCCGCGTCGTCTACATCGCTCTTTACGAAGGGATCGCCATCGTGGCCGCCAGCGCCGGGCTGGCGCTGATGACGGGCGCGGGGCTCGGCCATTCGGGCGCGCTGGCCGTCGCGGCCTCGGTGGTCGCGGTGATCTGGAACCTGCTGTTCAACGCGCTTTTCGAGCGCTGGGAAGCGCGCCAGCTGGTTCGCGGGCGCAGCCTGCGCCGCCGTATCGCCCATGCGATCGGCTTCGAGGGCGGCCTGATCGCGGTGCTGGTGCCGCTGTTCGCCTGGGGCCTGGGCGTGTCGCTCTGGGAGGCGCTCGTCATGGACCTGGGCCTGGTGGTGTTCTTCCTGGTCTACACCTTCGTCTTCAACTGGGGCTTCGACCGCGTGTTCGGCCTGCCGGCCTCGGCCGCCCCCGCCACGCCCGCGCCAGCGGACGGGATGGCGCGCCAGGGCGCCTGAACGCCCCCGCGCGGCCGCGGCGCCTGCCGCAGCCGGTAAAATCACGCTCCCTTCCAAGGAGCGTTGCAGCGGCGGCCCACACAGCGGCCCGCCGTCAGGCTTGGAAGGCGCCCTGCTGGCCGGGGCGCAAGCCGCCAACGACGCTCACCTGCCGTTTTTCCCTGCACAGGTGAGCCCCGATGAGTGATGTTTCCACGACCCCCGTTCCCGCGATGAAGCTGTCCGGCCTCGAGCCGGTGGCCATCGGTGCCGGCTCGCTGTTCGTCAACATCGGGGAGCGCACCAACGTCACCGGCTCGAAGGCCTTCGCGCGGATGATCCTGAACGGCCAGTTCGAAGAGGCGCTGGCCGTGGCGCGCCAGCAGGTCGAGAACGGCGCGCAGGTGATCGACATCAACATGGACGAAGCCATGCTCGACAGCAAGGCCGCGATGGTGCGCTTCCTGAACCTGATCGCGAGCGAGCCCGACATCGCGCGCGTGCCGGTGATGGTCGACAGCTCGAAGTGGGACGTCATCGAGGCGGGGCTGCGCTGCATCCAGGGCAAGGGCATCGTCAACTCCATCTCCATGAAGGAAGGCGTCGACAAGTTCAAGCACGAGGCCCGGCTCGTGCGGCGCTATGGCGCGGCGGCGGTGGTGATGGCCTTCGACGAGAAGGGCCAGGCCGACACCTTCGAGCGCAAAATCGAGATCTGCGAGCGCGCCTACCGCATCCTTGTGGACGAGGTGGACTTTCCGCCCGAGGACATCATCTTCGACCCGAACATCTTCGCGATCGCCACCGGCATCGAGGAGCACGACAACTACGCGGTCGACTTCATCAACGCGGTGCGCTGGATCAAGCAGAACCTGCCGGGCGCCAAGGTGTCGGGCGGCGTCTCCAACGTGAGCTTCAGCTTCCGCGGCAACGACCCGGTGCGCGAAGCGATCCACACCGTGTTTCTCTACCACGCGATCCAGGCCGGCATGGACATGGGCATCGTCAACGCCGGCATGGTCGGCGTGTACGACGACCTCGAGCCGACCTTGCGCGAGCGCGTGGAAGACGTGGTGCTGAACCGCCGTTCCGATGCGGGCGAGCGCCTGGTCGAAGTGGCCGAGACCGCCAAGAGCGGTGCCAAGGACGACAGCAAGAAGCTCGAATGGCGCGGCACGCCGGAGCATCCGGTGCACGTCAACCAGCGCCTGTCGCACGCCATGGTGCACGGCATCACCGACTTCATCGTCGAGGACACCGAAGAGGCCTACCAGCAGATCCTCGCCAAGGGCGGCCGGCCGCTGCACGTGATCGAAGGCCCGTTGATGGACGGCATGAACATCGTGGGCGACCTGTTCGGCCAGGGCAAGATGTTCCTGCCGCAGGTGGTGAAGTCGGCGCGCGTGATGAAGTCGGCCGTGGCCCACCTCATTCCCTACATCGAGGAAGAGAAGCGCCAGGACGAGGCCGCGGGCCGCGACGTGCGCACCAAGGGCAAGATCATCATCGCCACGGTGAAGGGCGACGTGCACGACATCGGCAAGAACATCGTCACCGTCGTGCTCCAGTGCAACAACTTCGAGGTGGTGAACATGGGCGTGATGGTCCCGTGCCACGAGATCCTGGCCCGGGCCAAGGTCGAGGGCGCGGACATCGTCGGCCTCTCGGGCCTGATCACGCCGAGCCTCGAGGAGATGCAGTACGTGGCCGGCGAGATGCAGAAGGACGACCATTTCCGCATCCGGAAGATCCCGCTCATGATCGGCGGCGCCACCACCAGCCGCGTGCACACGGCCGTGAAGATCGCACCGCACTACGAAGGCCCCGTGGTCTACGTGCCCGACGCCTCGCGCAGCGTGAGCGTGGCGCAGAGCCTGCTGTCGGATCAGGCGGCCGCCTACATCGGCGAGATCAACGCCGACTACGACAAGGTGCGGCTGCAGCACGCCAACAAGAAGCAGGTGCCGCTGTGGCCGCTCGCCAAGGCGCGCGCCAACAAGACGCCGATCGACTGGTCGAACTACGTGCCGCCGGTGCCCAAGTTCATCGGCCGGCGCGTGTTCAAGAACTTCGACCTGACCGAGCTCGCGAAGTACATCGACTGGGGCCCGTTCTTCCAGACCTGGGACCTGGCCGGGCCGTTCCCCGCGATCCTCAAGGACGAGGTCGTCGGCACCGAGGCCGTGCGCGTCTATGCCGACGGCCAGCGCATGCTCAAGCGACTGATCGAAGGGCGCTGGCTCACCGCAAGCGGCGTGGTGGGCTTCTGGCCCGCCAACACGGTGAACGACGACGACATCGCGCTCTATACCGACGAGACGCGCAGCGAAGTGGCGCTCACCTGGTACGGCATGCGCCAGCAGGCAGAGAAGCACGTGATCGACGGCGTGATGCGCCCGAGCCGCTGCCTGGCCGACTTCGTCGCGCCGAAGGACAGCGGCCTGGCGGACTACGTGGGCGTGTTCGCGGTCACCGCGGGCCTGGGCGTCGAGAAGAAGGAGAAGTACTTCACCGACGACCTCGACGACTACTCCGCCATCATGCTCAAGGCGCTGGCCGACCGGCTGGCCGAGGCCTTTGCCGAGGCGCTGCACCATCGCGCGCGCACCGACTTGTGGGGCTACGCGAGCGACGAGGCGCTCGGCAATGACGAGATGATCGCCGAGAAATACCGCGGCATCCGCCCCGCGCCCGGCTACCCAGCCTGCCCCGACCACAGCGTGAAGCGCCCGATGTTCGACCTTCTGGGTTGCGCGGACATTGGCATGACGCTCACCGAAAGCCTCGCTATGATGCCGGCCGCCAGCGTGAGCGGTTTCTACCTGAGCCACCCCGACGCCACGTACTTCAACGTCGGCAAGATCGGGCACGACCAGCTGCAGGACCAGGCCGCGCGGCGCAAGCAGAGCGAATCCGAACTCGAGCGCCTGCTGGCACCCAACCTTTGAACCCGCCGGCCGCCCGGCACCGGGAGTCGTTATTCAGAAGCTGATGTTTGCAGCCGCGCAGTACGCGGCATGGGCGGTCTTCGTGGTCGCCTGCTGGGGCGCGGGACGCGCGCTGCTTGCGCACCTGGCGCCGCCGCCCCGTCGCGATGCCTGGCTCGAGGCGGCCATGGCCGCGGCCCTCGGGGTCGGCTTCTTCATCTGCGCCTTCCAGCTGCTCGCGGTCTTCGGCCTGTTCAAGCCGCAGGCCACGGCGGCGCTGGTCGGCGCGGGCGTGCTGGCGGCGGCGCTGCAGGCAAGGCCCTGGTGGCGCGCGCTGCGGGTGCTGCGCGGCACTGCGGCCGTCGCCGCCCGGGCGCCCTGGGCGCGCAACGAGAAGATCGCCGCCATCGCGCTCGCGCTGGTGGCGCTGCCATCGATCGTCGCGCCGCTCGCGCCACCGGCCGCGTTCGACGAGCTCATGTACCACCTGCCCTATGCGCGCCTGGTGGCCGAGCAGGGCAGCCTCGGCATCCACGAGTGGCTGCGCTACCCCTGGTTCCCGTACAACTACAACCTGCTCTATGCGGCCGCGCTGCAACTCGGCGACGACGTGCTGCCGCACCTGCTCAACGGACTGGCCGGCGCGCTCTCGGTGCTGATGGTCTTTCGCCTCGGGATGCTGCATGCGAACCGGCTCACCGCCTGCATCGGCGCCGCGATCTGGCTCGGCATCGGCGACTATTCGAATGCGCTCATCGACATGGGCGTGGCGCTCTTCGTGCTCACGGCCTGCGTGGCGCTGTGGTGGTGGCGCGAGTCCGAGCCGGTGGCGGGCGGCATGCGCTGGCTCGGCGTGGCGGCCTTCGCGCTCGGCGTGGCTGCGGGTTCCAAGTACCAGGCGCTGACCTTCCTGCCGCTGGTGGCGCTGTTCGTCGTGTGGCACGAGCGGCGGCCCAAGGCCTGGGCGCTGGCGCTGGCCTGCTTCCTCGTGCCCTGCATCTATTGGTATGCCCGCAATGCCGTGATGACCGGCGACCCGTTCAACCCGATCGGCGCCCGCGTGTTCGGCTTCACCGACTGGATCCCGGCCGACTACGTGCAGCAAGTCGCCGATGTGCGCGACCATGCCGCGCGGCCCAACCTGCTGATCTGGGCCGTGTTCCTCGCGCCCTTCGGCCTGCTCTGGAAGCGCTCGCCCGCGCTGCGCGCCGCCGGCTGGTTCAGCTTCTATTCGGTGGCCGTCTGGCTCATCACTTCGCGCTATCCGCGCTACCTCACGGCCTCGTACCCGCTGATCGCGCTGACGGCGGCCATCGGCTGGCAGGTGCTGTTCGGCTGGATCGCCAAGGGCCTGGGCCGCATGTTCGGCCGCCGCGGGCTGCCGGGCGGCGCCGCTGCGGCGGTGGTGTCGCCGGGGCGCTTCGGCCTCGCGGCCGACTGGGCCGCCGTGCTGCTGCTGGCCGCGCTGGCCGCGGTGTCGATGCGCCAGACCGCCGAGAAGATCGCGATGATCTCGCCCACACAAGAGACGCGCGAAGCCTTCCTGCGGCAGAACGTGCCCGGCTACGGCGCCATGGACTACCTGCGCCGGCATGCCGACGGGCGCGTCTACCAGATCGCGCTCAACGAGGCGATTTACTACGGGCCGAATCCGATCTGGGGCGACACGCTCGGCCCCTGGCGCTACCGCGACTTTTTGCTGCTGCCGCCGGGCGACATGGCGCGCAAGCTCGCCGGCCTGGGCTTTACCGCCATCGTCATGCCGACCTCGTTGGTGCCCACGCTCGCCACCCGGCCCGGCTTCGACGCGCACTTCACCCTGCTGTACGAACAGGACGGCGGCCGGGCGTACCGTATCCTCTCGAGCGCACCATGAACGAGCCCCAGACGCCAGCCACCGCCCCGATGCGCATCGCCGCGGTCATCCCCTGCTACAACGAGGCGCTTTCCATCGCGCAGGTGATCGCCGAGTTCCGCGCGGCGCTGCCCGAGGCCGAGATCCACGTCTTCGACAACAACTCGACCGACGACACCGGCGCCATCGCGCGCGCGAACGGCGCCTGGGTCACGCACGTGGCCGCGCCCGGCAAGGGCAACGTGGTGCGCCGCATGTTCGCCGACGTCGAGGCCGACGTCTACGTCACGGTCGACGGCGACGCCACCTACGACGTGGCCAGCGCGCGGCGGCTGGTCGATGCGCTGGTGGAGGGCAACCTCGACATGGTGGTGGGCAGCCGCGTCGACGATGGCCAGAACGCGCTCACCTACCGCACCGGCCACCGCTTCGGCAACCGGCTTCTGACCGGCGCCGTCGCGCAGCTCTTCGGCGGCGGCCTGACCGACATGCTCTCGGGCTACCGCGTGTTCTCGCGCCGCTACGTGAAGTCGTTCCCCGCGCTGTCGCAGGGCTTCGAGATCGAGACCGAACTCACCGTGCATGCGCTCGAACTGCGCATGCCCTATGCCGAGATCGCGACCGCCTACACCACGCGCCCCGAGGGCTCGCACAGCAAGCTCTCGACCTACCGCGACGGCTGGCGCATCCTCAGGACCATCTGCAAGCTGTTCATCAGCGAGCGGCCGCTGCAGTTCTTCTCGATCTTCGCGGCGGTGCTGGGCATCGGCGCGATCGCGCTGGCGATCCCGCTCCTCATCACTTACATGCACACCGGCCTGGTGCCGCGCCTGCCCACCGCGGTGCTCGCGACCGGCGCCATGCTCGCGGCCATGCTGTCGATGGTGTGCGGCGTGGTGATGCACGCGATCCGGCTCGCGCGCCGCGAAACCAAGCGGCTGCGCTACCTCGGGGTGCCGGGCGTCGGGCTGTTCCGCCGCGGGGCATGAAACCCGGCCGCGAGTTCCTGCTGTTCGCCGCGGTCGGCGCAGCGGGTTTCGTGGTCGACGTGGCGGTGCTGTACCTCGCCGCGCCCTGGCTCGGCTGGTACGGCGCGCGCGTGGTGTCGTTCCTGGCGGCGGCCACCGCGACCTGGGCGCTGAACCGGCGGTACACCTTCGCGGCGCGGCCGTCGGGCAGCTCGCTCGTGCGCGAATACCTCGGCTATCTCGTCACCATGCTCGGTGGCGCGGTCGTGAACTACGGCGCCTACGTGGGGGTGCTGCATGCCTTCGAAGGCCGCTGGGTGCCGGCGCTCGGCGTCGCGGCGGGCAGCTGTGCGGGGCTCGTGGTCAATTTCGTGGCCGCGCGGCAACTCGTCTTCAAGGCGCGCCGCCGGCCCTAGCCTCTCAGTGCGCGCCCGAGACCACCACCGGGATCTCGGTCGCGGGCGGCGTGTTGCGGCTGCGGCCGCAGCGCACGATGCCGTCGATCATCACCATGCCCACGCCCGGGATGTCGCCGAGCTGCACGCTCTCGAGCAGGCCCGGCGCGGGCGAATGCTGGGCCCGGTCCATGAACACGAAGTCGGCATCGCGGCCCACTTCGACGAGGCCGCAGTTGAGCTTGCGGATCTTCGCGGTGTTGCCGGTGGCGAAGCAGAACACCAGCTCGGCCGGGATGTTCGCGATCGAAGACAGCATCGCAATCATGCGCAGGATGCCCAGTGGCTGCACGCCCGAGCCCGCGGGCCCGTCGGTGCCGAGGATCACGCGGTGCGGGCACTTGAGCTCGAGCGCCGCCCGGGCCGCCGCGATGGCCACCTTCTCGTTGCCGTTGTGCACGATCTCGATCGCGCGCGAGCTCTTCTCGCACAGCTCGCACACGTGCGCCTCGGGCAGCGAGGTGTGGCCGCCGTTGATGTGGCCGATCACGTCGGCGTCGGCCTCGAGCACCACGTCCTTGTCGATCAGGCCCGAGCCCGGAATCGAGGGCCCGCCCGTATGGATCGTGCTCTGGATGCCGTACTTGCGCGCCCAGGCGACCATCTCCTTGGCCTCGTAGCCGGCCTTGACCGAGCCCAGGCCGACTTCGCCGAGCAGGCTCACGCCGGCTTCGGCGAGTTCCTTGAAATCGCTCTCGACCATGCCCTTCTCGATCACCGGTGCGCCGGCCAGCACCTTCACGCCGCCGGGACGGAAGTTGTCGAACGCACGCTGCGCTGTGATGGCCAGCGCCTTCAGGCCCACGATGTCCTTCGGCCGGCCCGGCAGGTGCACTTCGCCGGCCGAGATCATGGTGGTCACGCCGCCGTGCATGGTCGAGTCGATCCAGCCGATCTGTCCCTGGCGCGGCGTCCAGTCGCCGAAGACCGGATGCACGTGGCTGTCGATCAGGCCCGGCGCGACGCAGGTCTTCTTCGCGTCGATGACCGTCTTCGCGCCTTCGAGGTCGCAGTCCTTCTGCTTGCCGACTGCGACGATCAGGCCGTCGTTCACCACGATGGTGTCGGCGTCGAGGATGGGCCGGTCGATGTCGCCCGACAGCAGGAGCCCTATGTTCTGGATGACGACCTTGCCCGACTTGCCGCCGGTTGCGATTTCTGCCATGGGGTTTTGTCCTCGTCGTGGGGTGGAGTGATGTTGTTTGGGGCCTGGGCTTCGTCGGCCCGCACGGTGCGCAGCAGCGTCTCGATCACGAACGCTTCCCAGTGCGCGATCGCCTCGGGCGACTCCAGCGGCTCGCCGAGAAAGGCCGTGAGCGTGTGCCGGTTCGAGGTGTAGAAGTAGCCGGTCGAGGCGATCAGCAGATAGATGTCGCGCGCCACCAGGTCGCGGCGGAACAGCCCCTGCGCCGCGCCGCTCGCGAGGATCTCGGCAAGGATCGACACCGCGCGCGACGAATACTCGCGCGCCCGCAGCGACTTCGAGATGTGCCGGCCCTTGTGCAGGTTCTCGGTGTTGAGCAGCGTGACGAACTCGGGGTTCTTGCGGTAGTAGCCGAGCACGAAGCGGATCACCTCGGTCAGCGCCTCGACCGGCCGCGAGGCGTCGAGCGCGATCGCGGCCTCGGCATCGTCCATGCGCTGGTAGATGCCTTCGAGCACCGCGATGAACAGGCCTTCCTTGCTGCCGAAGTAGTAATAGATCATGCGGTCGTACGACTTCGCGGCCTTGGAGATCTTCTCCACGCTGCCGCCGTCGTAGCCGTATTTCGCGAAGACCTTGGTCGCCGCCTTCAGGATGCTGTCGCGCGTGGCCTGCGCCGCGGCCTCGCGCACGCCGGTGCGGCGCTGGGGCTTGGCGGCGGCGGTGCTGCGGCTGTCGGCCATCGTTCGCGCGGCGGGGCCTGGCTACTTCTCGGCGAAGGCGCGCTCGACGACGAAATCGCCGGGCGTCGAGGTGTTGCCTTCCTTGAAGCCGCGCTTCTCGAGAATGTGCTTCAGGTCGACCAGCAGGCCGGGGCTGCCGCAGAGCATGACGCGGTCTTCCACCGGATTGATCGCCGGCAGGCCGAGGTCGTCGGTGAGCTTGTTGGTCTCGATCAGGTCGGTGATGCGGCCCTGGTTGCGGAACTCCTCGCGCGTGACCGTGGGGTAGTAGAGCAGCTGCTTCGCAACCATCTCGCCGAGGAACTCGTGCTTGGGCAGGTGGTCGGTGACGAGGTCGTGGTAGGCCAGCTCGTCGACCTGGCGCACGCCGTGCACCAGGATGACCTGCTCGAACTTCTCGTAGGTCTCGGGGTCGCGAATCACGCTCATGAACGGTGCGAGCCCGGTGCCCGTGCCGAACAGGTAGAGGCGCTTGCCCGGCAGCGTGTAGTCGATCAGCAGCGTGCCGGTCGGCTTGCGCCCGACGATGATGGTGTCGCCGACCTGGATGTGCTGCAGCTTCGAAGTGAGCGGGCCCTCTTCGACCTTGATGCTCAGGAACTCGAGGTGTTCCTCGTAGTTGGGGCTCACGATGCTGTAGGCACGCAGCAGGGGCTTGCCGTTGACCTTCAGCCCGATCATCGTGAAATGGCCGTTCGAAAAGCGCAGCGCCGGGTCGCGCGTGGTGGTGAAGGTGAACAGGCGGTCGGTCCAGTGGTGGACGCTCAGGACGCGTTCTTCGCTGAATGCACTCATACGGAACTCAAGAGTTGTTGGGTTGTGGACAGTGAGGATGGCTGAGCCGGAATGCACCTTCGAGGGGCGGCAAGCACCGGCCGGCTGCGAACCCTCCATTGTCGTTGGTCGGAAAAACCCCGATGAACACCGCGAGAAAACACCATTGCAAGCACCGGGCCCGTTTGCTACATTGGTCTCGAATGTAGTGAACGCAACATGAAAGTGTAGGGAATGCTACACAAACGGCAGGCGGCGCACAAGCGGGCAGACGGCACGTTTGTTGCAAACCCCACCGGACCTGCTGCCTCCGCACACTGCCCACGAGATCGCCCCGATGACCGAACACACCAAGACAGACGGACTGCCCGGCATGGACATGCCGGTGGCCTTCGAAGCCGGCGCCAGCGCCTTCGGCAAGGCCCCGCCGCGCAACGAGAAGATGAGCACCGCCAAGGTCGAGTGCAACGCCTGCCCGGTGCTGTGCCAGATCTCCGAGGGCCGCACCGGTGCCTGCGACCGCTATGCCAACCGCGAGGGCGTGCTGGTGCGCGTCGACCCCGTGGTGCTGCTGCGCCGCGAGCTCGCCGCCGAGACGCCCGCGCTGGTGCCCTTCGACCGGCCCGGCGCCACGGCCGCCGAGGGCGCCGAGGCCGGCGCTCCCGACTGGAACGGCGACCTGCTGCATGCCGACCAGGTCTTCGTGACCGGCGTGGGCTCGTCCACCACCTATCCCGACTACAAGCCCGCGCCCTTCATCGTGGCCTCGAAGGCCGAGGGCGTCGACATGGTCACGGTCGTCACCGAAGGCATCTTCAGCTACTGCAGCTTCAAGGTGAAGATCGACACCGACCGCTTCCTCGGTCCCGAGCAGGCCAATGTGCGCTACCGCGGCGAAGTCGTGGGCCATGTCACCACCGCCGAATACGGCTCGCAGATGCTGTCGCTCGGCGGCGTGCACCACCTCACGGGCGGCAGCAAGAAAGAGGGCCGCATGACGGTCGAGCTGATGCAGCTGCTCGGCAACAAGAAGGCGGTGGAGTGCACCATCGACGGCGGCTCCACGCTGGTGGTCCAGGCCGGCCGCGCGCCTATCGTCAACGGCGTCGAGGAGCAGCGCATGCGCGTGGGCTGCGGCTCGGCCGCAGTCGGCATCTTCGCGCGCCAGTTCGCGGGCGTGGCCGACGAGGTGGTGGTGGTCGACGACCACATCACCGGCGTGCTGACCGAGCACCAGGCCGGGCGCTGCCTCGACATGCCGCCTTCGGGCATCCAGATGCTGGGGCGCAAGTCCACGCCGGGGCGCTACTTCCAGGTCGCGAACCCGGGCAACGGCTGGGGCGGCACCGACATCGCCGACCCGCTCGCGATCATCGAAGGCTGGGAGGAGGGGGTGGCGCGCCCCGGCCTGCGCCTGTTGATGACATCGACCACCGGCGAGCATGCGCAGTGGTACGTGCTCGACGATGCGCTGAAACCCGTCGAGCAGCCGATGCCGCCCGAGGTGCGCCGCATCGTCGAGCGCATCGGCGAGAACTGCGAACCATCGCTGTGCACGGTGCTGTTCCTCGGTGGTGCGGGCGGCAGCTTGCGCGCCGGCGTGACCGAGAACCCGGTGCTGCTCACGCGGGCCATCAAGCGCGCGCTCGTCAACGTGACCTGCGGCGGTGCCCCGGCCTATGTGTGGCCCGGCGGCGGCATCACGGTGATGGCCGACGTCATGCGCATGCCCGACAACAGCTTCGGCACCGTGCCCACGCCGGCCATCGTGGCGCCGATCGAGTTCAGCATGCGGCGCGCCGACTACGAGGCGCTCGGCGGCCACGTGGCGCACATCTTCCCACTCGAGCAGGCGCTGGCGCGCGGCGCATGGCAGGAGGACGGCGCGCCGCTTGCACGCCAGTGGCTCGCGATGGACGCGGCCAATCCGTGGCCGCTCGGCCACGCGCCGATGCTGGGGTGACCATGGCCGCCCAACGCACCGCGCTGGACGAGCGCCGCTGGCATTTCCAGCACGGCCCGATCGACATCGTGGTCGAGGCGCACGGCGATCCGTACGCCGTCGCCGCCGCGCACGACGCGGCATGGGCGCGCTTCGTCCATGTGCTCGACGGACTGGTGCGCGAGCTGCCGCTGCTGCGCCTGCCCGCGAGCGACAACAGGCGACCGCGTGGCGCCGTCGCTGCGCGCATGTGGCAGGCCTGCGCCCCGTTCTCGCCGATGTTCCTCACGCCGATGGCGGCCGTGGCAGGCTCGGTGGCCGAGGAGCTGGTTGCCTTCTACGAACGCCCCGGCATCGAGCGCGCCTGGATCAACAACGGCGGCGACATCGCGCTGTACCTTGCGCCGGGCCAGTCGGCACGCGTGGGCGTGTATGCCGACCTGGCGCGCTTCGACTGGCGCAGCCACGCGCGCGAAGGCGGCCTCCTCACCACCGACGGGCAGTTCGAGATCCGCGCCGCCCAGCCCGTGCGCGGCGTGGCCACGAGCGGCTGGCGCGGCCGCAGCTTGTCGCTCGGCATCGCCGACAGCGTGACCGTGCTCGCCGCCACCGCCGCCCAGGCCGATGCCGCTGCCACGGTGATCGCCAATGCGGTCGACGTGGACGATGCCGCGGTCGTGCGCCGGCCCGCCAACGAATGCAAGGACGACAGCGACCTGGGCGATTTCCTGGTCACGGTCGACGTGCCGGCGCTCGCGCCCGCGCAGGTGCGGCGTGCGCTCGACGCCGGCGCCGTGTGCGCGCAGGCGCTGCAGAAAAGCGGCCTGGCCTGGGCCGCCCTGCTCGTTTGCCAGGGGCAGTTTCGAGTCGTCGAGCCCTTATGCTCCAAGTCGCTGCCCGCTGCGCAGGCCGATGCAGTTGGTTCAGTATTTGCTTAACGAAAAGCAAGGTTCTTTCCCATGATCGATATACGCCGCGTCTTCACCCAGGTCGAGCACATCCACCACGAGTTCGGCCCGCGCGCCGAGACGCCGCTGGTGCGCGGTGCCATCGGCGCGGTGCTGACCAATCCGTTCGCCGGCCGCTACGAGCCCGACATCCTGCCGATGATGGCGCTGCTCGATCCCGTGGGCGTCGACATGGCGCACCGGCTGCATGCGGCCATGGACGTGCCGCTCGCACAGATCGCCACCTACGGCAAGGGCGCCATCGTTGGCGCAGCGGGCGAGCTCGAGCATGGCGCGCTCTGGCACGTGCCCGGGGGCTATGCGATGCGCGAGCTGCTCGGCTGGAAGGGCGACCGCGCCGCCTACACCGCGGGCAAGGGCGAGGCCAAGACCGGCCAGCCCGGCAATGCGCTGTCGATCGTGCCCTCGACCAAGAAGGTCGGCCCGCCGGGCGCCGCGCTCGACGTGCCGCTCACCAACATCAATGCGAGCTACGTGCGCGGCCAGTTCGATGCCATCGAGGTGCGCGTGCCCGGCGCGCCGGCCGCCGACGAGATCGTCTTCATCCTCGCGATGAGCACCGGCTACCGCGTGCATGCGCGCGTGGGCGGGCTGCTGGCCGAGAACATCAGCAAGTGGGACGGCCTGAGATGAAGTACTCCCCCAAGCTTGCCCACTTCGTGTGGCCGCCAACCCCCTCGCCGGGGGCAACACCAGCGGCCCGGCAAAGCCGGTTCCGCGGTGTTCCCGCATTTCAGAGACAAGGAATCAAGAGAGCATGACCACAGCCAACATCCGCAAGCTCGTCATTCAAGTCGACGAAACCCGCAAGGAAATGGGCCGCGAGATCACGCCGCCCACGCGCCGCGCCGTCGCCATCGCGGTGATCGAGAACCCCTACGCCGGGCGCTACAGCGAGAACCTCGACGAACTCATCGCGATCGGCGAGGAGCTCGGCGCGCTGCTCGGCCAGAAGGCCGTGAAAGCGCTCGGCATCGAGCCGGGCCAGGTCCAGAGCTACGGCAAGGCTGCCATCGTCGGCGAAGGCGGCGAGCTCGAGCATGCGGCGGCGATCCTGCATCCCAAGCTCGGCGCGCCGCTGCGCGTGGCGGTCGAGAAGGGCGCGGCGCTCGTGCCCTCGGCCAAGAAGCGCGGCACGCTCGGCACCGCCATCGACGTGCCGCTCGGCCACAAGGACGCGGCCTTCGTGCGCAGCCATTTCGACGCCGTCGAGGCGCGCGTGTCCGACGCGCCGCGCGCCGGCGAGATCGTGGTCGCCGTGGCCGTCACCGACAGCGGCCGGCCGCTGCCGCGCATCGGCGGCCTTCAAGCGAGCGAGATCAAGGGCGAAGACGGGTTGAGATGAGTACTCCCCCAGTCTTCGCGCACTTCGTGTCGCTTCGCCAACCCCCTCACCGGGGGCAACACCAGCGGCCCGGCAAAGCCGGTTCCGCGGTGTTCCCCGTAAAGACCTCGTTTTTCTTGTCCCTTCCAGGAGCTTCCCGATGAACCCACTGCGCCATGTCTTCTGCGCCGCTTCCGCCCTCACGCTGGCGACGGCGGCCCTCGTTCCTGCGCACGCCCAGGGCGTGATCAAGATCGGCGAGATCAACAGCTACAAGGCGCAGCCCGCCTTCCTCGAGCCCTACAAGAAGGGCATGGAACTCGCGGTGGACGAGATCAATGCCAAGGGCGGCGTCAATGGCAAGAAGATCGAACTCATCAGCCGCGACGACAACGCCAACCCCGGCGACGCGGTGCGCGTGGCCGAGGAGCTGGTCTCGCGCGAGAAGGTCGACGTGCTCGCGGGCGCCTTCCTCTCGAACACCGGCCTGGCGCTGACCGACTTCGCGAAGCAGAAGAAGTTCTTCTACCTGGCCGCCGAGCCGCTGACCGACAAGATCGTCTGGGCCAACGGCAACAAGTACACCTACCGCCTGCGCCCCTCGACCTACATGCAGGTCGCGATGCTGGTGCCCGAGGCCGCCAAGCTCAAGAAGAAGCGCTGGGCGGTCGTGTACCCCAACTACGAATACGGCCAGTCGTCGGTCGCCACCTTCAAGACGCTGCTGAAGGCCGCGCAGCCCGACGTCGAGTTCGTGGCCGAGCAGGCGCCGCCGCTCGGCAAGGTCGATTCGGGCAGCGTGGTGCAGGCGCTGGCCGACGCCAAGCCCGACGCGATCTTCAACGTGCTGTTCGGTGCCGACCTGTCGAAGTTCGTGCGCGAAGGCAACACGCGCGGCCTGTTCAAGGGCCGCGAGGTAGTGAGCGTGCTGACCGGCGAGCCCGAGTACCTCGACCCGCTCAAGGACGAGGCGCCCAACGGCTGGATCGTGACCGGCTACCCGTGGAACGGCATCAAGACGCCCGAGCACAAGGCCTTTCTCGATGCCTACCAGGCCAAGTTCAAGGACTATCCGCGCCTGGGCTCGGTGGTCGGCTACAGCGCCATCTACTCGATCGCCGAAGGCGTCAAGAAGGCCGGCGGCACCGACACCGAGAAGCTCGTCGCGGCCTTCAAGGGCCTGCAGGTCGACACACCCTTCGGCAAGATCAGCTATC
Source organism: Variovorax sp. Soil_C_19 (assembly GCF_057657255.1). Classification (NCBI taxonomy): domain Bacteria; kingdom Pseudomonadati; phylum Pseudomonadota; class Betaproteobacteria; order Burkholderiales; family Comamonadaceae; genus Variovorax; species Variovorax sp. Soil_C_19. Next base: position 22,139 of record NZ_JBDGIV010000021.1, on the reverse strand, counting down.
GCGCGCAGGACAACCAGTCGACCATGGGCGCGTATGTCGGCAAGACGAAGAACGAAGGCGGCAAGGGCGTGATGGTCGACTACGTCTACCTCGACGGCGCCAAGTTCCAGCCGACCGACGACGAAGTCAAGAAGATGCGCCCCGCAGACTGACTGCGCGGCTCCTGCACCGCGTCCGCGGCCCTTCTTGCATGAAGGCGCGGAGGCGGATGTCTCCCGTTTCCTCAGGGTCCTTATGAGTTTTTCAGGCTTCGTTGTTCAGTTGCTCAACGGGTTGGCCGGCGCGTCCTCGCTGTTTCTCGTGGCCGCCGGCCTTTCGCTGATCTTCGGCGTGACGCGCATCGTCAATTTCGCCCATGGCTCGTTCTTCATGGTGGGCATCTACATCGCGTACACGCTGGTCGACAAGCTGGGCTCGAGCCTGGGCTTCTGGCCCGCGCTGCTGGTCGCGGCGCTCGCGGTCGGCGTGCTAGGCGCGCTGATCGAGGTGCTGCTGCTGCGCCGCATCTACAAGGCGCCCGAGCTGTTCCAGTTGCTCGCCACCTTCGCGCTCGTGCTGGTCATCAAGGACGCGGTGCTGTGGCTCTGGGGGCCCGACGAACTGCTGGGGCCGCGTGCGCCGGGCCTCAAGGGCTCGGTCGAGATCCTCGGGCGGCAGTTTCCGTCGTACGACCTGTTCCTGATCGTGGTCGGGCCGGTGGTGCTCGGGCTGGTGTGGCTGCTGCTCACGCGCACCCGCTTCGGCACGCTGGTGCGCGCCGCCACGCAGGACCGCGAGATGGTCAGCGCACTCGGCGTGAACCAGGCCTGGCTCTTCACCGCGGTGTTCGCGCTCGGCGCGCTGCTCGCGGGACTGGGCGGTGCACTGCAGTTGCCGCGCGAACCCGCGACGCTCGAGATGGACCTCAACACCATCGGCGCGGCCTTCGTGGTGGTGGTGGTCGGCGGCATGGGGTCGCTGCCCGGCGCCTACGTGGCTGCATTGCTCATCGCCGAGATCAAGGCGGTGTGCATCTGGCTCGGGGTGGTGGAGATCTTCGGCGTCGACGTGTCGTTCTCGAAGCTCACGCTGATGGTCGACTTCCTCGTGATGGCCGCCGTGCTGGTGTGGCGCCCGTGGGGCCTGTTCGGCCGCGCGCAGGCACCGAGCCGCTACGTCGGCATGCAGGAGGAGCCGCTGCGCCGCCCCGGCAACGCCTACATGGCGGGCGCTGCCGTGCTCGCGCTGCTGCTCGCGGGGCTGCCGCTGCTCACGGCCGATTCGCCCTACACGCTGGTGCTCATGATCGACCTGATGATCGCGGCGCTGTTCGCGACCAGCCTGCACTTCATCATGGGCCCGGCCGGCATGCATTCGTTCGGGCATGCGGCGTACTTCGGCCTCGGTGCCTACGGTGCGGCGCTGCTCGCGCGCTCGCTGAACCTGCCGATGGAACTCACGCTCGTGGTCGCACCGCTCGTGGCCGCGCTCGGCGCCTTTGTCTACGGCTGGTTCGCGGTGCGGCTGTCGGGCGTGTACCTGGCCATGCTCACGCTCGCCTTCGCGCAGATCACCTGGGCCATCACCTACCAGTGGGACAGCTTCACGGGCGGCAGCAACGGCCTCACCGGCGTGTGGCCATCCGACTGGCTGTCGGACAAGCGGGCCTATTACTGGCTCACGCTGGTGCTGGTGGGTGCGGGCGTGTGGTGGTTGCGGCGCGTGCTGTATTCGCCGTTCGGCTATGCGCTGCGCGCGGGCCGCGACTCGGTGCTGCGCGCGGACGCGATCGGCATCGACGTCAAGCGCATGCAGTGGGCCGCCTTCGTCATCGCGGGTGCGGTGGCGGGGCTCGCCGGTGCGCTGTTCGCGTTCTCGAAGGGCAGCATCTCGCCCGAGACGCTCGGGGTGGGCCGCTCGGTCGACGGTCTCGTGATGGTGCTGCTCGGCGGCATCCAGACGCTCGCGGGGCCGGTGGTCGGTGCCGTCACCTTCACCTGGCTGCACGACACGGTGGCGCGCAACACCGATTACTGGCGCGCGATGCTCGGGGCGATCATCCTGCTCTTGGTGCTGTTGTTTCCGCAGGGGATTGCGGGGGCGATCAGGCAGTTGTGGGGGCGTTTTTCTTCCTCTTCGCGTGAGGCGGAGGGGCGGACGGGGGAGGTGCGGACGTGAGGGGTTCTTTTGGGTTTCGGGGCCGGGTTTCGCCCCGGCGGGCGAGCTACTTTCTTTTGCTTCGCCAAAAGAAAGTAGCCAAAGAAAAGGCGACCCCGCTGTCTGCGACCCCTTCGCTGCGCTACGGGGCAACCTGCGGTGCTCGCGTTTCGCGGGGTCTCGCAGAACTCGCTTCGCTCAAACAGCTGCGAGCCCTGATCCGCGAAACACTCCGCTCCTCGGCGCAGCCAGAGGGGATTTGGAGACCATGCGGGCCATTGCTGCGCTCGGCCGCCAACGCGAGCACGCGCAGCGTGCTCGCTTGCGCCCGGGGCCGAGCGCAGCGATGGCCCGTCGGTTCCCCACCCCCTTCTGGCTGTGCCGAGGAGCGCAGGCGGAGGCGGGATCAGGGCCGCAGCTGTTTGAGCGAAGCGAGTTCTGCGGACCCCCGCCGCAGCCGAGCACCGCAGGTTGCCCGTAGCGAAGCGGAGGGACACAGACAGCAGGGTCGCCTTTTCTTTGCTTACTTTCTTTTGGCGAAGCAAAAGAAAGTGAGTCGCCCGCCGGGGCGAGACCCGGCCCCGAACCCCAAAAAGAAACAAGCACCTCACGAAGGCCATCCAACCCAATGACTCTCCTCAAGGTCACCAACCTAGGCAAGTCCTTCGGCGGCGTCAAAGCCGTCGACGGCATCAGCTTCGAGCTGCCCCCCGGCGAGCTGCTCGCGCTCATCGGCCCGAACGGTGCAGGCAAGTCCACCACCTTCAACATGGTGAACGGCCAGCTCAAGGCCGACCAGGGCTCGATCACGCTCGACGGCCAGGAACTCGTCGGCCGCAGGCCGCGCGAGATCTGGCGCATGGGCGTGGGCCGCACTTTCCAGATCGCCGAAACCTTCGCCTCGCTGACCGTCGTCGAGAACGTGCAGATGGCGCTGCTCTCGCACGACGGCAAGCTGTTCTCGATGTGGCGCCGCGCGGCCGACCATCGGCGCGACGAGGCGCTGGCGCTGCTCGACCAAGTCGGCATGAAGGCGCAGGCCGACCGGCCCTGCAGCGTGCTGGCGTACGGCGACGTGAAGCGCGTCGAGCTCGCGATCGCGATGGCCAACAGCCCGAAACTGCTGCTCATGGACGAGCCCACCGCCGGCATGGCGCCCCAGGAGCGCAATTCGCTGATGGCGCTGACCAAGCAGCTCGTGATCGACCGCGGCATGGCGGTGCTCTTCACCGAGCACAGCATGGACGTGGTGTTCGCGTACGCCGACCGCATGATCGTGCTCGCGCGCGGCCGCCTCATCGCGCAGGGCAAGCCGCTCGAGATCCGCGACCATCCGAAAGTGCAGGAGGTGTACTTCGGCAGCGGCAAGACCTTCGAGAAAGTGGCCGCCAAGGCGGCCGCGATGGGAGCGACAGCATGAGCGCACACGAACCGCTGCTCGAAGCCAAGGCGCTGTGCGCCTGGTACGGCGCCGCGCAGATCCTTTACGACGTCGACCTCGAGGTGCGGCGCGGCGAGGTGGTCGCACTCATGGGCCGCAACGGCGCGGGCAAGTCGACCACGCTCAAGACGCTGATCGGCATGCTCTCCAAACGCCGCGGCGCGGTGCGCTTTCTCGGCCACGACATCTCGAAGGGCGAGCCGCACCATGCGGCGCGCCTGGGCCTGGGCTTCGTGCCCGAGGACCGGCGCGTGTTCACCGACCTCACGGTGCTGGAAAACCTCGAGGTCGGCAAGCAGCCCCCGCGCCGCTGGGCCGACGGCAGCGAGGCGCCGCTCTGGACGCCCGAGCGGCTGTTCACCCTGTTCCCCAACCTCGGCGAGATGCCCCACCGCCCGGGCGGCCGCATGAGCGGCGGCGAGCAGCAGATGCTGACCGTGGCGCGCACGCTCATGGGCAACCCGTACCTCGTGCTGCTGGACGAGCCCTCGGAGGGCGTGGCGCCGGTGATCGTCGAGCAGATGGCGAACATGATCCTCGAACTGAAGGCGCAGGGCGTGAGCATCCTGCTGTCGGAACAGAACATGCACTTTGCCGAGCTCGTCTCCGACCGCGCCTATGTGCTCGAGAAGGGACAGATCCGCTACCACGCCACGATGGCCGAGCTCGCGGCCAACGAGGAAGTGCGCCGCGCCTACCTCAGCGTCTAGCCTCCGTCATTGTTCGACGAAAGAAAAAGGAGTCCCGCCATGCATCGCAGAAGCTTCGCAACCTACGCCGCCGTCCTCGGGTTGTGCGGCGGGCTCGCCCTCGACGCCTTCGCAGCGGGTCCGCTCAAGCCCGACGGCAGGTCCGCACTGCTCGTGATCGACGTGCAGAACTGCTTCGTCGATGGCGGCACGTTGCCCGTCAAGGGCGGGGCCGAGGTGGTGCCGGTGATCAATCGGCTCGCCGGCGCTTTCGAGAACATCGTCGTCACGCAGGACTGGCACACGCCGGGCCATGCCTCGTTCGCGAGCGCGCATGCGGACCAGAAGCCGTTCAGCAGCGTCAAGCTGAGCTACGGCAAGCAGGTGCTCTGGCCCGACCACTGCGTGCAGGGCACCGACGACGCGGCGCTGCACAAGGACCTGAAGCTTCCGGGCGCGCAGCTGATCATCCGCAAGGGCTTCAACAAGGGCGTCGACAGCTATTCGGCCTTCGAGGAAGCCGACCGCAAGACGCCGACCGGCCTCGGCGGCTACCTCAAGCAGCGTGGCATCAAGACGGTCTACGTGGCCGGGCTCGCCACCGACTTCTGTGTGGCATGGACCGCGCTCGACGCGCGCAAAGCCGGTTTCGAGGTCTACGTGATCGAGGACGCCACGCGTGCGATCGACCTCGACGGTTCGCTCGCGGCGGCCTGGAAGCAGATGGCGGCCAAGGGCGTCAAGCGCATCCAGTCCGGCGATATTCCGAGCTGAAGGACGGCTGCATCCCCGTGACGACGACCCACTGCGGTGCTGAAGAAAAGAACGAGGCTGCGCTGTGCCTGCAGGTCAATGGCCGTGCGCACACGCTCGACAACGTGCCGCGGGAGGCCACGCTGCTGCACCTGCTGCGCAACGACCTCGGGCTCAACGGGCCGAAATACGGCTGCGGGCTCGGGCAGTGCGGCGCCTGTACGGTGCATGTGGACGGCATTGCGGCGCGCGCCTGCGTGATCCCGGCGCACGGCGTGGCGGGCCGCACCATCACCACGCTCGAAGGCCTTGGCACGCAAGCAAACTGGCATCCGGTGCAGGCCGCGTTCGAAGCGGCGCAGGCCGCGCAGTGCGGCTACTGCCTGAACGGCATGGTGATGCAGGCCGCGGCGCTGCTCGCGCGTGACCCGCACGCGAGCGAGGCGCGCATCCGCAGCGAACTCTCGGGCAACCTGTGCCGCTGCGGCACGCACATCGAAATTCTTGACGCGGTGCAGCGCGCGGCCGCGCGCCTGCGCGCACCGGCCGCATGACGCGCCGCGCCGACCTGCCGCGCACGCGCGCGGAATTCCTTTCGGCCGACGGCGTGCTGCTGGTGGTGCGCGAGACGCCGCCCCCACCGCCGCCCGCCAAGGGGCAGCCCGCCTTCATCGCGGGCAACCCTGCCGAAGGCGACGAGATCCTGCTTGCGGTGTGGGACGACGGCAGCGCCTCGGCGCTCAACGGCCATGTCGACCTGGGCACCGGCATCCAGACCGCGCTCGGCCAGATCGTTGCCGAAGAGCTCGAGCTCGGCATGCCGTGCGTGCGCGTGATGCTCGGCGACACCGCGCGTGCGCCGAACCAGGGCGCGACCATCGCGAGCGCATCGATCCAGATCCATGCGCAGCCGCTGCGCCTCGCGGCTGCACAGGCGCGCGCATGGCTGCGCGCGCGCGCGGCCGAGCGGCTCGGCGTGGCGCCGGAGGCGCTGGAGCTGCGCAACGGCATGGTGCGCGTGGCCGCCGAGCCGGAGCGGCGCGCAAGCTACGCCGCGCTGGTGGCCGGCCAGCGCACGGTGCTGCGGCTCGATCCGCAGGCGCAGCCCAAGGACCCGGCCGACTACCGCATTGTCGGCACCCGGCAGGCGCGCGTCGACATACCGGCCAAGCTCGCGGGCGAGCAGGTCTTCGTGCACGACATGCGCGTGCCCGGCATGCTGCATGGTCGCGTGGTGCGGCCGCCTTATGCAGGAGCGGACCACGGCGACTTCATCGGCAACACGCTCGAGTCGGTCGACGAAGCGTCGATCGCGCACATCCCGGGCATTCGCGCGGTGGTGGTGATCCGCGATTTCGTGGGCATCGTCGCCGAGCGCGAGGAGCACGCCGAACAGGCGCTGCGCGAGCTGCGCGTGCGCTGGAAGCCCTGGCCCGGCATGCCCGATCTTTCCGACGTGGCGCAGGCGCTGCGCGACAACCCCTCGACCCAGCGGCTGCTGGTCGACGAGGGCGACGTCGATGGCGCCATCGCGCAGGCCGCGCAACCGATGCCGCGCACCTACGTCTGGCCCTACCAGATGCATGCGTCGATCGGCCCCTCGTGTGCGCTGGCCGCGTGGCAGCCCGATGGAGAGGGCTGCGAGGTTCGGCTGCGCTGCTGGACCGGCACGCAGAACCCGCACGTGCTGCGCGCCGACCTGGCCCGGCTCATGGGCCTCGAGGACCCGCAGGTCGACGTGGTCCGCATGGAGGCCGCCGGCTGCTACGGTCGCAATGGTGCCGATGACGTGGCTGCCGATGCGGCGCTGCTCGCGCGGGCCGTGGGCGTGCCGGTGCGCGTGCAGCTCACGCGCGAGCAGGAGCACGCCTGGGAGCCCAAAGGCGCCGCGCAGCTGATGGACGTGGATGGCGGGCTCATGGCCGATGGCCGCGTGGCCGCCTACGACTTCGCCACCTCGTACCCGTCGAACGGCGCGCCGACGCTCGCGCTGCTGCTCACGCGCACCATCGAGCCCGTGGCGCAGGCCTTCGAGATGGGCGACCGCACCGCGCGCCCACCCTATGCGTTCGACAACCTGCGCGTGAAGGTCAACGACATGGCGCCGATCGTGCGGGCGTCGTGGCTGCGCGGCGTGTCGGCGCTGCCGAGTTCGTTCGCGCACGAGTCGTACATCGACGAGCTCGCCACCGCGGCGGGCGTCGATCCAGTGCAGTTCCGCCTGCGCCACCTGAACGATCCGCGCGCGGTGGAACTGGTGCAGGCGACCGCGCAGAAGGCCGGCTGGCGCATGCGCACCGGGCCGCAGGAGAAAGCCGATGGCGGGCTCGGCCCGGGCGGTGACATCCTCTTCGGCCAGGGCTTCGCCTATGCGCGCTACGTCCACAGTAAATGGCCGGGCTTCGGCGCCGCTTGGTCGGCCTGGGTGGCCGACGTCGAGGTCAACCGCACGACCGGCGAAGTGCACGTGCGCCGCGTGGTGGTGGGGCACGATGCAGGCCTGCTGGTCAACCCCGCGGGCGTCGAGCACCAGGTGCATGGCAACGTGATCCAGACCACCAGCCGCGCGCTCAAGGAGCAGGTGCAGTTCGCACCGCAATCCGCTGAGGCGCCCGCGGGTGGCGCGCAGTTGCCGGGCGTGTTGCCTTCGGGCGTGGTCGCGAGCCGCGAGTGGGGCAGCTACCCGATCATCAACTTCCGCGACGTGCCGGTGATCGAAGTCATGCACATGCCGCGGCCCGGCGAGCCTTCGCTGGGCGCGGGCGAGTCGTCGTCGGTGCCGGGCACGGCGGCGATCGCGAACGCGATCTTCGATGCGACAGGTGTGCGGTTTCGTAAGCCGCCGTTCACGCCCGAGAAGGTGCTGGCCGAACTGAATCGGGCATTTCTCCCTCCCCCTCCGGGGGAGGGCGGGGGTGGGGGTGGGGGCCAGCGGCGTGTGGATGGTGACGCTGTCGTGCCCCCATCCCAACCTTCCCCCGGAGGGGGAAGGAGCAATGCCGTCTGGCCGAGGCGCAAAGGAGTGTGGGCCACGGCCGCTGCACTCGCCATTGGCGGCATCGGCGTCATCGCCGGCCTTCTCGGCTGGCGCTCGGCCATCGCACCCGTCGCGCTCACCGCACCCGTCTACAGCCAGGCGACCATCGAACGCGGCCGCGTGCTCGCCGCGCTCGGCGATTGCGCCGTGTGCCACACCGCGCCCGGCGGCGCGCCCAACGCCGGCGGACGCGCGATGGCAACGCCGTTCGGCACGCTCCACACCACCAACCTCACGCCCGACGCCGAGACGGGCCTCGGCCGCTGGTCGTTCAGCGCCTTCCAGCGCGCGATGCGCGAAGGCATCTCGCGCGACGGCCATCATCTGTACCCGGCGTTTCCGTACACCGCCTTCGCGAAAACCAGCGACGACGACCTGCAGGCGCTGTACGCGTACTTTATGGCGCTGCCCGCGGTGCGCGCCGAAACGCCGAAGGCCGAACTGAAGTTTCCGTTCAGCCTGCGCCCGCTGATGGCCGGATGGAACGCGCTTTTCCACGACCCGGCACCGGCGCAGCCCGTGGCGGCGCAGAGCGCCGAATGGAACCGCGGCGCGTACCTCGTGAACGGCCTCGGCCATTGCGGCGCCTGCCACACGCCGCGCAATGCACTCGGCGCCGAGCAGGGTGGCAGCGCGTTCCTGTCGGGCGCGATGGTCGACGGCTGGGAGGCGCCGCCGCTCACGGCCGCATCGAAGTCCGCGATGCCGTGGGATGCCGAATCGCTTTACCGCTATTTGCGCAACGGCCATTCGCCGCGCCACGGCATCGCGGGCGGGCCGATGGCCGAGGTGGTGCGCGAGCTCGCCGTGGTGCCCGACACCGACATCCGCGCCATGGCCACCTACCTCGCGTCGTTCAACCCCGCGCCGGTGCCCGAAGCCGAGGCCGAGGCCCAGGCACGGCGCGTCGTCGACAACGCGGCACGCACGCAGGGCCAGTTGCTCGGCCCGGCGCAGCGCATGTTCGACAGCGCCTGCGCCGCCTGCCACCACGACGGCGACGGTCCCACGCTGCTGGGCGTGAACACGCCGCTAGCGCTCAACAGCAACCTCACGAGCGCGAAGCCCGACAACCTGCTGCGCACCATCCTCGACGGCGTGCGCGAGCCTGCGAGCCGCGACATCGGCTTCATGCCCGCCTTCCGCGAAGCGCTCGACGACCGCCAGATCGCCGAACTCGCGGGCTACATGCGCGCGCGCTTCGCGCCGCAGGCGCCGGCGTGGGACGACCTGCAGGCGCAGGTGGCACGCGTGCGGGCGGATGCCGCTGCTGCTGCACGCGGGCACTGAGCGGCTTGGCCGCGCGCCCGGCGCTACGATCGCCTTCTTCCCGATACCCACCAGAGACAACAACCATGCCCCTCGACCTCGACGCCGCCTCGTGCCTTCCGCAAGACGCCTCGCGCGCCACCCTCGTCGGCCGCATCTGGCAACCGAACGTCGGCCCGGTACTGGTCGCGGTCCATGAAGGCGGCCTGCACGACCTTTCGCAAGTGGCGCCCACGATGAGCGACCTGCTCGAAGCCGCGGGCTCGCCCGCCGACGCCGTGCAGCGCGCGGTACAGGCTGGCAAGGCGCCGCGCATTGCGTCGCTAGCCGACACCATTGCCAACAGCGACGGGACCGTTTCGCGCGATGAAGCGAAGCCCTGGCTGCTTGCGCCTTGCGACCTGCAGGCAGTCAAGGCCAGCGGCGTGACCTTCGTCGAGAGCCTGCTGGAGCGCGTGATCGAGGAACAGGCGCGCGGCGATGCGTCGCGGGCCGAGGCCACGCGTGCGGCGCTCGGCGGCGTGCTCGGCGACAACCTCGCGGGCATCGTGCCGGGATCGGCCGAGGCCGCGAAGGTGAAGGAAGTGCTGATCGCGCAGGGCGCGTGGTCGCAGTACCTCGAAGTGGGCATCGGCCCCGATGCCGAGATCTTCACCAAGGCGCCCGTGCTCTCGTCGGTGGGCACCGGCGCCGACATCGGCATCCATGCCGCCTCGGTCTGGAACAACCCCGAACCCGAGGTGGTGCTCGCGGTCAACAGCCGCGGCGAGACGCTGGGCGCGGCGCTCGGAAACGACGTGAACCTGCGCGACTTCGAGGGCCGCAGTGCGCTGCTGCTCGGCAAGGCCAAGGACAACAATGCCTCGTGCGCCATCGGCCCGTTCATCCGGCTGTTCGATGCGCACTTCGGCATCGACGATGTGCGGCGCACCACGGTGGCGCTCGAGGTGCGCGGGCCCGAGGGCTTTGTGCTCGAAGGTTCGAGCTCGCTCGCAAAGATCAGCCGCGATCCGCTCGACCTCGTGTCGCAGGCGATCGGCAAGCACCACGACTATCCCGACGGGCTCGTGCTGTTCCTCGGCACCATGTTCGCGCCGACGCAGGACCGCCACGGCCCGGGGCAGGGCTTTACGCACGTGGTCGGTGACCGCGTGCGCATTTCGGCACCCGAGCTGGGTAGCCTGGTCAACCGCGTCGTGCATGCCGACCAGGCGCCGCGGTGGACTTTCGGCTTAAGCGCGTTGATGCGCAATCTGGCGGGCCGCCAGCTGCTGTAAACGTTATTTCTACGAGTTCAAAGGAGTTGTACTTCTTTGTGACTCATTGGCAGCATGTTGCATTCTGTTGCTGTTGACCATTGTTCGCGTTCCCCTCAAGATACCCGCCTGTTAATGAAGTAACACGGGAGACAGAGGTTGCCGCCCAGCGAGATCGAACTACTGCAGTCGCCAGTCGAAGGTCCGCTTCCGTGTGGTGAAGACCTCGAGTACGACCCCGAGTACCTGGCACTGCAGCAAGCGGCGACGGGCAAGCGCGAACAGCAGTTCGGCTCGACCATCATCCCGGCCGAGCCGCCCGACTGGGCACGCGTGGAGCGCATCGCGAAGCAGCTCTGCCAGCGCACGCTCGACGTGCGCGTGCTGGTGCTGCTGACGCTGGCATGGACCGAGAGCCGGGGCCTGCCGGGCTACGTCGATGGCCTGCGCGTGGTCGACGGCGTGCTGCAGAAATTTTGGGACGCGGTGCATCCGCGCGTCGTCGACGATGGCTTCGAGGACCCGCTGCCGCGCATGAATGCGCTGGCCGCACTGGCCGAAGCCGAAGGACTCGGGCGCAGCGTGCGCGATGCGAAGCTGCTCGACGACGGCGGCGCATCCATGAGCCTGCGCCAGGTCGAGGCACTGCTCGATTCGAGCAAGGCCGACCAGATCGACTATCCGGGCGGCATTGCCCGGCTCAGGGAAGTGGCGCGCCGCGCCCAGGAGAAGGCGGCGGCGCCGGTGGTGGCCCTGCACGCGGCGCTCGAGCTGCTGCAGCGCATCCGCGAGACCTCGGAGCGCGCCCTCGGCCAGAGCTGGGCGCCCGACTTCTCTCGCCTCGAGCGGTCGCTGCGCACCGTCATCCAGCTGTTGCCCGAGCAGGCGCAGCCGGAGCCGACGGCCGCCCCAAGTGCCGACGCCGGGGCTGCCGATGCGAATTCGCAGGGCGCGCAGGGTTCAGCCTCTGCGGCGGGCGCAGGGCAGCACAACGTGGCCGCAGGCGCGCGCAAGCCGGGCATTCAAGAGATTGAAATATCGAGCCGTGATGATGTGCATGTGCTGCTGGAAAAAGCGTGCCAGTACCTGGAACGCACCGAACCCAGCCATCCGGCGCCGATGCTGATCCGGCGCGCGCAGCGGCTGCTGGACCTCAACTTCTTCCAGATCATCGAAGAGCTCGTGCCCGAAGGCGTTCAGAAGATTGAAAGCCTGGCGGGGCGGTCGCTGAGCGCGAGCTCGGCGGCCGAATGAACGACGGCCTTTGAGCCGCCTGCGCACGGCATCAGCAGCATCAGTCAAGGTCGATCAACACGCATTGAGATTCAAGAGGAAGCTTTATGGCAGACAACCGTGTCAGAAACAGTGGGCAGAAGTTCATTGCGCGCAACCGAGCGCCACGCGTGCAGATCGAGTACGACGTCGAGATCTACGGCAGCGAGCGCAAGATCCAGCTGCCGTTCGTGATGGGTGTGATCGCCGACCTCGCGGGCAAGCAGGTCGACCCGATGCCCGATCTCGCGGAGCGAGACTTCATGGCCGTGGACATCGACAACTTCGACGAGCGCATGAAGTCCATCAAGCCGCGCGTCGCCTTCCAGGTGCCCAACACGCTCACCGGTGAAGGCCAGATGAACGTCGACATCACCTTCGACAGCATGGACGACTTCTCGCCGGCGCGCATCGCGCGCCAGGTGGGCGCGCTCAAGCACCTGCTCGAAGCGCGCACCGAATTGTCGAACCTGCTGTCGTACATGGACGGCAAGAACGGGGCCGAGCAGCTGATCGCGCAGGCACTCCAGAACCCCGAGCTGCTGAAGTCGCTCGCCTCCGCGCCCAACCCCGCCGTGGCCAAGGCGGTGGAGGCGGCGAACGAGAAGTCGGGCACACCCGGCACCTCTTCCGAATAAGCAGGATCTCCACCATGAGCACCGCACCCAAACAGACAGCAGCACGCGCGAGCAGCGCCGCCACCGTCGAAGCGCTCGAGCCGAACGAGTTCTCCGACCTTCTGCAGCGCGAGTTCAAGCCCAAGACCGACCAGGCCCGCGACGCGGTGCAGAGCGCCGTCAAGACGCTCGCGGTCCAGGCGCTCGAGAGCACCGTCACCATCTCGAACGACGCCTACCGCACCGTGCAGGCAATCATCACCGAGATCGACCGCAAGCTCTCGGAGCAGATCAACCAGATCCTGCACCACGAAGACTTCCAGCAGCTCGAAGGCGCATGGCGCGGCCTGCACTACCTCGTCAACAACACCGAAACCGACGAGCAGCTCAAGATCCGCGTGATGTGCGCTTCGAAGCGCGAAGTGGCCCGCTCGCTCAAGCGCCACAAGGGCATCGGCTGGGACCAGAGCCCGCTGTTCAAGAAGATCTACGAGGCCGAGTACGGCCAGTTCGGCGGCGAGCCCTTCGGCGCGCTGATCGGCGACTTCCACTTCGACCACAGCCCGCCCGACGTCGAGATGCTCGGCGAGATGGCCAAGATCGCCGCGGCCGCGCACTGCCCCTTCATTGCAGGCGCCTCGCCCACGGTGATGCAGATGGACTCGTGGCAGGAACTGTCGAACCCGCGCGACCTGACCAAGATTTTCCAGAACACCGAGCACACCGCCTGGCGTTCGCTGCGCGAGTCGGAAGACGCGCGCTACGTCGGCCTGGCCATGCCGCGCTTCCTGGCGCGGCTGCCGTACGGCGCGCGCACCAACCCGGTGGACGAGTTCGAGTTCGAGGAAGAAACCGATTCGGCGCTGCACAACCGCTACACCTGGGCCAACTCGGCCTATGCGATGGGCGTGAACATCAACCGCTCGTTCAAGCAGTTCGGCTGGTGCACCTCGATCCGCGGCGTCGAGTCGGGCGGCGCGGTCGAGAACCTGCCCACGCACACCTTCCCGACCGACGACGGCGGCGTGGACATGAAGTGCCCGACCGAGATCGCGATCAGCGACCGGCGCGAGGCCGAGCTGGCGAAGAACGGCTTCATGCCGCTCGTGCACCGCAAGAACTCCGACTTCGCGGCCTTCATCGGCGCGCAGTCGCTGCAGCAGCCGGCCGAGTACTACGACGCCGATGCCACCGCCAACGCCAACCTGGCCGCGCGGCTGCCGTACCTGTTTGCGTGCTGCCGCTTCGCGCACTACCTGAAGTGCATCGTGCGCGACAAGATCGGTTCGTTCCGCGAGCGCGAGGACATGGAGCGCTGGCTCAACGACTGGATCATGAACTACGTCGACGGCAGCCCCGGCACGTCGTCGCAGGACACCAAGGCAATGAAGCCGCTGGCGGCGGCCGAAGTGCAGGTCGAGTCGATCGAGGACAACCCCGGCTACTACGCCGCCAAGTTTTTTCTCCGGCCGCACTATCAGCTCGAAGGGCTGACGGTGTCATTGCGGCTGGTTTCGAAGCTGCCGTCCAACAAGAAGGACAGCAGCTAGTTCAACCGTGTCCCGTGATCGGGCAACAATAACTTTGGGGGTTTCACCATGGCAGTAGACATGTTCATGCGCGTTGAGGGCGCGAACGGCGAATCCAAAGATTCGAACCACAAGGAGTGGACGGATATCACCTCGTTCGCATGGGGAGCGACGCAGCCCGGCAACATGGTCAGCGGCGGCGGCGGCGGCGTGGGCAAGGCAAGCTTCAACGACCTGCAGGTAATCGCGCGCATCGACAAGGCGGCACCGTCGGTGCTCAAGAACTGCGCGAGCGGCAAGCACCTGAGCAAGATCGAGGTCTCGGTGTGCAAGGCCGGCGGCTCGCAGATCGAGTACACGCGCGTCACGCTCGAGGAAGTGCTGGTCACCTCGGTGCAATACACGGCCGAGCAGGGCAGCGAGGCGGTGCTGGTGCAGTACGCCTTCCAGGCCGCCAAGGTCAAGCAGCAGTACTGGGAGCAGACCGACAAGGGCGGCAAGGGCGCCGAGACGGTGCTGGCCTGGAACATCAAGGAAAACAAGGAAGGCTGACCGCCGCTTTTTTCCTGCCCGGCCGGCCTTGCGCGCGCCGCACGAACGCGGCGCGCCGCGGCCGGCCTCTTCATCTACATGTTTCACTCGGCGGCGCCTTGTTGTGGGCCGCGTGCGAGTCAATGAGGACGTTTCATGGGCGATGGGTTTGCAGTGCTGGGCGAGCGCTCCGTGGCCGAGCACACCGAAGGGGTACAGCGGCAGATCCGCGCGAGTCCCCAGAACGCCAGCCTGCGCCTTGCGCTGTGCCATTTCCTGGCTCTCAAGGGCGAATGGCAGCGGGCTGAAGACCAGCTCAAGCTGGCCGCGAAGATCGATCCCGCGTTCGCGCCCGCCAGCGCCACCTGCGCCATGGCGCTCGCTGCCGAGCGCCAGCGCACCGAATTCTGGAACCACGGCGGCCCTGCGCCGGCCGTGATCGACGGCCGCGGCGAATGGGTCGACGCCCTCATCGCCGCCGCCGCGCTGCCGCCCGAGCAGGCCGCCGAGGCCGCCCGCCTGCGCGAAGCCGCGCGGCAGGCCGCACCCGCGGTGGCGGGCACCCTGTCGTTGGTCGACCGCACCGATGCGCGCGCCGTGCAGGCCATCGACGGCGAGCCGGTGCAAAGCAGCGCATTCGCCTGGCTCTGCGACGGCGACGTGCGCATCGGCGCCGTGCTGGAGCTGCTCACACCCTCGGGCTATGCCTGGCTGCCGCTGCCGGCGGTGCGCCGCATCAAGTTCGCGCGTCCGCAGCACCTGGTCGACCTGCTCTGGGCGCCGGCCATGATCGAGCTGCAGGACGGCCGCGGGCTCAACGGCCTGGTGCCGGTGCGCTATCCCGGCGCGCTCGATGCGCTTGACGACGAGGCCGTGCTGGGCCGCCGCACCGACTGGCTGCCGCTCGCGGGCGAGGAACAATATGCCGGTGTCGGCCAACGCACGTTGATCAGCGAAGCGGGTGACCATTCGCTGCTCGACATCCGCCAGATCGAGTTGGCCGACGCTGCTGAAGATGATGCAGCTGCCGGCGACGGGGAGCGCGTGGTCCAGTGAGCGCCGTGCTGCCCGCCAACCGTTCGGCCCCCGATGGCGACGGCGATCCGCAGGAAAGCGTTGCACGCGACCGCCTGCAGCCGGTGCTGCTCGACCGCCTGACCGACAAGCAGCCGCAGAACCGCCAGGAGCGCGCGGGCGCGTTCCTCATGAGCGGCAAGCTGTTGCGCGACTCGGTGCTGCGCGACCTGCAGTGGCTGCTCAACACCACCAACTTCGGCGCCGAGCACCAGATCAACGCGATGCCGCGCGCGCGTCGCTCGGTGGTCAATTTCGGCGTGCGCGGCTGGGCCGGCGGGCGCATGTCCGAGGTCGATTTCGCCGACGTGGAGGCCGCGATCCGCGCCGCCATCATCGACTTCGAGCCGCGCATCATGAAGGACAGCATCGACGTGCGCTGCGTCACCGACGCGAACGATCTCGAGCACCACAACCTGCTCGCGCTCGAGATCCGCGGCACGCTCTGGTCGGTGCCCTATCCGATCGAGTTCATCCTGCGTTCCGAGCTGGACCTTGAAAGCGGGCACATGGTGCTCCGTCCAACGGGAGGCTTGTGATGCGCTACCGCACCTCCGTGCAAGGAACACCGCGGAACCGGCTTTGCCGGGCCGCTGGTGTTGCCCCCGGTGAGGGGGAGGGAGAAGCGACACGCAGTGCGCGAAGCCTGGGGGAGAGCCACTGATGGACGCCAAGCTCCTCGACTATTACAACCGCGAGCTCACCTACATGCACGAGCTCGGGGCCGAGTTCGCCGAGCGCTATCCGAAGATCGCGGGGCGCCTGGGCATGCGCGGCATCGAGGTCAGCGACCCGTACGTGGAGCGCCTGCTCGAGGGCTTCAGCTTTCTCACGGCGCGCATCCAGCTCAAGATGGATGCGGAGTTTCCGCGCTTCTCGCAGCGGCTGCTCGAGGTGGTGTATCCCAACTTTCTCGCGCCGCTGCCCGCGATGGCCGTGGTGCAGATCGACGGCAACCTCAACGAGGGATCGCTGAAGGCCGGCTACGAGCTGCCGCGCCACACCATCCTGCGCGGCCGCATGATCAAGGGCGAGCAGACCGCCTGCGAATTCCGCACCGGCCATGCGGTCACGCTCTGGCCCATCAAGGTTGCCGAGGCCGGCATCGGCCCCGTGCCTGCGGAGATCGCGCATGCGATGCCGCTCGTGGCGCGGCAGGCCAAGAGCGCGCTCACCATCAAGCTCGAGGCCGTGGGCGGCGCCAGGTTCTCCGAGATGCCGATCGACCGGCTCGAGTTCTTTCTCTCGGGCGCCGAGCTGCATGCGCTGCGCGTGCTCGAGCTCGCGGTGCACCACGGCGTGGGGGTCGTGTGCCGCAGCGGCCCCGGCAGCACCGCGCGCATCGTGCCGCTCGGCGACGAGGCCGTGCGCCACGAGGGCTTCGACCCCGACCAGTCGCTGCTGCCCTACGACGCGCGCTCCTTCCAGGGCTACCGGCTGCTGCATGAGTACTTCGCGTTCCCCGACCGCTACCTGTTCTTCAGCGTGAAGAACCTGCGTGCCGCGGCCGCGGCCATGAGCGGCACGACGATGGAGATCGTGATCCTGCTCGACCGCGCCGACGCCGAGCTCGAGCGGCTCGTCGATGCGCGCCATTTCTCGCTGTTCTGCACGCCGATCATCAATCTCGTGCCGCGACGCAGCGACCGCATCCCGGTCGGTCCCGGGCAGCACGAGCACCATGCGGTGATCGACCGCACGCGCCCGCGCGACTTCGAGATCTTCACCGTCGAGCGCGTCACGGGCCACATGGCGAGCGGCTCGGAGGAGCGCGAGTTCAGGCCTTTTCTCGGCTCGTTCGCGGCCGACGACGGCGACTTCGGCGCGTACTTCTCGCTTCGCCGCGAGCCGCGCCTGGTGTCGGACCGCGCCCGCGCGCAGGGCACGCGCACCAGCTACACCGGCAGCGAGGTGTACGTGTCGCTGGTGGACCAGCACGATGCGCCGTTCCCGCACAGCCTGCGGCACATCACGATCGATGCGCTGTGCACCAACCGCGACCTGCCGCTCCTGCTGCCCACGGGGCTGGAGTCGGACTTCACGCTGCGCGTGTCGGCGCCGGTGCGCGCGGTGCGCATCCTGCGCGGGCCGTCGCGGCCCTATCCCGCGCTGGCGGAGGGCGCGCTCACCTGGCGCCTCATCAGCCATCTCGGGCTCAACTACCTGAGCCTGACCGACGTCGATGCGGCGCAAGGCGCGGCCGCGCTGCGCGAGATGCTCGACCTCTACGGCAACCTGGCCGACCCGGCGGTGCGCCGCCAGATCCAGGGCGTGCGCTCGATGGCGCTCGCGCCGGTGTTCCGGCGCCTGCCCGAGCCGGGGCCGATCGTCTTCGGCCGCGGCGTGGAGATCGCGCTCAAGATCGACGAGGTCGCCTTCTCGGGCGCGAGCCCGTACCTCTTCGGCGCGGTGCTCGAGCAGTTCTTCAGCCGGCATGTGTCGCTCAACGCGTTCACCGAGTTCTCGCTCGAAAGCCTGCAGCGCGGCGAGATCGCGCGCTGGGCGCCGCGCATCGGACGGCGGCCGACCGTATGAACCTGGCCGACACCCCCGACGGCGTGGCTGCAGGCGCGGGCGAGTTCGCCGAGGCCGGCGCGGCACCTGCAGCGGCACCGACGTCACGCCGCAGCGCCGCCGATGCGGACCCCGTGCTCTGGGCCAGGCTCGTCGAGCAGCCCTTCGAGCACGACCTCTTCATGCTGCTGCGCCGGCTCGACGCGCAGGGCGGGCATCCGCTGCTGGGCCGTGCGCCGCGCCCGGTCGACGAGCCGCTGCGCCTGGGCCAGGAGCCGTCGATGGCGTTCGCGCCATCGAACGTCTCGGGTGTCGATGTCGACGGCGACGGCCCGCCGCGCATCTCGATCTATGGCTTCGGCCTGTTCGGGCCCAACGGGCCGCTGCCGCTGCACCTGACCGAGTACGCGCGCGAACGCAAGCGCCACCACAGCGACCACACGCTGAGCGCCTTCGCCGACCTGTTCCACCACCGGCTGATCCTGCTGTTCTACCGCGCCTGGGCCGACGCGCAGTCGGTCAACAGCCTCGACCGGCCCGACGGCCACCGCTTCGTCGACTACGTCGCGAGCCTCATGAACATGGGGCAGCCGGGCCTCAAGCAGCGCGACCGCATCGCCGACCATGCGCGCACCCACATGGCCGGCCACCTCGTGCGCCAGACGCGCAACCCCGAGGGCCTGATCCAGATCCTGCGGCTGTACTTCGACGTGCCGGTGCGGGTCGACGAATTCGTGAGCGACTGGGTCATGCTCGACGAGCGGCAGGTCAGCCGCATCGGCCTGTTCGGGCGCAACCACCAGCTCGGCGGCGGCGCCACCATCGGCCTCGCAGTGCGCGACGCGCAAAGCAAGTTCCGCCTCGAACTCGGCCCGCTCTCGCAGGACGAGTTCCGCGCCTTCCTGCCAGGCAGCGCGCGGCTTTCGCAGCTGG
The DNA here is from genome assembly GCF_057657255.1 of Variovorax sp. Soil_C_19. Lineage (NCBI taxonomy): Bacteria > Pseudomonadati > Pseudomonadota > Betaproteobacteria > Burkholderiales > Comamonadaceae > Variovorax > Variovorax sp. Soil_C_19. The sequence goes on along the minus strand of NZ_JBDGIV010000021.1, from coordinate 3,088 downwards.
TCGACTGGGTGCGCCAGTACATCGGCATCGAGTTCGCCTGGGAGCTGCGGCTCGTGCTGCGCAAGCCCGAGGCGCGCGGCATGCAGCTCGGCAGCGACCAGCGGCTCGGTTGGGGCAGCTGGCTCGGCGAACGCCTGTCCGACACCGACGCGGGCGACATGGTCTTCGCGCCCGAGGCGCTGTCTTCTCGCTCCGCCACGGCCGCCCGGGCCGGGGCTTCCACCGCTTCTTTCTCCCAGGTATGACCGACATCCGCCGCGTCTCGCTCTTCTCGAAACTGAACCCGATGCTCTACAAGGCATTGGAGACCGCCACCGCGTTCGCCAAGCTGCGCGGCAATGCCTACGTCGAGCTGGTGCACTGGCTGCACCAGATCCTCCAGCTGCAGGACAGCGACCTGCAGCGCATCGTCAAGCGCGCGGGCCTCAATCTCGATGCCGTCGAACAGGACCTGGTGCGCGCGCTCGACCGCCTGCCGCATGGCGCTACCTCGATCAGCGACATCTCCGAGCACGTCGACCACGCGGTCGAGCGCGCGTGGGTGTATGCGAGCCTGCGCTTCGAGGCCACATCGATCCGCGGCGGCTACCTGCTGGCGGGCATCGTCAAGACACCGGGCCTGCGGCAGGTGCTGTCGGGCATCTCGCGCGAGTTCGACAAGATCGTGCCCGACGTGCTGATCGCGCAGCTGCCCGCATGGACCGAAGGCTCGCCCGAGGACGACTTCGACGCCGCTGCACCGGCCGCTGTGCATGGGGGCGCGCCCGCGGCGGCGCACTCCGGCGACGGCCCCGCGGCCGGCGGTTCCGCGCTGGCCAAGTACGCGAGCGATCTCACGGCCAAGGCGCGCGCGGGCGAGCTCGACCCGGTGTTCGGCCGCGACGACGAGATCCGCCAGATCATCGACATCCTCATGCGCCGGCGCCAGAACAATCCGCTGCTCACCGGCGAGGCGGGCGTGGGCAAGACCGCGGTCGTCGAAGGCCTGGCCTCGCGGCTTGCCGCGGGCGAGGTGCCGCCCTCGCTCAAGGACGTGTCGCTGTGGGTGCTCGACCCCACGCTGTTGCAGGCCGGCGCGGGCGTGAAGGGCGAGTTCGAGCAGCGGCTGCGCCAGGTGATCGACGAGGTCGAGAAGAGCCCCAAGCCGATCGTCCTGTTCGTCGATGAGGTGCACACGCTGGTTGGCGCGGGCGGCACCGCCGGCACCGGCGATGCGGCCAACCTGCTCAAGCCGGCGCTCGCGCGCGGCCGGCTGCGCACCATCGGGGCCACTACCTGGTCGGAGTACAAGAAGTACATCGAGAAGGACCCGGCGCTCACGCGGCGCTTCCAGACCATCCAGGTGCACGAGCCCACCGAGCCCAAGGCCGTGGTGATGCTGCGCGGCATCTCGGCCGAACTCGAGAAGCACCACGGCGTGCTGATCCTCGACGCCGCGCTCGAGGCGGCCGTGAGCCTGTCGCACCGCTACATCCCCGCGCGCCAGCTGCCCGACAAGGCCGTGAGCCTGCTCGACACGACCTGCGCGCGCGTGGCGCTGAGCCAGCATGCGCTGCCCGCCGCGATCGAGGACCTGCAGCGCCGCATCGAGGTGCTCGGCATCGAGTCGGGCATCGCCGGGCGCGAGGCGGCCATCGGTGTCGGCGAGGCGAAGCGGGTCGACGACATCGCGGCCGATGTGGTTGCGGCGCAGGCCGAGCTCTCACTGCTGGAAGCGCGGCGCGTGGAAGAGGCGGCACTGGTCGCGCGCATCGTCGCGCTGCGCCAGCAGCTCGCGCCCGCGGCCGTGCCGGTGCAGGCGGAGGGCGATGAAGATGACGACGAAGCCGCGCCGGAAGACGTGCCGCCGCCGGCCGACCCGGAGCGCACGCCAGCGCAGTTGCGTGCCGAACTCGACGAGGCCCAGAACCAGCTCGCGCAGCTGCAGGGCGAGTCGCCGCTGATCCTCGCGGCCGTCGATGCGCAAGCCATCGCCACCGTCGTGGCCGACTGGACCGGCATCCCGATCGGCCGCATGGTGCGCGACGATGCGCAATCGGTGCTGCGGCTGGCCGAGACGCTGTCGGCGCGCGTGGTGGCGCAGCCCGACGCGCTCGAGACCATTTCGCGGCGCATCCGCACCGCGCGCGCGCGGCTCGACAACCCGAACAAGCCCGTGGGCGTGTTCCTGCTCTGCGGCCCCTCGGGCGTGGGCAAGACCGAGACCGCGCTTGCGCTGTCGGAGGCGCTCTACGGCGGCGAGCAGAACCTGGTCACCATCAACATGAGCGAGTTCCAGGAGTCGCACACCGTCTCCACGCTCAAGGGTGCGCCGCCCGGCTACGTGGGCTATGGCGAAGGCGGCGTGCTCACCGAGGCCGTGCGCCGCCGCCCCTACAGCGTGGTGCTGCTCGACGAGATCGAGAAGGCCCACACCGACGTGCACGAGATCTTCTTCCAGGTCTTCGACAGGGGCTGGATGGAAGACGGCGAGGGCCGGCACATCGACTTCCGCAACACCGTGATCATCATGACCTCGAACGTCGGCACCGACCTGGTCATGCAGCTGTGCGAAGACCCGACGCTTCGCCCCGACCCCGAGCCGCTCGCGCAGGCGCTGCGCGAGCCGCTGCTCAAGGTGTTCGCGCCGGCGCTGCTCGGCCGCCTCGTTGTAGTGCCTTATTACCCGTTGCACGCCGACGCGTTGCATCGCATCATCCGGCTCCAGCTCGACCGCATCGCCGCGCGCCTGGACGCGAACCACGGCATTGCGTTCGCCTACGACGACAGCGCCGTCGAACTCGTGGCGCGCCGCTGCACCGCCATCGAGTCGGGCGGCCGGATGATCGACGCGATCCTCACGCACACGATCCTTCCGCGGCTCAGCGAAGAGGTGATCGGCGCCACGGTCTCGGCGCGCAAGCTCGCGGGCGTGCGGCTGTCGGCGGCGGAGGACGACTTTCAGTACGAGTTTTCGCAAGCATAAGAAGGCATCAAGGAATGCATCAAGGAGACAACTTTCATGGCGCGAGTCGTTACGGCCCACACCCCGCTGGGTGAAGAGCAGCTGAAGTTCCGCTCGATGCGCGGCACCGAGGGGCTGTCGCAG
>NZ_JBDGIV010000020.1:0-69060 GCF_057657255.1 Variovorax sp. Soil_C_19 | reverse complement strand
CGCAGCTGTTTGAGCGAAGCGAGTTCTGCGAGACCCCGCGAAACGCGAGCACCGCAGGTTGCCCCGTAGCGCAGCGACGGGGTCGCAGACAGCGGGGTCGCCTTTTCTTTGCTTACTTTCTTTTGGCGAAGCAAAAGAAAGTGAGTCGCCCGCCGGGGCGAAACCCGGCCCCGAAAAACAGAACAACCAGAACAACTCAAACCAACACCCACATCACAGTAGCCAACGGCGGCAAGGTCACATTCATCGAGTGCGATTTTCCATGCCAAGGCACCGCCTCGCCCCGAACCACATCGTTGTGAACCCCGCTGCCCCCGTACACCTCGGCATCGGTATTGATCACCTCGCGATAGTCCCCGCCCGCCGGCACGCCAAGCCGGTATCCGTGCCGCATCACCGGCGTGAAGTTGCACGCCACCACCACGAACGACCCGTCGCGCCCGCGCCGCACGAAGCCGAACACCGACTGCGCCCGGTCGTCATGCACCGTCCACTCGAAGCCGGCGCGCTCGGCGTCGAGCTCGTGCAGGGCCGGAAAGTGCCGGTACACGTTGTTCAGGTCGCGCACCAGCCGCCGCACGCCCTGGTGCGCCGCGTGCGCGAGCAGATGCCAGTCGAGGCTGCGGTCGGCATTCCACTCGGCTTCCTGCGCGAACTCGCCACCCATGAAGAGCAGCTTCTTGCCCGGGTAGGCCCAGAGGTAGCCGTACAGGTTGCGCAGGCCCGCGAACTTCTGCCAGGCGTCGCCGGGCATGCGCGTGATCATCGAACCCTTGCCGTGCACCACCTCGTCGTGCGACAGCGGCAGCACGAAGTTCTCGCTGTGCGCATACATGAGGCCGAAGGTGATCTGTTCGTGGTGGTGGCTGCGGTGAACCGGGTCGGTGCCGGCATAGGCCAGCGTGTCGTTCATCCAGCCCATGTTCCACTTGAAGTGAAAGCCCAGCCCACCCGCCTCGGGCGGCCGCGTGACGCCGGGAAAGCTCGTCGATTCCTCGGCGACGGTGAAGGCACCGGGGCGCTCGGTGCCCACGACATGGTTCATGCGCCGCAGGAAGTCGATGGCCTCGAGGTTCTCGCGCCCGCCGTCGACGTTGGGTACCCATTCGCCGGCCTGGCGGCTGTAGTCGCGGTAGAGCATGGAGGCCACCGCATCCACGCGCAGGCCATCGACGCCATAGCGCTCGAGCCAGTAGAGCGCATTGCCGACGAGGTAGTTGCGAACCTCCGTGCGCGCGTAGTTGAAGATCAGCGTCTGCCAGTCGTTGTGAAAGCCCTCGCGCGGGTCGGCGTATTCGTACAGCGCGGTGCCGTCGAAGCGGCCGAGGCCGTGCGCGTCGGTGGGGAAGTGCGCGGGCACCCAGTCGAGGATCACGCCGAGGCCGGCGGCATGTGCGGCCTCGACCAGATGGCGGAAATCGCCGGGCGTGCCGAAGCGCGAGCTCGGGGCATGCAGGCCGATGGGCTGGTAGCCCCACGATCCGTCGAACGGATGCTCGCTGACCGGCAGCAGCTCGATGTGCGTGAAGCCCATGTCGCGCACATAGGGCACCAGCGTGTCGGCCAGCTCGCGGTAGTCGAGCCAGTCGCGGCCGTCGTTCTTGCGCCGCCACGAGCCGAGGTGCACTTCGTAGATGCTGATCGGCGCATGGCGGTCGTTGGCGGCGGCGCGGCCGGGCGGCAGCGGCACCGGCGCGGGCAGCGGCGCCACGACGCAGGCGGTCTCGGGCCGAAGGCGCGCCGAGAAGGCGTAGGGGTCGGCCTTGCGCAGCAGCTCGCCCTCGGCCGACAGGATCTCGAATTCGTAGGCGTCGCCGGTGGCCACTTGCGGCGCGAAGATTTCCCACACGCCGCACTCGCGGCGCAGCCGCATCATGTGCCGCCGGCCGTCCCAGTTGTTGAAGTCGCCGACCACCGAGACGCGCCGCGCATTCGGCGCCCAGACCGCGAAAGCCACGCCCTTCACGCCGTCGATCTCGCGCAGGTGCGCACCGAGCCGCTCCCAGGGCCGCAGGTGCGTGCCCTCGGCGAGCAGCCACACGTCGGTATCGCCGAGCACGAACGGAAAGCGGTAGGGGTCTTCGAGCCGCGCGCTGTGCGCGCCCCAGTCGACCTCGAACGAATAGCCCAGCAGCGCCTCGGCCGCGGGCACCAGCCCGGTGAAGAGGTCGGACTCCTCGTGCCGGGCCAGCATCGCGAGCGGCCAGCCGGTGCGCGTGTGCACCACGGCCACGCTCTTGGCGCCGGGCAGCAGCGCACGCACCTGCAGGCCGTCGCGCGTCTGGTGCGGCCCCAGCACGGCAAACGGATCACCGTGTTCGGCGCGCATCAGGGCGCGGACCTCGCGTTCGGGGAGATGCATGCTGTCCTTGGTCTGAAGAGAATCATCGTGCCATGCGAGATCCGGGCCCGGCCGCATGACGACGACGAAGCTTTCTACACTGCACGGGCACGCCACGCGATGGCGTCCCCGCCGATCCCGTTTGCCTGTCAGATGACCACCGACGCTGCTTCTTTTTCTGCTCCCTCCATCCCCGACCGGCCGGAAGGCCTTGCCGCGCTCGAGCGCCGGCTAGCCAAAGACCTGGAGTGTCTCGGCTGGCCCGCGCGCGCCTGGATGCCGGCCTGCGCGCACGAGGGCGAGGCGGTGCTCGATGTGGCGATCGTCGGCGGCGGCCAGGCCGGGCTCGCCGCGGCGGCGGCGCTGGCGCAGCAGGGCATCCGCGCGGTGGTGTTCGACCGCGCACCGGCCGGGTTCGAGGGGCCGTGGGCCACCACGGCGCGCATGGAAACCCTGCGCTCGCCCAAGGAACTGACCGGCCCCGCGCTCGGCCTGCCGGCGCTGACCTTCCGGGCCTGGTTCGAGGCCCAGTTCGGCGCCGAGGCCTGGGGCGGGCTGGACAAGATCCCGCGCCTGCAATGGATGGACTACCTGCGCTGGTACCGGCGCGTGATGGCGGTGGAGGTGCGCAACGACACGGCCGTCACCCGCATCGCGCCGCTGGCGGCGGCCGGGCCGGTGCGGCTCGACCTGCGCGCGCCCGCGGGCATGCCGCAGCATGTGCTCGCGCGCCGCGTGGTGCTCGCGACCGGCCGCGACGGGCTCGGCGGCCCGGCGGTGCCGCCCTTCGTGGCGGCGCTGCCGCGCGGGAGGTGGGCGCATTCGTCCGACGAGATGGACTACGGCCGCCTCGCGGGCCTGCGGGTCGGCATCGTCGGCGCCGGCTCGTCGGCGATGGACAGCGCGGCCACGGCGCTCGAGGCCGGTGCGCGCAGCGTCGAGCTGCTGATCCGCCGCCCCGACCTGCCGCGCGTCAACAAGGCCAAGGGCGCCGGTGTGCCCGGCCTGACGCAGGGGCATTACGACCTGCCCGACGAAGCCAAGTGGCGCCTGCGCCACTACATCAACGTGCTCAACGTGCCGCCGCCGCATGGCAGCACGCTGCGCGTATCGCGCCATCCCAACGCCTTCTTCAATTTCGGCTGCCAGGTGCAGGCGGTCGAGTCGCAGGGCGATGCGATGCGCGTCGTCACGCCGCGCGGCGATTTCGTCGTCGACTTCCTCATCGTCTCGACCGGCTTCAAGGTCGACTGGGCGCGCCGTCCCGAGTTCGCCGCCATCGCGGCGCATGTGCGCACCTGGAAGGCGCGCTTCGTGCCCGCGCCCGGCGACGAGGACCAGGAACTGGCCGATTCGCCCGACCTCGGGCCGGTGTTCGAGTTGCAGGAGCGCGCCCCGGGCGCCTGCCCAGGGCTGGACCGGGTCCACTGCTTCTGCTATCCCGCGGCGCTGTCGCACGGCACGGTCTCGGGCGACATCCCCGCGATCAGTGACGGTGCGCGGCGGCTGGCGGGGGGCATCGCGGGCCTCTTCTACCGCGAGGACTTCGAGCACCACTTCGCCAGGCTCCAGGCCTTTGCCGAACCCGAGCTCTTCGGCGACGAATGGGTGCCCGCGCCGCCGCCGGCCGAGCGACCGGCGCCAGGGCGATAATCCGCCTTCCCCGGCCGCCCCGCGCCGGGCTCTTGCCGAACCGTCATGAACCCCAGCTACAAACCCAGCGACGTCGAGTCCGCTGCCCAGGCGCAATGGAGCGCCGCCGATGCCTACCGCGTCACCGAGGACGCGAGCCGCAAGAAGTACTACGCCTGCTCGATGCTGCCGTACCCGAGCGGCAAGCTGCACATGGGCCATGTGCGCAACTACACGATCAACGACATGCTCACGCGCTACCTGCGCATGAGCGGCTACAACGTGCTGATGCCGATGGGCTGGGACGCCTTCGGCCTGCCGGCCGAGAACGCGGCGCTCAAGAACGGGGTGCCGCCGGCCAAGTGGACCTACGAGAACATCGACTACATGCGCGGCCAGCTCCAGGCCATGGGCCTGGCGATCGACTGGAGCCGCGAGGTCGCCACCTGCGACCCGAGCTACTACAAGTGGAACCAGTGGCTGTTCCTGAAGATGCTCGAAAAGGGCATTGCCTACCGCAAGACCCAGGTCGTCAACTGGGACCCGGTCGACCAGACCGTGCTGGCCAACGAGCAGGTGATCGACGGCAAGGGCTGGCGCACCGGTGCCACGGTCGAGCGCCGCGAGATCCCGGGCTACTACCTCAAGATCAGCGACTACGCCGAAGAGCTGCTCGAGCACACCCAGCACAAGCTGCCGGGCTGGCCCGAGCGCGTCAAGCTGATGCAGGAGAACTGGATCGGCAAGAGCGAGGGCGTGCGCTTCGCCTTCACGCACGACATCAAGGACGGGAGCGGCAGCCTGATCCAGGACGGCCGCATGTACGTGTTCACCACGCGCGCCGACACCATCATGGGCGTGACCTTCTGCGCCGTCGCGCCCGAGCATCCGCTTGCGATGCATGCCGCCACGCTCGACGCCAAGGTCGCTGACTTCATCGAGGAATGCAAGGCCGGCGGCACCACCGAGGCCGAACTCGCCACGCAGGAGAAGAAGGGCGTGCCCACCGGGCTCAGCGTGCGGCATCCGATCACCGACGAGCTGGTGCCGGTGTGGGTGGGCAACTACGTGCTCATGAGCTATGGCGACGGCGCCGTGATGGGCGTGCCCGCGCACGATGAGCGCGACTTCGCGTTCGCCAACAAGTACGGCCTCGAGATCATCCAGGTGGTGCTGGTCGACGACGAGCCGCACTTCGACTACCACCGGTGGCAGGACTGGTACGCCCTGAAGGACGAATCCGGGCAGCGCAGCGTGACCATCAACTCCGACAACTTCAGCGGCATGCGCCACAAGGAGGCCGTGGCCGCGGTGGCGCATGCGCTCGGCCAGAAGGGCCTGGGCGGGCTGCAGACCACCTGGCGCCTGCGCGACTGGGGCGTGAGCCGCCAGCGCTACTGGGGCACGCCGATCCCGATCATCCACTGCGACGAGCACGGCGCGGTGCCGGTCCCCGAGAAGGACCTGCCCGTGGTGCTGCCGACCGACTGCGTGCCCGACGGCTCGGGCAACCCGCTCGCCAAGCACGAGGGCTTTCATGCCGGCGTCGTCTGCCCCGTGTGCGGCAAGTCCGCGCGCCGCGAGACCGACACGATGGACACCTTCGTGGACAGCTCGTGGTACTTCATGCGCTACTGCGACCCGAAGAACGACGAGGCCATGGTCGCCGGGGGCGCCGACTACTGGATGCCGATGGACCAGTACATCGGCGGCATCGAGCACGCGATTCTTCACCTGCTCTACGCACGCTTCTGGACCAAGGTGATGCGCGACCTGGGCCTGGTGAAGGTCGACGAGCCCTTCAGCAAGCTGCTCACGCAGGGCATGGTGCTCAACCACATCTACTACCGGCGCAGCGACAAGGGCGGCAAGGACTACTTCCCGCCGGCCGACGTGACGCCGGTGCTCGACGCGCAGGGCCGCATCACCGGCGGCACGCTGGCCGACGGCACGCAGCTGGTGTACGGCGGTGTCGGCAAGATGGGCAAGAGCGAACGCAACGGCGTCGATCCGCAGGACCTGATCGAAAAGTACGGTGCCGACACCGCGCGCCTTTACACCATGTTCACCGCGCCGCCCGAGGCCACGCTCGAATGGAACGACGCCGCGGTCGAGGGCAGCTTCCGCTTCCTGCGCCGGGTCTGGAACTTCGGCCTGGCGCAGGCCGACGCGCAGCCCGTGGAGATCGCCGGCCAGTCGTTCGGCAAGGCAGCCCAGGCCCTGCGCCGCGAGGTGCATACGGTGCTGCGCCAGATCGACTACGACTACCAGCGCATGCAATACAACACCGTGGTGTCGGGCGCGATGAAGCTCTTGAACGCGGTCGAAGGTTTCAAAACTGACGGCAGCCCCGGCGACGCCGCCGCGGTGCGCGAAGGCTTCGGCATCCTGCTGCGCTGCCTCTACCCGGCCACGCCGCACCTCACGCACCAGCTCTGGCAGGGCCTGGGCTACGACAAGGCCATGGGCGACCTGCTCGATGCGCCCTGGCCCGTGGTGGACGTGGGCGCGCTCACGCAGGACGAGGTCGAGCTCATGCTGCAGGTCAACGGCAAGCTGCGCGGCAAGCTGCTGGTGCCCGCCGAGGCCTCGAAGGACGAGATCGAGAAGCTCGCGCTCGCCTGCGACGATTTCGTCAAGTTCGCCGAGGGCGCACCGGCCAAGCGCGTCATCGTGGTGCCGGGCCGCCTCGTCAACGTGGTCCTCTGAGACGTTGAGTAAAACGAAAGAAGCATGAACCATCGCACTGCCTCGCTGCCGCGCCGCGGCTTCCTTCTCGGCCTGGCCGCCGCCAGCGCGGGCCTCGGCCTGGCCGGCTGCGGCTTCGAGCTGCGCCGTGCGCCGGTGTTCGCCTTCAAGACCCTGTCGCTCTCGGGCAACTCCGAACTGATCAACCGGCTGCGGCGCGAGCTGCGCGCCGCCGGCACCGTGACGCTGGTGCCTCCCGCCGAGGCGCAGACGGCCGACGCGATCCTCGAGATGCTCGGCGAGAGCCGCGACCGGATCGTGATCTCGACCAATTCGGCCGGCCTGTTGCGCGAACTGCAGCTGCAGCTGCGCGTGCGCTTCGCGCTGCGCACGCCAGGTGGCAAGGCCCTGCTGCCGCCGACCGAAGTGGCGCAGACGCGCGACCTGAGCTTCAACGAGACCAACGCGCTCGCGAAGGAGGGCGAGGCCGAGCTGCTCTACCGCGACATGCAGTCCGACATCGCGCAACAGATGCTGCGCCGGCTCGCGGCGGTCAAGCAACTCTGAAGACGGCCGCAGCAGCATGCAACTTGCCAGCGCCCAGCTCGGCGCCCATCTGCAGAAGGGCCTGAAGCCGCTCTACGCCATCCACGGCGACGAGCCGCTGCTGGCCCAGGAGGCGGCCGACGCGATCCGCGCCGCGGCGCGCACGCAGGGCTACACCGAGCGCAGTTCGTACACCGTGGCCGGCGCGCACTTCGACTGGAGCGCGGTGCTCGCGGCCGGCGGCTCGCTCTCGTTGTTCGCCGACAAGCAGATCGTCGAGATCCGCATCCCCTCGGGCAAGCCCGGCAAGGACGGCAGCACGGCGCTGCAGCAACTCGCCGAAGCGGCGCAGGGCAACGACAGCACGCTCACGCTCGTGATGCTGCCGCGGCTCGACAAGGCGACCCGCACCGGCGCGTGGTTCTCGGCGCTCGAGAACAACGGCGTGAGCATCCAGGTCGATCCGGTCGAGCGCGCCGCGCTGCCGCAGTGGATCGCGCAGCGCCTGGGGTTGCAGGGCCAGCGCGTAATGCCCGGCGACGAGGGCCAGCGCACGCTGCAGTTCTTTGCTGATCGCGTCGAAGGCAACCTGCTGGCCGCGCACCAGGAGATCCAGAAGCTCGCGCTGCTGTACCCCGCGGGCGAGCTGGCCTGGGAGCAGGTCGAGGCCGCGGTCAACAACGTGGCGCGCTACGACGTCTTCAAGCTCTCGGAAGCCGTGCTCGCCGGCAACCCGCAGCGCGTGGCGCGCATGCTCGACGGGCTGCAGGCCGAGGGCGAGGCCGAGGTGCTGGTGCACTACACGCTGGCCGAGGACATCCGCGCACTCAAGCGCGTGAAGGATGCGATGGCGGCGGGCCGCCCGCTGCCCATGGCGCTGCGCGAGAACCGCGTCTGGGGCGCGAAGGAACGGGCCTTCGAGCGCGTGCTGCCGCGGCTCGACGACCGCATGCTCGCGCGGCTGCTGCGCGCGGCCCACGTGGTCGACGGCATCTGCAAGGGGCTCAAGCAGCCCGACTGGCCCGCGAGCGGCTGGCAGGCGCTGCAGCGGCTCGCGCTCATGCTCTGCCGCGCCTGCAGCAGCGGCAACAGCAACAACGCCAGCACAGCGCGGCGGGCCTGAGCGGCGCCAGCCCGCAACGCGGAAAAGCCCGTGTCAGCCGCGCGCAGGGTTGGCGTGGGAAAATGCCGCGCATGAACGCCTTCAACGTCAGCGAGCACATGCAGACCCTCGGGCTGCAGGCCAAAACTGCCGCATTCCTCATGGCACGTGCGGATGCAGCTACAAAAAACAGAGCGCTGAAGGCGCTCGCCAAGCGCCTGCGCGAGGCCGGCCCGGCGCTCGCGGCAGCCAACCAGAAGGACCTGGAGCGCGCCACCGCGGCCGGCTTGCCCGCGCCCATGGTCGACCGGCTCAAGCTCACGCCCAAGGTCCTCGAGACCGTGGCGCTCGGCTGCGAGCAGCTCGCCGGCATGGCCGACGTGATTGGCGAGATCATCGGCATGAAGCAGCAGCCCAGCGGCATTCGCGTGGGCCAGATGCGGGTGCCGATCGGGGTCTTCGGCATGATCTACGAAAGCCGTCCCAACGTGACCATCGAGGCCGCCAGCCTCGCGATCAAGAGCGGCAACGCGGCCATCCTGCGCGGCGGCTCGGAGGCGATCGAGTCGAACAAGGCGCTGGCGCTGCTCGTGGCCGGCGCGCTCGAGGAGGCCGGCCTGCCGGTCGATGCGGTGCAATTGGTGCAGACCACCGACCGCGAGGCCGTGGGCCAGTTGATCGCCATGCCCGAGTTTGTGGACGTGATCATCCCGCGCGGCGGCAAGGGCCTGATCGAGCGCATCAGCCGCGACGCCAAGGTGCCCGTCATCAAGCACCTCGACGGCAATTGCCATGTCTACGTGGACGATTCGGCCGAGTTCGAAATGGCGCTGCGCATCGTCGACAACGCCAAGACCCAGAAGTACAGCCCCTGCAACGCCGCCGAGGGCCTGCTGGTCTCGGCCGCGGTGGCCGACGACTTCCTGCCGCGCATCGCCGCGATCTTCGCGGCCAAGGGCGTCGAGATGCGCTGCGACCCGACTGCGGCCCGCATCCTGCGCTCGGACGAGGCGCTGGCCGGCGCCGGCGCGCAGGTCGTCGATGCGGTCGAGTCCGACTGGTCGGAGGAATACCTCGCGGCCGTCATCAGCATCAAGGTGGTCGAGGGCCTCGACGAGGCGATCGCACACATCAACCGCTACTCGAGCCACCACACCGACGCGATCGTCACGCGCGACCATGTGCATGCGCAACGCTTCCTGCGCGAGGTCGATTCGGCGAGCGTCATGGTCAATGCGAGCACACGCTTCGCTGACGGTTTCGAGTTCGGCCTCGGCGCCGAGATCGGCATCAGCACCGACAAATTCCATGCGCGCGGGCCGGTCGGCATCGAGGGGCTGACTTCGCTCAAGTACGTGGTGCTCGGGCAGGGCGAAGTTCGCGGCTGAGGCGCCGGCGGCCGGCGCCTGCACCGGCCGCCTGGCCTTTCGCGGGTCTTGTCATCGGGGCGGCCATCCCCAAATCCTACAATTCCGCTCTACCTTTCCAAGTACAAAACCAACAAGGCCGCCCGCATGGTTCCGCATCTCGTCACCGCCCTGACCGGCCCGATCAACGAACTGGAGCAGCGGGTGCTCGATTCGACGCCCGCGATCGAGCGCTGGTTCCGCCTCGAATGGATGGAGCACACGCCGCCGTTCTACAGCGCGGTCGACATCCGCAACGCCGGCTTCAAGCTCGCGCCGGTCGACACCAACCTGTTCCCGGGCGGCTGGAACAACCTCACCAAGGAAATGCTCCCGCTCGCGGTGCAGGCGGCCCAGGCGGCGATCGAGAAGATCTGTCCCGAGGCGCGCAACCTGCTCGTCATTCCCGAGAACCATTCGAAGAACACCTTCTATCTCGCCAACGTGGCGCAGCTGGTGCGCATCTTCCACATGGCGGGACTCAACGTGCGCGTCGGCTCGATCGACCCGGCGATCAAGTCGCCGAAGAAGATCGAGCTGCCCAACGGCGAGACGGTGTGCCTCGAGCCCGTGGTGCGCACCAAGCGCCGGCTCGGCCTGAAGAACTTCGACCCGTGCACGATCCTGCTCAACAACGAGCTGTCGGCGGGCACGCCGGGCATTCTTGAAGACCTGCACGAGCAGTACCTGCTGCCGCCGCTGCATGCGGGCTGGTCGGTGCGCCGCAAGAGCAACCACCTGCACAGCTACGAAGAGCTCTCGAAGCGCTTCGGCAAGCTGCTCGGCATCGATCCCTGGCTCATCAACCCGATCTACGCCCGCGCCGAGGGCGTCGACTTCGCCGAAGGCCGCGGCATCGACGTGCTCACGAGCCACGTCGACGCGGTGCTCACCAAGGTGCGCCGCAAATACAAGGAATACGGCATCAACGAGAAGCCCTTCGTGATCGTCAAGGGCCATGTCGGCGGTGACGGGCCCGGCGTGATCACGGTGCGCGATGCGCGCGAGGTCGAAGCCCTGGTGGGCGCCACGAAGCCGCGCGCGGCAGCGGCCACCACGCGCGCGGGGGCCGCGGCCCGGGCGCTGCGCGGCCCCGGCGAAGTGATCGTGCAGGAAGGCGTGCTGACCAACGAACGGGTACACAACGGCGTGGCCGAGCCCGTGGTCTACATGATGGACCGCTACGTGGTCGGCGGCTTCTACCGCGTGCATGCCGAGCGCAACCCCGACGAGAACCTCAAGCTGCCGGGCGCCAATTTCGTGCCGCTGGCGTTCTCCGACAGCGCGCACCTGCCGCAGCCCGGCGCCAAGCCCGGCGCGAGCGCGCCGAACCGCTTCTACATGTACGGCGTGGTCGGCCGCCTGGCCATGGTGGCCGCGAGCTACGAGCTGGAAGCCACCGACCCGGACGCCGAAGTCTACGAATAATGATTTTCGGGGGCGGCTTGCGGCGGCGGCGGGCAGCGGCAAAATAGCGGCCTCACAGCAAAAGGAAACAAGAGGGCGGGGGGATGTGCGCGGCGGCCGCAGGGCCGCGACGGGCGCATCCTTGCATGTGTGACTTGGTTGCACGCGCGCGGTTCGTCCTTTTTCCACCGACTTCGTGTCCCCACCCAAAGCCTCTTCCGCCGCTGCCCTGATCATCGGCACCATCGGTGTCGTCTACGGCGACATCGGCACCAGCGTCCTGTATGCCGTCAAGGAGGTGTTCAACCACGGGCACCTGCCGTTCACGATCGAGAACGTCTACGGCATCCTGTCGATGTTCTTCTGGACGCTCACCGTCATCGTGTCGATCAAGTACGTGGTGCTGGTGCTGCGGGCCGACAACGAAGGCGAGGGCGGCCTCGTGGCGATGCTGGCGCTGGCCTCGCGCGCCGTGGCCGACAAGCCGCGGCTGCGCAACGTGCTGCTGCTGGTGGGCATCTTCGGCACCTCGCTCTTCTATGGCGACGGCGTCATCACGCCGGCCATCTCGGTGCTGTCGGCGGTCGAGGGCCTCGAGGTCGTGTCGCCGCACTTCAAGCACTACGTGCTGCCGATCACGCTGGTGGTGCTGTTCGGCCTGTTCGTGGTGCAGAAGCGCGGCACCGCGGGCATCGGCAAGTTCTTCGGCCCGATCACGCTGACCTGGTTCGCGGCCATCGCGGTGCTCGGCGTCACGCAGATCGTGCAGCACCCCGAGATCCTCAAGGCGATCAGCCCCTGGTATGCGATGAAGTTCATCTGGGACAACCCGGGCACGAGCTTCATCCTGCTGGGCGCCACGGTGCTCTGCGTGACCGGCGCCGAGGCGCTCTATGCCGACCTCGGCCACTTCGGCAAGCGGCCGATCCGCGTGGCGTGGTTCACGGTGGTGATGCCCGCGCTCACGCTCAACTACTTCGGCCAGGGCGCGCTGCTGCTCGAGAACCCCGAGGCGGTGAAGAATCCGTTCTTCATGATGGCACCCGAATGGGCGCTGATCCCGCTGGTGCTGCTGGCCACCCTGGCCACGGTGATCGCATCGCAGGCGCTCATCACCGGCGCCTTCAGCGTCACGCGCCAGGTGATCCAGCTCGGCTATCTCCCGCGCATGAACATCGAGCACACCAGCGTGCGCGCCGCGGGCCAGATCTACATCCCGATCGTCAACTGGGGCCTGTTCGCGGCCATCGTGCTGGCGGTGCTGATGTTCCGTTCGTCGAGCAGCCTGGCCGCGGCCTACGGCATCGCGGTGACCACCGACATGCTGATCACCACGGTGCTGACCTTCTTCGTGATCCGCTACGCGTGGAAGCTGCCGCTGGCTGTGTGCATTGCCTCGACCGCGGTCTTCTTCGCGGTCGACTTCATGTTCTTTGCCTCGAACCTGCTCAAGCTGTTCGAAGGCGGCTGGTTTCCGCTCGTCATCGGTGGCGCGGTGTTCACGCTGATGATCACCTGGAAGGAGGGCCGCCGCCTCATGGGCGAGGTGCAGCGCGCCGATGCGATCGCGCTGAAGGAGTTTCTCGACTCCGTGTTCGTGAGCCCACCCGCGCGCGTGGAGGGCACCGCGGTGTTCCTCACGGCCGAACCTGGCGTGGTGCCCAATGCGCTGCTGCACAACCTCAAGCACAACAAGGTGCTGCACGAGCAGAACCTGTTCGTCACGGTGCGCAACCACGAGGTGCCATGGATACCGATGGACAAGCGCATCGAGATCGAGGCGCTCGGCCACCATTGCTGGCAGGTCATCGTGCACTACGGCTTCAAGAACGACGTCGACCTGCCGCGCGCACTCGACAACGCCCGCCTGCGCGGCTGCCAGCTCGAGCCCATGTCGACGAGCTACTTTCTCTCGCGCGACGTGGTCATTCCCACGCTCGCCAGCGGCATGGCGCCCTGGCGCGAGAAGCTGTTCGCGACGATGCACCACAACGCGAGCGGCGCGGCGGCCTTCCTCGGGCTGCCGAACAATGCCGTGGTGGAGTTGGGCTCCAAGATCGAGATCTGAGACGCCCCCCGAAGCGCCTGCGGCGCCTCCCCCCACTGGGGGGCGCACCCGGCGGCCCGGCGAAGCCGGTTCCGCGGGTGCACTGGGCTGAACCTGTGGCGTTTCAAGTGCTGCCAGTGGTGCGCAGCGACATGGAAGACTGAGTCACGGAGGCCTCAGCCCAGGCCCAGCATCTGTCCCAGGCTGCGTGCTGCAGCCGGCCGGTCGAGCGCGATGTTGCGTTCGAGCACCAGCAGGTGCGCTTCCATCAAACGCACGGCCTCGTCTGCGTCGCCGCGCGCGATCGCGTCGACCAGTTCCGCATGCTCGTCGTGCTCGCAGGCGGCATTGCCGGGCGGCTCGTAGAGCGCCACGATCAGCGAGCAGCGCGACATGAGCTCGCTCAGGTAGCGCTCCAGGATCGGGTTGCGCGCGAGCCGTGCCACGCGCAGGTGGAACGAGCTCGCGAGACGCGCCCATTCGGGCTGCGTGTAGCGGTGCATCGCCGCATGTTCTTCCTTCAGGTGTCGCCGCAGCTCGGCGATCTCGGTGCGCGTGGCGTTGCGCACCGCCATGCGCACCAGCGCGGCCTCGAGCGCGCGGCGGGCCTCGAAGATCTGCCGCGTCTCCTCGGGCGAGGGCATTGCCACGATCGCGCCGCGGTTCGGCCGCAGCTCCACGATGTGGTCGTGGGCCAGCCGTTGCAGCACCTTGCGCACCATCGCCCGGCTCACGCCGAACAACGCGCACAGCGACGCCTCGGGCAGCTTGGTGCCGGGCGCGAGGCGCTGGTGCGTCACGCCCTCGAACACCGAGCGGTAGATGCGTTCCTCGACGTCAGCGTCGTCGGGCGGCGGACGTGCAGCGGTGGGCTTCTTCGAGGCGGGGGTGCGGGCCATGAGCGGGAGGAGGTGCGGTCGGGGCGTGGACGAGAACGCGCCGATTATCGAGTGCCGCGCATCGTCAGGCACCGAACGCGTCGGGCCGCTCCGTCGCCAGCCGCTGCATGTGCGCGGCGATCTCGCCCGGCGTGGTGAACCAGACCTCGCCGCGGTCGCGCGCCCGCGCGAGGTGCGCGAGCGCGGTGCGCAGGTGGCGCAGCCGGTAGGGCTGGCCGACGATGTACGGATGCAGCGCGAGGCCCATCACCAGCGGCTGCGCGCGCGACTGCTCGCGCATCTCGTCGAAGTTGTCGATCACCATGGCGGCGAAGTCCTTCGCGTCCATCAGCCGGCCCACGATCATCGGAATGTCGTTGAGCTCCTGCGGATACGGCACCGACCAGATCGCGGCGCCCGAGCGCGTGCGCATGCGCACCGGCTGGTCGTCATGGCACCAGTTGAGCGTATAGCCGTAGCCGGACTCCGCCAGCAGGTCTGGCGTGACCGCGCTTTCAGAGATCCACGGCGACAGCCATCCCGCGGGCGCCTGCCCGCTCTCGCGCAGCATGCGGTCGCGGCAGCGCACCAGCAGCGCGCGTTCGTGCACCTCGTCGAGCGCGCCCTGGCGCTCGGCATTGCTGTGGCCGTGGCCGATGAGTTCGTCGCCGCGCGCCACCACCGCCTGCACCAGTTCAGGGCAGTGGTCGTAGAGCGCGGTGTTGACCAGCGCGCCCGTCGGAAGCTCGAGCGCGTCGAAGAGCTCGAGGCAGCGCCAGGCGCCCACGCGGTTGCCGTACTCGCGCCAGCCGTGGTTCAGCACGTCGGGCTGCGGCGAGGCCGGGCCGATGCAGGCGCCGAGCCCGTCGCCGAACGCGAAGTGCTCGATGTTGAAGCCCAGGTACACGGCCAGCCGCGCGCCGTTGGGCCAGGCGTATTCGGGCCGGCGCGTGATCGGCCGGTAGTCGAAGCGGCCGTGCGAGGGCAGCAGCTCGGGCCAGCGGGCCGTCATGCGTGCGGCCTCACAGCACCGCGAGGCCGGCGCGCACGAGTAGCCATTCGGCGCTGTCGTTCCACACGTCCATCTGCACGATCAGCCCGTGGCGCACCACGTAGCGGTCGACATAACGGTTGCCTTCGAAGGGCGTTCCGTCGGGCCACGCGCCATAGAGCGTGCCGAGGCTGTAGACCACGGTCTCCTCGGGCGTGCCGCCGGCCACCGTTTCGGTGCGCTCGATCCTCTTCTTGACCCAGGCGTAGCGCTTCGCATTGAAGGCCGAGGTGTCACCAGGTGCGTGCATCGGGCGGTTGCCCGTGAAGCGGATGCGGATGCCGGGGGCGGTGTAGCGCGACGCCGCGGCGGGGTCGGGAATCATCACCAGGCGAAGGAACTCGTCGACCACGGCGGCCGGGTCGGCATGCGTGGGCGAAGGGGCGGTCGATGTGGGGGTGTCCATGGGTTCTCCATCTGTTGGGGGCCAAGGCGGTGCATGGCAAAGGTGCGTGCGTCATGCACAGCAAATCTCGTGCCGAATTGTCAACGTGAACTCTAAGAGATTGTCGACAATTTCGAAATGAAAGTGTCGACTTGGCATGGCGCTTGCATCCGGAACGAGCCAGCCGCTTCGGCGGATGCCCGATGCACCTTGTTGGGTGCCGCCCCGTTTGTTGTTGTCCTCTTCGACCCAGGAGTCCGCCATGACCCGCACCGCTGTTCGCCTTCCAGTTCTTCGCCGCCGCACGCTCTGCATTGCAGCCGCCGCCTGCCTCGCCGCGGGCTCGGTTCTCGCCGCCGAGCCGATCAAGATCGGCCTCGTCACCGCGCTCTCGGGCCAGTCGGCGCTGGCCGGTGAAGCCATCAGCCGCGGCCTCACGGTCGCCATCGACGAGATCAACGCCAAGGGCGGCCTGCTCGGCGGACGCAAGCTCGAGCTGGTGCGCCGCGACGACGAGGCCAATCCTGCCAAGGGCGTGGTGGCTGCGCGCGAGCTGATCTTCAAGGAGAAGGTGGCGGTGCTGTTCGGCGGGCTCGACACGCCAGTGTCGATGGCCATCGTGCCGATCGCCAACCAGGAGAAGACGCCGTTCATGGGGCCGTGGGCCGCGGGCACGCCGATCACCAAGAACGGCGCCAATCCCAACTTCGCCTTCCGTGTCTCGGCGGTCGACGAGATCGTCAACGTGGGCATGCTCGACTACGCGCAGAAGAGCTTCAAGAGCGGCAAGTTCGGCATGATCCTCGTCAACAACCCCTGGGGCGAATCGAACGAGAAGGGCCTGCATGCCGCGCTCGCGGCCAAGGGGCTGAAGGCCGTGGGTGTGGAGAAGTTCGACGGCAACGACGTCGACGTGGTGCCGCAGCTCACGCGGCTCAAGGCCGCGGGCGCCGACACGCTCTTCATGGTGGGCAATGTCGGCCCGTCGGCGCAGGTGGTCAAGTCGCTCGACCGCATGGGCTGGCAGGTGCCGATCGTCTCGCACTGGGGACCGGCCGGCGGCCGTTTCACCGAACTGGCCGGCCCGAACGGCAAGAACGTGCACTTCGTGCAGACCTACAGCTTCTTCGGCAAGCAGTCGCCGGTGGGCGAGCGGGTGATCGCGGCGCTCAAGGCCAAATACCCGGCCATCAAGGGCCCCGACGACATCACGCCGGCCGTGGGCGTGGCCAATGCCTACGACGGCATGCAGCTCGCCGCGCTGGCCATCGCGGCCGCGGGCTCGACCGACGGCGACGCGGTGCGCCAGGGCTTCTACAAGATCGGCAGGTACGAAGGCCTCATCAAGACCTACGACAAGCCCTTCTCGCCCGGCGTGCATGACGCGGTGACCGCGAACGACTACGTCTGGGCCCAGTTCATCGACAACCGCATCCTGCCCGTGGCCATGGCCGCGGCCAAATGATGCTGCTGTCCGCATGGATCAGCGGGCTGGGGCTCGGGAGCATGTACGGGCTCATCGCCCTCGGCTTCCACGTCACCTATGCCGTCTCGGGCACCGTCAACTTCGCGCAGGGCAGCGCGATGATGCTCGGCGCCGTCTTCACCTTCTGGTTCGCGCAGACGCTGGGCTGGCCGATGCCGCTCGCGGTGCTGCTGGCGCTCGTGCTGTGCGGCGCCTACGGCCTGGTGGTCGAGTTCGCGGCCGTGCGGCCTTTCGCGAGCCGCGGTTCCGAGGCCTGGCTGATGGCCACGGTCGCGCTCGGCATGGTGGTCGACAACCTCGTGATGTTCACCTTCGGCAAGGAGCCGCGCAGCCTGCCCTCGTCGCTGGCCGTCACGCCGCTGCAGGTCGGTGAGGTGGGGCTGGGCGTGTACCCGCTGCAGTTGCTGATCCCGCTCGCGGGCCTTGCGCTGGCGGCGCTGCTGCACCTGGTGGCACGGCGCACGCGCTGGGGCATCGGCATGCTCGCGGTGGTGCAGAACCCCGCGGCCGCACGGCTCATGGGCATTCCGATCCGGCGCGCGGTGGCCGCGGCCTTCGCACTTTCGGCCGTGCTCGCGGGCACGGCGGGCGTGCTCATTGCGCCGCTCTACAACGTGCAGGCCGACATGGGCACGCTGTTCGGCCTCAAGGCCTTCGCGGTGGCGATCCTCGGCGGCATCACCAGCGCCTGGGGCGTGATGGGCGCGGGCCTGCTGTTCGGCCTGGCCGAGGCGCTGATCACCGCCACGCTCGGCTCGGGCTACACGCAGATCCTGACCTTTGCGCTGGTGATCGCGGTGCTTGCATTGCGGCCCCAGGGCCTGTTCGGCCGCGCGGCGGTGAAGAAGGTATGAGCGCCATGGACTCACGCACGCGCTGGCCTTCGCTCGCCGGTTTGGTGGCGCTGATGACCGCGGGCGTGGCGCTCGCGGCCACCGTCAACGGCTACTACGTCTTCGTGCTCGCCAATGTCGCGCTGTTCGCGATCGTCGGCGTCGGCCTCAATGTGCTGCTCGGGCTCACGGGGCAGATGTCGTTCGGCCATGTGGGCTTCTATGCCATTGGCGCCTACGCGGTCGCCATCCTCACGGGCAAGGCCGGCTGGAGCTTCTGGGCCGCCTGGCCGGCGGGCGCGCTGCTCGCCGGCGCCATGGGTGCGCTGCTCGCGCTGCCGGCGCTGCGCGCCCGGGGCCCTTACCTCGCGATGATCACCATCGCCTTCGGCTTCATCGTCGAGCATGCGATCGTCGAGGCGCGCGACCTCACGGGCGGCCAGAACGGCATCATGGGCATCGCGGCCCCGGTGCTCGGGTCCCTCGCGCAGGGCGAGCGTGCGGCGGCAATGCTCGCGGTGCTCACGGCCGGTGTGGCGCTCGCGGGCTTTGCGATGCTCTCGCGCGGCGGCTGGGGCGCGGCGATGCGCGCGGTGCGCGACAGCGACACCGCGGCCGAGTCCATCGGCCTCGATCCGCTGCGCATCAAGACCGTGGCATTCGCAATCTCGGCGTTCTGCGCGGGCGCGGCAGGCGGGCTGTTCGCGCCGCTCTCGGGCTTCGTCACGCCGCACACCTTCGGCTTCGGGCAGTCGATCCTGTTCGTGCTGGTGGTGATGATCGGCGGCGCCGGTTCCGTGGCGGGGCCGCTGGTCGGCGCGCTGGTGGTGGGCCTGCTGCCGGAACTGCTCTCGCAATTCGAGGAGTATCGGCTCTTGATCTTCGGCCTGCTGCTGCTGGTGGTGCTGTGGGCCGCGCCCGAGGGTGCGGCCGGGCTCTGGCGGCGCGTTGCAGCGCGCTTCGGTGCGCGGCGCGCCGAGGCGCCCGTGGCGGCCGAGTCCGATGCAGGCCAGCTGCCGCCACGCGCAGCCGGCGCGCCGATCCGCACCGAGGGCCTCACGATGCAGTTCGGCGGCGTGCGCGCCGTGGGCGACCTGGACTTTGCCACGCAGCCCGGCGGCATCACGAGCCTGATCGGGCCCAACGGCGCGGGCAAGACGACCGTGCTCAACATGCTGAGCGGCTTCTACCGCCCCACGGGTGGCGGATTCCGCCTCGGCGACGTGCCGCTGCAGGGGCGGCGCGCGTTCCGCATCGCGCGCGCCGGGGTGGCGCGCACCTATCAGACCTCGCAGCTCTTCGGCAGCCTCAGCGTGGAAGACAACGTGGCGCTCGCGCTCGGCCGCGGCACGCTCGGGCCGCTGCTCGGCGCGCGGCGCTTCCGCTCGGCTTCTGCACGCGCCGAGGCGCGGCGGCTGCTCGCCTTCTGCGGCTGCGCGGGCACGGCGCAGCGGCGCGCGTCCGATCTCGCGCACGTCGAGCGCCGGCTGGTCGAGATCGCGCGTGCGCTGGCGACCGCGCCGCAGGTGCTGCTGCTCGACGAGCCCGCGGCCGGCCTCTCGCGCGAGGACAAGGCGCGGCTGGCCGAACTGCTGCAGCGCATCGCGGCGGCGGGCATCGGCGTGCTGCTGGTCGAGCACGACATGGAACTCGTCATGGGCATTTCCGACCACATCGTGGTGCTCGATGCCGGCCAACGGCTCGCGGTCGGCGACGTGGCCGCCGTGCAGGCCGATCCCGCGGTGCGCAAGGCTTATCTCGGCGAAGCGCTGGTGGAGAACGACGAAACACCGGCGGCCGCGCGTGCGCCGCGCAAGCCGCTTTCGGCCGATGCGCCCGAGCTGCTCGGCGTCGGCGGCCTCATCGCGGGCTACGGCGCCGAACCGGTGCTGCACGGCATCGACCTGCGCGTGCGGCGCGGCGAGCTGGTCGCGCTGCTCGGCGCGAACGGCGCGGGCAAGTCGACGCTGATGCGTTCGCTCGCAGGCCTGCACCGGCCGGTGCAGGGCGGCATCCACCTCGACGGCACCGAGCTGGCCGGCCTCGCGGCCGAGCGCATCGTGGCGCGCGGGCTGGTGCTGGTGCCCGAGGGCCGGCAGGTGTTTCCCGAGCTCAGCGTGCGCGACAACATCCGCCTCGGCGCGTTTCTCGACGGCCGCGACATCGATGCGCGCACCGAGGCCATGCTCGGGCGCTTTCCGCGGCTGCGTGAGCGGCTGCACCAGCGTGCGGGCCTGCTCTCGGGCGGCGAGCAGCAGATGCTGGCCATCGCGCGCGGGCTGATGTCGAAGCCGCGCGTGCTGCTGCTCGACGAGCCCTCGCTCGGCCTCGCGCCGAAGATCATCGCCGAGCTGTTCGAGGCGCTCGACACGCTGCGCGCCGAGGGCCTGACCGTGGTGCTGGTCGACCAGATGGCCGCGCTCGCGCTGGCGCTGTGCGACCGCGCCTATGTGATCGAGGGCGGCCGCATCGTGGCCGAAGGCAGCGCCGCTGAGATCGCGGCCGACGGCGCGCTGGCGCGGGCCTACCTGGGCGCGGGCTGAAGGCACGGTCTGCCGCCGCGAGCGGTGGCGCCGGCCAGCCGGCACAATCGCGCGATGTCGTTTTTCAAGGATCTGAGCCTCTCGGCCTTCACCGCGGGCTTCGTCGCGGTGCTCGTGGGTTTCACGAGCTCGGTGGCCATCGTGTTCCAGGCTGCGCAGGCCTTCGGTGCCACGCCGGAGATCGCCGCCTCGTGGATGTGGGCGCTCGGCATCGGCATGGGCCTGGCCTCGGCGCTGCCCTCGCTCTGGTGGAAGAAGCCGGTGATGATCGCCTGGAGCACGCCGGGCGCGGCCGTGCTCGCGGTGGCAGGCGCGGGCTACAGCATGAACGAGGCGGTCGGCGCCTTCATCGTCTGCGCGGTGCTGATGGTGCTGGCGGGCGCCACCGGCTGGTTCGAGCGCGTGATGAACCGCATTCCAATGGCCATCGCCTCCGCGCTGCTCGCGGGCGTGCTTACGCGCTTCGGCCTCGCGGCCTTCACGGCTGCGCAGACGGCGCTGCCGCTGGTGCTGCTGATGCTCGGCACCTATCTGCTGGCCCGGCGCATGCTGCCGCGCTATGCGGTGCCGCTGACGCTGCTGGTGGCGATCGCCTTCGCCGCCGCGCGCGGCGAGCTGGCCTGGTCGGCGGTGCAGTTCTCGCTCACCTGGCCGGTGTTCACGATGCCGGCCTTCACCTGGCAGGCGATCGTCAGCCTGGCGCTGCCGCTGTTCGTCGTCACCATGGCCTCGCAGAACCTGCCCGGCGTGGCGGCCATCCGCGCCGCCGGCTATGGCGAGCTGCCGGTCAGCAAGCTCATCACCATCGGCGGCGTTGCCACGCTGGTGCTCGCGCCCTTCGGCGCCTTCGCGCTGAACCTGAGCGCGATCACCGCCGCCATCTGCATGGGCCGCGAGGCGCATGAGGACCCGGCGCGGCGCTATACGGCGGCCGTGAGCTGCGGCGCCCTCTACGTGGTGATCGGGCTGTTCGGCGCGGCGGTCACCGGGCTGCTGACCGCCTTTCCCAAGGAGCTGGTCGCGGCCATCGCCGGCCTGGCGCTGCTGGGCACCATCGGCAGCGGGCTCGCGGCCGCGGTGCGCGACGAATCGCACCGCGAAGCGGCGCTGATCACCTTCCTGGTCACGCTCTCGGGCGTCACGCTGGCGGGCATCGGCTCGGCCTTCTGGGGCGTGGTGGCCGGTGCGCTGGCGCTCGCCGTGCAGGAGCTGGGCCGCCGGGCCGCAAAGGCCTCCGCCGGCAAGGACATCGCCGCTTCCGGCAACATGGCGCCGGACAGCAGCAACATGGCGCCGCCACCGGGCGGCCGAAAGACTCCCTGATGAACAAGAACATCCTCTTCGTCGCCGACCCGCTCGACCACTTCAAGATCTACAAGGACACCACGTTCTCGATGATGCGCGAGGCGCAGCGCCGCGGCTGGCGCATCGCGGCCTGCCTGCCGCAGGACCTGCAGTGGGTGTCGGGCGGCAAGGTGACGGCCACGGTGCAGCAGATCACGCTGACCGGTGATCCCGGGGACTGGTGGAAGGTCGACATCGTCGAATCGAAGGCGCTGGCCGATTTCGACGCGGTGCTGATGCGCAAGGACCCGCCGTTCGACGCCGAGTACATCTACGCGACCCACTTGCTCGAGCAGGCCGAGCGCGAGGGCGCGCGCGTGGTCAACAAGCCGCGGGCGCTGCGCGATCATCCCGAGAAACTCGCGATCATGGAGTTTCCGCAGTTCACCACACCCACGCTGGTCACGCGCAGCGCACAGGCGGTGCGCGACTTCCATGCCGAACATGGCGACATCATCCTGAAGCCGCTTGACGGCATGGGCGGCATGGGCATCTTCCGCGTGAAGCAGGACGCGCTGAACCTCGGCTCCATCGTCGAGACGCTCAACAAGGGCGGTGCCGAAACCATCATGGTGCAGCGCTTCGTGCCCGAGATCGTGCAGGGCGACAAGCGCATCCTGATCATCGCCGGCGAGCCCGCGCCTTTCGTGCTGGCGCGCATTCCGCAGGGCACCGAGGTGCGCGGCAACCTCGCGGCCGGCGGCAAGGGCGTGGCCGAGCCGCTCACGCCGCGCAACCGCGAGATCGCAGAAGCCGTGGGCCGCGCCCTCGCGCCGCGCGGGCTGCTCCTGATCGGGCTCGACGTGATCGGCGATTCGATCACCGAGATCAACGTGACCAGCCCGACCTGCTTCCAGGAGATCACGGAGCAGACGGGCTTCGATGTGCCGAAGATGTTCATCGATGCGCTCGAGACGCACCTGACCGCCGCACGCTGAGCCGCTGAGTTCTTCCGCGTCCGCCTTCAGCGCGGCGCGAAGGCGGCCCCGGCCTGCATGTCCGTCTCGCGCTGGCGCCTGGCCTGCACCAGCCTCGCGCGCCGCTTGCGCCACCAGATCACGATCCCCGTGACCGACAGGCCCGCCACCGCCAGCCCCATCAGCGACATCAGGATGCGCCCCGGCATGCCAAGGATGCGGCCGCCGTGCAGCGGCAGCTGCAGCTGCGCGAACACGTCGGCGGCGGTGCCGTGCCAGGGCCGGTTGTGGCTGATCACGTGGCCGTCGCGGCCGTCGAGGTAGAGGTTCGACAGGCCCATGCCGTCGCTGTCGTCGTGCGAGGCGTGGTCGAAGAAAGACACGTTGTAGAAGCCGCCGCGCTGGTTGTAGAACACGCCGCCGAGCGGCGCGGTCCAGCCGCGCCGGCGCGCTTCGGCCTCGGCATCGGCGACGATCTGGCGAAAGCCGATCGTGGGCTCGATGCGCACGCCCAGCGGCGCCAGCGGCACCAGGGATGACGGTCCGGGCGTGGTCTTCGATACCAGCGACAGCATCGGGTGGAAGATCTCCTTGTAGAGATTCAGCGAGAACGAGGTGAAGGCGATGATGATGATCAGCACCCACATCCAGAGCCCGCCCGCGCGGTGCAGGTCGAAGTTGAGCTTGTAACCGCCCGCCGCCCAGCGCACCGCCCAGGCCGGCTTCCAGCGCTGCCACCATTCGCCTGCCGCGCGGTGCGACGGATGCACGGCCTGGCGCTGGCGCCGGGGCGTTGTGAGGTAAAGCGCCACGAAGCTGTCGAGCAGCCACACCAGCGCCACCGTGCCCATGATCCAGTGGCCGAGCCGGTCGGTGCCCCAGACGGCCGGCACATGCAGCGTGTAGTGCAGCTTGCGCAGGAAGGGCATGAGCGTCTCGGGACTGAGCGAGATCGCGGTCGAGTCGCGCCTGCCGCGGATCTCGGCCGTCACCGGATCGACGTACACGCGGTTGTAGTCGAGCGGGTAGGGCTTCCCCGTGGCGGAGTCGGTGCGCGGCTGCACGAAGTAGCCGGCCGCGTGGCCTTCCTCGAAGCCGAGCGGAAGGTACGCGACGCGCACGCGCGGATCGTGCGCCTCGACCGCGGCCGCGAGGTCGAACGGGTCCTTGAACGGGCCGCGCGCGGTGGTGTCGTAGAGCTTGCGGTTGAGCCAGCCATCGATCTCGTGGTCCCACGAGATCACGGCGCCCGTCAGGCCCGAGACGATGAGGAAGAGCGCGACCGCGAGTCCCGCGAAGCGGTGCACTGCGGTCCAGAACGTGCGCATCAGAAGTCGATGGTGCCGCTGACGGCGAAGGTGCGCGGCGCGCCGAGCACCAGGTAGTTGGAGCCTTGCGTGCCGCCCACCGATGCCCAGTACGACTTGTTGAACAGGTTGTCGATGCGCGCGCGCAGCGTGAGCAGGCGCCCGTTGCCGAGATCGACCAGGTAGCGCGCACCGACGTCGAAGCGGGTCCAGCCCGGGATCTGCTGCGTGTTGGCGGCGTTGGCGTACTGCTTGGAGGTGTAGAGCAGGCGCGCATTCAGCGACAGGCTGCGCACGCCCGGCACGTCCCATTCGGCGCCGATGTTGGCCTGCTGCTTGGCCACGCCGATGGCGGTGCGGCCGTCGGTGGCGCCGCCTTGCGTGTTTTTCTGCTTGGCATCGATCAGTGTCAGGCCGCCAAGCAGGCGCAGGCCCTTGGCCGGCTGGCCGAACACCGAGAACTCGAGGCCCTGGTTGCGCTGCTTGCCGTAGAGGCCGTAGGTCTGGCCCTCGTATTGGTAGGTCGGCTGGTCGGTGGTGAAGAATGCCGCGCTCGCGCCGAGCGTGCCGCCGTCGTACTTGATGCCGATTTCCTTCTGCTTGGCCTGGTACGGCGCGAACACCTCGCCAGCGTTGGTGACCGGCCGGCTGTTCACCGTGCCGGGCGCCACGTTGCCCTTGACGAGGCCTTCGATGTAGTTGGCGTAGGCCGACACCGTCGGCGTGATCTTGAACACGACGCCGGCCACGGGCGTGGTCTTGCTCTTGTCGTAGGCGCTCGTTTCCTTGATCGTGTTGTAGGCGAAGCTGGTCTGCTTGATGGTCTGGCGGCGCGCGCCGAGCGTGACCAGCAGGCGGTCGTCCATGAAGGACATGGTGTCGGCGACCGCAATGCTCGAGGTCTCGATCTGGTCCGTCAGGCGCGGGTCTTCGAGCGTGTTGCCGGTGAAGCTGTTCGCCAGCGGATACGGCGACGCGTACGGCATGTAGATGTTGTTGTAGAGCCTGTCGCGCGAGATCGTGTAGGCGTTGTCGCGATCGTTGCTGTACGTGGCGGCCGATGCCACCACGGTGTGTTTGACGGGGCCGGTGGCGAAGGTGCCGCGCACGCCGATCTCGGCGGTGCCGATGCGGTCCTTGCGGGTATTGCTGAAGCGCGTGCCGCTGGTGTTGCCGAACGCGTCGGCGAGCGTCGGGTTGGCCAGGATGTTGTCTTCGTCGCTGCGGCGCACGCCGCCCGCGGCCCAGGCCGTGATGCTGTCGGTAATGTCGACTTCGCCGCGGAAGGTGGCGAACCTGTCCTTTTCCTTCGAGTGACTCCAGGGCTGAGCGAAGTTGATCTTGGCGTCGGGCGCTCGCGGGATCGGCAGCGTCGAGGACGGCGTGAGGCTCGGGCGGCCGTCCTGCAGTGTGTAGTCCTGGAAGCCGAAGTCGGCCGACAAGCGCACGTTGCGGTTGCGCCAGTCGAGGCCGACGCCGAAGGCGCTCAGTTGCTGGCTTTCCTTGAACACGCCGGTGCCGCCCTCGCGGCGCACGGCGTTCACGCGCACGCCCAGGCTGTCTTCGGGGCCGAAGCGGCGCGCCAGGTCGAGGTTCACGTAACCCTGGCCGCCGGTCTGCACGCCGAAGCCGACGCGTGTGAGCGGCTCGTTGGGCGCGCGCTTGGGCAGCAGGTTGATGGCGCCGCCGATGCCGCTGCCGCCCGGTGCGGCACCGTTCAGGAAGGTGTTGGCACCGCGGAACACTTCCACGCGCTCGAAGAACTCGGAGGCGATGTACTGGCGCGGCAGCATGCCGTAGAGGCCGTTGTACGCCACGTCGTCCGAGTACACGGGAAAGCCGCGCACCACGTAGAGCTCCTGGAAGTTGCCGAAGCCGCGCGCCACGCGCACCGACGGGTCGTTCTGCAGCACGTCGGCCACGCTCTTCGCCTGCTGGTCCTGGATCAGCTCCGCGGTGTAGCTGGTGCTCGAGAACGGCGTCGCCATCATGTCCTGGTTGCCCAGGATGCCCACGCGGCCGCCGCGCGCCACCTGGCCGCCGGCAAAGGGCTTGGTCAGGCCTTCGGCCGACGCATCGGCGCTGGCCTCGACCGTGACGGTGGCCAGGGTCCCGGGCGTACCGGCAGCGGGTTCAGGCGTTGCCGCGGTCTGGGCCGAAGCCGCGAGGGCATGCAGCACGAGCAGCGTCGCGGTGGCGGTCGGGCGCAGGCTGGCGCGCAGGAAGCGGGAGGAAGAAGGCATGGAATGGTTTCGGGAGAGCGCTAATGAGAACCATTATTGTTATTCCATTGAACCGGTTTGCCGAGACTTTCTCGTGCTGTTGCAAAAATGTGTCAGTAAAACGTTTCAATTGCGGAGGCGCTGCCCGTCGACGAACACATGCAGCTCGCCCGGCGCGAACGGTGTCCAGTCTTCGTTGTTCGTGAGCGGCGCGGTTACCACCACCGCCACGCGGTCGGTCGGCGTCGTGTGCTGCGCGAAGTCGATCTCGAGGTCTTCGTCGGCGAGCTGCGCGGTCACGAACGGATGGCGCCGCTCCACGTACCACAGGTGGGTCGAGGCATGGGCCCAAAGCGCCTGTCCGTTCGAGAGCATGAAGTTGAAGGTGCCGTGCCGCGCGAGTTGCGGCGCGAGCTCGCGCAGCGTGAGCGTGAGTTCCTCGACGCTCGGCACGCCCGCATGCGACTTGGCCAGTTCCTGCATCAGCCAGCAGAAGGCATGCTCGCTGTCGGTGCTGCCCACGGGATGGAAGTTGCCATGCAGCCGCGGCCGGAAATCCTTCAGATCGCCGTTGTGCGCGAACACCCAGTAGCGGCCCCAGAGCTCTCGCACGAACGGATGGCAGTTCTGCAGGTTGACCGCGCCCTGCGTCGCCTTGCGGATGTGGGCAATGACGTTGCGGCTCTGGATCGGGTAGCGCCGTATCAGCTCGGCCACGGGCGATTCGCAGGCCGGCAGGTGGTCGACGAAATGGCGCAGCCCGCGGTCCTCGAAGAAGGCGATGCCCCAGCCGTCGGCGTGGTGGTCGGTGCGCCCGCCGCGCTGCGCGAAACCCGTGAAGCTGAAGGTCACGTCGGTCGGCGTGTTGCAGTTCATCCCTAGCAATTGGCACATGGGGGCGATTAGACCGCGATTCGCCCGGGCGACGCCGCGCCGGCACGAAGCAATGTCCCTTCTGTTGACCTTCCGATGGTGTGAAGCCCAAGACTGCGGTCATCCGTTTGAAAGGAGTTCTGCATGGACCACCCATTGGCGCATGGCGCCGCCACCACAGGCCTGACACGCGCGCAGCTCGCCGCGCGCTCGGGCGCGTCGGACCGCCTGATGCGCGACTGCGAAGCGCTGGGGCTGCTCGACGAGGCGGCGCGCGCGGTTCCGCTGCTGCGTTTCGTGCGCAGGGCGCAGGCGCTCGGCTTCGAGACCCCCGATGTCGTGGAATTGCTCGCGCTCTGGCGCGACGAGCGCCGCGCGAGCGTCGATGTGAAGCGCGTTGCCCTCGCGCGCGCAGAGGCCCTGGGCGAGCGCATCGAGGAGCTCGCGCAGATGAAGCGCTTGCTCGAGCGGTTGGCCCATTGCTGCGGCGGCGACCGGCGCCCGGACTGCCCGATCCTCGACGAACTCGCGGAGCTCAAGGGCTTTGCCGGTTGCGCCGCGGCTACGGCGCTGGCCGTCAGCGCAGAAAGCGGCCCTCCTTCGTGACCCGCACCATTTCGATGAAGCGCGAACCGGTGTTGCTCGCCCCCGTGAAGTCGATCTCCATGCCCGCGATGCGCAGCTTCATCGCTTTCAGCGCGGCATGCAGCCTGGCGCGCGTGAGGTCGCGGCCGGCGCGCCGCAGCGCCTCGATCGCCACCAGCGCGTTGACGTAGCCTTCGTAGCTCAGGTAGCCGACGTCGACCTTGGCGCGCTCGGCGAGCTGGCGGTAGTCGCGCGCCACCGTGTCGACCTCGCTCCACGGATAGGGCACCACCTGCGAGATCGCGAGCCCGCTGGCCTTGTTGCCGACCAGCCTGGCCGTCAGGTCGCCCGGAACGATCGACATGCCGTAGAACATCAGGCGTCCGCCCGCGTCCCAGGCGCTCTTCATCACCTCGCCGCCGATGGCGCCGCCCAGGTACATGATCACCGCCTGCGCCTTGCTCTCGGCCAGCGCCTTCCCCATGGCCGCGTTGGTCGAGCCGTCGCCCTTGACGGCCACCGCCGCCACCGGCTTGAGCTGATGCGTCGCCAAGGCCGCTTCCACCAGCCGCGCGACCTCGGCCCCGCCGGGGTTGTCGAGGCAGGCCGAGGCGATGCGCGTCACGCCGATGGTGGTCAGGTGCTGCACCAGCGCCTGCGCCTCGCGCGCGAAGGTGGCGCGCACGAAGTAGCCCGAACCGGACACCTTCTCGCGCGCCGAATCGGACACCGCATAGCCCGCGATCATCGGCGCGCCGCTTTGCGACAGCACGCGCGCGGCCGCGGCCGTGGTGCCCGAGCCGACGCAGCCGAAGAAGGCGAAGGCGCGGTGCTCCGAAAGCAGCTTTTCGTAGTTGGCGACCGCCTTCTCGGGCGAGAGCTCGTCGTCGAGCGACACCAGTCGCAACTTGCGCCCTGCGATGCCGCCCTGCGCATTGGCCGCGTCGAAGGCCAGGCCTGCACCGGCCATCACCACCTTGATCGGCGCGCCCAGCGGGCCGCTGAGGATGCCGGTGTGGCCGAGCACGATCTCTGAGTCGGTGACGCCATCGGCTGCCCACGCGCTGCCGACGCGGCCGAACCCGGCCACGGCCGCTGCGGCCGACGCGGCGGCAATGAAACTTCTGCGATGCATGGAACCCCGTCTTCGAATTTGATACAACTGATAACAATTGAAATCGAAATCCGGTCTGATGACGGCCGGGGTTTACCCGCTCTTGCGCGCGTCGCTTGCGGCGCCCTCACGCAGTTGCCAGGCCGCGCAAATGGCCAGCGCGCACAGCCCGGCCAGCATCGCGAACACCTCGTCGAAGGCCGCGAGCCGCGCCGCGCTGGTGGCGGTATTGGCGAGCGAATCGCCATGCGCGGCGAGCCGCCACTCGAGCACGATGGCGCACAGGCTCACGCCGGCCGCGCCGCCCAGCATGCGCAGGAAGTTGATCGCGCTCGCGCCTTGCGGGATCAGCGGCTTCGCGAGCGGGCGCATCGAGCCGAGGTTGAGCGACGGCAGGATGAAGCCGAGCCCGATGCGCCCGATGATCGCGAAGATCACCAGCAGCCACAGCGCGCTGTCGAGCCGCAGCACCAGCATCAGCGCGAACGAGGCCGCCAGCAGCGCCAGGCCCACGCTCACGAGCAGCCAGGTCGGTTGCCGGTCGGCCAGCCGGCCCACGCCGGCGATGGTCAGCGCCAGCACGAAGCCCGCGGGCAGCAGGATGGCGCCCACGTGCGAGGCCGACAGCTGCAGCCCGACCTGCATGTACACCGGCAGCAGGTAGGTCGAGCCGAACAGCGCGGTGCCATAGATGAAGGCGACCACGCTGCCCATGGCGAACTGGCGGTAGCGGAACAGTTCGAGGTTCATCAGCGGCGTGCCGCCCGAGGCGGCGAACCGGCGCTGCCACCAGACGAAGGCCGCGAACGAAGCAGCCGCGCCCGCGAGCAGCAGCAAGGCCTGCAGCGGCGAGTCGCCGCGCAGTTCGACCAGGCCGTTGAGCAGGCACAGCGTGCCCAGCGTGCCGAGCGTCAGCCCGCGCCAGTCGAGCCCGCTGCCGCGCGTGGCGGCCACCCCGCCGGGCCCGGTGGTGGGCACGAACTTGTAGGCCAGCCAGAGCGAGGCCAGGCAGAACGGCACCACCATGAAGAAGATCGAGCGCCAGCCGAACAGGTCGACCAGCACGCCGCCGATGCTCGGGCCGATGGCCGGTGCGAGCACCACGCCCATGCCGAAGATGCCGCTGGCGCGGCCCTGCTCGTGGGGCTCGAAGGCGCGCAGGATGATGATCGCCGGGATCGGTTGCACCACGCCGGCCGCCAGTCCCTCGGCCACGCGCGCGAGCAGCACCAGCGAGAAGTCGTTCGCCACGCCGCCTGCGATGCCGCCCGCGAGCAGCAGCACCATCGTGCCCGCGTAGGTGCGCCGGTAGCCGTAGCGCGCGAGCAGCCAGGGCGTGGTCAGCATCGACACGGTCATCGCCACCATGAAACCCGAGCTCACCCATTGCGCGCGCTCCTGGCCCAGCGCGAAATGGTGGCTCATGCCGGGGATCGCCACGTTGACGATGGTCGACGACATGATCGATGCCATCACGCCGACCATCACCGTCAGCAGCAGGTACCAGCGGTAGCGCGGGCCGTAGCGCTCGCGCAGCGTGCCGAGGGAGGGTGGGGCGGTGGTTTGTTGTTCTGGCGTGGGCGGCGTGGTCATGGGCGCTGGCAGCGCGGCGTGTGCCGCCGGTGCGGGTCCGTCGTCCTACAAGCATATCGGTCTTTGCATGGCCGGCCTGACGCCTGCGCGCCGCACAATGCATTGGCCGTCGTGGCGCGCACCCTCAGATCGATTCCCCATGGACCTTCACGCCGACATTCCCGCCGACGCCTCCGCGCCTGCGGCGGCACCGCCGAGCCTGGCCTCCGAGCTGGCCGCGCCGACGGTCAGCCGCGCCTACCGCTGTCAATGCGGCCGGCCCGTGTTCCTGCGCAACAGTCAGTGCCTGGCCTGCCAGACGCCGCTCGGCTATGTGACGGACCGGCTCGGCGTGATGCCGCTGGCGCTGGTGGCACCCGCTTCGGCGGGCGATGGCGGCGGCAACAAGGACCCAGCGCCCGACACCTTCACCGTGTTCGGCGACCCGGACGGCAAGACCTACCGCCGCTGCGCCAACTTCATGACGCCCGCGAGCTGCAACTGGATGGTGCCGATGCTGCGCGAGGGTGAGGAGGCCGACGCCGACGCGGTCGGGCTCGCGCCGGGCTACTGCCTGTCGTGCAGCGTCACGCGCACCATTCCGGACCTGACCATCGAGGCCAATGGCGAACGCTGGCGCCGGCTCGAGCATGCCAAGCGCCGGCTCATCTCGCAGTTGCTGGCGCTCGGGCTGCCGGTGGTGAGCCGACATGCCGACCCCGCGCACGGCCTGGTGTTCGACTTTCTCGGCGACGTGCCGGGCGGCCCGCGCGTGATGACGGGCCACGAGCACGGCGTCATCACGCTGAACGCCGAGGAAGCCGAGGACGCCGTGCGCGAGCGCATCCGTGCCGAGATGCACGAGCCCTACCGCACGCTGTTGGGCCACTTCCGCCACGAGGTCGGCCACTACTACTGGGACCTGCTGGTGCAGCCCACGCCCTGGCTCGAGCCGTTCCGCGCGCTCTTCGGCGACGAGCGCGCCGACTACGCGGCCGCGCTGCAGCAGCATTACGACCAGGGGCCGCCGCCCGACTGGCCCGACCGTTTCGTGAGCAGCTACGCGAGCATGCATCCGTGGGAGGACTGGGCCGAGACCTGGGCCCATTACCTGCACATGGCCGACACCACCGACACCGCGATGAGCTTCGGGATCGACGCCACCAACGTCGAGCTCGCGAGCGACCTGTTCACGCTCGACGATCTCTGGCAGCCCCAGCATCCCGATGCCGAACGATTTCTCGAATTCCTGAACGGCTGGGTGCTGCTCACCAACGTGCTCAACGAACTCTCGCGCAGCATGGGGCAGCCCGACGGCTATCCCTTCGTGCTGCCGCGCGTCGCGGTGGGCAAGCTGCAGTTCATCCACTGCGTGATCACCGAGCAGCGCCAGCACGCGGCAGCGCCGGTGGCGCCGCAGGGTGTGCCCGCGCCCGATCCGGCGCCGCCGCCGGAACCGGTTCAGTCCTGAGCGGGCGCTTCGGCGGGCAGGCCTGCGGCGCAGCGCGCGCAGAGGCAGGCCTTGCCGCGCAGTTCCGGTGGCAGCCGCGAGAGCGGCGCGCGGCCGAAGTCGGCCGCCATGCACCAGCAGGGCGGCTGCGGCTCCCCCGTTTCGCGCGCTGCTTCCATGGCGCAGCCGTTGCGCGTGCCGCACAGCGGGCAGCGCGTGGCGTCGATCGTGGCGGCCGTGGCGTGCATCAGGCGAGCGCGAACGCGGGCAGCTTCTTCGGCACGGCCGCGTTCTGCAGCGTGACGTACACAGGCAGGCCGTTGCGGTAGGCGGGGTAGTCCTCGCCTTCGATGAGCGGCAGCAGGTAGCGCCGGCATTTCTCGGTGATGCCGTAGCCGTCGCCCGTGATGAAGTCGCGCGGCATCGGCTTCTCGACGTTCGCCACCTGCTCGAGCGGCGCGTTGCCGATGCGGTAGGCGTACGGCACATCGGACGTGCGCTCGATCGTGGGCATCACCGCGTTGTGTCCCTCGAGCGCGAGCTCGACCGCGCGCTGCCCGAGTTCGTAGGCCTGTCGCACGTCGGTGGCCGAGGCGATGTGCCGCGCGGCGCGCTGCAGGTAGTCGGCCACGGCCCAGTGGAACTTGTGGCCCAGCGCGTCTTTCACCATCTGCGCCACCACCGGCGCCGCGCCGCCGAGCTGCGCATGGCCGAAGGCGTCGCGCGATCCCTGCTCGGCCAGGAACGTGCCGTCGGGATGGTGGCAGCCCTCGGACACCACCACCGAGCAGTAGCCATGCTGCTTCACCAGTTCGTCCACGCGCGCGAGAAAACGGGCCTGGTCGAATGCGATCTCGGGAAACAGCACCACCACCGGAATCCCGTGGTCGGCGGCCAGGCCGCCTGCCGCGGCGATCCAGCCCGCATGGCGGCCCATCACCTCGAGCACGAACACCTTGGTCGACGTGGCCGCCATCGAGCGTACGTCGAACGAGGCCTCCAGCGTGGACACCGCCACGTACTTGGCGACCGAGCCGAAGCCCGGGCAGCAGTCGGTCAGCGGCAGGTCGTTGTCGATGGTCTTGGGCACATGGATGGCCTGCAGCGGATAGCCGAGCGACTGCGAGAGCTGGCTCACCTTGAAGCAGGTGTCGGCCGAATCGCCGCCGCCGTTGTAGAAGAAGTAGCCGATGCCGTGCGCCTTGAACACCTCGATGAGCCGCTCGTACTCGCGCCGGTTCTTCTCGAGCGACTTGAGCTTGTAGCGGCACGAGCCGAACGCGCCGGCCGGCGTGGTGCGCAGCGCCGCAATCGCCTCGGTCGGCTCGGCGCCGGTGTCGATCAGGTCTTCGGTCAGCGCGCCGATGATGCCGTTGCGCCCGGCGTAGACGGCACCGATGCGGTCGGGGTGCTTGCGCGCGGTCTCGATCACGCCGCAGGCCGACGCGTTGATGACCGAGGTGACGCCGCCCGACTGGGCGTAGAAGGCATTGAGGATGGGCATGCGGGCATTGTCCTGCAGCCTTTTGCGCGGCGCCAGTGCCGCGGCCTGCGTCCTGCTGCGCTTCAGAGCCTTTCGACGATGGTGACGTTGGCCATGCCGCCGCCTTCGCACATGGTCTGCAGGCCGTAGCGTTTGCCGCGCCGGCCGAGTGCATGCACCAGCGTCGCCATGAGCCTGGTGCCCGAGGCGCCGAGTGGGTGGCCGAGCGCGATCGCACCGCCGTTCACGTTGAGCCGCGCGGGGTCGGCGTCGAGCGCCCGCAGCCAGGCCAGAGGCACCGGCGCGAAGGCCTCGTTCACTTCGTACAGGTCGATGTCGTCGATGCGCATGCCGGCTTTCGCGAGTGCGCGCACGGTGGCGGGCAGCGGCGCCTCGAGCATGACGACGGGGTCGTGCCCCATCACGCTCATGTGGTGGATGCGCGCGAGTGGCCTGGCGCCGAGCGCCTTCAGGCCGCGTTCGTTCACCACCAGCACGCCGCTCGCGCCATCGCAGATCTGGCTCGCGGTGGCGGCGGTGCAGCGCCCGCCTTCGGCAATGCGCTTGACTGCCGCGATGCCTTCGAGCGTGGCGTCGAAGCGGATGCCCTCGTCGACCGTGTGCTGCGTGCCGCCCGGGGTGCCGTCGGCCTGCAGGACCTCGACCGGCACGATCTCGTCGTCGAAGGCGCCCGCCTGCGTTGCCGCGATGGCGCGGCGATGGCTTTCGAGCGCGTAGCCGTCGAGCGCCTCCTTCTCGATGCCGTGGCTGCGCGCGATCATCTCGGCGCCGGTGAACTGGCTGAATTCGACGCCGGGATAGCGCCGCTGCATCGCGGGGCTCATGAAGGTGCCGAGTCCCGCCCTGGCCGCCAGCGCGTTGGGCGTGAACATCGGCACGCGCGTCATGCTCTCGACGCCGCCCGCGATCACCGCGTCCATGCTGCCCGACATCACCGCCTGCGCCGCGAAATGCAGCGCCTGCTGCGACGAGCCGCACTGCCGGTCGACCGAGGTGCCCGGCACCGATTCGGGCAGCCGCGAGGCCAGCACTGCATTGCGCGCGACGTTGCTGGCCTGCTCGCCGGCCTGGCTCACGCAGCCGAGGATCACGTCTTCCACCTCAGCGGGGTCGATGCCGCTCTTCGCGATCAGCGCGTCGATCACCTGCGCCGCGAGGTCGGCCGGATGCCAGCCCGAGAGCTTGCCGCCGCGCCGGCCCCCGGCCGTGCGGACCGCGGCGACGATGTAGGCCTCTGTCTTGTGCATGGCATCGAGGTTCGATGCCGCGGCCGCCGAGGTCAAGCCGGGGACAACCCGAGCGCGGGCAGGCGCCAGGGCGACGGGCGCCGCACCGGTGCGGCGAGCGGTATCGCCGCGGGTTGTGCATCGCGCACTGCGATGCACGACGCCTCGAGGGCCGACACCAGCATGCGGCGGTGCCCGGTGCCGACGAATCGCTCGCCGGGTGCGAGCACCACGTCGCGCGGGTCGCGGTCGAGCGTGACCCATACCGCCCCGCTGCGGCATTCGATGCCCACGCTGTCGCCGTCGGGCACGGCGAAGACGGAATGGACGGGTAGGCTCAGGGCGAAGGAAGAAGTCGGGGGGCGCATGGCAAGCTCCATTGCATTCGTGATGCGAATGAATATAGTGAACCCGCCTCTTTCTTACACGCGGTCATTCGGAACTCGTTGCATGCATCCAGAGAATGCGAAAGCCCTGACAAGCGGTACTGCCGGCGAGCTGCCTCCGCTCGAGCTGCTGCGCAGCTTCGAGGCCGCGGCGCGCCGGCTGAGCTTCACGCTCGCTGCGGGTGAGTTGCACCTCACGCAGTCGGCCGTGAGCCGGCAGATCCAGCAGCTCGAAACCAGCCTCGGCGTGCTGCTGTTCGAGCGCCGGCACCGCGCGCTGGCGCTCACCGAGGCCGGCGGCGTGCTGCAGCGCGCGGTGACCGACAGCCTCGAGCGCCTGCGCGATGCCACCGCACGCGTGCGCGCGGCGTCGGCGCCGCGGCAGGTGGCGATCACCACCACGCCCGGCTTTGCCTCGCTCTGGCTGATTCCGCGGCTCGCGCGGTTCACCGGCGCGCATCCGCAGGTCGACGTGCGGGTGTCGGCCACGCTCGACGTGCTCGACATGGAACGCAGCCGCATCGACGTGGCGGTGCGGCTGATGCCGATCGCGCGCGGCGTGGGGCCGGCGCTGTTCGAGGAAACGGTGGTGCCGATGTGCGCGCCGCAGCTCGCGGCCTCGCTGCGCGCGCTGCCCGATCTGTCGAAGCTCACGCTGCTCACGGTCGACTATCCCGACCACGGCGAGGCGCCGACCGCCGACTGGGAGCCCTGGCTCAAGGTGATGGGGCTCGACGACCTGCGCATGAAGAGCACGCTGCGCTTCACGCAGTACGCCGATGCCGTCGCCGCGGCGGTTGCGGGGCAGGGCGTGGTCATCGGCCGGCTGCCGCTGCTGCGCGAACTGCTGCGCGAGGGCCGGCTCGTGACGCCGCTCGGCGAGGGCACCGCCTCGCAGCGCGGCTATTTCGTGCAGACCTCGCGCCGCGCCGCGGCCAACCGAGACGCACAGGACTTCGCGCAGTGGCTGCGCGACGAGGCCGACGCGGCGCAGCGCGGCTGAACGCGCAGCCGCGCGCGCCCTTGGGCGATCAACCCGGCAGCAGCACCTTGTCGACGACGTGGATCACGCCGTTCGACTGGTAGACGTTGGCGATGGTGACGCTCGCGGCACCGCCCTTCGCATCGGTCACGATCACCTTGCTGCCGCTCATGGTGGCGGTCAGCGTGCCGCCGCTCGCGGTCTTCAGCATCGCCTTGCCGCCGCCCGCCTTGATCGCGCTCGCGAGCGCCGCGCCGTCCATGCGGCCGGGCACCACGTGGTAGGTCAGCACCTTCGTCAGCGTGGGCTTGTTCTCGGGCTTGAGCAGCGTGTCGACCGTGCCGGCCGGCAGCGCGGCAAAGGCGCTGTTGGTGGGCGCGAAGACGGTGAACGGACCGGGGCTCTTGAGCGTTGCGACGAGGTCGGCCGCCTTCACTGCCGCGACCAGCGTCGTATGGTCCTTCGAATTCACCGCGTTGTCGACGATGTCCTTGGTCGGGAACATCGCTGCGCCGCCGACCATCGGGTTGGGCGAGGTGGCATTGCTGCCGCTCATGCCCATGCCGCCTGCGCACGCGCCGAGCAGTACCGACACGCCGACTGCGATCACGATCTTTTTCATGGAAGGCTCCTGGAGAGATTGGTTGTGTAGAGAGACCCGTGCGAACCGCCACGGTGCGGAGGCGCAATGCGCTTGCCTCTTCTACGCAACCAAAGCGCCGCTGGATTCAGCGCACCAGGTTGCCGTGCTTCATCCAACCGCGCTGGGCGGCGACAGCTCGCCGAGGATCTGCCGGTACAGCGCCTGCGCCGCGGGCGTGAGCGTCTCGCCGCGCCGGCGCACCAGCGACAGCGGCCGGTCGATCACCGGGCCGACCAGCGGCACCTGCACCAGGGGCGGCCGCACCTCCGCACCGAAGGACACGAGGATCGCCACGCCGAGCCCTTCGCTCGCGAGGCCGAGCGCGGTGGAGTAGTACTCGACCACGAAGCGCGTGCGGATGTCGATGCCCGCCGTCGCGAGCTGCGCCTCCATGCGCTGGCGGTTGCCGCTGGTGCCGCCGAGCGTGATCAGGTCGAAGTCCACAAGCTCGGCCCACGACACCTCGGCGCGCCCGGCCAGCGGATGGTCTTCGCGGCAATAGGCCACGAACGGATCGCGGCAGACCGCCTCGTGATGCAGCTCGGGCTGGTTCGGCAGGTGCACGTGCAGCCCGAACTCGGCATGCCGCTGGCGCACGGCTTCGAGCACGCGCGTGCTGTTGCGGTCCAGCACCTCGACCCGGTTGCCGGGATGCGCGAGCGCATAGCGGTGCAGCACGCGCGGCAGGCGGCCGAACATCAGCGAAGGCACCGAGGCGATCACGACGTCGCCATCGGACAGGCGCGACATGTTGCGCAGCCGCTCGAAGCTGCGGTGCACGTCCTCGACCAACTGCCGCGCCTCGGGCAAAAAATCGCGGCCCAGCGTGGTCAGGCTGACCGAGCGCGTGGTGCGGTCCAGGAGCCGCAGGCCCAGCTGCGCCTCGAGCCGCTGGATGCGGCGCGTCAGCGCGGTCTGGGTGAGATGCATCTTCTGCGCGGCCTTGTTGAAGCTGCCCAGGTCCACGATCTCGATGAAGGCCTCCAGGCCGTCGATCGGGTACTTCATGCCGCTGCCCCCCTATTGATGACTGAAGATCATAGACATTTGCGATTCTTGCAGTTCCCAGATCAATCCGATCGGCAGAGCATCGAGCCCTCGCCGCCACATCGGGGGCCCCGACTTCAGGGAGACACGGATTGAACGAAGAAGACAAGCGCACCTACACCCGCGGCCGCCGCGTGCTGGTGACCCATGACCGACTGGCCGGCGGCGCGGTCGAGCTGCTGCAGGCCCATGACGTGGACGTGATCTTTTCGCCCGCCTATTCGCCGCCCGACCAGGTGGCGGCGCGGGTGGCCGAGTTCGAGGTCGACGCGCTGATCGTGCGGCAGGGCCGCGTGACGCAGGCGGTGATCGACGCATCGCCGCGGCTGCGCGTGATTGCCAAGCACGGCGTGGGCGTGGACAACATCGACCTGCATGCCGCCGCGGCGCGCAACATCCCGGTGGTGCGCGGCATGGGCTCGAACTCGCAGGCAGTGGCCGAGCTGACGATCACGCTGGCGCTGGCGCTGCTCAAGGAGGTGCCGTGGCTCGACGCGGCGGTCAAGCGCGGCGAGTGGCCCAAGCCCACCTTCATCGGCCGCGACATCGGCGACACGGTGCTGGGGCTGGTCGGCTTCGGCTCGATCGGCCAGCAGGCGGCGCGGATGGCGCGCGGCCTGGGCCTGCAGGTGCGCATCCACGATCCGCATGCACGCGATGCGATCCGCGGCTTCGACGCCGCCTGCGAGCGCGAACTCGACGACCTGCTGCGCGAGAGCGACATCGTCAGCCTGCACTGCCCGTTGACGCGCGAGACGCGCCACCTGCTCGACCGCACGCGCATTGCGCTGATGAAGCGCGGCGCCTGCGTCATCAACACCGCGCGCGGCCCGCTGATCGACGAAGAGGCGCTGTGCGAGGCGCTGCACAGCGGCCAGCTCAGCGGCGCGGGGCTCGACAGCTTCGCCGAGGAGCCGCCGCCCGCCGGCAGCCCGCTGTGGTCGGCGCCGAACCTGATCGCCACGCCGCACATCGCGGGCGTGACGGCGGGCGCCAGCCGCGCCATGGCGCAAATGGCCGCGCAGCAGGTGATCGACATCCTCGACGGCGGCGAACCCGATGCGCGCAACCTGGTGCGCGTGGCCGAGCTCGCCGCCGATTGAATGACAAAGCCGCGGGCGCACGCCGGCCCGCATCCAAAAAGACCACATCAAGGAGACAAAAGAATGAAGAACATCATCACCCAGCGCGCCCTCGGCGCCATCGTCCTCGGGCTCGCCTTCGCTGGCGCCGGTGCGGCCCACGCCGACGCCTACCCGGACCAGCCGATCCGCATGATCGTGCCCTTCCCCCCGGGCGGTGGCACGGACACGGTCTCGCGCGTGATCGCCAACGAACTCAGCAAGCAGAACGGCTGGACCGTGGTGCCCGAGAACAAGGCCGGCAGCGGCGGCAGCCTGGGCCTGAGCCTCGCGGCCAAGGCCCGGCCCGACGGCTATTCGATCGTGATGGCGCAGAACGCCAACATGGTCATCAATCCGATCCTCGGCAAGGGCAACTACGACCCCGTGGCCGACTTCGCGCCGGTGGCGCTGGTTGCATCGGCGCCGCAGGTGATGGTGGTGCGCAAGGATTCGCCGATCGCCTCGGTGGCCGACCTGCTGGCGCAGGCCAAGGAACGCCCCGGCAAGGTGCGGCTCGCCACGCCGGGCGTGGGCACCAGCTCGCATCTCGCGGGCGAGCTGTTCCAGCAGCGCTCGGGCATCAAGCTGCTGCACGTTCCCTACAAGGGCACCGGCCAGGCGCTGCCCGAACTGCTCGGCGGGCGGGTCGACGTGTACATCTCTTCGGTGCCCTCGGCCATGTCCCACATCCAGGAAGGTACGCTGCGCCCGCTCGCCGTGTTCGCCAAAAAGCGCAGCGCAGACCTGGCCGATGTGCCGACGCTCGAGGAACTGGGCGTGAAGGATTCCGAGGCCGTCACATGGTGGGGCGTGGCGGCGCCGGCCGGCACGCCGCCAGCCGTGATCGAACTGCTCAACACGCG
The DNA here is from genome assembly GCF_057657255.1 of Variovorax sp. Soil_C_19. NCBI lineage: Bacteria > Pseudomonadati > Pseudomonadota > Betaproteobacteria > Burkholderiales > Comamonadaceae > Variovorax > Variovorax sp. Soil_C_19. Next base: position 29,556 of record NZ_JBDGIV010000020.1, on the reverse strand, counting down.
CATCAACGCACTGCTGCAGCAGGAGCGCGTGCGGGCGCAGCTGAAGGCGGCCGGTGCCGAAGCGCTCGGCGGTACCGCCGAGGAGTTCGCCGCGCTCGTGAAGTCGGACGTGCCCAAGTGGACCGCGGTGGTCAAGGCCGCCAAGCTGCCGGTGGCGCCGTAACGGCGGTCCGGAGCACGGCATGAAGCTGCAACTCTTCGGCAACCGCGACGCGCTCGCGGGGCTGCTCTTCGTCTCGATCGGCGCCTTCGCGTTCTTCGCGGCACACGACTACCCGGTCGGCACCCTCGGCGAGATGGGCCCGGGCTACTTCCCGCGCGCGCTCGGCGGCCTGCTGATGCTGATCGGCGGCACGGTGCTGCTGCGCGGGCTGCGCAGCCTCCAGCCGATGCAGGGGCGCTGGGACTGGGGCGCGCTCGCGCTGCTCACGGGGGCCATGCTGGCCTTCGGCGCGGGCATCGAGCGCATCGGGCTGGTTCCCGCGCTGGCACTGCTGGTGGGCATCGCTGCGTTTGCCGGCCGGGAATTCCGCCTGCTCGAGGTGCTGGTGCTCACGGTGGTGCTCAACCTCGGCGCGGTCGCGGTGTTCATCTGGGGGCTCCAGCTGCCCTACGCGCTCTTCGCGTGGAGGTTCTAGCCATGGAATTCATCGACCACCTCAGCCTGGGCTTCGGCGTCGCGATGACGCTGCAGAACCTGGGCTACTGCTTCATGGGTGTGCTGCTGGGCACGCTGATCGGCGTGCTGCCCGGCGTGGGACCCCTGGTCACCATCTCGATGCTGCTGCCGCTCACCTTCGGGCTGCCGCCCGTGTCGGCGCTGATCATGCTGGCGGGCATCTACTACGGCGCGCAGTACGGCGGCTCCACCGCCGCCATCCTGGTCAACCTGCCGGGCGAGACCTCTTCGGCGGTCACCTGCCTCGACGGCTACCAGATGGCGCGGCAGGGCCGTGCCGGCGCCGCGCTCGCCACCGCGGCGCTGGCCTCCTTCATCGCGGGTTGCATCGGCACGCTGCTGATCGCGCTGCTCGGCGTGCCGCTCGCGGGCTGGGCCATCGAGTTCGGTGCCGAGGACTACTTCTCGCTGATGCTGATGGGCCTGGTCTCTGCCACCGTGCTGTCGAGCGGCGACGCGCTCAAAGCCATTGCCATGGTGGTGGTGGGCCTGCTCGTCGGGCTGGTCGGCACCGACGTCAACTCGGGCATCGAGCGCTACACCTTCGACGTGCCGGAGCTGGCCGACGGCATCGGCTTCACCGTGCTGGCGGTCGGGCTCTTCGCCATTGCCGAGGTGCTGAAGAACCTGGCCGAGCCCGAGGAGCGCAGCGTGTTCAGCACGCCGCTGTCGGGCATGTGGCTGCGCGCCTCGGAGTTCAAGGCGATCATCGCGCCGTCGCTGCGGGGCACGGCACTCGGCGCGTTCTTCGGCGTGCTGCCCGGCACCGGCCCGACCATCTCCACCTTTGCCGCCTACATGGTCGAGAAGAAGCTCGCGCGCCATCCCGAGCGGCTGGGTCAGGGCGCGATCGAGGGCGTGGCCGCGCCCGAGGCGGCCAACAACGCCGCGGCCCAGACCGCCTTCATCCCCACCCTGACGCTCGGCATCCCGGGCAGCGCCACCATGGCGCTGATCCTCGGCGCGATGGTGATGAACGGCGTGCAGCCCGGCCCCACGGTGATGACCCGCAACCCCGAGCTGTTCTGGGGCGTGATCGCGAGCATGTTCATCGGCAACGCGCTGCTCGTGGCACTCAACCTGCCGCTGGTGGGCCTGTGGGTGCGGTTGCTGAGCGTGCCGTACCGCTGGCTGTTCCCGGCCATCGTGATGTTCTGCGCGCTCGGCAACTACACGGTCAACGGCAACGCGATGGACGTGTACCTGTGCGCGGGAGTGGGCGTGCTCGGCTACGTGTTCGCGCGCCTCGACTGCCCGCCGGCGCCGCTGGTGCTGGGCTATGTGCTCGGTCCGATGATGGAAGAGAACCTGCGCCGCGCGCTGCTGCTGTCGGCGGGCGATGCCTCGGTCTTCTTCACGCGGCCGATCAGCCTGGGCTTCCTGGTGGTGACGGCGCTGCTGCTGCTGGCGGCGCTGCTGCCGCGCCGGCGCCGCCGCGGTGCCGTGGCAGCCGTCGAGGCGGCTGCAGCGCCCTGAAGCGGTCGCTTCCGTTTTCTCCCTCTTTCCTGTTCCATCTTTCCTGGAGATTTCTCGATGATCGGATTCCGAATCCTGCAGCGCCAACGCACCGTGCGCGCCGACACCGTGGCCCGCTTTGGCGACCTGCCCGTGGCCAACGTGAGCGACGTGATGAACCGCATGACCGCCGGCGGCGCGCGCCTGCGTCCGCTGCACGGCGGCGGCGCCATGGCCGGCGCGGCCCTCACCGTGAAGACGCGGCCCGGCGACAACCTCATGATCCACAAGGCGCTCGACCTCGCGCAGCCCGGCGACGTGGTGGTGGTGGACGGTGGCGGCGACCTGAGCAACTCGCTGATCGGCGAACTGATGATCAGCCACGCCAAGGTGCGCGGCGTGGCCGGCATCGTGCTGTGGGGCGCGGTGCGCGACCTGGGTTGGATTCGCGCCCAGACGCTGCCGATCTTCGCCGCCGGCGTGAGCCACCGCGGCCCTTACAAGGACGGCCCCGGCGAGATCAACGTGCCGATCGCGATCGACGGCATGGTGATCGAGCCGGGCGACCTGCTGCTCGGCGACGACGACGGTGTGCTGTGCGTACCCTTCGACCAGACCGACGCGGTCTTCAAGGCCGCCACGGCCAAGCACCAGCAGGAGCAGAAGAAGATGAGCGCGATCCTGGCGGGAAAGGACGACCGCAGCTGGATCGACGCGGCGCTCACGCGGCTGGGGTGCGAGGTCGCTACGCCTGCCGGCTGACCGCGCGCCGGCTTTCCCCTGGCGCGCGAATCAGTTCAGCGCGAGCTTCGATTTGCGCGCCAGTTCTTTCCACCTGCGCGTGTCGTTCGCCACGAAATCCTGCGTCTCCTTCGGGCCACCCTTGCCGGCCACCGAACCGCTCGCCATCAACACCGCCTTCAGGTCGACGGACGCCATGATCTCGTTGATCCACTGGCTCAGAAGCGCCACGCGGTCATCGGGCGTGCCGGCCGGCACGCCGACCACGTACCACTGCGTGGCGTCGTAGTTCTTCAGGCCCGCCTCCTGCATCGTGGGCACGTCGGGCAGGCTCTCGATGCGGTAGCGCGTGGTCACGGCATACGCCTTGAGCTTGCCGGACTGGATGTGCGGCAGCACGGGCGTCACGCCCAGCATGCCCAGCGGAATCTGCCCGCCCACCACGTCGGCCACCGCCTGGCCGCCGCCCTTGTAGGGCACGTGCGCCATGGCCGTGCCAGAGGTCACGTTGAACAGTTCGCCTGCGAGGTGCTGCGAACTGCCGGTGCCGGAGCTGGCGTAGCTCCACCGCGCGGGCTCCTTGCGCATCGCCTCGACGAGGTCGGCCACCGTGGCCTGTGCGGCCGACGCGGGCCCGACCAGCACCATGGGGCCTTGCGCCAGCGATGCCACGGCCATGAGCTCGTTGCCGAGCTCCGGGACGCGCTGGTTGAACAGGATCGGGCCAGGGATGGAGATCAGCGTGTAGCCGTCGGGCGCCGCCTTGACCAACGCCTGCAGCGCGATCGCACCCGACGCGCCGGGGCGGTTTTCCACCACCACCGGCAGGCCTGTCTTTTCGCTGAGCTTGCGTGCGGCAGTGCGCGTGAGCACGTCCAGGCTCCCGCCAGGCGAGAAGCCGACGAGCCAGCTGATCGGCTTCGCCGCGGGCCACGGCTTCTCGTCGTCGGCCGCGTGAGCGGCGACCCCGGCCAGCGCGCACAGGAGGAGGGCAGCGCGCACGACGCTGCGGCGGGCGAGGGAGGTATCGAATGGCATGGTGTGGGTCCGGTGGATAAGGGGGTCGAAAGGGGCGGGCGAAAGCGAGCGGCCTTCGTCTTCAGTCGGGCGCGCCCGGCGGCGTATTGGGATGCGCCGCACAGCTCTGGTTGAACGCCTGGACCATGCGCATTACCGGGCCGAGGACCCAGGTGTTGTAGATCAGCACGTCGGTCTCTTCCTTGGGATCGCGCGTGATGTTGAAGAGATAAGGCGTCTCGAGCTTGCCCTTGCCTTCGTTGACCTGGGGCTCCCAGTAGAAGTGAAGCTTCCAGTCGCGCCACTTGACCGCCCGAAGGTCGCCCTTGATGTAGAACAGGAAGCCTTCGCGCGCCGACTTGGCCTGCCTGCCGAACAGGAATTCCGACTGGTCGACGCCATCGATCGGGCGGTCCGCCGGAATGCGGCCGCCGGCCACGGCTGCCAGCGTCGTGAAGAGGTCGGTCACGTGGACCATCTCGTTGCTGACCCGGCCGGGCTCGATCTTGCCCGGCCAGCGCGCAATGAACGGCACGCGCAGCGAGCCCTCCATCGCGGTGTGGTACGTGCCGCTCCAGGGCCCGGCCGTGCCGCGGTAGGGCACGCGGAACTCGGGGCCGTTGTCGCTGCAGAAGACGAACAGCGTGTCCTCGGCGATGCCAAGCCGGTCGATCTCGTCGACCACCTGGCCGACGCGATGGTCCATCTCTACCATCGAGTCCGCAAAGTCGCCGGCCTGCGTGCGCCCTTCGAAGTCGCGGTGCGGCAGTGTCGGGAAATGCAGGTGCACCATCGGCAGGTAAAGGAAGAACGGCTTCTGCTGCGAATGGTTCGACTGGATGAATTCGAGCGAGCGCTCGACCAGTTCCTCATCGATGCGCCGCCGGCTTTCGAGGTCGTAGACCTTGACGTTGCGCGAGGGCTCGCCGGCGCGGCCCTCCATGATGTGGGGGATGTCGGCGACGCTGGGGTCGAACCCGATCGTCGACGTGAACTGGCTCTCGTCCGTGGTGCGCGGAATGCCGTACCACTCGTCGAACCCGCGGTCCGAAGGGAAGCGGCCTTCGATGTCGCCCAGATGCCATTTGCCGAAGTGCGCCGTGGCATAACCCGCCTGCGACAGCACCTGCGCCAGGGTGACCTCCCGCCGTGTCAGCCCCTGCGGCAGGCCTGGGGGCACCGACTGGAGGCACCCGGTGCGCGTCGGGTGCCGCCCGGACATCAGCGCGGAGCGCGTCGGGACGCAGTCGCTTTCGACGTTGAAGTTCTGCAACAGCAGGCCCTGGCGCGCGAGCGCGTCGATGCGCGGGGTGGGCGCGCCGCGCAGGCTGCCGCCGCCGTAGCAGCCGAGTTCGCCCCAGCCGAGGTTGTCGGCCACGATCAGCACGATGTTGGGTTGTTTCACGAGGGCCTGCGGATGTGTCTGTGGATGCACAAACTCTAGTCAGAACCCCGTCGAAACCCATTCCCGGGCATCTCCGAATCGATTCCGCGCTGGAATGAAAGTGCGCCTTTTGGCCTATGCTGGTGCCACCTATGGGTTTTGCCTACACCGACCTCGTGTGCTTGCAGGCCGTGGTCGCGCATGGCCACATCGGCCGGGCCGCGACCGCGCTGCAACTGGGGCAGCCCGCGGTCTCCAAGATCATCCGGCGCGTCGAGGAGGCCGTGGGCACGCCGCTGTTCCAGCGCGGCGCGCACGGCGTGATCCTCACCAGCAGCGGCCAGCTGTTCCTCGAGTCGGCGCGGCAACTGGTGCTGCAGCACGAAGAGACGCTGCGCGCCGCGCGCGACATCCAGGCCCAGCACGCAGGCTTGCTGCGCCTGGGCATGACGCTCGCCACATCCGAAAGCCGCGCGGCCAAGGCGGTCTCCGAATTGATCCGGAACCGTCCGGGGCTGCGTGTGCTGCTCGAGGTCGGCAAATCCGACGACTTGGAGCGCGCGCTGCTTCAGGGGCGGCTCGACCTGGCGGTGGTGCCTTCGTATCCGGGCCAGGTCACGACATGCACGCAGACGCCCATCGGCGGGGACGAACTGCAAGTGGCCGCGCGGCCGCGCCATCCGCTCTTCCTGCAGGCCAGCCGCCGGGGCATCGATCTGCAGCTCGAGGACCTGCAGCCCTATGGCTGGACGCTGCCGAGCCGCCACACCGCCGCGCGCCGGGTCGTCGACCAGGCCTTTGCCGATCGCGGTCTCGGCGCTCCGGTGGTGGTGCTCGAGATCGAGCACAACACCGATGCCGCGATGGACATCGTCGGCAGCGCCGACCTGTTGTGCTTCGTGCCCACGTACCTGCTGCAGCGGCGTCCGGAACAGCTGCAGGCGCTACCGCTCGCGGACCTGCGCACGCGGCGCCAATGGATGCTGATCAGCCGTCCCAAGGCGACATGGTCGCCGCTGATGACCGCGCTGCGGGACCTGGTGGTCGGCCAGGCCGAATGAAACGGCAGCCGCTCGTTCGACGGCGGCTCAATTCGCGGCCGGCCGCCCCGGCGCCCGCGGCAGCAGGATGAACGCGGTGGTGCCTGCCGCGACCATGCCCGCGATCGTGAGGAACACGGCGCGGAACGGCTCCACCCCGCTGGCCGCGGCCCACGAGGCGGCCACGCCCGTGGTCCATTGCATCAGCGACACGCCGAGGAAGATCGCCATGTTCAGCAGCGCGAGCGCGCGTCCCGTCATGGCCGCGGGATAGGCTGCTCGCGTGTACGAGTACTGCAGCACTGAATAGCCCGACAGCAGGCCGTAGAGGATCGCCAGGCCGATGTCGAGCGACAGAGAGTGCGTCAGCGCCATCAGCGTGAAAATGGCGGCGGCCGTGAAGGCACAGCCCATGAGCCAGCGTCCCCGGCCCGCGCCGCCGGGGTCGAGGCGGCCGAAGATCGCGGGGCTGGCGATGCCGGCGATGGTCATCGCAACCGCGACGTTGCCGGCGTTGACCAGCGACAGCCCGTGCCGGTCGTGCAGCATCGGACCGAGCCACAGGCCGCGAAGCGTGATGAACGCGGCGTACGACACGCAGGCGAAGCACAGCAGGCCCAGCGTGTGCGGCATCGCGAACAGCGGCAGCAGCTCGCGCACCGCGCGGCCAAGCGAGGGCCGTTGTTCCTGCGCCGCCGCCTGCGGCGGCTCGTGCACGCGCCAGAACACGAAGCCCCACGACAGCAGCGCGAAGCCGGCCAGCGCGGCATAGCCCGCGCGCCAGCTTGCCGCGTCGATCAGCAGCGCGAGCGGCGTGCCGGTGAACAGGATGCCGAGCCCGGACATGCTCATCACGAGGCCCGACATCGCGGTGAAGCGCGTGGCCTCGAAGTGGCGCGCGATGAACACCGTGCAGGCCAGGAACGCCGGCGCGCAGCCGACGCCGATCAGGGCCTGCCCGAGCAGCAGCGCATGGAAGCTCGGCGCCACCGCGCACAGCACCGCGCCCGCGACGGCGAGCGGAAAGGCGCTGAGCACGGTGCGCCGCACGCCGTAGATGTCGATCGCCACGCCCATCGCGAGCTGGGTCGCGCCGAACATGAAATGGAAGGTGCCGGCCCACAGGCCGATCTGCTGGGGCGAGAGGCCGAAGTGGCCGCCGAGCGGCGTGGCCATCATCGCGCCGACGGTGCGAAAGGCCTGGCTCAGCGCGAAGGCCGAGGCCAGCACGATCAGCATCGATGTGGCCGAGCGTGCGGGGGCCGTGGAGAGTGTCATGGGAAAGCGGGGAACCGGAGGCGAAAAGCGATCCGCATCCTAACGGCCAACAAAAAACGGCGCCCGAGGGCGCCGTGGTTCACAAGCCGGCGAAGAGGCGATCAGGCCCCAGCCTTGACCTTGAGGCGCCACGCATGCAGCAGCGGCTCGGTGTAGCCGCTCGGCTGCGCGATGCCCTTGAAGACCAGGTCCTGCGCCGCCTTGTACGCGGCCGAGGTGTCGAAATGGCCGGCCATCGGCTGGTACACCGGGTCGCCCGCGTTCTGCTGGTCGACCACCTTGGCCATGCGCTGGAAGGTCTCGTCGACCTGCGCCTTCGTGACCACGCCGTGCAGCAGCCAGTTGGCGATGTGCTGGCTCGAGATGCGCAGCGTGGCGCGGTCTTCCATCAGGCCCACGTCGTGGATGTCGGGCACCTTGGAGCAGCCCACGCCCTGGTCGATCCAGCGCACCACGTAGCCGAGGATGCCCTGCACGTTGTTGTCGAGCTCCTGCTGCTTCTCGGCATCGCTCCACTTGGCTTCGGCCGCGATCGGCACCTGCAGCAGCGCGTTGAGGATGTTGTCGCGCTCGGCATCGGCGTCGGTCTTCTCGAGCGCCTGCTGCACGGCCGCCACGTTCACCTGATGGTAGTGCAGCGCATGCAGCGTGGCGGCCGTGGGCGAGGGCACCCAGGCGGTGTTGGCGCCGGCCTTGGGGTGGCCGATCTTCTGCTCGAGCATGGCGGCCATCAGGTCGGGCATGGCCCACATGCCCTTGCCGATCTGCGCCTTGCCGCGCAGGCCGCAGGCGAGGCCGACGAGCACGTTGTTCTTCTCGTAGGCGCCGATCCATGCGCTGGCCTTCATGTCGCCCTTGCGGATCATCGGGCCGCCCTGCATGGCGGTGTGCATCTCGTCGCCGGTGCGGTCGAGGAAGCCGGTGTTGATGAAGGCCACGCGCGCGGCGGCCTCGGCGATGCAGGCCTTGAGGTTCACGCTGGTGCGGCGCTCCTCGTCCATGATGCCGAGCTTCACCGTGTTGGCCGGCAGGCCGAGCAGCTGCTCGACGCGGCCGAAGAGTTCGCTCGCGAAGGCCACTTCGGCCGGGCCGTGCATCTTGGGCTTGACGATGTAGATGCTGCCGGCGCGCGAGTTGCCCTTGCGCTTCAGGTCGATCATCGCGATGGTGGTGGTGACCACCGCATCGAGGATGCCCTCGGGGATTTCCTTGCCGCCGTCGTACAGCACGGCCGGGTTGGTCATCAGGTGGCCCACGTTGCGCAGGAACATCAGCGAGCGGCCGTGCAGCTTCAGCGGCTGGCCGTTGGCGCCGGTGTATTCGCGGTCGGGGTTCAGGCCCCGCGTGAAGGTCTTGCCGCCCTTGGCCACCTGTTCGGTCAGTGTGCCGTCGACGATGCCGAGCCAGTTGGCATAGGCCGTCACCTTGTCGGCGGCATCGACCACGGCCACCGAGTCCTCGAGGTCGAGGATCGTCGAGAGCGCGGCTTCGAGCACCAGGTCGCTCACGCCGGCCGGATCGTTCTTGCCGATGGGCGTGGTGCGGTCGATGCGGATGTCGAGGTGAATGCCGTTGTGCTTGAGCAGCACCGACGACGGCGCCGTGGCGTCGCCCTGGTAGCCGATGAACTGCGACGGGTCGGCCAGCGCGGTGTCGCTGCTTTGCAGCGCGACCACGAGCTGGCCGTCCTTCACGCTGTAGCCGGTGGCGTTCTTGTGCGAGCCGTTGACGAGCGGCGCGGCCTGGTCGAGCACGTTGCGCGCGAACGCGATCACCTTGGCGCCGCGCACCGGGTTGTAGCCCTGGCCCTTGTCGGCGCCGTCGGTTTCGGGAATCGCGTCGGTGCCGTAGAGCGCGTCGTACAGCGAGCCCCAGCGCGCGTTCGCCGCGTTGAGCGCATAGCGCGCATTGAGGATCGGCACCACCAGCTGCGGACCGGCCTGCAGCGCGAGTTCGTCGTCGACGTTGGCGGTGGTGGCCTTCGTGCCCTTGGGCTGCGGCAGCAGGTAGCCGATCTTCTCGAGGAAGGCGCGGTACGCCGGCATGTCGGCGATCGGGCCCGGGTTCTTCTTGTGCCAGGTGTCGAGCTCGGCCTGCAGGCGGTCGCGCTCGGCGAGCAGCGCCAGGTTCTTCGGCGCGAGGTCGGCCACGATGGCGTCGAAGCCCTTCCAGAACACGTCGCTCGCCACGCCGCTGGCGGGCAAGACCTTGTCCTCGATGAAGCGGTGGAGCTCGGTCGCCACTTCGAGCCGGTGGGCGGTGGTACGGGAGGGGGTCATGTTCTTTTCTCCTTGGAAACGAGTGCGGTCGTTGCGGTGATACGTGGGGGGAACGGCGGACGCGGGCGCCTCGGGCCATCCATAACCTGCACTTTATTCGATACCCCGATGGAGAGTAATAGCTGAAAGTGGGATTTATCGATGACTTGAATGACGGTAATCGAGCGGCCTCGCTCAGACCGTTCTGCCGAGCTCCCGCGCCGCCGCGCACACGGGCGCGATGTGGCGCGCGTCGTAGCGGTGGGCCGGCATCGTCAGCGTGAGCGCCGCGGCGAGGCGGCCGTCGGCATGGAACACCGGTGCCGAAATGCCCGCGAGCTCGGCCGTGCGGTCGCCCACGAGCGCGCAATAGCCCTGCGCGCGGACCGCTTCGCAGAGTGAGCGCTCGCCGCTGCCCTTGGGCGGCCATTCGGCCTCGGGGCCCCAGGCGATCAGCACGCGCGCACCCGCACCGCGGTCGTTCGGCAGCAGGTCGCCGGCGCGCACGTGGTCGCGCACGAGCTGCGCCGAATCGATGCGGAACTGGCACAGCCGCACCCAGCCGTCGCCCTGCGGCTGCCGCACGTGGTACGCCGCGCTTTCGCCGGTGGTCGCCGCCAGCGTGCGCAGCACCGGCAGCACGGTGCGGTCGAGCGACTGCGCAGCGGCATACACGCCGTGCAGCCGCGCGATCTCGGGGCCGAGTGCGTAGCGGCCGTCGTCCTGCCGGCGCACCCAGCGCGCATGCCCGAGCGAGGCCAGCAGGCGCAGCGCCGTGCTCTTGTAGAGCTGCGTGCGTTCGGCGAACTGCGCGAGCGAGAGCGCCTCGTCGCCGGGCCGGAAGGCCGAGAGCAGGCTCAGCGCGCGGTCGACCGCGGCGGCACCGCCGGGTGCGGCATGGCGGTCGGCCATCGATTCGGTCTGGGCTTTGCGCGGCATGGTGGACCTTCGGCTTGACAGTGGATCCGCTTCGGCGGTGTAATTCTGTTTGGCAGAATATAGTTCTGCAAGACAGAACGGTCAAGCCGGCCGCCTTCTTCTCCGTGACTCCTCATTCCCCAGGAATCCAGCCGATGACATCCCCCGACGTCCTCATCAGCGAGGTCGGCCCGCGCGACGGCCTGCAATCGGTCGCGGCCACCATGCCCACGGCCGCCAAGCTGCGCTGGATTGACGCGCTGCATGCCGCGGGCCTGCGCGAGATCGAGGTCGCGTCCTTCGTGCCCGCGAAGCTGCTGCCGCAGATGGCCGATGCCGCCGAGGTGGTGCGCCATGCGGCCACCCTGCCAGGGTTGACGGTGATGGCGCTGGTGCCCAACCGCAAGGGCGCGCAGGCCGCGCTCGAAGCCGGCGTGCACAAGCTCACGATGCCGGTCTCCGCCAGCGTGGCGCATTCGCTCGCCAACGTGCGCAAGACGCCGGCCGAAATGGTCGACGAAGTGCGCGCCATCGCCGAACTGCGCGACGCGATCGCGCCGCAGGTGAAGCTCGAGGCCGGCATTTCCACCGCCTTCGGCTGCACGCTGCAGGGCCTGGTGCCCGAGGACGACGTGATCCGGCTCGCGGCGCAGTGCATCGCGGCCGGCGCCCAGGAGGCCGGCCTGTCTGACACCGTGGGCTATGCCAACCCGGCCCAGGTGCGGCGCCTGTTCCGGCGGCTGCGCGCCGAACTCGGCGACCACGCGGGCGCGGCCCACATGCACAACACGCGCGGCCTCGGCATTGCCAACTGCCTGGCCGCGTGGGACGAGGGCGTGCGCACCTTCGACGCTTCGCTCGGCGGCCTCGGCGGCTGTCCCTATGCGCCCGGCGCCTCGGGCAATGCGGTCACCGAAGACCTCGTCTTCATGTTCGAGGCCATGGGCGTGCGCACCGGCATCGACATCGAGAAACTCATCGCGGCACGCGCGCCGCTCATGGCCGGCCTGCCCGGCGAACCGGTCTACGGCATGACGCCCGAGGCCGGCCTGCCCAAGGGCTTCGTCCCGCAAACCACCACCGCACAATGACTGACAGTTCGTTCCCCTTGCCCTACGCCGGCATCCGCGTCGTCGAGTTCACCCACATGGTGATGGGGCCGACCTGCGGGCTGCTGCTCGCGGACCTCGGTGCCGAGGTCATCAAGGTCGAGCCGCTCGAAGGCGACAGCACGCGGCGGCTGCTCGGCTCGGGCTCGGGCTTCTTTCCGGCCTTCAACCGCAACAAGAAGAGCATCGCGCTCGACCTGAAGTCGCCCGAAGGCGTCGAGGCTGCGCTGCGCCTCGTGGCCACCGCCGACATCGTGAGCGAGAACTTCAAGCCCGGCACGATGAAGAAGCTCGGGCTCGACTACGACAGCCTGAGCAAGCTCAACCCGCGCCTGATCTACGTGAGCCACAAGGGCTTTTTGCCCGGCCCCTACGAGCACCGGACCGCGCTCGACGAAGTGGTGCAGATGATGGGCGGGCTGGCCTACATGACCGGCCGCGCGGGCGATCCGCTGCGCGCCGGCACCAGCGTGAACGACATCATGGGCGGCATGTTCGGCGCCATCGGCGCGATGGCCGCGCTGCGCCAGCGCGAGCTCACCGGCAAGGGCTGCGAGGTGCAGGCTGCGCTGTTCGAGAACAACGTGTTCCTGGTGGCGCAGCACATGATGCAGTTCGCCGCCACGGGCCGCGCGGCCGACCCGATGCCCAGCCGCATCTCGGCCTGGGCCGTGTACGACGTCTTCACCGTGAAGGACGGCGAGCAGATCTTCCTGGCCGCGGTGAGCGACAAGCAATGGGCCATCTTCTGCAAGGCCTTCGGCCTTGCGGAGATGCTCGCCGACCCGCGCCTTGCCACCAACAACGACCGCGTGCGCGCGCGCGACTGGATGATGCCGATGCTGCGCTCGCACCTCGCGGGCTACAGCGCGGCCGAACTCAGCGCCGTGTTCGAGCGCAACGAGCTGCCCTTCGCGCCCATCACCAAGCCGCAGGACCTGTTCGACGATCCGCACCTGAACGCCACTGGCGGCCTCGCGCCGGTGCGCATGAACGACGGCCACATGGCCAAGGTGCCGCTGATGCCGTTCACGCTCGACGGCGCGCGGCCCGGCATCCGGCTGCAGCCGCCGGCCGTGGGCGAGCACACGGCCGAGCTGCTGCGCGAAGTGGGCTACGGCGAGGCCGAGATCGCGGCTTTCGAGGCACGGCGCGAAGACAGGGCAGCCTGAGTGCGCGAAAGTCCGGCGATATAGTTCGCTCGCCATGGACCGCCTGAAGCAACTCGAATCCTTCGTCTCGGTGGCGACCCGCGGCGGTCTCACGGCCGCGGCCAAGGCCGAGGGCGTGGCGCCCGCCATCATCGGCCGGCGGCTCGATGCGCTCGAGGCGCGGCTGGGCGTCAAGCTCGTGGTGCGCACCACGCGGCGCATCACGCTCACGCACGAGGGCAGCGCCTTCCTCGAAGATTGCCAACGCCTGCTGACCGAGTTTGCCAATGCCGAGGCCAGCGTCAGCGCCGGCGGCGTCAAGGCCAGCGGCCACCTGCGCATCACCGCGCCGGCGGGCTTCGGGCGGCGCCACGTCGCGCCGCTGGTGCCGCGCTTCCATGCGCTGCACCCCGAGGTGACCATCTCGCTGAACCTCAGCGACCGCGTGGTCGACGTGCGCGGCGAGAGCTTCGACTGCGCGGTGCGCGTGGGCGACATGCCCGACTCGTCGCTCGTGAGCGTGCGGCTGGCCGACAACCGCCGCCGCTGTGTCGCGACGCCCGAGTTCGTGCGCCGCCACGGCAAGCCGAACCACCCGAGCGAGCTGTCGCGCTTCGCCTGCCTCGCGCTGTCCAGCGACGCTTCGCAGACGCGCGGCTGGGCGTTTCGCGTCGCCACCGAAGGCGGCGGCGAGGAGCTGATCCACCTGCGGCCCGAAGGCCCGCTCGACTGCTCCGACGGCCAGGTCCTGCACGACTGGTGCCTCGCGGGCCACGGCATTGCGTGGCGCAGCACCTGGGAAGTCGAGGCCGAGATCGATGCCGGCCTGCTGGTGCCGCTGCTCGACGAGTTCGCCGCGCCGCCGAACGGCATCTACGCCGTCTTCACCGGCACCAAGCACCTGCCGCTGCGCGTGCGGCTGTGGCTGGATTTCCTCAAGGAGCAGTACGGGCGGCCCGAATTCTGGGGCGGAAGGCGCTGAGCCCGCGGACTCGCGGCACAATCCGCTCGCATTTTTTGCAAACACATCCCGCAACCACGACGAAGAAAAGAAGAAAGCCACGATGACCCTCGAAGCCATCCTCGCCTACGTGCACCTGCTGGCCATCCTCACGATGGTCGTCTTCATTTCGAGCGAAGCGGCGCTGTGCCGCATCGAGTGGCTCAACGCCGCCGTGGTCGAACGGCTCGCGCGCGTCGACATGGTCTACGGCATTGCCTCGATCACGGTGCTCGCCACCGGCATCGCGCGCACCTGGTGGGGCGTGAAGGGCACCGCCTGGTACTGGACCAACCCGCTGCTGCACGTGAAGCTCAGCCTGTTCATCGTCGTCGGCGTGCTGTCGATCTTTCCGACCTTGACCTACCTGCGCTGGCGCAAGACCCTGCGCGCCAGCGGCACGCTGCCGGACGAGGCCGAGGTGCGCAAGACCCGCAAGCTGGTGATGGTGCAGGCGCACCTGATCGCGCTGATCCCGCTGGTCGCCGTGTTCCTCGCGCGCGGAATGTAAAAGCCCACCCCCGAAGCGGCTCACTTCGTGTAGCCGCCTCCCCCTCAAGGGGGCAACACCAGCGGCCCGGCAAAGCCGGTTCCGCGGTGTTCCCGGGCAGACCGGATCAGCCCTTCGCTGCGTCCGATTCGCACTTCTTCATGAAGCTGTTCTTGGCGGCGCCGGCGAGGGCCTTGCCGTTCTTGTCGACCGCCTTCGCGGCGCAGGCGGGCGCGGCGGCGGCCTGCGCATCCTTCTCGCACTTCTTGACGAAGCTGTTCTTGGCGGCACCCGCAAGGGCCTTGCCGTTCTTGTCCACGGCCTTGGCTTCGCAGTTCGCGCCAGCGGCCGGCGCGGTGGCGGCGGGCATGGCCGGCGTGGCGGCCTTGTCTTGGGCGTGGGCGGCGGCGCCGAAGGAGAGGCAGGCGCCGAGCACAGCAGCGGAGGCGACCAGGGAAAGGAGCTTCTTCATGATGGGGTACGTCCTTTTGAATGGTGTTGCGGCAGGCGCCCCGACCCGGGGGCCGGCCATCCTAACGGGAGTAGGTATCAATTGGATGACGAATGTCACCCGGGTCCGGGTTTGCCCCCGGTAAAATCCCGCGATGCTATTGGTCAAACAGGAGCTGCTCGCGGCGCTCGCGAACACGCTCGAATCACTCTCGCCCGGCGCCGGCGCCAAGGCCGCTTTCGAGTCGCCCAAGGTGGCGGCCCATGGCGATTTCGCCTCCACGGCTGCGATGCAGCTTGCCAAACCGCTAGCGCGCAAGCCCCGCGAACTGGCTGAAGAACTCAGCGCGGCACTGCTCGCCACGCCGATCTTCGGCCAGTGGGTCGAAGCGATCGAGATCGCCGGCCCCGGTTTCCTCAACATCCGCCTCAAGACCGCCGCCAAGCAGCAGATCGTGCGCGAGGTGCTGGCCGCGGGCGAAGCCTTCGGCCGGCAGCCGGCGACCGGCGAGCGCGTGCTGGTCGAGTTCGTTTCGGCCAACCCGACCGGGCCGCTGCACGTGGGGCACGGCCGGCAGGCCGCGCTTGGCGACGCGATCTGCAACCTGCGCGCCTCGCAGGGCGAAACGGTCTGGCGCGAGTTCTATTACAACGACGCCGGCGTGCAGATCCAGACGCTCGCCCACAGCACGCAGCTGCGCGCGCGCGGCTTCAAGCCCGGCGATGCGGAATGGCCGAGCGGCGAAAAAGCGCCCGCCTACAACGGCGACTACATCGCCGACATCGCCGACGACTTCAAAGAGAAGAAGACCGTCAAGTCCGACGACCGCGAATACACCGCCAGCGGCAACATCGACGACCTGGACTCGATCCGCGAGTTCGCGGTGGCCTACCTGCGCCGCGAGCAGGACCTCGATCTGCAGGCCTTCCGCGTGCGCTTCGACAACTATTACCTCGAATCGAGCCTCTACACGAGCGGCCGCGTCGAGGACGCGGTGCAAAAACTGGTGGCCGCCGGCAAGACCTACGAGCAGGACGGCGCGCTCTGGCTGAAGTCGACCGACTATGGCGACGACAAGGACCGCGTGATGCGAAAGCAGGACGGCACGTACACGTACTTCGTGCCCGACGTCGCCTACCACATCGCCAAGTGGGAGCGAGGCTTCCACAAGGTCATCAACATCCAGGGCACCGACCACCACGGCACGATCGCCCGCGTGCGCGCGGGCCTGCAGGCCGCGGGCGTGGGCATTCCCGAGGGCTACCCCGACTACGTGCTGCACACCATGGTGCGCGTCATGAAGGGCGGCGAAGAGGTCAAGATCAGCAAGCGCGCGGGCAGCTACGTCACCTTGCGCGACCTGATCGAGTGGACCAGCACCGACGCGGTGCGCTTCTTCCTCCTGAGCCGCAAGCCCGACACCGAATACACCTTCGACGTCGACCTGGCCGTGGCGAAGAACAACGACAACCCGGTGTACTACGTGCAGTACGCGCATGCGCGCATCCACTCGGTGCTGGCGGCCTGGGGCGGCGATGCGGCCACGCTCGCGGATGTCGACCTGTCGCCGCTCGAAAGCCCGGCGGCCCAGGCGCTGATGCTGCAGCTGGCCAAGTACCCCGCCATGCTCGCGGCCGCGGCGAAGGATTTCGCGCCGCACGACGTCACTTTCTACCTGCGCGAACTGGCCGCCAGCTACCACAGCTACTACGACGCCGAGCGCATCCTGGTCGACGACGAGCCGGTCCGGCTGGCGCGGCTTGCGCTCGTCAAGGCCTGCGCGCAGGTGCTGCACAATGGCCTCGCGATTCTCGGCGTCAGTGCGCCGAGCAAGATGTAACTCCCTCACCATGAAGCAGAAGAAGAGAAACAGACACCGCGGCAACATCGTCATCGGGCTGATCGTCGGCCTGGTGCTCGGGCTCGGCGTGGCGCTCGGCATTGCGGTCTACGTGACCAAGGTGCCGATTCCGTTCGTCACCAAGACCCAGCGCGGCGGTGCCGAGCAGGACGAAGCCGAGGCGCGCAAGAACCGCGACTGGGACCCGAACGCGCCGCTGGCCGGCAAGGCAGGCTCGGCGCCCAAGCCCCCGGCCGCCAGCGGTCCGGTGGCGCCGGCTGGCGGCGAGAACAACGCCGCGGTGGCGCCCGGTGCCGCCCCGCCCGCACCGCCGGTGCCCGTGGTGGTGGCGCCGAGGCCTGTGCGCCCGGCACCGCTGCCGGCCGAGGCCAACGCACTGCCGCCGTCGAACGATCCGCTCGGCGACCTGGCCCGCGCACGCGCCGGCGGCGGCAGCAGCAACAGCAGCACGACCGTCGCCTCGGCAGCGCCGAGCAGCAGCAGCAGCACCCCGGGCGCGGATCCGTTCATGTACTTCGTGCAAGCCGGCGCCTTCCGCACCAACGACGATGCCGAGGCGCAGCGCGCCAAGCTCTCGCTGATGGGCGTCGAGGCCCGGGTCACCGAGCGCGAACAGGCGGGCCGCACGGTCTACCGCGTGCGCGCGGGCCCGTTCAGCAAGAAGGACGACGCCGACCGCCTCAAGGAGCGGCTCGACGGCGGCGGCCTCGAATCCGCGCTCGTGCGCGTCCAGCGCTGAGAAGCCCCGCGCGCCCGTCACGAATAGCCCTTAAGCTCCGCCGCGCGCCATTCGCCGGCACCATTCACGCCCAGGCGCGCGGCCGGCGAGGGAACTCCCCGCCGCATGCAGGCTCAGTACAGCCGTACCACAGGAGAACCCTTTCATGAAACGTCGTGACTTTTCGCTGGCCGCCAGTTCGCTCGGCCTCCTTTCGCTGGCCGGAAACGCCGCGCATGCCCAGGCGATGGCACCGAAGGCCGGCAAGGAGTACCTCGTGCTCGACAAGCGCGTGCCGGTCGACGCGCCGGCGGGCAAGGTCGAGGTGGTCGAGTTCTTCTCGTACAACTGCCCGCACTGCAGCGACTTCGAGCCGCACCTCGAGGCCTGGCTCAAGAAGGCGCCCAAGGAAGTGGCCTTCCGTCGCGTGCCGGTGCCTTTCGTCGGCAACGACGTCGAAGCCAAGCAGCGCCTGTACTACGCGCTCGAGGCGCTCGGCAAGGTCGACGAGTTCCAGCCGAAGATCTTCACCGCGATCCACCGCCAGCGCCAGAACCTGACGGGCGATGCCAACATCGTCGCCTGGGTGTCGGCCAACGGCATCGACGGCGCCAAGTTCAAGGAAGTGTTCACCTCGTTCGGCGTGGCCAGCAAGGCGAAGCGCGCCGCGCAGCTGACCGACGCCTACCGCGTGGCCGGCGTGCCGGCGCTGGCCGTCGGCGGGCGCTGGTATGTGGACGGCGAGACCGCCGGCAACATGACGCGGGCGCTGCAGGTCGCCGAATACCTGGTCGGCGAAGCGAAGAAGGGCTGAGCCCTGCTCCCGCGCAGGCGCTGCGTTCCCGATCCAATGCCAAGCCCGCACCCGCGGGCTTTTTCATCGCTGCGCGCGAGGTCGGCGCCATCCGGCCATACAATGCAGAGCAAGTTTCGTGCCTCTATGACATTGCACTCCTACCCCCACACCACACCCCTTCTTCGTCGCCTCGGCCGGCTGGCCGCGGGCGTGCTGCTGCTGGCTGGCCTCGCCGCGGGTGCGCAGGCTGAAACCGCCGATCGCACCAAGCCGATGAACATCGAGTCGGACGCGATGCGTTACGACGATCTCAAGCAGACCAGCGTGTTCACGGGCAACGTGGTGGTCACGAAGGGCACGATCATCATCCGCGGCGCGCGCATCGACGTGCGCCAGGACGCCGAGGGCTACCAGTACGGCGTGGTCACGGCGGCGCCCGGCAAGCGGGCGTACTACAAGCAGAAGCGCAATGCGCCCAACGAGTGGATCGAGGGCGAGGCCGAGGTGATCGAATACGACAGCCGCGCCGACAACGTCAAGTTCATCCGGAATGCGGTGATGCGCCGGCTGGTCGGTGCCACGCCCAACGACGAGAGCCAGGGCGCGTTGATCGTCTACGACCAGAGCAACGACACCTACACCGTCAATGGCTCCACCGTGCCGCCGAACACCGCCGTCAACGCGTCGTCGGGCGGCCGCGTGCGGACCATCCTGACGCCGAAGTCGGCCACGGCGCCCGCGCCCGGCGCACCCACGGCGCCGCAGCCTGCCCGCGGCACCGGCCTGCGCTCGTCCACCACCCTCGACGGCGAAGGGCGCAAGTAAGTGACGGAAACCGCTGGAACCCAGGCCGCCGAAGCGGCGCCCGGCAGCCGTCTCGTGGTGCGTGGCCTGCAGAAGAGCTACGGCAGCCGCAAGGTCGTCAAAGACGTGTCGCTCGAGGTGCAGAAGGGCGAGGTCGTCGGTCTGCTCGGACCGAACGGCGCCGGCAAGACCACCTCGTTCTACATGATCGTGGGCCTGGTGCGCGCCGATGCGGGCGAGATCTCCATCGACGGCGAACCCATCGCCCACATGCCGATCCACCGGCGCGCGCGCATGGGCCTGAGCTACCTGCCGCAGGAAGCCTCGATCTTCCGCAAGCTCAGCGTCGAGGAGAACGTGCGCGCCGTGCTCGAGCTCCAGCGCGAGCCCGACGCCAACGGCAAGCCCGCTCCGCTGTCGAAGCAGCGCACCGAAGAGCGCCTCTCGGCCCTGCTGGCCGACCTGCGCGTGGACCACCTGCGCGACTCGCCCGCGCTCGCGCTCTCGGGCGGCGAGCGGCGCCGGGTCGAGATCGCCCGTGCGCTCGCCACGCAGCCGCGCTTCATCCTGCTCGACGAGCCCTTCGCCGGCATCGACCCGATCGCGGTGATCGAGATCCAGCGGATCATCAGCTTCCTCAAGGAGCGCGGCATCGGCGTGCTCATCACCGACCACAACGTGCGCGAGACGCTGGGCATCTGCGACCACGCTTTCATCATCAGCGACGGGCATGTGCTGGCACAAGGCACACCCGCGGAGATCGTCGACAACGCCGAAGTACGCAGGGTGTACCTCGGCGAGCACTTCCGGATGTAAGGGAGGGGCCGGTCTCCATGAAGCAAGGGCTGTCCCTTCGCGTTTCGCAGCACCTGGCGCTCACGCCTCAGCTGCAGCAGTCGATCCGGCTGCTCCAGCTTTCCACGCTCGAACTGAGCCAGGAAGTCGAGCAGATGCTCGACGAGAACCCTTTTCTCGAACGCACGGCCGAAGAAGCGGCGCGCGAGGAATTCGGCCTCGACGCGATCGACACGCCGGTGCCGCGCGACGAGTTTGCCGAGGCGGGCGAGGGCGAGTTCACCGCGGCACCCGCCGCCAGTGCGGCCGCCACGGCGCCGGCCGAGAGCACGGCACCGGCCACCGACACCGACGGCCCTGCCGCCGAGGTTGCCGAGCGCGAGCCCGACTGGGAAGGCGACGGCACCGTCGACATGGCGCCCGACGACAGCGAGTGGGGTGGCGATGCGCCCGCGCGCAAGAACAACCTCAGCGACGACGAGCGCCCCGACGCCACCGAACTCGCGCGCAGCCAGGAATCACTGCAGTCGTTCCTGCACCGCCAGGCCCTGAGCCTGCGGCTCAACGAGAACGACTGCGCGGCGTTGCGCTTCCTGATCGAGTCGCTCAACGACGACGGCTACCTCGAAGACTCGCTGCCGTCGCTGGCCTCGGGCCTTGCCGGCGACGACAACGACCAGTTCGACGAGCTGGTGCATCACTTCCAGGTCGCACTCGGCCTGCTGCAGAGCCTGGAGCCCACGGGCGTCGGCGCGCGCGATCTTGGCGAATGCCTGGGCATCCAGCTGCGCGCCATGGCGAGCGAGCGCGAGACCGAGCAGCAGGCGCTCGTGCGCAAGACCGCGCTCGCCATCTGCAAGCAGCCGCTCGAGCTGCTCGCCCGGCGCGACTTCAAGCGGCTCGCCACGCTCACGCGCAGCAGCGAGGAACTCGTGCGCTCGGCGCTGCAGGTCATCTCGCGGCTCGAGCCCAAGCCGGGGCGCCGCTTCGTCGACGTCGAGCGCAACATCGTCATTCCAGACGTCATCGTCACCAAGGTCGGCCGCGGCACCAACGCCAAGTTCCGCGTCATGCTCAACCCCGAGGTGATGCCCCGGCTGCGCGTGCACGACATCTATGCCGGCGCCCTCAAGTCGCACAAGGGCGAGGGCAGCCAGGCGCTGTCGCAGCGGCTGCAGGAGGCGCGCTGGTTCATCAAGAACATCCAGCAGCGCTTCGACACCATCCTGCGCGTGTCGAACGCGATCGTCGAGCGGCAGAAGAGCTTCTTCGTGCATGGCGAGCTGGCAATGCGTCCGCTGGTGCTGCGCGAGATCGCCGACGAGCTGGGCCTGCACGAGTCGACCATCTCGCGCGTGACCACCGCCAAGTACATGTCCACGCCATTCGGCACCGTCGAGCTCAAGTACTTCTTCGGCTCGGCGCTCGGCACCGAGACCGGCGGCAATGCGTCGAGCACCGCGGTGCGCGCGCTGATCAAGCAGTTCGTGAGTTCCGAGAGCGTGAAGAAGCCGCTGTCCGACAGCCAGATTTCCGAGATGCTCAAGGAGCAGGGCATCGAATGCGCGCGGCGCACCGTGGCCAAGTACCGCGAGGCCCTGCGCATCGCGCCGGCCAACCTGCGCAAGGCGCTGTAGAAGACAAAGGCGCTCCAGTGAACGATCTTTCCCTTTTCCTGCCTTGCGCCGCCGGCGTCGAGGAATTCCTCGCGGCCGAAGTGCATGCACTGACCGGCCGCGCCGGCGACGACCTGCTCATGCTGCGCGGCGGCGTGCGGGTGCGCGCCGAATGGCGCGACGCGCTGCGGCTCAACCTGCACAGCCGGCTGGCGCAGCGCGTGCTGGTCGAACTCGTGCAGGCGCCGTACCGCAGCGAGAACGACCTCTATGCCATCGCGAGCGGCGTGGCCTGGGAGATCTGGTTCACGCCGAAGCAGACCTTCAAGATCGAGACAACCGCGCAGCACAGCCCGCTGCAGAGCCTGAACTTCGCCACCCTGCGCATCAAGGACGCGATCGCCGACCGCTTCCGCGCCAAGGCGGCCGGCGTGCGCCCGAGCATCGAGACCCAGTGGCCCGATTGCCGCGTGTTCGCGCACCTGACCACCGACACCTGCACGCTCTACATCGACACCTCGGGCGAGCCGCTGTTCAAGCGCGGCTGGCGCCAGGACAAGGGCGACGCGCCGCTCAAGGAGACGCTGGCCGCGGCCATGCTGGCCGCCAGCGGCTGGTGGAACCCCGAGACCGGCGAGGTCGCCGCCGAGCCGCTCTACGACCCGTGCTGCGGCAGCGGCACCATCGCCATCGAGGCGGCACAGATCGCGCGCGGCATTCCGGCCGGCTGGCTGCGGCGCTTCGGCTTCGAGAAGCTGCTGCCGTTCCAGGCCCATGTCTGGAATGCGCTCAAGAGCGAGGCGGAAGCGGCCGCGAAGCCGCGCGAGGTCGCGATCTTCGGCTCCGACGTGTCGCACCGCATGGTCGACTTTTCCGAGCGCAATGCCGAGCGTGCCGGCGTGGCCGAGGCGATCGAGTTCCGCGGCGGCGATGCGCTGCAGCGCATGCCACCGGCCGAGGGCGGCGTGATCATGCTCAACCCGCCCTACGGCGAGCGCATCGAGGTGGGTGGGGTGGCGCGCTTCGGCGCGCGCGAAGCGGCGCAGACCGGCGGTGAGGACGGCACCGAGGAAGGCGATGGCGGCGAGTTCTTTCCGCAGCTCGCCTCGCACTGGAAGAAGAACTACGCCGGCTGGACCGCCTGGGTGCTCACGCCCGACCTCAAGCTGCCCAAGCGCATGCGCCTGAAGGAGTCGCGCCGCGTGCCGATGTGGAACGGCCCCATCGAGTGCCGGCTGTTCCGCTTCGACATGGTGGCCGGCTCGGCGCGCAAGCCCGCGTAGCGTGACTGCTGGCAGCCAACACCCCGCCCCTGCGGCGGAAGCCGGCGCGTTGGTGGTGATCGACACCAACATCGCGCTCGACCTGCTGGTGTTCGAGAACCCCGACATCGCTCCGCTCGCCACCGCGCTGGCCGCGGGCGAACTGTGCTGGCTCGCGACGGCGGCCATGCGCGTCGAGCTCGAACGCGTGCTCGGCTACCCGCTGGTCGCGCGGCGCATGCTGCAGCGCGGGCTCGAAGTGCAGGCCGTGCTCGCGGATTTCGATGCACGCGTGCGCCACGTCGACGTCCTTCCGCCGCGCGCACCCTGCGTCTGCAGCGACCCCGACGACCAGGTCTTCATCGACCTGGCTGTGGCGCACGGCGCGCTGCTGCTCAGCAAGGACCGCGCGGTGCTGTCGATGAAGAAGCGGCTTGCGTTGCGCGGCGTGGCGGTGCGCTCGGCACTGCACGCCTAAGCGGCAAGGTACCAGCGCCCCAGCAGCCGCGCCACCGCGCGCACGCGCTGGGTGTCGCGTCCCCAGCGGCGGCTGGCGGGCAGCTTCTGGGCCCATTTCATGCGCCGCGCCGCCTCGGCGACGCGCGCGCGCACCTCGCCGCCGACCTCGGCGAGCGCGGCCTGCCAGTGCTGGCCCGCGGCTTCGGGCGCCGCGGCCTCGAGCATCATGGCCGTGGAATGCAGGTAACTGAGCCAGTCGCGGGCCTGGCATTCGGCCAGCGTCATGACCTCCGACGGATCGTCCTCGAAATCGATGTAGCCGATCACGCCGTCGGGGCAGAGCACGAGGTTGCGGTCGAAGGCCTGGCTCAGGTGCTGTCCGCGCAGATGCACCTGCGCGATCGCGGCGAGCCCCTCGTGCCACACGGCGAGCAGTGCCGCGGGCCCCGCTGCGGCCGCCTGGTCGAGCCGCTCCTGCAGCACCACCGTGCCACGGCCGCTTTCGCCGAGATCGGAGATCAGCAGGCCCTCGGGCTGCTCGGCCAGCACGCGCGGCACGCGCAGGCCCGCCGCGGCCAACTGCCGCAGCCGCCGCGCCTCGGTGGCGATGGCCGCCGCGCCGCCCGGGTTGGGCACCGGCTTGAGGATGTCGAGCCCGGCCAGCCGCGCCACCGCCGCCATCACGCGGTAGCCCCACTTGCCGTGGCGCGGGCCGGCCTTCTTGATCCAGACGCGTTCGCTGCCCAGGCGGTGGCTCGCCACGTTCTTCTGCTGCCGGGCCAGCGTGACGCGCAGGAAGCTGTCGTAGTCGCCTGGCCCTGGCCCTGGCACGGACGGCTGCTGTTGCAAAGGCGTCATGCGGCCATGGCGAGGTTCTGCGCCGCAGCCTGCGGCGGCGCCTGCGTCAGCGGCTGGAAGCTCTCGGCGCTGGCCAGCGGCCAGTAGGTGCGGAACACGTTGTGCTGCCCGTCGAGCGCACCGAGCAGGGCGCCCGGCTGCACCTGCATGATCAGGTTGCTCAGCAGGCGCACTTCGGTGTCGGAGATGCGCCGCACGATGTGGTGCGCGGTGATCTGCTGCGGATGGTCGAGGCCCGCGGCCTGCACGAGTTCCTGCAGCGCATGCAGCGTGCTGCGGTGGAAGTTGCGCACGCGCTCGGCCTTGGCGGGCACCACCAGCGCCTGCTGGCGCACCGGGTCCTGCGTGGTCACGCCCGTGGGGCAGTGGCCGGTGTGGCAGCTCTGCGCCTGGATGCAGCCGAGCGCCATCATGAAGCCGCGGCCCGCATTGCACCAGTCGGCGCCCAGCGCCATCATGCGCGCGAGGTCGAAGGCGGTGATCACCTTGCCCGCGCAGCCGATCTTGATGCGGTGGCGCAGGTTCACGCCGACGAGCGTGTTGTGCACCAGCAGCAGGCCCTCCTGCAGCGGCGCGCCCACATGGTCGCTGAACTCCACCGGCGCAGCGCCGGTGCCGCCTTCGGCGCCGTCCACCACGATGAAGTCGGGCGTGATGCCGGTCGCCTGCATCGCCTTGACGATCGCGAACCATTCCCACGGATGGCCGAGGCAGAACTTGAAGCCCACGGGCTTGCCGCCCGACAGCGCGCGCAGCTCGGCGATGAAATGCATCATCCCGGTCGGCGTGTCGAAGGCGCTGTGCGACGACGGCGAGATGCAGTCGACACCCACGCGCACGCCGCGCGCGGCCGCGATCTCGGGCGTGACCTTGGGCGCCGGCAGCACCCCGCCGTGGCCGGGCTTGGCGCCCTGGCTCAGCTTGATCTCGATCATCTTCACCTGCGGATCGCGCGCATTGGCGCTGAAGCGCTCGGCATTGAAGGTGCCGTCGTCGTTGCGGCAGCCGAAGTAGCCCGAGCCGATCTCCCAGATCAGGTCGCCGCCGTGCACGCGGTGGTGCTGCGAGATCGAGCCCTCGCCCGTGTCGTGCGCAAAGCCGCCCATCTTCGCGCCCTGATTGAGCGCGAGGATGGCATTGGCCGACAGCGCGCCGAAGCTCATGGCCGAGATGTTGAACACGCTCGCGCTGTAGGGCTGGGTGCAGGGATGTCCGGCCTGGCCGGCCGATGCCGAGGCGTTGCCGATCACGATGCGGAAGTCGTGGTCGTCGAGCTTCGTCGGTTGCATCGAGTGGTTGATCCACTCGTAGCCCGCGATGGTCACATTGAGCTGCGTGCCGAACGGCCGGTTGTCGGGCTCGCCCTTGGCGCGCTGGTAGACCAGCGAGCGCTGGGCGCGCGAGAACGGCGCCGCCTCGGAGTCGCTCTCGATGAAGTACTGCCGCATCTCGGGCCGGATGAATTCGAGCAGGAAGCGCAGGTGGCCGATGACGGGATAGTTGCGCAGGATCGCGTGGCGGGTCTGGCGCAGGTCGTGCACGCCGGTCGCGGCGAGCACCGCGAAGACCACGAGCGCAAGCCAGGCGCCCCAGAGATGCGGCGCGACGAGCACCGCGGCCAGGCTGGCGGCGAGCCCGGCCACGCACAGGGCGAAGGCGGTATAGCGCGTCGGGAAAGGAATCATCGTGGGCGTGGAAAAGTGAGGTCTGCCGGCCTGCTGCATCATAGAGGCCTGCCTCGGACCTGCCATGACCACTTCCCCCGACATCATCCCCCCGACCCCCGCCCCCGCCCAGCAACCCTTGGGCCCCGACGACTTCGATGTGCTCGACCAGGCGCTCGACGCCATGCGCGAGCACGACGACGAAATCCCACAGTGGGAATTCTGCGAAGGCTTCATGGCCGCGCTGATCTGCACCCGCCGCGCGATCGAGCCGGCCGAATACTGGCCGGTGCTGCTCGGCGACGGCTTCGTTCCGGCCCAGCACATGGAGTTCGTCTGGAACTGGAAGCGCCGCTGGCGCGAGATCGAAGAAGGGCTCGACGCCGACGTGCAGTCGCTCGACGACGAGCGCAGCTGGCAGCCCGAGGTGCTCGACACCCGCGGCGCGATCGCCTCGCTGCCCGAGGAAGAGCGCGCCGAGGTCGAGGGCGAGGAGATCCCCTCGTTCGCCCAGGTCTGGGCGCTCGGCTTCATGTATGCGGTCGAGAACTGGCCCGAGGACTGGGCCGCGCCGCGCGACAAGGAAGCCGCACAGATGCTCGACGATGCGCTCGACAACATCGTCGCGCTGACCGAGAACGACACCGCCAAGCCCACGGTCTCGATGTACAGCGACGACGGCCCGCCCAGCGTGAGCCAGCAGCGGCTCGACGACTTCGGCGCTGCCATCTGGGCCGTGTACGACCTGCGCCAGCTCTGGAAGAGCCTGGGCCCGAAGGTCCAGACGGTCCGCAAGGAGGCCGAGCCGGGCCGCAACGATCCCTGTCCCTGCGGCAGCGGCAAGAAATACAAGAAGTGCCACGGTGCCTGACAGCAGCATCGGCGCCAGCAGCGACGCCGGTGCAAGGCTGAGCCCGCGCGCCGCGTGGGTCATGGTGCTGGCGCTGTGCGCCGGGGTGGCGCTGAGCCAGGCCTTCCGCACCGTCGGCGCGATCATGGCGAGCCCGCTGCAGGCCGATTTCGGGCTCTCGGCGCAGGCGCTCGGCATCTTCTCGGGTGCGTTCCATTTCGCGTTCGGCGCGATGCAGCTGTTCATGGGCATCGGCATCGACCTGCACGGCGTGCGGCGCACGGTGCTGGTGGCGTTTCCGATCGCGATCGCGGGCGCGCTGCTCTCGGCGCTGGCGCAGAGCTACCCAGTGCTGGTGGCCGGCCAGGCGCTGATCGGCATCGGCTGCGCGCCGGCCTTCCTGGTGTGCACCGTCTTCGTCGCGCGGCACTTTCCCGCCGCACGCTTCGCCACCGTCTCGGGCCTGGTGCTCGCAATCGGCGGGGTGGGCATGCTGGTCACCGGCACGCCGCTCGCGTGGCTGGTCGAGGCGTTCTCGTGGCGCGCGGGCTTCGTGGTGCTGGCCGTCGTCTCTGCGCTGGCCTGGCTCGCCATCTGGCACTGGGTGCGCGAGCCCGCCTCGGCGGTGCCGCAGGCGAAGGAGTCGATCCCCGAGGCGATCCGCCAGTTCGGCGTGCTGCTCGCGATGCCGCACACGCTCGGCATCGTCCTGCTCGGCGGGGTGACGTATGCGGCCTTCATCTCGCTGCGCGGCCTCTGGCTCGGTCCGCTCATGATGGAGCGCCACGGCTTCTCGCTGGTGCAGAGCGGCAATGTCGCCATCGCCATGTCGGTGATCTCGCTCGTCGGCGCGCCGCTGTTCGGCCGTTTCGACCGCGACGGTGCGCTGCGCCGGCGCCGGATCGTGGGCTGCGCGCTCGGCTATGCGGCGCTCTTCGCGCTGGTCGCCTTCACGCACGCGGCGTGGCTCGACATCGCGGGCCTGCTGATGATCGGCGTGCTCTCGGGCTTCATCGTCTGGCAGTACGCCGACGTGCGCGTGGCCTATCCGGCCACGCTCACCGGCCGGGCCATGGCGGTGTTCACCATGGCGATGTTCCTCGGCGTCGCGCTCATGCAGTGGGCCACGGGCCTGGCGGCATCGGTGGCCGTCGCGCACGGCAGCGATCCGCTCACGGCCGTGATGGCCGTCATCGCGGCGCTGCTGGTGCTCGGTATCGCTGCCTTCGCGTGGCTGCCCGCGCCAAAGGCGCTGCTCAGGTCTTGAGCGTGCGGCTCAGATCTTGAACGCGCGCTGCACGTCCGGGCGCACGAGGTCCGCGTACTCGCGGTGCTTGCGGATGTAGCCCGCGATGAACTGGCACACCGGAATCACATGCAGCCCCCTGGCGCGCGCGTCGTCGAGCACATGCCGCGCGAGGCCCGAGCCCACGCCCTTGCCTTCGTTCTCGGGCAGCACCTCGGTGTGCGAGAACAGGATCGCGTCGGTCAGCAGGTTGTATTCGGCATAGCCCGCGAGCCGGCCGTCGCGCATGGCTTCGTAGCGGTGCTGGGCGGGGTTGTCGGCAATGGCGAGGGAGGTCTTGTCGTTCATGGTTCGCGTGCGAGGTAAGTGGCGAGGTTGGCGGCCGCGGTGGCCCTGACTTTGTTGCGCAGCATCGGCGTCCAGCCGAGCAGCAGCCCCGGCGCGCCGAGCGCCTGGCGCGCCCAGGCCCAGAACGCGAAGCTGTCGCGGTGGGTGGCGATGAGGCCTTCGGGCGTGAAGCCGAACTGCGCATCGATGTGGTTGTCGACCAGGCGGCCGGTGGCGCTGAAGCGGTAGTGCGCGTCCCAGTGGGCCCGGCCGCTGGTGTCGTCGGCCTCCACGTCGCGCCAGCTCAGCTTCCAGACGTCGGCGCCCCTGGCGCGCGTGGCGTCGCAGAGCATGCGCCACATGCCGCCGACCTGGCGCCGCCCGCGCAGCGAGAAGGCCTCGTCGTCGAAGGCCGCATCGCTCGCGTAGCAGGCGGACATGGCGGGGCCGTCGAGCCGCGCAAAGGCCTGGTAGAAGCGCTCGATGGTCTGGGCATTGGCTGATGCTGCTGTCATGAGGCCTCTTTCTTCGGATGGAACGGTGCGCGGCGCGAGATCATAGTGGACCGCGCCGTGCGGCTTTTCAGGCGTTGCCCTGCGGGCCGAGCAGCACCACCAGCGTCTGCAGCGCGTAGTGCACCGTGGCCGCGCGCACCGCCGCGCGGTCGCCCTCGAAGCGCCGGCGCTCGGTGCGCAGTTGGCCATCGACCGACCAGCCGAACCACACCGTGCCGACCGGCTTGTCGGCGCTGCCGCCGCTCGGGCCGGCCACGCCGGTCACTGCCACCGCGACGCGGGCGCCCGAGCGGTCCGCCGCGCCCACGGCCATGGCGCGCGCCACGGGTTCGCTGACCGCGCCCTGGACTGCGATCAGCGCCGCATCCACGCCCAGCAGCTCGGTCTTGGCCGCGTTGGAATAGCTCACGAAGCCACGGTCGAACCAGGCGCTCGAGCCCGCGAGGTCGGTGCAGGCGCCGGCGATCAGGCCGCCGGTGCAGCTTTCGGCCGTGGCCAGCATCCAGCCCTTCTGCAGCAGCAGGTCGGCCAAGGCCGCGACGATCGCGGGCGTGGCCTTGTCGGCGAGCAGGGGCCGCGGAGGAAGCAGGGGGTTCGTCATGGTCAGGGCCTGTTCACACTATTTACGGGGATCGCGTTGGCCCGCATCGGGGCTGGCTGCAAGGCGCCCGTGCGCAGCAATGCTGAAGCATTGCAAGCGCGGGCAACGCCGCAGACGGCCCCGATGCGGGCCAACCCGGAGGGAAGGCATGCCAAAGCGGCCAACTCCGCGTTGCACGCCTTGTGTGTGCCGACGCACACACTGCGTCGTGCG
>NZ_JBDGIV010000019.1:0-86265 GCF_057657255.1 Variovorax sp. Soil_C_19 | reverse complement strand
CAGCCGGTAAACATCCCCACGAACCACGTCGCCAGTACCAGCATCGGCGTCCAAGGCCGAAATTCAACAGCCTGCTAAGGCGCACCACTCTGTTTCTCCACGGGAAACCCTTCGACCCGCAGCACGGCGTCGGCCGGCAGCGCCTGCCAGTCGATCCATTCCCCGGCGGCGGCGTGGTGCGTGGGCGTGGCGGCATCGCCGGGCGTTCCCCATTGCAGCGCCAGGCGCCGTGCGCCGAGCCGCAGCGCGATCTCGAAGCCCGGCCAGTGCGCGGGCACGCGCGGCGTCAGCGACAGCAGGCGCCCCTTGACGCTGAGGCCCAGCAGCGTTTCGACGGCGGCGCGGTGCAGCCATGCGGCCGAGCCGGTGTACCAGCTCCAGCCGCCGCGGCCGACATACGGCGCGGCGCCGTAGATGTCGCCGGCCATCACGTAGGGCTCCAGTTCGTAGGCGGGCCCGCGCTCGGGGTGCACCGCGCGGTGCGCCGGGCTCAGGCCCTCGAAGCTCTGCCATGCCGCCTCGTGGTCGCCCTGCAGCGCCTGGGCCATCAGCGCCCAGACGGCCCCGTGCGAATACTGGCCGCCGTTCTCGCGCACACCGGGCGGGTAGGCCTGGATGTAGCCGGGGTTGTCGCTCGCCTGGGCGAAGGGCGGGGTCAGCAGGCGCAGCAGGCCGGCGGGCTCGTCGAGAAGGTGCCGCCGGACGGCGGCCATGGCCGGCACGGTGTGGGCCTCGTCCGAGGCGCCCGAGAGCACCGACCAGGCCTGCGCGATCAGGTCGATGCGGCACTCGTCGTTGGCCGACGAACCGAGCGGCGCGCCGTTGTCGAAGAAGGCGCGGCGGAACCAGGCGCCGTCCCATCCGGCATCGTGCAGCGCGACGATCCAGCCGCGGCGCGCCTCGTTCCAGCGCGCGGCGCGCGCGTGCTCGCCGCGGCCCTGCGCGATCGGCGCGAACTGCGCGACGACGCTGCACAGGAACCACGCCAGCCAGACCGATTCGCCGCGGCCTTCATGGCCGACGCGGTTCATGCCGTCGTTCCAGTCGCCGGTGCCCATCAGCGGCAGGCCATGCACGCCGGTGGCCAGGCTGCGGTCGATGGCCAGCGCGCCGTGCTCGAACACGCTCGCCATGCGGCCGCTGTACTGCGGCGCGTAATAGGCGTCTTCGGCGCCATCGGGAATCGCGGGGCCTTCAATGAAGCCCACGGCGTGGTCGAGCAGCGCCTTGTCGCCGGTCACCTCGACGTAGTGCGCGGTCGCAAAGGGCAGCCACAGCAGGTCGTCCGAGAAATGCGTGCGCACGCCGGCACCGCCGGGCATGTGCCACCAGTGCTGCACGTCGCCTTCGGGAAACTGGCGCGCCGCATTGACCAGGATCTGCTCGCGCAGCCGCGACGGATCGGTGAGCGCAAAGGCCATGGCGTCCTGCAGCTGGTCGCGAAAGCCGAAGGCGCCACCGGCCTGGTAGAAGCCGGCCTTCGACCAGAGCCGGCAGGCCAGGGTCTGGTAGATGAGCCAGCGGTTGACCATGGCGTCGAACAGCGGGTCGGGCGTGCGCACCTGCAGGCGGCCCAGCAGCTCGTCCCAGAAGCCGCGCACCTTTGCCAGGGCTTCGGGCACGTCGCGCTCGCGCCAGCGGCGGGCCAGCGCCAACGCGGCATCAGCGTCGCCGGCGTGGCCCAGCACGAAAGTGAAGCTGGCGCTCTCGCCCGCCCCGACGACGAACTCGCCGCCGATGGCCGCACACGCGTCGAGCCCGCCACCGGCGCGCTGCGCCAGCGCGTCGGGCACTTCGACGATGCCGCGCCCGGCGAAGAACTCGCTGCGGTCGCAGGTCCACTCGGTGGCGCCCGGCAGGCCCGCGAGCAGCAGGAAGGCCGTGCTGCCGCCAAAGCCGGCGCTCGCCTCGCGCTGCTGGCCAAACACCGCGCCCTGGTCTTCGGGCTTCCAGCAATGCACAGTCCGCCGTTCGCCGCGTGCAGCGCCCAACTGCCACTCGACCATGCCGAGCGCGCGCAGCCGCCGCGTGCCGGTGCCCTGGTTGTGCACGCGCACATGCACCAGCTTGACCGGCTCGTCGCGGTCCGCGAAGAAGGTGGTCTCGAGGGCCAGCGCCTGCTGCCGGCATTCGAACACCGTGTAGCCCTGGCCATGGCGCACGTGGTGGCGCACCTCGCTGCCGTCGTCCGGCGCCGACGCGCCCTGCCCGGCGGGCGTGAGCGGCAGCAGCACGCCGGAGGCGATGTCCTGCAGCAGGTAGTGCTCGAAGGCCGGGTCCTGCACCGGGTCGTTCGACCAGGGCGTGACCTGGTGCATGCGGCTGTTGCCGGCCCAGGTGAAGCCGGTGCCCCATTCGGACACCTGGAAGCCGAACGCGGCATTCGCGATCACGTTGATCCAGGGGCGCGGTGTGCGGTGCGCCGCATCGACGTCGAAGCGGTACTCGCCGCTCTCGGCGTCGAAGCTTCCGGCGGGCGCTGCTTCGTCGGCCGCGGCCTGCACGGACCGCTCTACCGCGGGACGGGCCAGGAGCGCGGCACGCGGCGCTGCCGCCGGCGTCTCGGCTGCGGCTTCGTGCAGCGCCGCCACCTGCGTTTCGAGCGAGCGTCCGTCGGCGGTGAACACCACGCGTGCCAGCTTCGACAGCGCGGCCTTTTCCGAGGCGGACACCTCCTGCTCGCGCAGCAGGTAGAAGCCGGCCGTGTCGTTGCGCGGAAAGCTGTTCTCGGTCTGGTGCGCGACGCGCTGGCGCAGGGCCTCGATCTCGCGCTGCAGCGGCATCAGGTAGGCGTTGGGCTCGCCGTTGAGCACCACCAGGTCGCAGGCCACGCCGCCAAAGCCCCACCACGGCTGCGCGCGCAGCAGCGCGTTGACCAGCCCCAGGCCGATCATCGAGTGGATCGCGACCAGCACGATGGGTTTGTCGCCCGAGATGCCGAAGCGCCAGAGCTGCCGCAGGTCGACGACGCCGCGGTTCGTGGTCGCGCGCGGCGTGGTGTAGGTGAGGATGGTCGTCAGGTCCTGCAGGGCGAAGGTCTGCGCGGGCGCGATGCGCAGGTCGCGCAGCCGCACCTGCGCCAGCGTGGCGGCCATGCGCGTGGCGCGCTCGACGTGCATCGGCTCCAGGTAGCGGTCGATGCTCGGCATCAGCGCTTCGACGCTCTTGTCGGCGGCGGTCGCGAAGCTCAGGCGCGCGGTCGCGCCCGCCGCGATCGACAGGCGCACGCGCAGGCAGGCGATGGGGTCGAGGCCGTTCACCGGCGTGCCGTCGGCCGCCAGTGGCTGGGCATCGAGCGCGGGACTCGCGAGCGAGCGGTTGCGGCCGATGAAGGCGCGCCGGTCCGTCATGCAGTCGACCGACAGCACGTGGGCGTCGACCGAGGCAAGAAAGTGCGCGGCGGCCACCACCGGGTCGCCGTGCAGCCGCGGCTTGCGCGTGAGCAGCAGCGCGCGCCAGGCCGGTTCCCAGTGCGATTCGACGAACAGGTTGGCAAAGGCCGGATGCGCCTCGTCGGCCTTGGGGTAGGACAGCACGGGCTCGAAGTACGAGACGAGCTCGAGCGTGCGGGTCACGCTGCCTGTGTTGTGCAGCGTGATGTTGCGCAGCTCGGTGTCGTCTTCGGGGCTGATCAGCACCGTGGTGCGCACCTGCAGGCCGTCGCTCGAGGCATCGAACTGCACCTGTTCGGCGAGAAAGCGGGTGCGGTAGGTCCAGCCGGCGCCCGGCGCCGGCAGCGCGGTGAGCGAGACGAGGTCGGATGGCGTCTGCCCCGTTTCGATGTCGCGCAGATAGAAGAAGGTGCCGTGGCTGTCGCGCAGCGGGTCGTCGCGCCAGCGGGTCACGTTGAACGCGTGCCAGCGGCTGACGCCCGCGCCATTGGCGCGCAGCGCCACGGTGTAGCGCCCATTCGACAGCAGGTGCGTGGGCTGGAAGCCAGGCACCATCGGGTTGACCGTGCGCGGCTGGAACAGCGGCGCGAGCTCGGCCACGCTCGGCTCGGGCGGCGTGCGCGGGTCGGCGCTGCCGATGATCTGCCGCGGCGTGCGCTCATGCAGCAGCGATTCGTGCGCCTGCACCAGCGCGGCGCTTGCGAACCAGCGGCGCGGCGCCTCGGCGCGCAGCACGTGGCACAGCGCGACCAGCGACATGCCCTGGTGGTGCGCCATGAAGTTGCGCACCACGGTGAACGCCTCGCCCTTGGCCTGGCGCGAGGCGGTGAAGTCGACCGCGTCGTGAAAGCCGAACTCGCCGCGCGCGCCCATGGCTTCGAGCCGTTCGAGGTTGGCCACCGCGGCGGCCGGGGCCAGTACGGCCGCCATGGCGCTGGCATAGGGCGCCACCACGCGGTCGGTGGGCGGCGTGCGGCGCAGCGCCAGGCGCGGCACGCCGAACGGCGAGTACTGGTAGGCGAGCGAATGGTCCTGCCCGAAATAGGCCGACTCCGAAACGCCCCACGGCAGGTCGAGCGACCGGCCGAAGGCCTGCTGCTCGGCGATGGCCGCGCTGTTGGCCACCTGCAGCAGGCCGTCGGCGGGCTCGGACATCACGAGCGCGGGCATGAGGTACTCGAACATCGAGCCCGACCACGACTTGAGCCCGGGCTGGAACCCCACCAGCAGGAACGGCCGGCCGAGCGCCGTCCAGTGGCGCCGGGGCACATCGCCTTTGGCGATCGCAAGGAAGCTCAACAGCCGCGACTCGGAGGCCAGCAGGTCGTAGTAGCTCGCGTCGAGCATGTTCTCCTCGACGCGCAGGCCGATGTGGAACAGGTGGCGCTTCGGGTCGTACAGGCCGCTGAAGTCCATGCCGGTGTGCAGCGCGTCGCAGCGCCGTGCCAGCGCGTGCAGCGCCGTCTGCTCAGGGCG
The DNA here is from genome assembly GCF_057657255.1 of Variovorax sp. Soil_C_19. NCBI lineage: Bacteria > Pseudomonadati > Pseudomonadota > Betaproteobacteria > Burkholderiales > Comamonadaceae > Variovorax > Variovorax sp. Soil_C_19. Next base: position 81,397 of record NZ_JBDGIV010000019.1, on the reverse strand, counting down.
CTGGCAGCCCGCTTCCACAGCGAAGGCACGGCAGGCCTCGGCCACGGCCACCAGGTGGCCGGCGAGGTTGCCGCTGTCCACACTGGAGACGTAGTCGGGCGGCAGCGGCCGCAGCGTCTGGGTGTCGTACCAGTTGAAGAGATGGCCGCGGTGCTTCTGCATGCGGTCCACGGTGTCGAGCGTGGCCGCGAGCCGCGCAAGCAGCGCCGGGGTGTCAATCCAGCCGAACTCGCGCGCACAGCAGGTGGCCAGCAGGTACATGCCGATGTTGGTCGGCGATGTGCGGTGGGCAATGGTCGGCTGCGGCTCGAGCTGCAGGTTGTCGGGCGGCAGGTGGTTGTCGTCCGGACCGACCACGTGTTCGAAGAAGCGCCAGGTGTCGTGCGCGAGCTTTTCGAGATAGCTGCGCTGTTCGGCGCTCAACGGGTCGGGTGCCTTCGCGGCGACGCGGCTGCCCCACCAGGCGGCGAATGGCGCCAGCGCCCAGACGAGGAACAGCAGCGGCCCTGCCACCGGGTAGGCGCTCCAGCGCGCCGCGGCCACGGCCAGCACCAGGCAGAGCACGCTGGCGAGCGCCGCATTGCGCAGGAACGGCGGCAGCCGCTGGCTGGACTGGGCCTCAGCCTGGGCTGTCGTGGTCCACTGGAGCAGGTGCCTGCGGCTCACGGTGAGCCGCCATGTCGCGAGAAAGATCGCATCGAGCAGCAGGCGCGACTGTGCCGCCAGCTGCACGAACTGCCAGGCTGCGCCGGCCATGGCGCGCAGCAGCTCGACCGCGCCGACGTCGAAGAAATGGCGCAGCTCGATGGCGCGGCGCGTGGGCACCAGCCCGGCCAGTGCGCCGAGCAGCGGCCCGAGCGTGAGCGCCGAGGCGACCGCGGCGATCGCCCATGCCAGCGGCATCGCCTCAGTGAAGATCACCAGAACCAGCAGCGCGAACGAGGCAGGCACCACCAGCGAGCGGCGCAGGTTGTCGCCCATCTTCCAGAGCCCGAGCGCATCGATGCCGAAGCGCCCGGCGCGCCAGATCAACGGCAGCAGTTGCCAGTCGCCGCGCACCCAGCGGTGCACGCGCGAGGCGGCCACGCCGGCATGGTGCGGATGGTCCTCGATCAGCACCACGTCGCTCACCATGGCGCAGCGCGCGACGCTGCCCTCGAGCAGGTCGTGGCTCAGCACCGCGCCGTCGGGCAGGCGGTTGTCGAGCGCGGCATGCACCGCGCGCACGTTCAGCAGGCCCTTGCCGGTGAAGGACCCGCTGCCGAACACGTCCTGGTAGATGTCGGACGCGCCGCTGCCGTACGGGTCGAGCCCGCATTGCCCGGCAAACATCCAGTGGAAGAACGAGCGTTCGCTGCGCTTGGGAAACGGCGTCACGATGCGCGGCTGCAGGATGCCGAAGCCCGCGACCACGCGCCGGCTCTGCGGGTCGACCTCGGGCGCGTTCAGCGGATGGGCCGCGATCGACACCAGGTCACGCAGCACGCCCGGCGGCAGGCCGGTGTCGCTGTCGAGCGTGAGCACGTAGGGCGTTCGCCCGGCGGCCAGTTGCTGGCCCGGCGCCAGCGGCAGAAAGCCACTGGCGTCGCCGACGGCCAGCAGGCGCACCAGCATCTCGAGCTTGCCGCGCTTGCGTTCCCAGCCCATCCAGCGTGCTTCGGTGCCGCTCCAGCTGCGCGGCCGGTGCAGCAGCAGGAAGCGCGCGGCCATGCCGGCGGGCGGCGGATATTTCGCATTGAGCGCGTCGATGCGCCGGTTGGCATCGGCCAGCAGCGGCGCGTCCTGCGGCAGCGAGGCGTGCGCCGCATCGGCCCAGTCGGTCAGCAACGCGAACTGCGCATGCGCCTCGCGGTTCGCGAGCCAGTGCAGTTCGAGCCGATGGGCGAGCTGCGCGTTGTTCGCGGGCGAGCTCAACAGCGTGGGAATGACGACGAGCGTGCGGTGCTTCTCGGGAATGCCGGCCGCGAAGTCGAGGCGCGGCAATGCCTGCACGCGCACCGACTCGGCCATGATGCGCTGCGCCAGCGCGATCAGCGCCTCGGAAAGCGGCCAGGCCAGCAGCGCCATCGCGGCGATGGTGGTCCAGCCGCGCGGCGGCGGCAGGCCGTGCGCCACGCTCGCCAGCAGCCCCACGGTGCCCAGCACGACGAACAGCACATAGGCCGGCAGGCGCCAGCCGCTGCGGCTTTGCGGCGGCCGGGCCGTCCTCGCCGGACGGCCGATGCCGCTCGCCGCCGCGTTGGCCTGCAGCGCCGCGACCAGCACGGCGCGGCCCTGGCCGAAAAGGTGGTAGCCGGCCGTGCCATCGGCGCGATCGCCCTGGTCGGCAGGATCGGCGCCGGCTGCTGCGGCAGCGGCCGCGAGCCGAACCACGGCCTCGGCCACTTCGCGCTCGGAGCGGCCGCTGTCGTGCGCGACCCGCTCCATCGCATGCGTGATCTGCTGGCGCGTGCGCTCGCTTTCGTCGGCAAAGCTCGGCAGGCCGCGCAGCACGCGCAGCGAACGGCTGACGGGTTCGATCAGGTCGCTCCACTCGACCTGGCCGATCATGCGCAGCGTGGTGATGATGTTGCCGACCGTGAGGTTGGCCGCGGCCTGCGCGTTGTGCGCTTCGCCGATCAGCGCGGGCCCGTTGGGGCAATGCAGTTCGGTCCAGCGCACGAGCGCGGGCATGGCCTCGCCCTGCTCCACCGGCAGGCGCTGCCACAGCTGCGTGAGGTAGGCGTCCTGCAGGTCGTGGCTCTGCAATGCGCGGTACAGCGTGTCGAGGTCTTGCGCCGACAGATGCGGCGCCGCGTCCCAGACGGCATGCGCGATCTCGCGCGCCACCTTGTTCTCGGCGATGCTTTCGGCCACGCGGCGCAGGTTCTCGAGCAACACCACGCGCAGCGTGGTGGGCAGCGCCCAGAGTTCGCCGAGCGTGAGCTCGTCGATGTCCTGGTAGGCGTTGAGAAAGGCCGTGAACAGCGTGTTGTTGAGCACGCTGTCGGTGTGTGCCACGTAAGCCCACGCAATGCCATATACGCGCGGCAGGCCCGCGAGCGGCGGCGTGGCGAGCTTGGGCAGGCGCGCGTAGTAGCTGCGCGGCACGCCTTCGTGGATCTGCTGCAGCTGCGCTTCGACCAGGTGGAAGTTGTCGAGCAGCCATTCGGCCGCAGGCGACACGTAGCGCCCGCTTTGCGAAATGAGCGCGATGTAGTCGAACGCCTGGCGCAGCGATTCGAGGTTTTCGTCCACCCGCGGGAAAAACGGCGCGCCCTCGCGCGCGCGGCGCGGGTCGGCCTCGACCGGCTGGGCGCGCGCCAGGCTGTGGCCGTGCTGCTCGAAGCGCTGTGTGCCGAAGAGTTCGGCCCGGATCGGGGGCGCCACCGGATCGTGCGGCGCGAGCAGCAGCGCGCGCGCGTAGGCACTCAGGTTGGCGAGCCGGTCAACGACGAAAGCGGCGCTCACGAGAGCACCCTCGACGCGGCCGCCCTCAAGCGAAGGCGAACAGGACGATGCCGAGCGCGGCTACGACGCAGGCCAGCGTGACGATCCGGCCCGCAGCCAGCGCACGGGCGCGCTGCATGTGGCTTTGCATCGAGAACCACGGGCCGTGGGCACGCGCGCAATGGCGCATGTGGGAGGCCAGGGCTTCGAAGTCGCCATGAACGAAATCGATCTGTGAACGGGTGAGTGATTGGGGGGTGGACATGGCAACGGGCTCCTGAATACGACTCGGGCCGCCGCGCGAATGCGGGATATAGCGAGAATCTTGGGGTATTCCCGACCCTACTCTTTTAATTGACCTTACGGGTTGCTATTGCGGGCGCACCTGCGTAGGAAAGACGCTCGAAGCTGTCGGAACGCACCTTTCCGGGGCAGGGAAAAGCCGTCCCGGCTAGAGTCCGGGGCTCGATTCCGCTGGAGATCCCCCGTCTTGTTCCGTTTCTTTGAAAAACTGATTCATCCCTACCCCGCCGCCGAACCCGCTCTGCCGCCGACCGGATTCTTCGCCTTTCTCTGGGCCTGCACCCGGGGCGTGCGCCTCAAGATCGCCGCGATGGCAGCGCTCACGGCGCTCATGTCGGGGTTCGAGGCGCTGCTGTTCGGGGTTCTCGGGCGCGTGGTCGACTGGCTCGGCGGCCAGGAGCCGTCGCGGCTCTGGGACGACCGCGGGAACACGCTGGGCTGGCTCGGTGCGCTGCTCGCGATCAGCATCGGCGTGGTGGCGCTGCAGACCATCGTGAAGCACCAGACGCTGGCGATCAACCTGCCGATGCGGCTGCGCTGGAACTTCCACCGCCTGATGCTGGGCCAGAGCATGGCCTTCTACCAGGACGAATTCGCGGGCCGCATCACCGCCAAGGTGATGCAGACCGCGCTTGCCGTGCGCGACACGGTGTTCGTGCTGGCCGACGTGGTGGTGGCAATGGGTGTGTACATCGTGACCATCGTCGTGCTGGTGAGCGTGCTCGACCTGCAGCTGGTGCTGCCCTTCGTCGTCTGGCTCGTGCTGTATGCGGCCTCGCTCGCGTATTTCGTGCCGCGACTCGGCAAGATCGGCAAGGCGCAGGCCGATGCGCGCGCGCTCATGACCGGCCGCATCACCGATGCCTACACCAACATCGCGACCGTCAAGCTGTTCTCGCACACGCAGCGCGAGGCCGGCTTTGCGCGCGACGCCATGCGCGACTTCATGCACACCGGCTACGGCCAGATGCGGCTCGTGAGCGCGTTCGAGATCGTCAACCACGCGCTCAGCATGGGCCTCACCGCCGGCATGGCGGGCATGGCGCTGTGGCTCTGGTCGCAGGGCACGGTCGGCGTCGGCGCCGTGGCGGCGGCCACCGCGATGGCGCTGCGCCTGCAGGGCATGTCGCACTGGATCATGTGGGAGATGACCAGCCTGTTCGAGAACATCGGCACGGTGCAGGACGGCATGAAGACGCTGTCGCGCGCGCGCACCGTGCTCGACGCGCCGGGCGCCGGCGTGCTCGAGGTACCGCGCGGCGAAGTGCGCTTCGCGCATGCGAGCTTCCGCTATGCCGACGCCGGCCGCCGCGTGATCGACGACTTGAACCTGGTGGTGCGCCCCGGCGAGAAGATCGGCCTGGTCGGCCGCTCGGGCGCGGGCAAGTCGACGCTGGTGAACCTGCTGCTGCGCTTCCATGACCTCGAAAGCGGCCGCATCCTGATCGACGGGCAGGACATCGCTCAGGTGACGCAGGATTCGCTGCGCACCCACATCGGCATGGTCACGCAGGACACCTCGCTGCTGCACCGCTCGGTGGCCGACAACATCGCCTACGGCCGCCCCGACGCCACACGCGAAGAGATCGAGGCCGCCGCGCGCCGCGCCGAGGCGCACGATTTCATCCAGACGCTCGGCGATGCACACGGCCGCCACGGCTACGACGCGCACGTCGGCGAGCGCGGCGTGAAGCTCTCGGGCGGCCAGCGCCAGCGCGTGGCCATTGCGCGCGTGATGCTGAAGGACGCGCCGATCCTTTTGCTCGACGAGGCCACGAGCGCGCTCGACTCCGAGGTCGAGGCCGCCATCCAGCAGAGCCTCTACCGGCTGATGGAGGGCAAGACCGTGATCGCGATCGCGCACCGGCTCTCGACCATCGCGGCCATGGACCGGCTCGTGGTGCTCGACGAAGGCCGCGTGGTGGAAGAAGGCGACCACCGCACGCTGATGGCCAAGGGCGGGCTCTATGCGCGCCTGTGGGCGCACCAGAGCGGCGGTTTCCTCGGCGAGGACCTCGACGAGGGCGAGGCCGAGGAGGCGCTGCGCGCCTGAGCGGGCTTCAGTTCACGGCTTCTCAGCCCGGCAGCGCGCCCGCCTCGTACTGGGCCGCGAATTCCGCGCTCGGCGGAATCGGCTTGATGATGTCGATCAGCACGCCGTTCGGGTCGCGCGTGATGAAGTGGCGCTGTCCGAAGGCCTCGTCGCGCAGCGGCAGCAGGATCGGCAGCCCGGCCGCGGCAAGCCGGTCGTGCGCCGCATCGGGGTCGTCGACCTCGAAATTGAGCAGCAGCCCGCCCACCACCTGCCCGCGCGCCGCTTCGGGGATCGTCTCGTGGCGGCCGTCGAGCACCGCGAGGTTGACCGCAGGCCCGCCCTCCAGCTGCAGGTGCACGTACCAGTCGCTCGTGAACAGCGGCACGAAGCCGAAATGCGCCTGATAGAAGGCCGCGGTCTGCGCGACATCGCGGGTCATGATCACCGGGTAGTAGCTCGTCACTTTCATGGCTGGTTCCTTTCAATTAACATACAAACTGCATGTAAGTTGAATCTTATCTACAGACAGTCTGTATGTAAATGACCTGGAACGTCATGGCCACACCCCGCACCAACCGCGAACGCACCGAAACCACCCGACTGGCGTTGATCGACGCCGCGCGCGCCCTCTTCGTCAGCAAGGGCTACGGCGACACCTCCACGCCCGAGATCGCAGAGGCCGCCGGCATCACGCGCGGCGCGCTTTACCACCACTTCGCCGACAAGCGCGACCTGTTCCGCCAGGTGCTGGTACGCGAGGCCGAAGCCGTGGCCGCCTGCATCGAAGCCGCCGCGCCGGCGCCGCTCGCCCCGCGCGATGCGCTGCTCGAAGGCAGCAAGGCCTACCTCGACGCGATGACCGCGCCGGGCCGCACCCGGCTGCTGCTGATCGACGGCCCCGCGGTGCTGGGCCGCGAGGAGATCACGGCGATCGACGATGCGACGTCGGCGGCCTCGCTGCGCGAAGGGCTGGCGCAGCTGCAGACCGGCAAGGCAGAGGTGCCGCTCGATGCGCTCGCGCGCCTGCTGTCGGCCGCCTTCGACCGCGCCGCACTCGAGATCGATGGCGGTGCCGATGCGGCCGAGGTGCGCTCGGCCATGCTGTGGCTGCTGGAGCGGGCGCTGCCCGCACCCGCGCCGCGCAAGCGGCGCGCCTGAGGCGGCGCGCCGCGGCACTGGCGCTCGCCCGGCCCTTGGCGAGTCCTACAGCACAGGCCGTCTCTTGCCGACAGCCCCGCGCCACCCTGGGCGCGATGCTGGCGCTGTCGTCAACAAAGAGGAGTCCTCGCGTGAATTCCATCATCTATATCGTCGGTCTGGTCGTGGTCGTGGTCGCTGTGCTTTCGTTCTTCGGCCTGCGCTGACCGGTCATCGGCACACCGCGGACCCGGCTTGCGGGCCGCCGGTGGTGCCTCCTTCAGCGCGAGGCGGCGGCCTCGAGTCATGTCGCTACCGGGCGTTGGCATAATTTGCAGGGCCAAAGAGCGAAGGGACCCTGTTGACCAACACCGCATTGCGCGAACCAGTTTTTACCGATGCGGTCGTCACCGAAGCGATCCGCTGGACCGAACAGCAAGGTCCGCTCGACGATGCGCAAGCCATGCGCATCGCCCTTTCTTCCCCCAACACCGACCGCCACGCGCAGATCACTGCCCGAGCGCTTTCGCTTGGCGAACGCATCGGGCTCTCGGCCGAACTGACGCGCGCGCGCCAGTGGGCACCCTGGGTGCTGCTCGGGCTCGTGGCGCTCATCGTCATCGCCGGGCTCGGGCTGGCCGGCAACGTGGTCGGCAGCGGTGAGCGGCACATCAACGTCATCGTCGCGCTCGCCAGCCTGTTGGGGCTGCATGCGCTCACGCTGCTGCTCTGGCTCGTGGGGCTGTGGCTGCCGGCGGGCGTCTTCAATGGCGCATCGCTCGGGTCGCTCTGGCTGTCGCTCACTGCGCGCGTCGCGGGCGGGCGCCGCGGCCAGGCGCCGCTGCTGGTGCGCTCGGCCACCGACCTGCTCGCGCGCGCCCGGCTGCTGCCCTGGGCCTTCGGGCTGGTCAGCCATGGCATCTGGGCGCTCTCGTTCGCCGTGGTGCTTGCCGCGCTGCTGTTCGCGCTGGCGTTCCGCAGCTACACGCTGAGCTGGGAAACCACCATCCTCGACCCTGCGTTCTTCGTGCGCGCCGTACAGCTGCTGGGCTGGGCGCCGGCGCAGATCGGCTTTCCGGTGCCCGAAGCCGCGACCGTTCTCTCTCCCGTGGCCGGCGCCTCGGGCCAGCGCAGTTGGGCGCTATGGCTCACCGGCTGCATCGTGGTCTACGGACTGCTGCCGCGCGTCGCATTGGTACTGCTGAGCGCCCTGGTGTGGCGGCGCCGCCGCAGCGCATTGCAGCCGGATTGGCACACGCCCTACTACCGCAGGCTGGCGGACCGCCTGGCGGCGCTGGTGCCGCCCACGATCGTCGATGCCGACCCGGGGCATGCGCGCGGTGCGGTGCCCGCGGGCCTCGCGCCTTCCGAATGGCATGACGACGCGCTCTTCGTGCTCGGCTTCGAACTGCCGCCCGACATGGCATGGTCGCCCGAAGGCCTGCCGGCCGCCGCCGAGGTGCGGCGCATCGACGGCAGCGCGCCCGCGCGCCGCGAAGTGCTCGACCTGCTCGCGCAGGCGCATCCGCGCGCCGTGCTGCTGGTGTGCCATGCCGCCTCGAGCCCCGACCGCGGCACCGAGCGCTTCGTGCGCGAACTGTTGGCCCATTGCGGCGAGTGCCGGCTCTGGCTGGCCGGCGCGGGGCCCGTCGAGCGCTGGACCGACTGGCTCGCCGAGACCGGCCTCGCACCGCGGGTCGCGGCCACGCCGCGCCTCGATGACGCACTGCAGGCGCTGGCCGCGACGACATGACGAACGAAGCCCCACCCATCCGCATTGCCGTGGTCGGCCACACCAATGCCGGCAAGACCTCGCTGCTGCGCACGCTGACGCGGCGCGCCGGCTTTGGCGAGGTGTCGCAGCGGCCCGGCACCACGCGCCATGTCGAGTCGGTCGATCTCGAGGTGAACGGCCGGCCCGCGGTGCGCTTCCTGGACACGCCGGGCCTCGAGGACGCGGTGGCGCTGCGCGAGCACCTCGCGGGCTACGACACCAAGGCCACGCCGCCCGAACGCATCCGCCAGTTCCTGCAGGGCCCCGAAGCGCACGGCGTGTTCGAACAAGAGGCCAAGGTGCTGCGCACCATGCTCGACATCGATGCCGCGTTCCTGGTGATCGACGTGCGCGAGGCGGTGCTGCCCAAGTTCCGCGACGAGATCGAGCTGCTCAACGCCTGTGCGCGGCCGGTGCTGCCGGTGCTGAACTTCGTGCGGGATGCGGCGAGCCGCGAGGCGGCCTGGAAGGAGCTGCTCTCGGCCTATGGCCTGCACGTGCAGGTGCGCTTCGATGCCGCGGCGCCCTTCGTGGGCGCCGAACGCGAGCTCTACAACGACCTTGCCACGCTGCTGCGCGACCGGCGCGAGCTGCTGCGCGCCGTGGTCGATTCGCTCGCGGCCGAGGCCGCCGAGCGCCGTGATGCGGCCTGCACGCGCATCGCGCAGTGGCTGGTCGACGCGGCCGCGCTGCGCCGCACGGTGCCGGCGCACGAGTTCGCCGACCTGCAACGGCGCAAGACGATCGTCGCGGCCCTGCAGAAAGAGGTATTCGACAAGGCACAGCACTGCACCGACGACCTGCTCGCGCTGTTCGGCTTTCGGCAGGACGATGCGAGCGAGGCGCCGCTGCCGCTGGTGGAAGGCCGCTGGTCGCTCGACTTCTTCAGCCCCGAAGCCATGAAGGAGGCCGGCCTGCGGCTCGGCAAGGGCGCCGTGATCGGTGCGGCGGTGGGCGTGGTGGCCGACCTCGCGGTGGCCGGCATCTCGCTCGGCGCGGGCGCCGCGATGGGCGGCGCCATCGGCGGCGCGGTGTCGCAGGGCTGGGGGCCGCTCGGCCGCAAGCTGGCGAACCGGCTGCGCGACCTGCACGAGCTCACGGTCGAGGACGGTGTGCTGTTCGCGGTGGTGGCCTGGCAACTGAAGCTCACGCACGCGCTCGAGCAGCGTGGCCATGCGGCCACCGACCGCATCGCGGCCGCAGCACCCGGCACCGAAGACGGCACGGCCACGCGCGCCACCGCCGCGGCGGTGCGCGCGGCGCGGCCCGCGCGCAGCCATCCCGAATGGGAGACCAAGGGCGTGGCGACACGCGCCTTCTGGCGCCCGGCGCCGCAGCGCGACGCGCTGGTGGCGGAGATCGCGCAGGCGCTGCACGGCGCGTTCGAGGCCTGAGCGCGGCCGCACCGCAGCACCGCCGCGGCACAGTCACCGTGCGGTCACGCGGCCTGCCTAGCATCGGCAGGCCCCTCCTCCACCCGACCTCACCAGGACTGCGCTGTCGCGATGTACCCCGGCGAAAGGCTCAACGGCTACAGCCATCTGCTGGGCCTGCTGCTCGCGCTGCCGGCCACGGCGCTGCTGCTGGCCAAGACACTGCCCACCGGCGATGCCGCGCGCATTGCGGGCGCGCTGGTGTTTTCGCTCTCGGCGGTGGCGCTGTACGCGGCCTCGACGCTGTTCCACAGCACGCGCGGGAAGCTGAAGCGGTTCTGGGAGCGTGCCGACCACTGCGCCATCTACCTGCTGATCGCGGGCACCTACACGCCGTTCGCGCTCGTCACGCTGCGGGGCCCCTGGGGCTGGCTGCTGCTCGCCGCCGCATGGGGCGCGGCGGTGTTCGGCATTGCGCGCGAACTCCGGCAGGCCGGCGACACGTCCTCGAAGCCGCCGCTGTCGCTCTACCTCGGCATGGGGTGGCTCGGCGTGCTCGCGGCAGCGCCGCTGGCCGCACGGCTCGACGGCGGCGGCCTGGCATGGCTGCTGGCGGGCGGCGTGCTCTACACCGTGGGCACGGTGTTCTATCGCAATCGCCGCGGCTTCCGGCATGCCCATGGCGCCTGGCACCTGTTCGTGCTCGGCGGCACCGCGAGCCACTTCGTCGCGGTCGGCTGGTTCGTGCTCTGAGAAGCTGTAAGCGACCGTTACCGCACGGCGTGCGGTCAGAGTGCCTTCGCGGATGTGCAAAATGCGCACCATGCCAAATATTGCCTCCATCCTGAAAGCCGAGATCACCCGCGTCGCCCGCAAGGAAGTGCGCACCGAGGTCGAGGCGCTCAGAAAAGCGTCCACCCTGCACCGTGCCTCGATCGCCGCACTGCGCCGGCAGGTCGACCAGCTCGAGAAGGAACTGCGCCGCACCGCCAAGGGAAGCGCGCGCGCCGCGGCCCCGGCCGACGACGAAGCCGATTCCGCCCCGCCGCGGCGCTTCAGTGCCAGCCGCCTGGCCTCGCATCGCGAGAAGCTCGGGCTCTCGGCCGCCGCCTACGGCAAGCTGGTGGGGGTGACGGGGCAGACCATCTACAAGTGGGAACAGGGCAAGGCACGTCCGCGCAAGGCCCAGCTAGAAGGCCTGGCCTCGGTGCGCGGGCTGAGCCCGCGCGAAGCCGCGCAGCAGCTCGAAGCGGCCTGAGCTTTCCCTCTCTCCTTTCCTCTTCCCATGTCCAACCTCATCGTGCACGGCGGCACGCCGCTTCGGGGCCGCATCACGCCTTCCGCCAACAAGAACGCCGTGCTGCCGGTGCTCTGCGCCACGCTGCTCACGCGCGAGCCGCTGCGCCTCTATGGCGTGCCCGACATCACCGACGTGCGCAAGATCCTCGACATCTTCCGCAGCCTCGGCAGCGACGCGCAGATGGACCACGCCACGGGCACGCTCGAACTGCACCACCGCGACACGACGTTCGACCCTGCGCGCGACCGGCTGCCCGAGGAGATGCGCTCGTCGATCATGCTGGTGCCGCCGCTGCTCGCGCGCTTCGGCGTGGCGCGCCTCGAAGACAACGTCAAGGGCTGCACACTGGGCGTGCGCGAGATCGATCCGCACGTCGAGGTGTTCCGCCACTTCGGCGGCGAGGTGGAACGTGCGAGCGGCTCGCTGCTCGTGCGCAGCAACGGCGAGCGGCTCAGGCCCGTGGCGCACTGGCTCGACTACGCCTCGGTGACGACCACCGAGAACTTCGTGCTCTGCGCGGCCGCGGCCGACGGGGTCTCCACCCTCACCAATGCCGCGTCCGAGCCGCACGTGCAGGAGTTCTGCCGCTTCATGACGATGCTGGGCGTGCGCATCGACGGCATCGGCACTTCGCGGCTCACGGTGCACGGCGGCGTGGCGCTCGGCGGCGGCGAGTTCCGCTTCGACGAGGACTTCCACGAGATCACCACCTTCCTCGCGCTCGGCGCGATCACGGGCGGCGACGTGGTGGTGCGCAACAGCGCGCCGGCCAACTTTCCGCTGATCGACCGCACCTTCGCCAAGTTCGGCGTCACCGTCACGCACGAGGACGGCTGGTCGCGCGCCAGCACCAACGGGCCGCTCAAGGTGCAGACGCCCTTCACGAGCAACGTGCTTACCAAGGTGGAGGCCGCGCCCTGGCCCTACTTTCCGGTCGACCTGCTGCCGATCTTCATCGCGCTGGGCGTGCGCGCGCAGGGCAACGCGATGTTCTGGAACAAGGTGTACGACGGCGCGCTGGGCTGGACCGGCGAGCTCTCGAAGTTCGGCGCGCACGTGTTCTCGTCCGACCCGCACCGGCTCATCACCTTCGGCGGCAGCCCGCTCACGCCGGCCGTGGTCGAGAGCCCCTACATCATCCGCGTGGCGATCGCGCTCCTGATGGTGGCGGCCAGCATCGAGGGCCGCTCCGAGATCCGCAACGCCACGCCGATCCGCCGCGCCCATCCGCGCTTTGCGGAGAACCTGCGCAGCTTGGGCGTGCAGGTCGAATGGACAAGTGAAGACTAGCGAGCCTCAGCCGCGCAGCGCGTTCACCGCGATGCGCACCGCCGAGGCGACGACGTCGTTGCGCACCGGCGCGTCCTTGGCCGGGAAGGTGAGATAGATCGCCACCACCAGCGGCGCACCGGCCGGCGGCCACAGCACGCCGACGTCGTTGTTGGTGCCGTAATCGCCGCCACCGGTCTTGTCGCCCACCTTCCAGTCCGCCGGCACGCCAGCACGCATGCGCGTGGCGCTGGTGGTGTTGCCGAGCAGCCATTCCTGCAGCTGGCGGCGCTCGGCGGCGCCGAGCGCATCGCCCAGCACCAGCCGCTCGACGCTCGCGGCCATGGCCTCGGGCGTGGTCGTGTCGCGCGGGTCGCCCGGAATCGCCGTGTTGAGCTCGACCTCCCAGCGGTCGAGCCTGAAGGTGGTGTCGCCGATGGATCGCGCATAGGCGGTCACCGCGGAGGGCCCGCCGAGGATCGTCATCAGCAGGTTGGCCGCGGCGTTGTCGCTGTACTGGACGGTCGCGGCGCAGAGCGCGGCCACGCTCATGCCCTGGTCCAGATGCTTGCCGGTGATCGGCGAATGGGGCTGCAGGTCGCTGCGGGCGTAGCGCACATGGCGCGCCAGCAGCGCCGGCTCGCGCGTACTGCGTGCAAGGATGGCCGCGGCCAGCACCGTCTTGAAGGTGCTGCACATCGGGAAGCGTTCGGTGGCGCGGTGGCTCACGCGGGCGCCGGTGCCGGTGTCGAATGCGGCCACGCCGAGCCGCGCGCCCACCGATGCCTCGAGCGCCGCGAGCGCGGCCTCGGCTTCGGCCGCGCGCGCGCCCGGGCGCTTCGCGAGCCCGGCGGTGCAGGCGCTCGCAAGCGGCAGCGCGGAGGCGGCGAGCAGGAATGTGCGACGCTGAGTGAAGAAAATCGAAGAAGTCATGTGCTTGGGTTTCAGACGAGTGGATGGAACGAAGGGCATCGTAGGAGCGCAGCCGCGCCGGCTCCAGCGCCCGGCGGCGCGGCCGCGTCCCGGGTGTATCGGCTGTAACGCCGGGCCGGACGCGTCGGCGCGCGACTACAGGCGGACCACGCGGCTTGCGTTAAGGTTCGTGCCATTCGCCGACTCCGGAGCTCCCCATGACCCCTCCCCCCGCTGCACCGGTCCGCAGGCATTTCTCGATGATCCGCGGCTTCCACCTGGCCGATGTCTTCACGCTCGGCAACGCAGCCTGCGGCGTGGGTGCAGTCTTCCTCGCGATGGCCTTCATGGCGAGCCAGTCGCTCACGCAGTTCTACTGGGCCGCCGCGCTGGCCCCGGCGGCCTTTGTTTTCGACGTGTTCGACGGCCGCATCGCGCGCTGGCGGCAGACCCATTCGGCGCTCGGTCGCGAACTCGACTCGCTGGCCGACGTGATCTCCTTCGGCGTGGCCCCCGCTGCGCTCGCTTTTGCCGCGGGCCTGGACGGCGTCTGGGACTGCCTGCTGCTGATCTACTTCGTCGGCTGCGGCGTGAGTCGCCTCGCGCGCTACAACGTCACGGCCGAGGCGCTCTCCGAAGGCGCGGACAAGGTCAAGTACTTCGAGGGCACGCCCATTCCCACCAGCGTGGTGCTGGTCGGCGTGCTCGCGCTGGCGGCCTGGCAGGGCCGCATCGGCGATGCAGTCTGGGGCGGCGCCTGGGTGCTGGGGCCGTGGCAACTGCATCCGCTCACGCTGCTGTTCGCGCTCTCGGGCACCTTGATGATCAGCAAGACCCTGAGGATTCCCAAGTTCTGACTTCCATCGGAGACGCCTTGTGACCATGAAGCTGTATTTCGATCCGCAAAGCCGCGCACAGATCGCCAAATGGATGCTCGACGAGGCCGGCGCCGCTTACGAGATCGTGCCCACGCTCATCCGTGACGGCGCGCACAAGAAACCCGACTACCTGAAGATCAACCCGGCGGGCAAGCTGCCGGCGCTCGTCGATGGCCGCACGCGCCTCTTCGAAAACGCGGCGATCTGCATGTACGTGGCCGAGAAGTTTCCGCACGCCCGGCTCGCACCGCCCGTGGGCTCGCCCGAGCGCGGCCGCTACCTGTCGCTGATGGCCTACTCGACCGCACAGCTCGAGCCCGCGATGGGGGATAGCCTGCTCGGCCTGCAACATCACGCTGCGCGCGGCTGGACCGATTTCGAGCAAGCCAAGGACGTGGTGGAGCGCGAGCTGGGCAACGGCCCCTACCTGTTCGGTGCGCAGTTCACCGCCGCCGACGTGATGATCGGCTCGATGTTCATCTGGCAGCGCGCCTTCGGCAGCCGTTCGAACCGGCCGAAGATCGACGCCTACGTCGCACGCCTGCAGGCGCGGCCCAAGGGCCTGTCATTTGGCTGAGCCAGAATCCTTTCATGCAGACCCACGCCTCTTCTTCGCCCCCTTCCACCACCCACGCCACGTCGCCCGGCCTCGAGCAGCTGGCCCGCATCGCGGCCGAACAGCCGCTCGCGCCGGCCTGCGACCATTTCTACTTCCTGCGCCACGGCCAGACCGGCCGCAATGCGCAGCGCATCTTCCAGGCGGTGGACGAGCCGCTCAGCGAACTCGGCCTGCAACAGGCGGCGCGCGCCGCGCAGTTGCTCGCGGGCGAACCGATCCGCACCATCGTCTGCAGCGATGCGCGGCGCGCGCACGACACGGCGCATGCCGTGGCGGCGGTGCTGCGGATCGAGCCCACCCTCCAGGAGGGGCTGCGCGAGCGGAACTTCGGCGCGCTGATCGGCACCTCGTCGGTCGACATCGACTGGGCCTGCGAACCCGCGGGCGGCGAAACCCTGGCGCAGTTCGTGGCGCGCAAGCGGCTCGCGCTCGATGCCGCGCTGGCGCAGCCGGCGCCGGTGCTGGTGGTGGCGCACGGCGGTTCGCTCTATGCGCTCGCGGCGCTGCTCGGGGTGCCGATGGACCTGGGCCTGCTCGGCAACGCGCAGCCATTGCGTTTTTCGAAGAGCGGCCCTACATGGACGATAACGCCGCTGTTGCGGCAGGCCGACGGGGATTCGGCCCTGGCCTGACGCGCCGGGCTGTGCACCGTCGGGCAACCCACCACAACCATGGAATTCAAGGACTACTACAGCGCCCTGGGCATCGAGCGCACCGCTTCCGACGAAGAGGTGCGCAAGGCCTACCGCAAGCTCGCGCGCAAGTACCACCCCGACGTCAGCAAGGAAGCCGACGCCGAGCAGCGCATGCGCGACATCAACGAGGCCAACGACGTGCTGCGCGACAAGGAAAAGCGCGCGGCCTACGACGCACTGGCCGACCGTGTGGCGCGCGGCGGACAGGCCGGGCCTGGCTTCCAGCCGCCGCCGGACTGGGACACCGGCTTCGAGTTCCACCGCGGCCCGAACGCCGGACCGGCCGACCACGCAGAATTCAGCGAGTTCTTCTCGTCGCTGTTCGGCGAGGCCGAACGCCGCGGCGCGGCCCGGCGCAACCACCGGGCACGAGGCGAAGACCACCATGCAGCGATCGAGATCGCGCTCGAGGACGCGATCCAGGGTGCCGAGCGCGAGATCACGCTGCGGTCGCAGAAGCTCGACGCCGCGGGCCGCCCCGTGTTCGACACGCGCACGCTGAGCGTGAAGATCCCGCCCGGCATGCGTCCCGGGCAGTTCATCCGGCTCGCGGGCCAGGGCATGCCAGGGCACGGCGGCGAGCCGGCGGGCGACCTGTACCTCGAAGTGCGCATTGCGCCGCATCCGCTCTACCGCGTCGAGGAGCGCGACATCTACATGACGCTGCCCGTCACGCCCACCGAGGCGGCGCTCGGCGCGCAGGTGAAGGTGCCGGTGCCCGCCGGGGGCGCGGTCGAGGTGACGGTGCCGCCCAACGCGCGCGGCGGCCTGAAGCTGCGGCTCAAGGGCCGCGGGCTCGGCGGCAAGCAGCCCGGCGACCTGTACCTGCTGCTCGACATCGCGCTGCCGCCGGCCGGCGAACCGGCCGTGCGCCGCGCCTACGAGCAGCTCGCGCAGGCCTCGGCAACGTTCAACCCACGCCAGCACCTGGGAGTTTGAGCATGGCGACAGTAACCGTGACCACGGCCGTGGGCACTTCGCATCCGCTCGCCGCGAGCGAGCTCGCGCATGCCTGTGGCGCCGACACCGAATGGGTGGTGCAACTCGTCGAAGTCGGCATCGTCCAGATCGCCGCGGCCGAGCCGCCCGAGCAGTGGCGCTTTTCGAGCAGCGACCTGCAATGCGCGCTCGAGGCGCGCCGGCTCGAGCGCGACTTCGGCGTGGGCCTCGATGCCGCCGCGCTGATCCTCGACCTGCAGCACGAAGTGCGGCGGCTCAAGGCGGTGCTGCGCGCGCACGGGGTGGGCTAGGACTTCGGGCGCTTCCTGGGGGTGGGCTTTGACGGAGGCTGGGCCTCGGCCTTCGCCGCGCTCGCGGCAGGCGGCGCCGCACGGCCCTGCAGTTGCTCGAGCCACAGCAGCCCATCGACATGCGCCATGAAGCGGTTGAGGTAGTCGGGCGAGAGTTCGTGCATGAGCACCAGCGCGCGGTGCACGAGTTGGTGCGAGTTGAGCGGGCCCGCGTTCTCGGGCACCCGCGCGAGCGACTGCGTGATGCGGCGTTCGGCACGCAGGCGCGTCCAGGTGCGGTTGAAGAAGCGCACGCCCTTGAGCTCGGGCGCGGAGCCCGACGCCGCCAGCGCCATGCCACCGGGCGCGGCGACATCGGGTGTCGGCGCATGGCGCGCGATGTGCTCGAGCAGTTCTGCGAGCCCGCTGCGCGCAGGCGGTGCAGCATCCGCCGCCGGTGCCGGCGCCTCGTCGAGCGCACGGCCATAGGCATCGATCAGCACGGCCAGCCGCGCATCGAGCAGCCGCCGCGCCTCGCCCTGGTGCCCGGCCGTGCGCCGCGCCATCGCCTCGATCAGGCGAAAGCGCACGGGGTCGCGCCGATGCGCACCACGCTCGCGCCAGGCCGCGAGCGTGGCCGCGGCGTCGATCGCTCCAGCGCTACTCACGGGGCCGGGCATCGGCATGGGCGGCAGCGCCGGGCTTGTGCCTCGGCGTCGGCGCCATCTCCACGCGCCGGTTCTTCGAGCGCCCTTCGGCATCGGCATTGGAGGCCACCGGCTGCTCCGCGCCGAACGCGGCCGCGAACACCGCATCCGAGGGCACGCCTTCGTCGATCAGCGCGCGCGTCACCGTGAGCGCGCGCTGCGCCGAGAGCTCCCAGTTGTCGGCGAACGGCCGGTTGCCGTCGCGCGGCGCGCGCATCTGCCGGTCGTCCGTGAAGCCGCTGACCATCAGCACTTCATCGCGCGCGCGCAGGTAGGCCGCCATCGGCCCGGCGAGGCTCTCGAGCACCTGCCGCCCCTCGGGCTGCAGCTCGGCGGAATTGAAGGCGAACAGCACGCTGCCGCTGATGCCGATGCGGCCGTCGCGCAGCGTCACGCGGCCGGCAGCCAGCGGCCCCGCGAGCGCCTGCTCGAGCGCCTCGCGGCGCTGGGTCTCGGCCTGGCGCTGCTGCACCTCGGCCTGCAGCTTCGCGGCCAGGTCGAGCTGCATGCCCAGCGCACCGACGAGGATCAGCACGAAGGCGCCGACCAGCCCAGCCATCAGGTCGCCGAACACCGCCCAGACCGGAACGCCCGGCTCCACGCCCGCGTCGATGTCGATCTCGTCGTTCACTGGTGCACCCTTGGCGCTGCGCGCCTTCCCGCCAAGCGGGAGCGAGCTTGCTTGGGGCGGCCCGGCGCGGCGCTCATCACGCTTCGCCTCCCACCGCCACCGCTGCCGCAGGCCGGCCCGCGATCTGCTGCAGGTCGTCGACGATCTGCTTCTGCGACATGATGCTCAAGTCGATGACCTCGCGCGCCTGTGCCACGTAATAGGCCAGTTGCTCGTCGCTGCGTTCGATCGACTTGCCGAGTGCGCCTTCGACGCGCAGCAGGTGCACCACCAGCTTCTCGTTCGATTCGCTGAACAGCTGCACCGCATGGCCGAAGGCCTCGCCGAGGCTCGCCACCTCGACCGCGCTGCCGGTGACCTGCGCGGCCACCTCGGCCAGCCGGCCGGTGTCGGCTTCGACCTGCTCGGTGAAGCGGCTGCCGACACGTTCGAGCACGTCGGCCGAGGCGCCGACCAGCGCATCGACGGCCGAGCGCTGCTCGGTCGAGGCATGGTTCACCGCATCGAGCAAGGTGCCCAGCGTTTCCATCAGGCGGCTGCGCTCCTCGAGCATCGCGTTGTCGCGCGCCATGCTGTCGGAGAGCTTCTGGCGCAGTTCGGCCACCACCTCGGCCGCGACGCGCGGCGCCTCGGATGCGGCCTCGAGCAACCGCGAGATCTCGGCCACGGTGTTCTTGGCATGGCCTTCGGCCTGGGCCGACATGCCGCGTGCGGACTCGGCCAGCGCGTCGAACAGTTGCTGCTGGCGGCGCTCTGACTCGGTGCCGGCTTGCTGCCATTCCTGCTGCAGCGAGGCGGCCACCGCGCCCAGGGCCTCGGTCCATGCCGCAAGACGCTCCGCATCGCGCGAGGCGATCTGCGCCTGCAGGCCGGCATGGGCCTCATCGACGCTGCGCAACAGCGCGGCCGCCTGCTGCCCGGCATCGGCCGCGGCCGCCGCGAGCGACTGCTTCGCCTCGGCGGCGAACTGCGCGCCGACGCGCTCGTGCTCGGCCAGCGCGCGGCCCCAGCTGCCCGCCACTTCGTCGGTCGTTTGGCCGAGGCGGGCCGAGACGCTCTCGACCAGCGTGGCCGAGCGTTGCTCGAAGGTTTCGGCGAAGCGCTCCTGCGTGCTGCGCAGGTCTGCGACCAGCGCCTGCGAGGTGCTGCGGTGCTCGGCCAGCGCGCCCTTCCAGGTGTCTGCGACACCGGCGGTCGCGGTCTCGAAACGGACCGTGAGGCCGTCGAGCTGCTGCTGAACCGTGCGCGCGACGCTGTCGTGCAACGAGGCGGTCTCGCGCGCGATGCCGGCCATGGTGGCCTCGACCACGGGCTGGATCGTCGCACCGGCGATGCGCGCGCTCTCGGTCAGGCTCTGCTTCAGCGAGCTGTCGACCGACGAAGCCAGGCCGGCATACACCGCCTCGGCCTGGCTGTGGAACTGCGCTTGGCCCGCGGCGAGGCGCTCGTTCAGCGCCAGGGCTTGCCGCTCCATGGTTTCCATCATGGCCTGCATGCGGTCGACCAGCTGCGGCATCAGGCGGGCCTGCTGCTCGAGCAACTGGAACGACGCCTCGCGCTGGTGGGCACGCGAGTAGGGGCGCAGGCGCGTGGCGATGAGGCTGTCCAGCCGCTGCCCGGCCTGCAGGCGGTCGCGCCGGCACAGCGCCGAGGCCAGCCCCAGCATCGCCGAGGCGGCCACACCGGCCACCGAGGTGCCGAAGGCCAGGCCCAGGCCCTTCACCGGTGCCGACAGCGAGTTGCGGATCGCCTGCAGGTCGGTCGCGCTGTCGAGCGCCAGGCCGGTGCCCTTGAGCGTGACCACCATGCCCATGAAGGTGCCGAGCATGCCGAGCAGCACCAGCAGGCCCGAGAGGTACGGCGCCAGCGCCGGGCCGGGCAGGCCCACGCGCTCGCCCTCGATGCGCAGCCGTACCGCGTTGCGCAGCGACGGATGCAGCTGTGCCAGCCAGGCGCCGAGATCGGCCGGCGGCTCGGACAGGCCGTCGACGGCGCGCGCGAGCGTGCCGCTCGCCTGCCGGAAGCGGTGCAGCTCCAGCCCGCCGATGACATAGAACACGCCGACGATCAGCGTGACGGCAAAGGCCAGCGCGTGCGAGCCGGCATACCCCGCGCCGACCCAGCACACCACGGCAAGGCCCGCGGCAAAGACGAAATAGGGAAGAAATCTATTCATGGGACTCTGGTTGCCTCATGCGAAGGGCGTCGAGCAGCCCTTCGACGGGTTGGAATCGGAAGTCCAGTTCGGCGAGCAGCACGTTCCGGATGTCCTTGTGGAAGGCATCGAGCCAGGGTCCGGGCGCAGCGGGTGCAGCGGGTGCAGCAGGCTCAGCGGCTCCGTCGGCCGGGTCCGCGGCGGCGGCAGGCCGCAGGCGGTCAAAGTGCTTCTCGAGCAGCGTGGGCACGGCTGCGAGAAAGCTGCGCTCGCGCGGCGCCAGCACCTGCTCCATCACCACGTCGACCGACGCGAGCCGAGCCATGGCGGGCGACCGCGCCGCCAGCATCGCGCGCAGCCGTGCGCGCAACGGGCCGACGGCCGCATCGAGCGCCTGTTGCTGGGCCAGGTAGCGCCGGCGGTACGGTGTGAAGTCGGGTGCGGCATCGTCGGCGTTCTTGCCGCGCCGCCAAGTGGCGTCTTCGGCAATGGCCTTGGTCAGTGCCGTGCGCACGCGGGTGCATTCGCGCTCCTCGGCGCCGGGTGCGGTACGGCCGGCCGACGGCATGCCGGAGGCGCCGCCGTCGAGCGCGGCCGAGAGCGAAATCGCCTCGGTCCAGCCGAACCACTGGCTCAGCTGGTCGGCCGTTGCCTGGCGCGGTTCGCGCACGTCGGATTGGGCGAGCCCGAGGAGCAAGCGAACGAGCGCCGAATCGCTGAAGGCCGTGCGCTGCTGCTGTGAAACTTGCCCCATGAACGCCAGAACGAAAAACCTGGCAGTCTACACCGGGGGGCCGCGCCGGCCTCCCGTGCATGGCGCGCCGAAGGAAACCGCCGGTAACGCTGGCGGGCCCGCTCGGATCAGGCCCCTTGGGAGTCAGAGTCCGTTGCTGTGGTAGCGCGGCCTTTGCTTGTAGAGGGGGACGGCCGAGATGGCGGCTGTCAGCGCGGCGACGTCGGCCTGCGGGATCGCATACATGCCGGCGTACACCTTGGCAGCGATCGGCTTGGCAATCACGCGGATGGGGTGCGAGGGAACGTCGCGCCCCTTCGCCGCCAGCGTATAGAGCGCCTCGGCGATGTAGCCCATGGCTTCGTTCTCGTAGCCCGAATGCTCGCCGAACGCCAGCATATCGAGGTGGGCGTGCGTCGCTTCGTGAAACACCACAGCGCGATGGCGCTCGTCGAGCACGTTGAGGTCTTCCGACACGTCCATCACGGCAAAGGTCATGTCGTACTGAGCGGCATTGCCGGCACTCAGGTTGGACCCGACGCGAATCTTGCCTGCTGTGATCGCGTCGGCCACGTCGTGGTAGGCGCGCGGCCAGATCCGCAGCGCACCAATGGCGAAGTTGTGGCGCGCGATGAATTTGTCATGCCTCAGGATGTTGACCACCTGTGCGGTGAGCGTCTCGGGATCGGACATGGGAGCGACTTTCAGTGATGGAGTGAAGTCGCGAATTCTGTCGGGCGGACGCGCGGCCGACCATATGCTGTTGGTCGTGTCCGCAAGGCTGTCGGCTCTGGCGAACGGCCGGCCCGGTTTTCAAAGCGCCCAAGGACAAAAGCCGGACGGTGCTGTCGCACCGTCCGGCTCTGGCTGTCTTTGCTTGCCGAAGCGCCGGCCGCCCAGGGCCGCCGGCGTTCTGCCTGCCTGTTCGATTACAGGCCGGCTTGGCGGGTGAAGCCGCGTGCCTGCTCGGGGATCACGCTGCCTGCGAAGGCTTCGCGGCGCAGGTTCTGGCCGGGAGCGTGGGCAGCGGCCACAGCTTCGCTGCGAACGATCGCACGGTCGGTGGCGCTGGCGAGCACCGGGGCCACGCCGGCCGAGGCGACTTCGCTGTAGGCATTGCCTTCACGGGCGGCAGCAACGGCTTGCGGCGCGACGTCGGCGCGGCTGTAGCCGGAGGTCAGGGGCTGCACGCCTTCGTAGGTTTCTGCATGGGCGCCAGCGGCGGCGAGCAGGGAGAGAGCGGCGGCGGCGAGGATGTTCGAGGTCTTCATTTCAGGTTCCTTCTTGGTTTCTTGGTTTGGACTTTGGATGCCTTGAAGTTTGCACCACAAACCAAGGGAAAACCCTCGACGAATTGAACCGCAGTGTTCATGAAACTGAAACAATGACGCGGAACTTTCTTGCGTCCGCCTAAAAGTTGCGGTTCGATTAAGAAGTTTGCCTCACTCGGCGGCCATTTGCCCGCGATGTAAGCCAGTTGGCCGATGCGGGCGGCGAGTATCGCGCATCCGGTTCATACCTGTCGCGTCCCGGCCAATTTCCCCGGCGCGGGCGTTCAGGAGCGCGGCGGCCAGCCGCGCAGCAGCGTCCGGATCGCGACCGCGCCGCTCGCCTTCACCTCGGCACGGTAGGTGCCCACGAGCGCTTCGCGCTCGGCCGCGGCTTGCGGATCGCTGCGCCAGGCGAGCAGCGCCGCCGCATCCGCATCGGGCAGCGCCGCGAGCAACGCCTGCGCGAGCTGCCGCTCGAACTCGCGCGCCACGATGAGCAGGTTGCGCGGGCGCGGCGAGGTGACGCCGCGCGACCACAGCGTGTCGAGCGCCATGTCGAGCGTGGCATCGGGCAGCGCGGTGTACTGGCCCGCATTGCCGCGCGCGAGCTGCTTGACGACGGCGCTCAGCAGCAGCTGGCTCGAGAAGTCGACCTCGCGCAGGTCGGCCACGGCCATGCGCTCGAGCAGCTCGGTGCGCACCGCGTCGGCGGGCTTCGCGCGCTCGCGATGGAAGAAGGCCACCCTGGCCGGCTCGTCCATCGCGGCATAGTCGGCGCGCAGCTTCGCGAGGCGGGCCACTGCCGCCTGCACCTGCGGGCCCGGCGCCGCGGCGCCCTGCCCCGCCGCTGCCACCTCCTGCCGCACGGCCGCCACCGATGAGGCCACATCGAAGGCACGGGCCGCGGCCTGGTCGAGCGCTTCGAGCGCCTTGCCGGCAATGGCCTGGTCGGGCGCCTCGAGCAGCTGGCGCGCCTCGCGCGAGACGGCGCCGGGCGCATAGGCCGCCTGGTAGCGCGCCTGCACGCCTTCGAACAGCATCAGCGCCTCGGCCCGGTCCTGCGCGCGCGCCGGGGCCGGCAGCAGCAAGACAATGGCCGCGGCCAAGAGCAACGGCAGCGCGGAAAGAAGAACAACGGATCGCGAACGAACGGCGTGAAAGGGCATGGCGCCATTATTGGCGCCACGCTGGTCAGGCCGGCGCGAGCTCCGCGCGCAGCAGTTTCGCGGCCGCAACCATGTTCGCGAGCGCCGCCTCGGTCTCGGGCCAGCCGCGGGTCTTGAGGCCGCAGTCGGGATTGATCCAGAGGTTCGCGGGCGGCACCACGGCGGCGGCCTTGCGCATCAGGCGCACGATCTCGTCGACCGATGGCACGCGCGGCGAGTGGATGTCGTAGACGCCGGGGCCGATCTCGTTCGGGTAGCGAAAGCCGCCGCCGGCTGCGTCACCGCCGAACCCGCGAAGCAGCGCCATGTCGGAGCGGCTGGTCTCGATGGTGATCACGTCGGCGTCCATCGCCGCGATCTCGGGCAGGATGTCGTTGAATTCCGAATAGCACATGTGCGTGTGGACCTGGGTCTCGTCGCGCACGCCCGCGGCACTGATGCGGAACGCGCGCGTCGCCCACTTCAGGTACGCCGGCCAGCCGGCGCGCCGCAGCGGCAGGCCCTCGCGGATCGCGGGCTCGTCGATCTGGACGATGCCGATGCCGGCGCCTTCGAGGTCGGCCACTTCGTCGCGGATCGCCCAGGCGATCTGCTCGCAGGTGACGCTGCGCGGCTGGTCGTCGCGCACGAAGGACCACTGCAGGATGGTGACCGGCCCCGTCAGCATGCCCTTCATCGGCCGCTTCGTGAGGCTCTGCGCGTAGGCGGTCCATTCGACCGTCATGGCCGCCGGGCGCGACACGTCGCCGAAGATCACCGGCGGCTTCACGCAGCGCGAGCCGTACGACTGCACCCAACCATTGGCGGTGAACGCGAAGCCGTCGAGCTGCTCGCCGAAATATTCGACCATGTCGTTGCGCTCGGCCTCGCCGTGCACCAGCACGTCGAGGTCCAGTTCTTCCTGCTTTTGCACTGCCAGCGCGATCTCGGCGCGCATCTTCTCGCGGTAGCCGGCGGCATCGAGCTCGCCGCGCTTGAAGGCGGCGCGCGCGGCACGGATCTGCGGCGTCTGGGGGAACGAGCCGATGGTGGTGGTCGGCAACGCGGGCAATGCAAAGCGCGCACGCTGCAGCGCCTGGCGCTGTGCGAAGGCGGAGGCACGGCGGTCGTCGCCCGCCACGCTGCGCGCGAGCCGCAGCGCCACGTCGGCGCGGTGCACGCGCGGGCTCGCGCGGCGTGCCGCCACCGCCGAGCGTGCGCTCCGCAGCGCATCGGCCACGCTGTCTTCGCGCCCGTCGAGCACGGCACGCAGCACGCGCAACTCGCCGAGCTTCTCGACGGCAAAGGCCAGCCACGAGCGGAGTTCGCCATCGAGCTTGTGTTCGGCTTCGAGGCTGAACGGCACATGCAGCAGCGAGCACGACGGCGCCAGCCAGAACTCGCTGCGCGGCTTTGCCGTCGCGGGCTGCAGCGCGGCGAGCGCCGCATCGGGATCGGTGCGCCAGATGTTGCGTCCATCGACGATGCCGACCGACAGCACCTTGTGCGCCGGGAGCCAATCGGCCACGCCGATCAGCTCTTGCGGCGCGCGCACCGCGTCCACATGCAGCCCCGCCACCGGAAGCTGGCAGGCCAGGCGCAGGTTTTCCGCGAGCGGCGAGAAATACGTGGCCAACAGCAGCCGCGGCGCGCTGCGCGCGAGCTGCCAGTAGGCGCGCTCGAACGCGTTGCGCCAGGCGTCGGGCAGGTCGAGGCCGAGGATCGGTTCGTCCACCTGCACCCATTCCAGGCCCTGCTGCTTGAGGCGGGCGAGCACCTGTTCGTACACCGGCAGCAGCGCGTCGAGCAGCGAGAAGCGGTCGAACCCGGGCTCTTTTTCCTTGCCGAGGTAGAGAAAGCTCAGCGGCCCGAGCAGCACGGCCTTGACCGGATGCCCGGCCTGCTGCGCCTCGGCCACCTCGTCGAAGAGCCGCGTCGACGAGAGCGCGAACTGCGTGGCCGCGCTGAACTCGGGGACGAGATAGTGGTAGTTGGTGTCGAACCACTTGGTCATCTCGAGCGGGAAGCTGCCGGCGGCGCCGTGGCTGCATCCTTCTTCGTGCGCATGCGCATGCCCATGGCCCGGCTCCTGCGCCACGCCGCGCGCCATCGTGAAGTAGCGCGACAGCGCGGGCTCGGCGCTCTCGAAGCCGAAGCGCGCCGGTTCGCAGCCGAGCAGCTGGATGTGGTTGGCGACATGGTCGTAGAACGCGAAATCGCCGACCGTCACGAAGTCGAGGCCCGCGTCGCGCTGCAGCTGCCAGTGGCGCGCGCGCAGTTGCCGGCCGGTGGCTTCGAGCGCCTCGCTATCGATCTCGCCGCGCCAGTGCTGCTCGAGCGCGAACTTGAGTTCGCGCTGCGCGCCCATGCGTGGAAAGCCGAGGGTGTGGGTACGGGTGGTCATGGCGGGGGTCCGGTCGGAAATCTTGATGGGAGCCGGCAATGCTCGGGCTTTGGGCTCTATGATTCAAACGAAACCTTTTGCCCTTTCGCTTGAATTTCATTCATGTTGCAGTCCATCCTCGAAATCCGCCACCTGCGCACCCTGGCGGCGCTGCGCGACACCGGCAGCCTGGTGCGCGCGGCGCAGCTGCTCAACCTCACGCAGTCGGCGCTGTCGCACCAGATCAAGCTGCTCGAGGACCGCTACGGCGCGCAGCTCTTCGAGCGCAAGTCGGTGCCGCCGCAGTTCAGCACCACGGGGCTGCGGCTGTTGCAGCTGGCCGACGCGGCGCTGCCGCTGGTCGAGGAAGCCGAGCGCGACGTGGCGCGGCTCGCGCTGGGGCGCAGCGGGCAATTGCGCATCGTGGTCGAGTGCCACACCTGCTTCGACTGGCTGATGCCGGCGATGGACGCCTTCCGGCAGCGCTGGCCCGAGGTCGAGCTCGACATCGTCTCGGGCTTCCATCCCGACCCGATCGCGCTCGTGATGCAGAACCGCGCCGAGGTCGCGATCGTGTCCGAGGCCGACCCCGACGAGACGGTCGACTACCACCCGCTGTTCCGCTTCGAGATCATGGCGCTCGTCGCGAACGACCATCCGCTCGCGGCGCGCAGCCATCTGACGGCGCGGCACTTTGCCGACCAGACGCTCATCACCTACCCCGTGCCCGACGACATGCTCGACCTGGTGCGCCAGGTGCTTGCGCCGGCCGGCGTGCAGCCGGCGCACCGCCGCACCACGGAACTCACGGTGGCGATGCTGCAACTGGTGGCGAGCGGGCGCGGCGTGGCGGCCCTGCCGCTGTGGGCGGTGCAGAACTACCTCGACCGCGGCTACGTCACGGCCCGGCGCGTGGGCAAGAAAGGCTTGACGGGGCGGCTCTACATGGCCTCGGCGGCACGCACCTCGGCCCAGCCCTGGCTCGCGGACTTCGTGCGCGTCACGCGCGAGAGCTGCTTCAAGAGCCTGCCGGGGATCGAGCTGCTGTAGCGCGCCTGCCGCGCGGCTTTGGAACGGGGCGATTCGCCTCGCCGACGATCCAGTCGCGAAAAGCCGCGACCTTGGGCCGTGCCTCGCTGCCTTCGGGGCACACGAGGTAATAGGCGAAGTCTTCGAGCCGGTGCGCGCCAGCGAGTTGCACGAGCCGGCCCGCCGCGAGGTCGTCGGCCACCACCGTGGCGGGCAGGAGCGCCGCGCCCTGCCCCGCAAGCACCGCCTGCAGCAATAGCCCCGCGTCGTCGAAGGACGGGCCGCGCGCCCGGCCCGGGTCGTCGACGCCCTGCGCCTCGAACCAGCGCTGCCAGGCCTTGCGCTCGGCGTCGTTCACGCGCGGCCAGCGCCGCAGGTCGGGCGGTGCCGCCGGCAGGCCGTGCCGCGCGACCAGCGAGGGCGCGGCGACCGGAACCACCTCGACCGTGAGCACGCGCCGGCTGCTGAGCCCCGGGTAGCGGCCGAGGCCATGGCGGATCGCGACATCGACGCCGTCGCGCGAGAAGTCGGCGAGCGCGCCGGTGCTGCGCAGCTGCAGGTCGATGTCCGGGTGCGCCTCCTGGAAGCGCTGCAGGCGCGGCACCAGCCATGCCGACGCGAAGAACGGTGTGGCGCTCACGGTGAGCAGTCCGCTGTCGGCCGGCGCGGCCACGCGGCGGGTGGCGTCACTGATCTGGCGGAATGCGTTGCGCACGGGCGGCAGGTAGGCCTGGCCCGCGTCGGTCAAAAAGATGCCCCGGTTCGCGCGCCGAAAGAGCGCAATGCCGAGGTGCAGCTCGAGCGCCTTGACCAGCTGGCTCACGGCGCCCGGCGTCACGCACAGCTCGTCGGCCGCGTTCGTCACCGAGAGGTGGCGCGCGGTGGCCTCGAAGGCCCGCAAGGCGTGGAATGGCGGAAGCTGGTGCTCTTTCATCAGTAAATCTAAATCGAATGGCTCAGAAGATCTGGATTGCAGGATCGCACGGTGCAACCGATATTCGCACGATCAATGCAGAAAGAGAACCGTCTTGCCGACCACGACTGAAGATCATCCAGTTAGGTATTCTGATTCATCCAGTAACGCACTCCATCGCCTGGAGATTGCCGAGCTCGCCGCGTGCATCCGCAGCCGCGAGGTCTCGTCCATCGACGCGACACGCGCCCAACTCGAGCGCATCGCCGCGCTCGACGGCAGGCTGCACAGCTACGCGTTGGTCATGGGGGACGAAGCGATGGCGCAGGCCGGACGCGCCGACGCCGAGATCGCGGCCGACCGGTACCGCGGGCCGCTGCACGGCGTGCCCGTTGCCGTGAAGGACTTGTGCGCTACCGCGGGTTTCGCGACCGCGGCCGGCATGGCGATCCACCGCGACCGCATTCCGCACGAGGACGCGACCGTGGTGCGCCGCCTCAAGGAAGCCGGCGCCGTGCTGCTCGGCAAGCTGCAGCTCACCGAAGGCGCGTACTCCGACCATCATCCCGGCATCACGCCGCCACGCAACCCATGGCATGCAGGCCATTGGCCCGGCATGTCGTCGAGCGGCTCGGGCGTGGCGACGGCGGCGGGCCTTTGCCACGGCGCGCTGGGCTCGGACACCGGCGGATCGATCCGCTTTCCGTGTGCCGCCAACGGGCTCACGGGCATCAAGCCGAGCTGGGGCCGCGTGAGCCGCCACGGCGTGTTCGCGCTGGCGCCCTCGCTCGACCACGTCGGGCCGATGGCACGCAGCGCGGTCGATTGCGGCCTGCTGCTCGGCGCGATTGCGGGCGCCGATGCGAACGACCCGGGCGCCGCGCACGCGCCGGTGCCCGACTACCTCGCGGCAGTTGGCGAAGGCATGCACGGCCTGCGCATCGGCATCGACGCCGATTGGAACGCCGACGGCGTGCACCCCGCGACGCAGGCGATGCTCGCGGACGCCACCGCGACCCTGCGCTCGCTTGGCGCGCGCATCGTCGACGTGCGCGTTCCCGACATGGCGCAGGCGGTGGCCGACTGGTTTCCGCTTTGTGCGGACGAGGCGGCCGTGGTGCATGCAGCGACCTTTCCGTCGCAGCGCGGCGCGTACGGGCCGGTGCTGTCATCGGTGCTCGATGCCGGCCTGGCGGTGCGTGGCCCGGCAGTGCAGGCGATCCACGCGCGGCGCGCGCGCCTGCGCGGCCAGGTCGATGCGCTGCTCGGCGGCGTCGACCTGCTGCTCGCG
The DNA here is from genome assembly GCF_057657255.1 of Variovorax sp. Soil_C_19. NCBI lineage: Bacteria > Pseudomonadati > Pseudomonadota > Betaproteobacteria > Burkholderiales > Comamonadaceae > Variovorax > Variovorax sp. Soil_C_19. The sequence goes on along the minus strand of NZ_JBDGIV010000019.1, from coordinate 52,186 downwards.
CCGGTGCATCCGTTCGCATCGCCCACGGTTGCCGAGATGCAGGTGCTCGGCGAGACGCCGGCGCTGGTGTCGGCGCTGCTGCGCTACACCGCGCCCTTCGACATGACCGGCCATCCGACGATCACGCTGCCGGGCGGCTTCACCGCGACGGGCCTGCCGCTGGCGTTCCAGCTGGTCGCCACGCGCATGGACGAGGCGACACTGGTGCGCGCGGGCGCCGCCTTCCAGCGCGCCACCCGCTGGCACCGCGGCCATCCGCTCGACTGACGGGAACGAAGACCATGCAGACAACACCTTCCAGCGTTTCCCCCGCGCCGCCGCGCGCACGGCTCTTCCACGGCTGGCTCGTGGTGGCCGGCGCCTTCGCCGTGATGCTCGTGGGCTTCGGCAGCGCCTACACATTCAGCGCCTTTCTCGAGCCGCTGCAGCGCGACTTCGGCGCCTCGCGCGGCTCGGTGTCGCTGGTGTTCTCGCTCGCAGGCTTCCTGTACTTCGGCCTCGGCGTGCTCAGCGGGCCGCTGGCCGATCGCTGGGGATCGCGCCGGCTCGCGGTTGCGGGCATGGTGCTGGTCGGCGCCGGGCTGGCCGCCGCGGGCCGGGCAGAGACGCTGACCCAGGTCTACCTGGCGTACGGGCTCGGCGTCGGGCTCGGCGTGGGTGCGTCCTACGTGCCGGTGCTGGGCGCGGTGCAGCGCTGGTTCGTGCGGCGCCGCGGCTTCGCTTCGGGCTTGGCGGTGAGCGGCATCGGCGTGGGCACGCTGCTGATGCCGCCGCTGGCGGCGCTGCTGATCGACAGTCTTGGTTGGCGCAACGCGTACCTGGCGCTGGGCGCCCTGGCGGTGGTGGTGGGCGTGGGCATGGCACTGCTGGTCGAGGACGATCCGCGCCACCGCGGCCTCGGCCCCGACGGCGACCCGCCGCCGCCCGAGGCCGCAAGCGCCCATGCCGCAGCGGCCGGTGCCTCGGTGCGCGCTGCGGTGGCATCGCGGCGTTTCGCGGGGCTGTATGCGGCGTGCCTGATCAGCTCGTTCGGGCTCTTCGTGCCCTTCGTCCACCTGGTGCCCTATGCGCTCGACCATGGCGTGGCGCCCGGCTCCGCCGTGCTGCTGCTGGGCGCGATCGGCGTCGGCAGCACGGCGGGCCGGTTCTTCCTCGGCGGGCTGGCCGACCGCATCGGCCGCCGGTTCGCGCTGCCCCTGATGTCGGCGGGCATGGCGTGCTCGCTCGTGCTGTGGGCGGTGTCGGGCAATTTCTGGGGATTGGCCTTGTTCGCGTTCGGCTACGGCGTGTTCTACGGCGGCTTCGTCGCGCTGCTGCCGGCGCTGGTGATGGACCATTTCGGCGGCCGCAACATCGGCGCGATCATCGGCGTGCTCTACACGAGCGTGGCGGTCGGCACGCTGGTCGGGCCGACCGCGGCAGGCTACGCCTTCGACCTGAGCCGCAGCTACCTGCTGCCGATCTTGGCGAGCATCGGCGCGAACCTCGTTGCCGCCGGGCTCCTGCTGGCGATGGCCCGGGGCGATGCGGCCACCGGCCGTGCAGCGGACTGAGCCGCCCGGCCGATCAGGACGCCTTCTTCTGCACCAGCTTCAGCACGCTCGAAAAATCGAGCGCGCCGTGCCCCGCGAGGCTGTGCGCCGCATAGAGGCTGCGCGCCAGGCCGCCGAGCGGCGTGGCGGCGCGAACGGCCGTGGCGTTCTCCTGCGCGAGGCCCAGGTCCTTGAGCATCAGGTCGGTGCCGAAGCCGCCCGCATAGTTCTTCGACGCGGGCGCGGTGTCCATCACGCCCGGCATCGGGTTGTACTTCTCGAGCGCCCAGTTGCCGCCCGAGCTGCGGCGCATGATCTCGGACAGCACCTTCGGGTCGAGCCCGTTCGCCACGCCGAGCGCCAGCGCCTCGGAGGTGCCGATCATCAAGATGCCGAGCAGCATGTTGTTGCAGATCTTCGCGGTCTGCCCCGCACCCGCGGCGCCGGCGTGGAAGATGTTGGCGCCCATCTTCTCGAGCACGGGCCGCGCGCGTTCCAGGTCTTGCGCGTCGCCGCCGACCATGAAGGTCAGCGTGCCGGCGATGGCGCCGCCGGTGCCGCCGGAGACCGGCGCATCGATCATCGCGATGCCCTTCGCAGCCGCCGCGGCGGCCACTTTCTGCGACGTGGCCGCGGCGATGGTGCTGCTGTCGATCACGAGCGTGCCAGGCTCGATCTTTTCGAGCAGGCCGGGCTTGCCCTGGGCGCCGAGGAACAGCCCTTCGACATGCGCGCTGGCCGGCAGCATGCTGACCACGACCTCGGCGCCGGCCACCGCATCGGCGGCCGAGGCGGCAATGGCGAGGCCCTCGGCCGCGAACTTGCTGCAGGCATCGGTCGACAGGTCGAAGGCGCTGAGCACGTGGCCCGCCTTCATCAGGTTGAGGGCCATCGGGCCGCCCATGTTGCCCAGGCCGATGAAAGCGATCTTCATTGTCTGTCTCCGTTCGTTGTTCGCGTTGTTTACTTCAGCGCCGCCAGTTCGGCCGGCATCTCGCCGCGCGGGCGCAGGTGGTCCTCGATGAACTCGGGCGTGATTTCCTCGATGCTGGCCGGCGACCACTTCGGGTTGCGGTCCTTGTCGATCAGCACCGCGCGAATGCCCTCGGCAAAGTCCTTGTGCGCGCAGAAGCCGAGCGAGGCCCAGTATTCGAGCCGGAACACCTCGGCCAGCGACATGCGGTGCACGCGCTGCCAGAGCTCGAAGCTCAGCGCGGCCGAGCTCGGCGCGCCCTTCATGAAGCTCTTGGCGGCCGTCTGCAGCCAGGGGTCGTCGCTTTGCAGTGCGCGCAGGCGCTTCGCGATGTCGAGCAGGTCGTCGCCGGCCATCAGCGCGTTGATCGTGTCGTAGTGCTCGCGCACCTTCGAAGGCGGCAGCGCGGCGCCCTCGCCGGCCCCGGCCAGGATGCGCGAGAGCGTCGCGCGGTCGGCCTTGCCGTTGCCGGCCCATGCGGCGGCGGCGATGGCCTCGACCACGGCGGCCTTGCGCCCATGCGGCACCAGCACGTCGGCCAGGCCGCAGAAGATCGCATCGGCCGCATTGAGGTTGGCGGCCGTGAGCGCGAGGAACAGGCCGGTGCGCCCGGGCGTGCGGCGCAGGAACCAACTGCCGCCCACGTCGGGGTACAGGCCGATGGCGATCTCGGGCATGGCGATGCGGCTTTGCTCGGTGACCACGCGGTGCGAGCAGCCCGCCATCAGGCCCACGCCGCCGCCCATGACGATGCCGTGGCCCCAGCACAGGAACGGCTTCGGAAAGGTGTGGATCAGGTGGTCGAGCTCGTACTCCTCGCGGAAGAAGTCTTCGGCGTAGGTGTTGCGCGCGGGGCCGCATTCGCCGAGCGTCTGGTAGAGCTGGCGCAGATCGCCGCCGGCGCAGAAGGCTTTTTCGCCCGCGGCCTGGAGCACGACGCCCACCACGCCGCCGTCGGCGGCCCATTCGCGCAGCCTGGGCGTGAGCAGGCGCACCATGTCCACCGAAAGCGCATTGAGCGAAGCAGGGGCGTTGAGCGTGGCGGTGGCAAAGCGCTTGCCGCCGGCGGTCTTGATTTCGTCGAAGAGAACTACGGAGTCGGTCATTGTCTTGAGGGTTTCCGGATGCGGGGCGTCAGCGGATGTCGCTGTCCCCTTCCAGCAATTTTCGCGCAACGATCACGCGCATGATCTCGTTGGTGCCTTCGAGGATCTGGTGCACGCGCGCATCGCGCACCAGGCGCTCGAGCGGGAACTCGGCCAGGTAGCCGTAGCCGCCGTGCAGCTGCAGCGCGTCGTTGCACACGTTGAAGCCCGCATCGGTCGCGAAGCGCTTGGCCATGGCGCAATAGGTGCTTGCATCGGCATGGCCCGCATCGAGCTTGCTGGCGGCCAGCCGCACCATCTGCCGTGCGGCCACGAGCTCGGTCGCCATGTCGGCGAGCTTGAACTGCAGCGCCTGGAAGCTCGCGAGCGGCTTGCCGAACTGCTGGCGCTCGTGCAGGTAGCGGCGCGCCGCGTCGAGCGCGCCCTGCGCCGCGCCGACCGAGCAGGTCGCGATGTTGATGCGGCCGCCGTCGAGGCCCTTCATCGCGATGCGGAAGCCCTCGCCCTCGCTGCCCAGCAGGTTCGCGGCCGGGATGCGCACGTTGTCGAAGCTGATGGTGCGCGTGGGCTGGCTGTTCCAGCCCATCTTGTGCTCCTTCTTGCCGTAGCTCACGCCCGGCGCATCGGCCGGCACCGCGAAGGCCGAGATGCCGCCCGCGCCGCCGCCGCCCGTGCGCGCCATGAGCACCAGCACGTCGGTCGCGCCCGCGCCCGAGATGAAGGCCTTGCCGCCGTTGATGACGTAGTCGTTGCCCTGCAGCTCGGCGCGCGTCTTGAGCGAGCCGGCGTCCGAGCCGGCACCGGGTTCGGTCAGGCAGTACGAGGCGAGCTTGCGCCCGCTGGTGAGGTCTTCGCCCCACTCGGCGGCGACCGCGTCGGTGCCCCAGGTGCCGAGCATCCACGTCGCCATGTTGTGGATCGTGATGAAGGCCGTGGTCGAGGGGTCGACCGCGGCCATCTCCTCGAACACCAGCGCCGCATCGAGCCGCGGCAGCCCGAGGCCGCCGATGCGCTCGGGCGCGTAGAGGCCACAGAAACCCAGCTCGCCCGCCTTGGCGATGGCTTCCTTCGGGAAGATCGCCTCGGCGTCCCAGCGGGCCGCATGCGGCGCGAACTCGGCCTGGGCGAATTCGCGCGCCGAATCCGCGAAGGCGCGCTGCTCTTCGGAAAGCTCGAAGTCCATTCGCTCGACTTCTTACTTGAGACTGATCGTTGTGTTGACGCCTTGCGACACCGTGCTGTCGTCGAACCAGCGCGCGGTCACCGTCTTGGTCTGCGTGTAGAACATGATGACCTGCTTGCCGTACGGCCCGAGATCGCCGAGCTTCGAGGCGCGCGAACCGGTGAACGAGAACATCGGCACCGGCACCGGGATCGGCACGTTGATGCCGACCTGGCCCACGTCGATGTCTTCCTGGAACTTGCGCGCGGCGGCACCCGACTGCGTGAAGATCGCGGTGCCGTTGCCGTTCGGGTTGCTGTTGATCAGCGCGATGGCCTCGTCGATGGTCTCGGCATCGGCCACGCACAGCACCGGCCCGAACACCTCCTGGTCATAGATCGTCATGCCGGGCTTCACGCCCGAGAAGACCGTCGGTCCGACGAAGTTGCCCTTCTCGTAGCCCGGCACGGTCGGCTTGCGGCCGTCGAGCGCGAGCGTGGCGCCGTCGGCCACACCGCGTTCGATGAGGCTGTTGACGCGCTCGTAGGCGGCGCACGAGACCAGTGGGCCCACGTCCACGCCCTTCTCGGTGCCGGCGCCGATCTTCAGCGTCTTGGCCTTGGCGATGAGGTCGGGCACCCAGTTGCGCGCCTCGCCCACGAGCACCGCCACCGACACCGCCATGCAGCGCTGGCCCGCAGCGCCGAAGCTCGCGCCGGCCAGTGCGTTGAGCGTCTGCTCCTTGTTGGCGTCGGGCATGACGATGGCGTGGTTCTTCGCCCCCATCATGCATTGCACGCGCTTGCCGGCCAGCGTGGCGCGGTTGTAGACGTGCGTGCCGACCTTGGTCGAGCCGACGAAGCTGATCGCCTTGATGTCCTTGTGGTCGCAGATGCCGTTGACCACCGCCTCGCCGCCATGCACTACGTTGAGCACGCCGGGCGGAATGCCGGCCTGGAGCGCGAGTTCACACAGGCGCATGGTCACCATCGGGTCCTGCTCGGAGGGCTTCAGCACGAAGGTGTTGCCCGTGACGATCGCCATCGGGAACATCCACAGCGGGATCATGGCCGGAAAGTTGAACGGCGTGATGCCCGCGCACACGCCCAGCGGCTGCAGCAGCGTGTAGGTGTCGACGCCATTGGCCACGTTGTTGGCCATCTCGCCGAGCTGCAGGTTGCCGATGGCCGCCGCATGCTCGACCACCTCGAGGCCGCGGAACACGTCGCCTTCGGCATCGGGCAGCGTCTTGCCCTGCTCGGCCGTAAGGATCGCGGCCAGCTCGGCCATGTTCTCGCGGATGAGCTGCTGGTACTTGAGGAAGATGCGCGCGCGGGCGCCGATCGGCGTCTTGCGCCAGGTCTTGAATGCGTCCTTGGCGGAAGCGACGGCGGCATCGAGTTCGGCCTGCGTGGCGAAGGGCACGCGCGCCAGCACTTCCTGCGTGGCCGGGTTGACGATGTCGCGCCATTCGGTGGTCTTCGACTCGACGAACTGGCCGCCGATCAAGAGCTTGACGGTGGCGACCTGGGTCTTGGATGTGGTGGTGGCGTCCATGGGGTTTGTCTCCTGTGAATACGGGGCCTGAATGGCGGGTTCGACACGCATCGTAGCTTTGCAGATTTGCCATGACAATAGACAAAATTGCGCCAGCGCTTTGCAAAAATGCAGATCACCACGGGGAGAACGCGCACATGGACTGGGACAACCTTCGCTACTTTCTCGAACTGGCCCGCTCGGGCACGCTGATGAGCGCCGCGCGCCGGCTCGAGGTCGACCACACCACGGTGGCGCGGCGCATCCAGGCGCTCGAAAAGGAAGTGGGTGCCCCGCTCTTCTCGCGCGAGTCGGGCGGCCACCGGCTCACCGAGGCCGGCCGCAGGCTGCAGCCGCAGGTCGAGGCGATGGAGAGCGCGTTCCAGGCGGTCGAAAGCACCGCGCCCGCGTCGCAGGAGGGCCTCTCGGGGCTGGTACGCATCGGCGCGACCGAGGGCTTCGGCACGGTGGTGCTGGCGCCGCAGCTCGCGCGCTTCGCGCAGCAGCACCCAAAGCTCACCATCGACCTGCTCGCCATGCCGCGGCTGGTACACCTCTCGCGGCGCGAGGCCGACATCGTGATCTCGCTCGAACGGCCCGCGCGCGGGCCGGTGGTGGTGACCAAGCTCACCGACTACACGCTGCGGCTCTATGCCTCGAAGAAGTACCTGGCCGCGCACAAGCCCATCAAGACGCGCGAAGACCTGCGCGGCCACACGTTCATCAGCTACGTGGACGACCTGCTGTTCAGCAAGGAGCTGCAATACCTCGACGAGCTGCACCGTCCCGACGCGTTCGCGCTGCGCAGCACCAGCGTGCTCGCGCAGCACCGCGCGGTGGCGGCGGACGCGGGTATCGCCGTGCTGCCGGCCTTCGTGGCCGACGAGGACCGGTCGCTGCGCCCGGTGCTCGAGGACCAGGCGAACTTCACGCGCACGTTCTGGATGTCGATGCCCGCGGAGACCAAGCACCTTGCGCGGATGCAGGCGGTGTGGGCCTTCCTGCGCGAGACGGCCGAGGCGCAGAAGGCCGTGCTGCTGCCGCGCACCCGAAAGCAGGCCGCTTAGCGCACGCCGGATGCCTCAAGAAAAGAGGCGCTTCCACAGGCTCTTGCCGGCCGCCGGCCCGCCCGCAGCCGCCTCGGAGCTCTCGAGCAGCTCGATCAGCCCCGGCACCCGCGGCTTCGTGAGCCACCGGGCATAGGCAAGGTAGTTCTCGGCCTTTCCCTCGATGCGGAGTTGCTCCGGCATGGCGGGGCACGGCCGGTCGCCCAGCAGCAGGCGCAGGGCTTCGAGCTGGTTCATGCGGATCGCACTGGCGATCGCGGTTTCGCCGAGCGACGGAATGATCTCGTTGGCCCCCGCAAGCCCGGCGCCGAGCAGCGACCCGACCGCTGCCGTATCGCCGCCGATGGCTGCGGCGCCGAGCGCTTCGAGTGCCTCGCGCTTTTCGGGGGAAAGGCTCGCGGCGTAATCGTCGTCGCGCTTGTCGTCCTCGCTGCGCGGATCGCCGCCCTGCATCGTCATGAAGTCGGTCACCAGCGCCACAGGTTCGTCCGACGTATCGAGCGCCCAGTAGCTCGGGTAGCTGCCGTCGCCCCATCCCGAGGTGAAGATCAGCACGTTGTTCGCATTGCCCTCGCCGAGCGGGTAGTGGTCGGCCACGTCCTTGTCGCCCAGTTCGGTGCCGAGCACGTCGTCGTAGTAGCTGATGTAGCCGGGCTCGGCCGATTCGCGCGCGTCGCGCTCGGCGAGGGCCGCTGCGCAGTCGGCGTCCATGAAGCAGCCCACGCCAGCATCGACGGGATAGCCGTAGAACTCGTCGTCGCCCAGGTCTTCGGGCGACTGGCCGTCGATCAATGCCGGCGTCCAGTGCAAGTCGGCGGCCTGCAGGCCTTCGCGCCCGCGCAGCCAGAGCACCGCCAGTGCGTGACGCCCGCCGTGCTGCACTACGTCGACAGGGAAGGTGCCGCGCACGCCGACGCTGCGGGCAAAGGCGGCGCGCTCGGGCTGCACCAGCGGATCGCAGGCCACGATGCGCCCGCTCGTGATGCGAAGCATCCCGCAAGGCTGCCGCTGCAGGCGCCGCCATTGCAGCGCCTCGTCGTCCAGAAGGATGCTCTGCAGGTTGTCCGGGTCGAGATAGGCCATGGGTACCGTGCGGCCTGCCTTACTGGATCAGCTTGGCCCCCGTCTTCGCCTGCAGCGCATCGAAGCTCACGCCGGGCGCGAGCTCGACGACCTTCAGGCCCTCGGGCACCACGTCCATCACGGCCAGGTCGGTGATGACGCGGTCGACCACGCCCACGCCGGTCAGCGGCAGCGTGCACTCCTCGAGGATCTTCAGGTCCTCGGTGCCGTCCTTCTTCCTGGCGACGTGTTCCATCAGCACGATCACGCGCTTCACGCCGGCCACGAGGTCCATGGCGCCGCCCATGCCCTTGACCATCTTGCCGGGAATCATCCAGTTGGCGAGGTCGCCCTTCACGCTGACCTGCATCGCGCCGAGGATCGACAGGTTGATCTTGCCGCCGCGGATCATCGCGAAGCTGTCGTGGCTGCCGAAGATGGCCGAGCCCGGCAGCGTGGTGACGGTCTGCTTGCCGGCATTGATCAGGTCGGCGTCGACCTGGTCCTCGGTCGGGAACGGGCCGATGCCGAGCATGCCGTTCTCGCTCTGCAGCCACACTTCCTTGTCGCCGACGAAGTTGGCCACCAGCGTGGGAATGCCGATGCCCAGGTTCACGTAGAAGCCGTCTTCGAGTTCTTGCGCCGCGCGTGCAGCCATCTGATCTTGGGTCCAGGGCATCTCAGGCTCCTTCTTTGTTGTTGTTGTTGACGACCTTGGCGGGCGCGGGCACCTCGCTGCCGGCGGCGGCCTGGGCGATCGCGGCCTGGGCCTCGACCTTCGCGGCGGCGGCATCGACCGCGGCGCTCAGGGTGCGCTTCTCGATGCGCTTCTCAGGGTTGGCGTTGAGCACGATGCGGTGCACGTAGATGCCCGGCAGATGGATGTCGTCGGGCGCCAGTTCGCCGATCTCGACGATCTTCTCGACTTCGACGATGCAGACCTTGCCGGCCATCGCGGCGGCCGGGTTGAAGTTGCGCGCCGTGAGGCGGAAGCGCAGGTTGCCGGCCTTGTCGGCCACGTCGGCTTTCACCAGGGCCACGTCGGGCACCAGCGAGCGCTCCATCACGTAGGTCTCGCCGTCGAACTCGCGCAGCTCCTTGCCCTCTGCCACCTGCGTGCCGACACCGGTCTTGGTGAAGAAGGCCGGAATGCCCGCGCCGCCTGCCCGCAGCTTCTCGGCCAGTGTGCCCTGCGGCGTGAATTCGAGTTGCAGTTCGCCCGCCAGGTACTGGCGCTCGAACTCCTTGTTCTCGCCCACGTACGACGCGATCATCTTCTGGATCTGGCGCGTCTCGAGCAGCTTGCCGAGGCCGAAGCCGTCGACGCCCGCGTTGTTCGAGATCACGGTGAGGTTCTGCACGCCCGTGTCCTTGAGCGCCTCGATCAGCGCCTCGGGAATGCCGCACAGGCCGAAGCCGCCGACCGCGAGCATCTGCCCGTCGGCCACGACCCCCTTGAGTGCCGCGTCGGCGGAGGGATAAATCTTGTTCACTCGAACTCCTTGGTGGATGAATGGAGAGTGGCTGGAAGGAAGGAAAGAATGCCCTGAACGATACTACGTACCCGCATACGTAGTATTTCGTAATGGTGACTCCCGATGCCCGACCGCGCGCCGCCTGAGATCGACTACCGGCTCGCCTTCGAGCAGGCGCCCGTCGGCATGGTGGTGTCGCGCAACCGCACCATCGTGGCCTGCAACCGGCGGGTGTGCGAGATTTTCGGCGCAACCCCCTCGGCCCTGGTGGGGCATTCGTTCAGCATCCTGTACCCGAGCGTGGCCGAGTTCGAGCGCATCGGCAAGCGCATGGAGCCGTTCCTGAACGCCAGCGGCCACTATGCCGACAACCGCATGATGAAGCGGCTCGGCGCCCTGCACGGCGCCATGGCGGGCGAGACCTTCTGGTGCCACGTCACGGGCCAGGCGCTCAACCGCGAGGCGCCGCACGAAGCCGGCATCTGGACCTTCGAGGACCTGGGCGCGCGCCGCGCCGACAAGGCCGAGCTCACGCCGCGCGAGCGCGAGGTGGCCGCGCAGGTGATGCGCGGGCTCACCTCCAAGGAGATCGGCCGTGCGCTCGGCATCAGTCACCGCACGGTCGAGCTGCACCGGGCCCGGCTGATGCGCAAGTACGCGGCGGCCACCACGGCGGAGCTGGTGCAGAAGCTCATCGCGGGCTGACCCATGCGCCGGCGATCGTTGCAGAAACGGAAACGCGGTGTCGCCGAAAGCCCCGCGCCGGGCTGCGGGCCGAGGCCTATCGTGGAGGCATGCGGGCAACCCGCCCGCAGCCACTCAAAGGAGTCTCGCCATGTCCACCGCTCTTCATTCCGAACAAAGCCAGTTGCGCGCCCAGAAGCTGCCCGCTGCCCGCCTGCATGCGCTGGCCGCGCACCAGCTGCCGGTCGCGCTGACGCTCGGTGCCGTGATCCTGTCGGTGCTCGGGGTCAATCGGCCTTGATCTGCGCCCTCAGGGCAGCGGAAACCCTTCGCCGAGCGTCTCGCGCAGGTGGCCCACGAACAGGTCGACCGCGCGCGGGATGTGCAGCGAATAGGGCCGTATCGCATAGATGCGGTCGGCGAACGCGCCCGTGGGCTGCCAGTCGGGCAGCACCTCGACCAGCTTGCCGGCCTGCAGGCCCGATTGCGCGCTGAAGTCGGGCAAGAGCGCGATGCCCAGGCCCGCCTGCGCAGCATCGCGCAGCGCTTCGCTGTTGTTGGCGGCCAGCGGCCCGGCGATGGGCACCGTCACGCGGCCGGCCTGGCGCGTGCGGGCGTTCCGCCGCTCGAAGGACCACACGTTGGTTTCCTGCCCGCGCGGGTAGTGCAGGCAGTCGTGCTCGGCCAGCATGGCCGGCGCCAGCGGCGTGCCCTTGCGGCGCAGGTAGGCACCGCTGGCCACCAGCACCGAGCGCGTGTCGCACAGGCGCCAGGCCACGTGCGTGTCGGGCGGCGAGGCCGCATGCCGCACCGCGAGGTCGAAGCCCTCGGTGGCGAGCGAACTGAGGCGGTCCGACAGCTCCATCTCGATGCGGATCGCCGGATGTGCGAGCAGGAAATCGGCCAGCCTGGGCAGCAGTTGCTGCCGGCCGAGCGCCACCGGCGCCGTCACGCGCACCAGGCCGCGCGGCTCGCCCCCATGGTCCTGCGCCTTCAGGAAGCTATGCGCGATCTGCTCGAAGGGCTCGCGGGTCTGGTCGACCAGCTGCTGGCCGGCCTCGGTGAGCCGCATGCTGCGCGTGGTGCGGCGCACCAGCGGCACGCCCGCGGCGCGCTCGAGCTCGGCGATGCGCTGGCTCATGGCGGCCTTGCTCACGCCCAGGCGCGCCGCGGCGGCGGTGTAGCTGCCCTGCTGGCCGAGCACGATGAGCCAGTGCAGGTGGGTCCAGAGCGACTCGGCTTTTTGCGATTCCATGGCTCCATTGTTCACCATGGCGAACAAACAGTTCAATCCTGGCACCTAGGCAAGCAGCGCCCGCTTTCCTAGACTGGCAACATCACTCCACCATCGTCGGGACCTCCATGACCACACAGATCGCGCATTTCATCGGCGGCCAGCGCACCGCCGGCGGCAACTCCGACCGCACGCAAGACGTCACCAACCCCGCTTCGGGCAAGGTCACCGGCAAGGTGGTGCTGGCCGGTGCGGCCGATGTCGACGCGGCCGTGGCCGCCGCCCAGGCCGCGTTTCCGAAGTGGTCCGACACGCCGCCGATCCGGCGCGCGCGCGTGATGTTCAAGTTCCTGGAGCTCTTGAACCTGCACAAGGACGAGCTCGCCCACATGATCACGGCCGAGCACGGCAAGGTGTTCACCGACGCGCAGGGCGAGGTCTCGCGCGGCATCGACATCGTCGAGTTCGCCTGCGGCATCCCGCAGCTGCTCAAGGGCGACTTCACCGACCAGGTCTCCACCGGCATCGACAACTGGACGCTGCGCCAGCCGCTGGGCGTGGTGGCGGGCATCACGCCGTTCAACTTCCCGGTGATGGTGCCGATGTGGATGTTCCCGGTGGCCATTGCCGCGGGCAATACCTTCATCCTCAAGCCCAGCCCGACCGATCCGACGCCGTCGCTGCGCATGGCCGAGCTGCTGAAGGAAGCGGGCCTGCCCGACGGCGTGTTCAACGTGGTGCAGGGCGACAAGGTCGCGGTCGATGCGCTGCTCGAGCACCCCGACGTCAAGGCTGTGAGCTTCGTGGGTTCGACGCCCATCGCCAACTACATCTACGAAATCGGCGCGCGCCACGGCAAGCGCGTGCAGGCGCTCGGCGGCGCGAAGAACCACATGGTGGTGATGCCCGACGCCGACATCGACCAGACGGTGGACGCGCTGATCGGCGCGGGCTACGGCTCGGCCGGCGAGCGCTGCATGGCGATCAGCGTTGCGGTGCTCGTGGGCGATGCGGCCGACAAGATCATGCCCAAGCTCATCGAGCGCACGAAGGCGCTCAAGGTGCTCGACGGCGAGAACCTGGCCGCCGAGATGGGCCCGATCGTCACGCGCGCGGCGCACGAACGCATCACCGGCTACATCGCCCAGGGCGAGAAGGAAGGCGCGAAGCTGCTGGTCGACGGCCGTCAGTTCGACGGCAACCAGGCGGGCGCGGGCTGCGGCGACGGCTTCTGGATGGGCGGCACGCTGTTCGACCACGTCACGCCCGAGATGCGCATCTACAAGGAAGAGATCTTCGGCCCCGTGCTCTCGTGCGTGCGCGTGGCGAACTTCCAGGACGCCATCGACCTGGTCAACGCCCACGAGTTCGGCAATGGCGTGAGCTGCTTCACGCGCGACGGCAACGTGGCGCGCGAGTTCGGCCGCCGGATCCAGGTGGGCATGGTCGGCATCAATGTGCCGATTCCGGTGCCGATGGCCTGGCACGGCTTCGGCGGCTGGAAGCGCTCGCTGTTCGGCGACATGCATGCCTACGGCGAGGAAGGCGTGCGCTTCTACACCAAGCAGAAGTCGATCATGCAACGCTGGCCCGAAAGCACGCCCAAGGGCGCCGAGTTCGTGATGCCCACGGCCAAGTAGGCGCCGCACGCCCCCTCAGCCGCAGAGGGGGCACAACCTAAAGTCTGACTTGCCGCTCGCGGCCGCAGCGGCCAGACTGGGGCATGTTCTCGTTCGACCGACCATGACCCACGGCAAGGCCGCGCGCCGCCTTGCGGCGGTGCCCTCCACCTTGCGCATTCCGCTGGCGGCGCGCGCATCCGGCGACACGATGTTTCCGCAGCTCGCCGTGCGCGACGCCTATGCCGCCTCGATCCTCGAAAGGATCCGCGACGACGGCGACGCGCTGCCCGAGGACCGGACCACGATCTACGGCATCCTGAAGCGCACGCGCCACCTGCGCAGCCTGGCGCAGCAGTTCCTTCAGCGGCATCCGGGGGCCAGGGTGGTGAACATGGGCTGCGGGCTGAGCCACTACTTCCAGTGGCTCGACGACGGGGCGTGCCGGCTCACCGATGCCGACCTGCCCGAAGTGCTCGACCTGCGCCGCGAGCTGATTCCCAAGCTCGGCCCGCGTCACGACGAGCGCGCACTCGATCTGGCGCTGCCCGACTGGTGGGAGCAGCTTGGGCTGCCGACGCGCCGGCGCCGCGGTGCGCAGCCGGTGTTCCTCTTCACCGAAGGCGTGCTGATGTACCTGACGCCGGCACAGGTGCGCGCAGTGCTCGCCACTTTCGGCGAACGTGCGCCTGCGGGATCGGTGCTGGCCTTCGACGCCATCTGCTGGCTCGGCGTGGGCCATGCGGCGCGGCATCCTTCGGTGCGCGCCACCGGCGCGGAATTTCTCTGGGGCGTGCGCCGCCCCGCCGAGCTTGCCCAGGCCCATTCGCGCCTTCGGCTGGCCACCACCCACCGTTTGCTCGAAGGTGCGGGCCTGCCCTATGCGCTGTTCGGGACGTTCTCGATGCTGCTGTTCGGCGTACCGGCGTATGCCGTGTACGCGCTCGAGGCGATGGACGCACAAGAAACATAAATCTACAAACTTTGCAAATTCGGCGCCTGTCTGGCCCGAAAAACGCGGGTTGGCTGACGCGGCGGGTGCGCTGCAGCAGGCATGCTCGCTGCTTCACTGCGTGTGCTGCCTCAGCCTGCCACACTCCCCACTTTTCCAACCTGCACGAAACGACGCCTATCTACATGCTCGATCGCCGATCCTTCCTTGCCGCTGGTGGTGCCGCCGCCGCACTCGCCGCCCTTGGACTGCCCGAAGAGGCACTGGCCGCCAATGGCCTGCAACTGAGCCAGCCCGCGCCTTTTTCGTTCGATGGTCTCGTGGCCCACGCCAGGCGCCTTGCCGGCCAGGCCTACACCGGCCCCAAGCCGCTAGCGCCCGAAGTGCTCGAGAAGATCGACTACGACGCACACGGCAAGATCCGGTTCGATCCCGCCAACGCCCTCTTCCGCGACGGGCCCGGCGCCTTTCCCGTCACCTTCTTCCACCTGGGCCGCTTTTTCCAGGCGCCAGTGCGCATGCACGTGCTCGAGAACGCCGGCGGCGACATGTTCGCGCGCGAGGTGCGCTACAGCCCTTCATATTTCTCGATGCCGCCCGACAGCCCCGCGCGCGCGCTGCCCGCGGGCGCCGGCTTCGCGGGTTTCCGGCTGCAGGAGAGCCGCTTCGGCGACCAAACCAAGCTCGACTGGCAGAAGAACGACTGGGTGGCGTTCCTGGGCGCCTCGTACTTCCGCGCGATCGGCGAGCTCTACCAGTACGGCCTCTCGGCCCGCGGCATAGCGCTCGACGTGGCGGTGCCGGAAAAGTCGGAGGAATTCCCCAATTTCACGCGCTTCTATTTCGAGGCGCCGGCCGCGGACAACGCCACCTCGATGACCGTCTACGCGCTGCTCGAGGGGCCGAGCATCACGGGCGTCTTCAAGTTCGTCATGCAGCGCGGCAAGGCGGTCATCATGGACATCGATTCGCGCCTGTTCCTGCGCCGCGACGTCGCGCGCCTCGGGCTGGTGCCGCTCACGTCGATGTACTGGTATTCGGAGACCGTGAAGCCCACCGCCATCGACTGGCGGCCCGAAGTGCACGACTCCGACGGCCTCGCGATCTGGAACGGCGCGGGCGAGCGCATCTGGCGCCCGCTCAACAACCCCACGCAGACGCGCGCCTCGGCCTTCGCCGACACGCGCCCGCGCGGCTTCGGCCTGCTGCAGCGCGACCGCGTCTTCGACAACTACCAGGACGGCGTCAACTACGAGAAGCGCCCGAGCCTCTGGATCGAGCCGCTCGGCGACTGGGGCGAAGGCTCGGTGCAGCTGATCGAGATTCCGACCGACGACGAGATCCACGACAACGTGGTCGCCTTCTGGGTGCCCAAGGCCGAAGCCAAGGCCGGTTCGAGCTACAGCCTCAAGTACCGGCTGCACTGGACCGACCAGGAGCCCTTTCCGTCGCCGCTCGCGCGCTGCGTGGCGACCCGCATCGGCCGCGGCGGCCAGCCGGGCCAGCCGCGCCCGGCTGGCGTGCGCAAGTTCATGGTCGAGTTCGTCGGCCAGCCGCTGACCACCGTGCCCTTCGGCGTCAAGCCCGAACTCGTGCTGACCGCGCCGCGCGGCAAGTTCTCGTACGTCTTTGCCGAGGCCGTGCCCAACGGCGTGCCGGGCCACTGGCGCGCGCAGTTCGACTTCACGCCCGAAGGCACCGAGCCGATCGACATGCGGCTCTACCTGAAGAACGGCGACCAGACGCTGACCGAGACCTGGCTCTACCAGTTTCAGCCAGGTTGAGTGGCTTGGGGCGAGGCTTCGTGCCTCAGCCGACGAAGTCGTCCACGCACTTCCACATGACATCGGCGTAGCTGACGCCAGCCAGCATGCGCGCGGGATCGGGAAACCGGTCGCCGCGCGTGACCCTGGCCGTTCGGCCCCAGACGTTGAACCGGCTGGCCAGCGGATGGTCGTCGGCGACGCGCGCGAGCCACAGCCCCGAGCGCGGGCACGGCGCGACGCCGTGAACCCATTCGGTGCTGCCGTTCGCCGTGGTGGTCGAGAAGTCGGAGAGGCTGTCTTCGGGGCTGCCGGCCACCGCGACGAACGCCGCGCCCAGGCCGCCGACCACGAAACCGATCGCGCCGCCTGCTGCTGCAAACAAGAGCCCGAGCGCGGCGCCGGCGGCATCGGCCGCGTCGTGGCAACCGCACATCGAATGGCCGATGAATGCGCCGATCACAGTGCCAGCGATCGAGAAAGCCAGCCAGATCATCCGGCGCATTATGGGAGGGCGAAAAACGACAACGTCCTTCGCACGCCACCCAGGCGCCATTCCGAGGCGCCAAACGTGACGGACTGCACACTCTTTTTTCGCGCAGTCGGGCCGATTGCCGCCGCGCGCGCGCCGGTCAGCGCTTCTTGACCGACACCAGCTCGACTTCGAAGTTGAGCGTCGCGTTCGGCGGAATCACGCCGCCTGCGCCGCGCGCACCGTAGGCGATCGCGGGCGGGCAGGTCAGCTTGGCCTTGCCGCCGGGCTTCATCTTCTGCACGCCTTCGGTCCAGCAGGGGATCACGCCATTGAGCGGAAATTCGGTCGGCTCGCCGCGGCTGTAGGAACTGTCGAACTCCTTGCCGCTGTCGGGGAAGGTGCCGCGGTAGTGCACCTTGACCACATCGGTCGCGGCGGGCGATGCGCCACTGCCTTCCTTGAGCGACTGGTAGACCAGGCCGCTCGACGTGGTGACGGGCGCGGACTGGGCCCACGCGGTGGAGACCGCGCACAGCGAGACCAGGGCGGTACAAAGGAGCGACGACGGGGAGGAAGACTTCACTGAACACCTCGGGGAATGAAGAAACACCGATTATGGCGAGCGGCAGATCGCCCCTTGCCTTGGGGGTGGCGCACTGTCAACATCCGCCGATCGAAGGACATCGAGATGCGCTACCGCACCACCATCGCCGGCCAGGTCTTCGCGTTCGACGCGCTGCGTCAGGTCATGGCCGCGGCCAGCCCCGCGCGTTCGGGCGACTACCTCGCGGGCATCGGCGCGGCCACCGCGCAGCAGCGCATGGCGGCGCGCCACGTGCTTGCGGAGACACCGCTCAGCCAGTTCCTGAACGAGGCGCTGATTCCCTACGAGAGCGACAACATCACCCGGCTCATCGTCGACGGCCATGATGCGGCGGCCTTTGCGCCGGTGTCCCACCTCACGGTCGGCGACTTCCGCAACTGGCTGCTATCGGCGCAGGCCACCACCGAGGCGCTCACCGCCCTCGCGCCGGGGCTTACGCCCGAGATGGTCGCGGCCGTGTCCAAGCTCATGCGCAACCAGGACCTGATCTCGGTGGCCAGCAAGTGCCGCGTCGTCACGCGCTTTCGCAACACCCTCGGCCTGCCGGGCCACCTTGCGGTGCGGCTGCAGCCCAACCACCCCACCGACGACCTGCACGGCGTGGCCGCCTCCACGCTCGACGGCCTGCTCTATGGCGCGGGCGACGCGGTGATCGGCATCAATCCGGTGTCGGACAGCCTGCCGGTGCTCGAGCGCCTGCTGCGCATGCTCGACGAAGTGATCCAGCGCTTCGACATCCCGACCCAGAGCTGCGTCCTCACGCATGTGACCAACACGCTCCGGCTCGCCGAAGCCGGCGCACCCGTCGACCTGGTGTTCCAGTCGATCGCAGGCACCGAGAAGGCGAACCTGTCGTTCGGCGTGACCCCCGCGCTGCTCGACGAGGCCCACGCCGCCGCGCAGGCGCTGAACCGCGGCACCGTCGGCAACAACCTCATGTACTTCGAGACCGGCCAGGGCAGCGCCCTGTCGGCCGACGCGAACTTCGGCGTCGACCAGCAGACCTGCGAGGTGCGCGCCTATGCGCTGGCGCGTCGCTACCAGCCGCTGCTGATCAACACCGTCGTCGGCTTCATCGGCCCCGAGTACCTGTACGACGGCAAGCAGATCATCCGCGCCGGCCTCGAGGACCACTGCTGCGGCAAGCTGCTCGGCCTGCCGATCGGCTGCGACATCTGCTACACCAACCATGCGGAGGCCGACCAGGACGACATGGACAACCTGCTGGTGCTGCTCGGCACCGCGGGCGTCAACTTCATCATGGGCGTTCCGGGCGCCGACGACGTGATGCTCAACTACCAGAGCACTTCGTTCCACGATGCACTGTTCCTGCGCCAGACCCTCGGCCTGAAGCGCGCGCCCGAGTTCGAGGCCTGGCTGCAGCGCATGCAGATCACGGACGGCGCCGGACGGCTCGCAGCGCCCTCTTCCAACCGCCTGCTGGCCGACATGGGCGGGCTGGCCGCACTCGCGCCATGAACGACGAGCCCGTCACCCCCAGCCCCTGGTCGGCATGGCGTTCGGCCACGCCCGCGCGGCTCGCGCTGGGCCGCGCCGGTGCCGGCATGCCGACGGACGAGATACTGCGCTTCGGCTGGGCCCATGCGATGGCGCGGGATGCGATCCACGCGCCGCTCGATGTCGATGCGCTCGAAGCCGCGCTGTGCGCCGAGCACGGGGCGGTGCTTCGCGCGCGCAGCCGCGCCGAAGACCGCACCGCATACCTGCGCCGCCCCGACCTGGGCCGCCAGCTCGACCCCGCGGATGCCGAACGCCTGCGCGCCGCCGCTGCCGCCATCGGGCCGTGCGAGGTCTGCGTCGTGGTGGGCGACGGCCTTTCGTCGCTCGCCGTCGCACGCCATGCCGCGCCGCTGCTCGCCACGCTGCGCCCGCTGCTGCCGCCCGGCGTTCGCTTCGCGCCCGTGGTGATCGCCACGCAGGCGCGCGTGGCGCTGGCCGACGAGGCCGGCGAACTGTTCGGCGCCGCGCTCTCCGTCATGCTCATCGGCGAAAGGCCCGGGCTCAGCTCGCCCGACAGCCTCGGCATCTACCTGACCCATTCGCCGAAGCGCGGCCGCAACGACGCCGAGCGCAACTGCATCTCGAACGTGCGCCCCGAAGGCCTGCCGTACGACACCGCGGCGTTCAAGCTGGCCTGGCTGATGCGCGAGGCGCTGCGCCGCGGGCTGACGGGCGTGGCGCTCAAGGACGAGAGCGAGCGCGCGGTGATCGACACAGAACGCAACGCCCGGCTCGCCCCTTCAGCGGGGTAGCTCTTTGGCACGCTGACCCCGGAGCCGCCGGTCTTCGAGCGGCAAATCACATTTCATCCTTGAAGCACGAAAGCCTGCAGCTCGGCCATCTTTCCATCACGGAACCGCCAGACGTCGCAGTAGGCGCAGGGTCGTGTGTTTCCCACCTCGTCCCTCAACGTGATCTCGCCGAGCGCGGCAACGAAGTCACCGTCGCCGATCATGTGGTGAACCTGAAAACGGGGCGGCTCCTTGTAGGTGGCGGCCATCCACTCGCGAACCGCCTGCTTGCCTCGCAGGACGGTATCCCCCACGAAGGTCCATACGGTGTCCTCGGTGCAGAACTTCAGGAATCCCTCGAAGTCGCCATCCTTGATGGCGGCGTTGGCGGCAACGAGGATGGTCTTGTGGTCTTCCGGCATGTCGAAATCTCCTACATCGAATGGCGCTGGTGTGTGTCCGCGCAATGGGCGCTCACGCCCGGTCGGGCCTGATGTCGGGCGCCGGCGTCGCCGAAACGCCCTGCGTTTCGGCTGCGCGCGACTGTGCAGCCATCGCGGCCTCGAAGCCGGGCCGCGTTCGAAGGCGCTCCCAGTACGCCGCCACGGCGGGTGTGAAGCGTTCGCAAAACCCCAGGTGCTCGGCCAGCAACAGCGCATAGCCGACCGACACGTCCGCGGCAGTGAAGCGCCCCGCACAGAGATGGTCGCGCTCGGCCAGCAACGGCTCCAGCGTTCGCAGCCGCGCCAGAAACCACTTGCCGTAGTCGTCGGCGACCTGCGGCTGCTTTCGCTCTGGCGATTCGAAGTGCACATAGCGCAACACCAGCGTTTGCGGAAAGGTCAGGGTCGCCTCGCCGAAATGGAGATAGTTGAGGTAGGGACCAAAGTCAGCTTCGTCAGGGCCCACGTCCAATTGGCCCGGGGAGAACCGCGCGGCCAGGTACTGGCAGATCGCGGCCGATTCGGTCATGCGCACCGCGCCGTCGGCGATCAGCGGCACCGTGCCGAGCGAATTGACCTCGAGGTACGGCCGCGACAGCACGCGCGGCGGAAAGGGCAGCATCCTGAGCTCATAGGCGATGCCGATCTCCTCGAGCATCCAGAGGGGCCGGAACGAGCGTGCGCTGACGCAATGGTGAAGGGTAATCATGTGTCGCTGGGCAGGGGTCCGCCGTGATCTTGCACCAGATGGCCGATTCGCGGTGCCTATGATCGTGGCATCACATCCAGGAGACGACCATGCCCGTTCGCTATCCCCTCGCCAAACTCGAGAACCTGCCCGACGACATCCGCACCGCCATCCTCGCGGTGCAGGAAAAGGCGGGCTTCGTGCCCAATGTGTTTCTCGGCCTTGCGCGCCGCCCGGCCGAGTGGCGTGCTTTCTTCGCCTACCACGACGCGCTGATGCTGAAGGAGGAAGGCTCGCTCACCAAGGGCGACCGCGAGATGATCGTCACCACCACCAGCGCCGCCAACAAGTGCCTCTACTGCGTGGTGGCGCATGGTGCGCTGCTGCGCATCTACGAGAAGAAGCCGCTGGTGGCGGACCAGGTGGCGGTGAACTACCGCAAGGCCGACATCACGCCGCGCCAGCGCGCGATGCTCGACTTTGCGATGAAGGTCTGCGAGCGCTCGCACGAGATCGAGGAAGCCGACTTCGCGGCGCTGCATGCCCACGGCTTCGACGACGAGGACATCTGGGACATCGCGTCGATCACCGCCTTCTTCGGCCTGAGCAACCGGATTGCGAGCTTCAGCGGGATGCCGCCGAACCCCGAGTTCTTCCTGATGGGCCGGGTGCCGCGCGAGAAGAAATAACTCACGCACGACTGCGGCACGAGGCCAGCGCGTCGAGCGACCGCCGATAGGTGGGATTGCCCACGTCCATGAGCCCGAGCACCGTGTGAAAGAGGTTGTCGTGCGTGAGCGGCGCGTCGAGCCCCGCCTCGAGGCAGGCGCGCGAAAGTCCGCGGCGCGCGCTCATGCCCTGGCCGAACCACGCGACCATCGGCACATGCTTCTGCACCTCGGGTGCAAAGCCGTACGGCAGACCGTGCAGGAACAGACCGTACTCGCCGAGCGATTCGCCGTGGTCGCTCAGGTAGAGCAGCGCCGTGTCGTAACGCCCCGACTGGTCCCTGAGCCAGTCGATGGTCCGGGCCAGGAAACGGTCGGTCTGGGCGATCGAGTTGTCGTAGGCATTCAGCAGTTCGGCATGGCCGCATTCGGCCAGCGCGTTGGTCCGGCACTCCGGCAGAAAGCGTTTCACATCGGACGCCGAACGCCTGTAGTAGGCCGGGCCGTGGCTTCCCATCTGGTGCATCACCAGCACCACGCCCCTCGCCCGGCGCTCGGTAGGCAGCGCGGCGATGCGCGCATCGAGGCCCTTCAGCATCACGTCGTCCAGGCATTCCTCGCCATCGCACAGCGCTGCCTTGTCGGCGGGCGCCAGGCCATCGTAGGCCGAGGCGCTCGGGATGCGCGCGCAGACATCCTTGCACCCCGCCTGGTTGTCGAGCCACAGCACGGCAAGGCCGGCCGCCTGCAGCACGTCGACGAGGTTCTCGTGGTCGTCCGTGCGCGATTCGTAGCCCTGCTTGCCGAGGTGCGAGAACATGCAGGGCACCGATGCCAGCGTGTTGGTGCCGCAGGAATGCACGTCGCGCCAGCTCAGCGCGCCGCGCGCGGCGAGCTCGGGCGTGGTGTCGCGCGCATAGCCATCGAGCCCGAAGTGGTCGGCCCGCGCGGTCTCGCCCACCACCAGCACGAAGAGCGGTGGCCGTGCCTGCCCCGCATAGCTGGCGCCAAGCGTGGTGCCGGCGGTGATCGGAACCAGCTTGCGGTGGCGCTTGAACATCGGCTTAAGCAGCACCGACCCGGCCGAATACATGCTGGCAACGGGATTCATCATGTAGCGCAAGTGCACGTTGTTGCGCATCAGCGGTGCGAGCTGGCGGTTCATCGACACGGCGGCCAGCAGCGCCACCGCCACCGACAGCAGCAGCAGCGCCGCATTGCGCCAGAGCCCCGACGCCGCACGCACCGGCGCAACGCGCAGCCGCCAGAGCGCGAGCGCCGGCAGCAGCGCCACCACCAGCACATGGAAGGCCATGCGCCAGCCCAGCAGGTCGCGCACCTCGTTGAGGTCGGTCTGCAGCACGTTGGCGATCATGGTCGGGTCCATCACCACGCGGTATTCGAGCGTGTAGTGCTGCGCGAAGGCGGCCAGCAGCACCACCGCCAGCCACAGCGGCTTCATCCCCCGCGGCCAGGCGGTGAACGACAGCAGCGCCACCGTGGCGCAGACCAGCAGCACCGCCATCGCGGCGATCGTCGACAGGTAGATGGCGGGCGCGCCGCCGATGCGCGCGAGCTCGCTCCACAGCGGCCAGTTGGCGGCCGCCGCGAGATAGATGGCAAGCCATGCGACGACCTGCTGCGGCGAGCGCGGCCGCGCCAGCACGCGGTCGACATGCGCCCGCAATGCATCGGCGCGGACCCACCACGACGGCGCAGCGGGCAGCGCGGTGACCCGCACGGGCGCGGGTTCGATTCGGGAGAAAGACATGCGCCCACTGTAGGAAGCGCAACTGAAGGAAGCCTGAACCGCGCGTTCAGGCGGCGTTCAGGTGGCCCGGGCCTTTCGTGCCCGCAACCGCGGCCGCATCCAGGCGCGCAGCGCGACATTGAGCGGCCGCGAGACGCGCCGCTCGACCGCGATCGACACCAGCGCCGCGAGCATCGCGCCCACCACCACGTCGGTCGGAAAGTGCAGACCCAGGAACACGCGGCTCCATCCGACCACCGCCGCGATCGCGAGCGCCGCGAACATCGGTCCGCGCCGGGGCAGGCACCAGAGCGCAAACGCCGCCGCGAAGGTGCCCGCGGCATGCAGGCTCGGAAAGCCGGGCCGCATGCCCTGCGGCTCCCATTGCACACCGAGGCCGAAGAACGCCGGCCGCGGAAACGGCAGCACCGAGCGGAACACGTTCACCAGCAGCCAGACGGCCAGCACGCTGACCACGGCGGTGAAACAGGCATAGCGCAGCCGGCGATCGAACAGCGCGCCGCAGAGGATGCCGGCAGCCAGCAGCGTCGGCAGCACGTCGGAGGCGAAGCGCGCGAACGCGATGCTCCATGCGGGCGCGGCGACGCCCGCGTTCACCAGCTCGAAGAGCGCGACGTCAAGGGCTCGCATGCAGCGCATCCGGTTTGGCTTGCGGCAGGGAGCGAACGGCGCGCGCCGAGGCGAGCAGTTCGATGGCGAAGCCGACCACCCAGCAGATCCAGCCGGTCCAGAGCGTGTGGCTCATGAAATGAGCGCCGCGCCACTGCTGCGACAGCCCCAGCGCCAGGCCGGCCGCGAGCGACACGCCGAGCCAGCGCGCGGCGGCGCGCGGCGACACCCTGCGCAGCACGAAGAAGCCGCCCGCATAGGCCAACGCCGCCGATGCATGCCCGGCGGGAAAGCAGCCGCCCGGGCCGCCGTCGTGAACACGCCAGGCCCAGTGCGACACATGGCGGGCCACGCCGCTGAATTCCTGCAGGTCCCAGGGGCAGCTCGTGTGGCTCGCATGCTTGATCGCGCTGATCGCGGCCACCGAAAGCAGCACCGTCAAGGCGAGCTGCGCACGCGCAGCGGCAGGCAGGCGCCGCAGCAAGCCCACCGGCCAGCGGATCGCGGCGAACAGCGCGATCAACAGCAGCCAGCTCAGGTCCTTCGCGCCCTCGTGCATCACCTGCACGAGAAAGGCGTTGTCGCGCCAGGGGAAGCCCATGGGCGTGCCCGCGAGGCGCGCCAGCGCCAGGTCGCCGCCCGTGGCGTCCCACGCCAGCAGCACCGCCAGGGCAGCCAGCGTCAGCCACGCAAGGCGGCGGTTCGACGGGTTCATCGGGCGATAGGGGGCAACAACACGCGTCATGGACATGAAAAGCAGCAAGCCAGGAAAATTCGCGCGAGGCTACGTGGGCGAGATGAACCCAGCCTGAAGCGGTGGTGGGCACGCCCGGCGCTAGACTCCCGCTTCTTTTTTCCCCCTTCCTCCTGAAGAAAGTCGGTCCGGCGTGCGCATATTGCTTGTCGAAGATGACAGCGCGTTGTCAGACGCGGTCTGCGGCTATCTGCGCGCCAAGGCTTTCGTGGTCGACGTGGCACCCAGCCTCGCCGACGCGCGCGGCGCGCTGCTGTCGGTGCAGTACGCCGCGGTGCTGCTCGACCTTCACCTGGGCGACGGCGACGGCCTCTCGCTGCTGCCCCAGGTGCGCGCGCTGCGCGAGCCGCCGATCGTGATCGTGCTGACCGCGCGCGACCAGGTCACCGACCGCATCCGCGGCCTAGACGCCGGCGCCGACGACTACCTCGTCAAGCCCTACGACCCGGCCGAGCTGCTGGCGCGGCTGCGCGCCGTGGAACGGCGGCGCAATGCGGGCAGCGCGCCGGTGCTGCACCTCGGCACGCTGGAGATCGACCTGGCACAGGACCGGGTGCGCAAGGACGGCAGCCCGGTCGTGCTGACGCAAAAGGAATGGGCGCTGCTGCGCGTGATGGCCACGCGGCCCGAGCGCATCCACACGCGCGAGAACCTGGCCGATGCGCTCTACGGTTTCGGCGACGAAGCCGACAGCAACACGCTCGAGGTGTTCATCAGCCGGCTGCGGCGCAAGCTCGGCAAGCGCCACATCCAGACGCTGCGCGGCCTCGGCTACCGCCTGTCGACCTCGGCCGGCGACGACAACGAATGACGCTGTCCACCCACCGCCGCGGCGGGCGCGACACGCTGGCCGGCCGACTGGCCCGCACGCTGATCGTCTGGGTCGGCGGCGTGTGGCTCGTCTGCGTGCTAGCGGTGGTCTGGTATGTGGACCGCGAGATCAACCACAACTTCGACAACGAGCTCGCCGAGGTGTCGCACCGCATGTTCGACATGGCGGTGCAGGAGCTCGAAAAGCTGCAGCCGGCAGGTGCCGCGTCCGCCGCACCGCTGATCGCGCCGAAGCAGCTGTTCGCGCAAGATGCCGTGATGTACCAGGTGGTCGACATCCACGAGCGCGTGCTGCTGCGCTCGGCCGAGGCGCCCACCGGCGCCTTCGATGTGCCGCTGGCGGCGGGCTTCGCGAACAACCACGCGTGGCGCGTCTACACGGTGCGGCATCCCACGCTCGGGCTGTACTTCCAGGTGGCCGATCCGCTCGACGAGCGGCGCACGGCGCTCAACCGCACGCTCGTCGGCCTCATCATCCCGCTCGGTGCGGTGCTGCCGCTGCTGGCGCTGGTACTGCGCAAGGTGGCGCGCACCGAGCTGCGCGTGCTGGAGCAGCTCGCGGGCGAGATCGAGAAGCGCAGCGGCGCCGACCTGCGGCCGATCGCCCTGCCCGGCCTGCCGATCGAGCTGCGCGCGGTCGGCGACCATGTCAACAGCCTGCTCGAGCGCCTGTCGCAGTCGCTCGATGTCGAGCGCGCGCTGGCCGCGAACGCCGCGCACGAACTGCGCACCCCGCTGGCCGCGGCGCGGCTGCGGCTGCAGACCGCGCTCGAGCACGAACTGCGACGCGACGACGTGCAGGCCGCGCTCGATGCGCTGCAGATGCTCAGCCACCGCACCGAGAAGCTGCTGCAGCTCTCGCGCGCCGAATCGGGCGCATCGCTCGCGCGCGCGCGGGTAGACCTGGTGCAGCTCGCCGGCGCGGTGGCGCAAGAATTCTGGGACGACCCGCAGACCGTCGAGCGTCTTGGGCTCAAGGTGCCCGACAAGGTGGCACCGGTGGCATCGGGCGACGTCGATGCGCTCGCGATCGCGCTGCGCAACCTGGTGGAGAACGCGCTGCGCTACGCCGGCGCGGGCCGTGTGGTGATCGAAGTGATGGCGCCCTGCACGCTCGCGGTGCGCGACTTCGGCGCGGGCGTGAGTGCCGAACAGCTGCGCACGCTGCAGCAGCGCCATGTGCGGCACAGCGCCGACCGCGCCGGCTATGGCTTGGGGCTGTCGATCGTGGGCACCATCGTCGAGAAGCACGGCGCTGCGCTCGAACTCGCGTCGCCGCCGCCCGGTGCGTCGAGCGGCTTCGAGGCACGCATCGTGCTGCCGCCGGGGTAGCGGCGCGACTCCTACCCGCCCCTTACCCGCCCACCAGCGCCCGCAGCCAGTCCGGCAGCGGCATGGCCTTCTGCTTCGGAAAGTCGACCCAGATCATGGTCGCGCCGCCGGCTGCGCAGACCACCTCGGGCGCATCGGCGCGCGCCATCGTGGCCCAGCTCTCGAAGGTGGTGCGCGCGGGGTCGCTGACGTACATCTTCACCTGCACGTCGCCCGGGTATTCGATCTGGCGGTAGAAGTTGCAGAACGCGTTGACGATCACCATGCCCTCGCCGCCGGGCTCGGGCTCGAAGCCGATGGAGCGCATCCAGTCGATGCGCGCGGTCTCCATGTAGCGAAAGTAGGTGCCGTTGTTCAGGTGGCCCATGGCGTCCATGTCGCCCCAGCGGATCGGGATCGACATTTCATAGACGAGCTTCTTCTGTTCGGGAATTTCGATTTTCATGGGTCTTTTTCAGAGCGCGAAGCCGTCGTCGGCGGCAATCACCGCACCGTTCACAAAATGGCTCTGGCCGCTCGCGAGCAGCACGATCAGACCGTCGAGGTCCTCGGGCTTGCCCACGCGCTTGCGCGGCAGCATGTTCACCAGCTTGGCGCCGCCTTCGGTGGTCCAGTGCTCCTCGTTGAGCTCGGTCGCGATGTAGCCAGGGCACAGCGCGTTCACGTTGATGCCGAAGCGGCCCCATTCGAGCGCCATGGCCTTGGTCATCTGCACCACGGCGGCCTTGCTCATGCAATAGGTGCCGATCTGCGGCATGACCTTGAGCGCGGCCACCGACGCGATGTTGATGATCCGCCCGCCGATATAGGTGCCCGGCGCCGCGCCCCTGGCGCGCGCGAGCATGCGCTTGCCGACCTCCTGCGCAACGAAGAACGAGCCCCTCACGTTGGTGTCGAAGATGTAGTCGAAGTCGTCGGGCGC
Organism: Variovorax sp. Soil_C_19; assembly: GCF_057657255.1. Classification (NCBI taxonomy): domain Bacteria; kingdom Pseudomonadati; phylum Pseudomonadota; class Betaproteobacteria; order Burkholderiales; family Comamonadaceae; genus Variovorax; species Variovorax sp. Soil_C_19. The sequence continues at coordinate 24,672 of NZ_JBDGIV010000019.1, read as the reverse complement.
GACGTCCTGCAGGCGCTGCGTGGTACTCACGCCCGAATTGTTGACGAGGATGTCGATGGGCCCGACCTCGGTCTCGGCGCGCGCCACGGCAGCCCGGATGCTCGCGATGTCGGTCACGTCGAGCTCGACCACGTGGGCGTCGCCGCCCTCGCCCTCGATGCGCGCGCGCAGTTGCTTGAGCTTTTCGACGCGGCGGCTCGCGAGCACCACCGCGGCGCCGGCACGCGCAAGCGTCTTGGCGAACTGGGCGCCGAGGCCGCTCGAAGCGCCGGTGACGAAGGCCACGCGGCCCGAAAGATCGATCGTGTACGCCATGAAAGAGGGTCCTTTTGAGTCGCCGAGGTGACGCCTCGCACTCCACATAAAATGTTTCGCGCCCCCGAAGCGTCCGAGCCTCAATCATTATCGACGAGACCCCCACAATGACCCCCGACGAAATCCTCGCCCAATTCGGCCCCCGCGAATCCATGGAATACGACGTGGTCGTGGTCGGCGGCGGCCCGGCCGGCCTCGCGACCGCGATCCGCCTCAAGCAGCTTGCCGCGCAGCACGACAAGGAGATCTCGGTCGTGGTGCTCGAGAAGGGTTCCGAGCCCGGCGCGCACATCCTGTCGGGCGCCATCATGGACCCGCGCGCGCTCAACGAACTGCTGCCCGACTGGAAGGAACTCGGCGCGCCGCTGAACCAGCCGGTGACCGACGACGCGATGGTGTTCCTGGGCGAGAACTCGGGCCTGCGCACGCCGGGCTTCCTGCTGCCCGAGTGCTTCCAGAACCACGGCAACTACATCATCAGCCTCGGCGCGTTCACCAAGTGGCTCGCGCAGCAGGCCGAGAACCTCGGCGTCGAGATCTTCCCGGGCTTTCCGGCCGCCGAGGTGCTCTACAACGAGAACGGTTCGGTGCGCGGCGTGGCCACCGGCAACATGGGCGTGGGCAAGGACGGCGAGCCGACCGAGAACTTCCAGCTCGGCATGGAACTGCTCGGCAAGTACACCGTGTTCGCCGAAGGCTCGCGCGGCCACCTGGGCCGCCAGCTCATCAGCCGCTTCAAGCTCGACGAGGGCAAGGACCCGCAGACCTACGGCCTGGGCGTGAAGGAAGTCTGGGAGATCGATCCCAAGCGCCACCAGCCCGGCTTCGTGCTGCACACGGCCGGCTGGCCGATGAAGAGCGACACCTATGGCGGCGCCTTCCTCTATCACATGGAGGACAACAAGGTCACGATGGGCTTCATCACGGGCCTGGACTACAGCAACCCGTACCTGAGCCCGTTCGAGGAAATGCAGCGCTGGAAGCTGCACCCCAACATCCGCTGGTACCTCGAAGGCGACGAAGCCAAGGGCATCAAGCCCGCCAAGCGCATCGGCTACGGCGCGCGCGCCATCACCGCGGGCGGCCTGATGTCGCTGCCCAAGACGGTGTTCCCGGGCGGCGCGCTGGTGGGCTGCGAGGCCGGCTACCTCAACGTGAGCCGCATCAAGGGCAGCCATGCGGCCATCAAGACCGGCATGCTGGCCGCCGAAGCCGCGTTCGAAGCGGTGACCGCCGGGCGCCAGCACGACGAGCTCACGGCCTATCCGGCCGCGTTCGAGAAGAGCTGGCTCCACACCGAGCTCAACAAGGCGCGCAACTTCAAGGCCTGGTTCAAGAAGGGCCTGGGCATCGCCACCGTGATGAACGGCGTCGAGCAGTGGCTGCTGAAGGGCCGTATTCCATGGACCCTGCACCGCGACAAGCCCGACCACCTCTACCTGAAGCCCGCGGCCGAGTGCAAGCCCATCGCCTATCCGAAGCCGGACGGCAAGCTCACCTTCGACCGGCTTTCGAGCGTGTTCATCAGCAACACCAACCATGAAGAGCAACAGCCGGCGCACCTGACGCTGAAGGACGCCTCGGTGCCGGTGAACATCAACCTCTCGAAGTTCGCCGGACCCGAGAGCCGCTACTGTCCCGCGGGCGTGTACGAGTTCGTGCCCGACGAAGCCCATGCCGGCAAGGAGCGCCTGCAGATCAATGCGCAGAACTGCGTGCACTGCAAGACCTGCGACATCAAGGACCCGACGCAGAACATCGTCTGGGTCACGCCCGAAGGCGGCGGCGGCCCCAACTACGTGGGCATGTGAGCATGCAGGTCGTCATCACAGGAGGCGCGGGCTTCCTGGGCGCGCGCCTCGCACGCACGCTGCTCGCCACGGGGCGCCTGTCGCTCGCGGGGGCGCCGGCAGAACCCATCTCCCGCATCACGCTGGTCGACCGCGTCGCGCCGCCGGCTGACCTGGCGGGCGACCCGCGCATTGCCGTTGCGCTCGGCGACCTCAACGACCAGCTCGCCGCACCCGATGCGGCGCCCTGGCGCGAGGCGGCCGCCATCTTCCATCTGGCCGCCGCGGTCAGCGGCGAATGCGAGGCCGATTTCGACCTCGGCATGCGCAGCAACTTCGCGGCCACGCATGCGCTGCTCGAAAAGGCGCGCGCGCTGGGCACCCGGCCGCTGGTGGTGTTCGCGAGCTCGCTCGCGGTGTTCGGCGATTCGCCCGAGCAGCCGCTGCCGCCGGTCATCGAAGACCACACGCTGCCCACGCCGCAGACCAGCTACGGCATCCAGAAGTTCATCGGCGAGCAGTTGATGGCCGACTACACGCGCAAGGGTTTCGTGCGCGGGCGCAGCGTGCGGCTCATGACGGTGAGTGTGCGTCCGGGGCGCCCCAACGGCGCCGCCTCGGGCTTCTTCAGCGGCATGATCCGCGAGCCGCTCGCGGGCCTTCGCGCCGCGTGCCCGGTGCCCGACGAGACGCCGGTGGCCATCGCCTCGCCCGCGCGCACCATCGAGGGCATCATCCGCGCTGCCGAGGCGGGCGATGCCGAATGGGGACCGCGCACCGCGCTCAACCTGCCCTCGCTCGCGACCACCGTCGGCGACATGGCCGCCGCGCTCGAACGCGTGGCCGGTAAGGCTGCGACCGACCTGCTCGACCGCACGCCCGATCCGGCCATCCGGCGCATCGTCAAGACCTGGCCCGGCCACATCGAGGCCCGGCGCGCCCGCGGCCTGGGGCTGCTGCCCGATGCCGACTTCGAGGCGGTGATCCGCAACTACGTCCGTGAAAATCCCGACGCAGTCAAACTGCTTATTCGTGCATAGTCACCGCTTGCGTGAAACCGGTCTCAAGGCCGATTTCCACTCTTTTTTCCAACCGAGGAGACACACAATGAAGTTGACCCGACTGGCCGCCGGCCTGGTTCTGGGCCTGGGCATGGCATGCGCCGCTTTCGCGCAGACGACCATGAAGATCAGCATCTCGACCTCGCAGAACTCGCACCAGGGCGTCGCCATCGACACCTTCGCGAAAGAAGTGGCGAAGCGCACCAATGGCCGCTACAAGGTCGAGACCTTCTACAACGGCTCGCTCGGCGGCGAGCGCGAGTCGATCGAGGCGGTGCAGCTCGGCACCCAGGAACTCGCGTTCTCCTCGACCGGCCCGGTGCCGAACTTCGTGCCCGAGACCAAGATCCTCGACGTGCCCTTCCTGTTCCGCGACAAGGCGCATGCGCGCGCCGTGCTCGACGGTCCGATCGGCCAGGAGCTCTTGACCAAGTTCGAGGCCAAGGGCTTCAAGGCGCTGGCATGGGCCGAGAACGGCTTCCGCCACATGACCAACAGCAAGCGCGAGGTGAAGGCGCCGGAAGACCTCAAGGGCCTGAAGATGCGCACGATGGAAAACCCGGTGCACATCGCCGCCTATAAGGGCTTCGGCATCGTCACCACGCCGATGGCCTTCCCCGAAGTGTTCACGGCGCTGCAGCAAGGCACGGTCGACGGCCAGGAGAACCCGCTGCCGGTGATCATCTCGGCCAAGTTCGACCAGGTGCAAAAGCACCTCTCGCTCACCGGCCACGTGTATTCGCCCTGCATCTTCGTGATGAACAAGGCCAGCTTCGACAAGCTCAGCGCCGCCGACAAGCAGGCTTTCCTCGAAGCCGCCAAGGAAGGCACCAAGGCCAACCGCGCACGCGTGGACGAAGACGACGCCAAGGGCGTGGCCGACCTGCGCGCCAAGGGCATGACCGTGATCGAGAACCTCGACAAGGCCAAGTTCGTGGCGGCGCTGGCACCGGTGAACACGCAGTTCGAAAAGGACTTCGGCAAGGCCAACCTGGACAAGATCCGCAACTACAAGTGATCGTCGGCCCCCGACCGGCGCTTGCTTGAAGGCTGCGCCCGCCCGGCACCACGCCAGGCGGGCGTTCCTGTTTTTGTTTTACCGTCAGAGTTTTTTCAAATGAAAACCATGTTCCTCGGCGTGGAGCGATGGACCACCATGGTGTCCATGGCCCTGGCCTGCGTGATGCTCGTGGTGGCATCCTCGCTCGGCGTGTTCCAGATCGTCACCCGCTTCGTGCTCGAGCAGCCCGCCGAATGGAGCGAGATCATGATCCGCGTGAGCCTGATCTGGATGGTGTTCCTCGGCATTCCGATGGCGTTTCGCCAGGGCGCGATGGTGAGCGTCGACGTGCTGTACCGCTGGAGCTCGCCGCGCATGCGCCGCCTGCTCGATGCGGCGGTGAGCGTGGCCGCGCTCGCGCTCATGCTCATCATCCTGTGGTGGGGCTGGGACTACGCGATCCGCGGCCGCGTGCAGAGCATGGCCGGGCTCGAGAGCCTGTCGATGATCTGGGCCTACATGGCGTTGCCCGTGGGGGCGGTGTTCTCGCTCTTCGGCATCGTCGGCAACTACCTCGACCCGAAGCGGCTCGAACTGGAGACGGCGCAATGACTTCCGCAATGCTTGCCACGATGGTGCTGTGCTTCGCACTGTCGGTTTCCGTCGCCGTCTCGATCGGCCTGGCGTCGATCGTCGGCATCCAGGTGACGAACGCCCACATGCTGATCTCCGCCAAGGAGATCTTCAACTCGATCAACAAGTTTCCGCTCGCGGCCATCCCGTTCTTCATCCTCGCGGGCAACCTGATGGAAACGGGCGGCATCTCGCGCCGGCTGGTCGAGTTCGCCAAGAGCATCGTCGGCGGCGTGCAGGGCGGCCTGCCGATGACCTGCGTGCTGACCTGCATGATCTTCGCGGCGGTGTCGGGCTCGTCGGTGGCCACCACCTTCGCGATCGGCGCCATCCTGATCCCCGCGCTCATCAAGCACGGCTACCCCACGTCGTATGCGGCGGCGCTGCAGGCCACGAGCGCCGAGCTGGGCGTGATCATCCCGCCGTCGATTCCGCTGATCCTCTACGGCGTGAGCGCCGAAGTGTCGATCGGCGAGCTGTTCATCGCAGGCGTTGGTCCCGGCCTGCTCATCAGCGGCGCGCTGATGCTGTTCGTCTGGGCCTTCTGCAAGTGGAAGGGCTGGGGCAAGAGCGACGGCGAGGGCCGCATGCCCTTCGGCCGCGCGCTGCTGCAGGCCGGCTGGGCGCTCTTGATGCCGGTCATCATCCTGGGCGGCATCTACGGCGGCATCTTCACGCCCACCGAAGCCTCGGCGGTCGCCGTGTTCTATGCGCTCGTCGTGGGCGTGGTGATCTACCGCGAGATCAAGCCGAGCGACCTGTTCGGCATCCTGCGCAAGTCAGTGCTCTCGTCGGCGGTGATCATGTTCATCATCGCCAACGCGGGCCTGTTCGCGTTCCTGATCACGCGTGCGGGCGTGCCCGATGCGATCGGCCATTGGCTCGAGGAAGTGCTCAAGTCGCCGACGATGTTCCTGCTGGGCGTGAATGCGGCGCTGTTCCTCATCGGCATGTTCATCGAGACCAGCGCGGCGATCATCGTGCTCGCACCGATCCTTGCGCCGGTGGCGATGCACTTCGGGGTCGACCCGGTGCACTTCGGGCTCATCATGGTGGTGAACCTCGCACTCGGCATGATCACGCCGCCCTTTGGCGTGAACCTGTTCGCGGCCTGCACCGTGGCGCGCATCTCGCTCGACCGAATAGTGAAGCACCTGATTCCCTTCGTGCTGGTGATCATGGTGTGCCTGATGGTGATCACCTACGTGCCCTGGATCTCGCTGTCGGTGCGCGACCTGATGTACGCACGCTGACCTGCGCGCACACGTACAAGAAAACAGGGGGGAACGACACCATGCATCGCATCTCGACGCAGCTTCTCGCCGGCTGGGTTCTTGCAGCCGCCGCCCTTGGCGCCGCGGCGGCCGACAAGCTCCCTGCGGGCCGGTCGGCCGACGAACTGCTGCAAGGGGCGCACGCCACCCTGCGCCAGCTGGATGAAGACCGCTTCGGGCCGCTGTGGGACAACGCATCACGCGTGCTCAAGTCGCGCGTGCCGCGCGCCGCCTTCGTCGACACCACGCGCAAGGCGCGCCAGACGCTCGGCGCCGTGAAGCAGCGCGACTGGCAGAGCGTGACGCGCCGCACCACCAGCGCCGACGGCAGCCTGCAGGACCTGCCCGCCGGCACCTATGCCAACGTAGAGTTCGTCACGCTGCTGGCCGATGGCAAGGCGGGTTCCGAGAAGCTCAGCTTTTCGCTCGATGAGGGCAAGCGCTGGCGATTTACGGGGTACGTGGCGTTTCGGCCCGAGGCCTCGGCGGCGTCGGCCGCACCGGCACCGACTGCCAGGGCTGCTTCTGCAGCGGCGGAATCTCCCCCCACGACGGCCGGCACCGCCATCGCCGAAGTCGATGCCGCGGTGCGCGCCTGGGCCGCCGCCTGGGCCGCCAAGGACCTGGACCGCTACTTCGCCGTCTATGCGCCGGAGGCGGTGCCGAGCGGCAAGCTCGACCGCCGCGGCTGGGAAGCCGACCGGCGCAAGCGCATCGAGGGCAAGTCGCGCATCGAGGTGGGTGTCGACGACCTCGTCATCAGCATCCATGGCACCACCGCCACCGCGCACTTCAAGCAGACCTACCGCGCCGATGCGCTGAACGACACGAGCCGCAAGACGCTCGAGTTCCAGCGCGTGGACGACCGCTGGCTCATCCGCCGCGAAACCGCGGGCTGAGTCCGGGCGCCGCCGAAGCCTTCGCCATGTAAGGCAAAAGCTTCATCAAGATGTCACCGCGCGCCGCGATGCTTCAGCCCTCGAATTCCAGGGCTGTTGCGCCATGTTCCCCATCAAGACCGACAAGGCACGCGACGAACTCCGGGGCGGCCAGCGCACCCTGACGCAGCGCGAACGCGCGCTGCTGCTGATGGCCGACGGCCGTCGCTCGCTGAGCGACTTCGCCCCGCTGTTCGCGAGCCGCGGCGACGCCGAGCAGGCGCTGCAGGCGCTCGCGCACCGCGGCTACCTGCAGTTTCCCGCGCCTGCCGCCCTCATCGCACCGCCCGCCGCTGCGCCCGGCAACGCCGCCGACACCTTCGACGGCAAGCGCTCCCTCGCCACCACGCGGATGTTCCTGTTCGACATCTGCGAGCGCATGTTCGTGCGGCGCGATCCGGCGTTCGCGCTGCAGATGCGCGACGCGCTGCGCGAGGCGCGCGACCGCGAGGCGATGCTGGAGATCGCGGCATTGATGCTGGCCGAGGTCGAGAAGACCGCGGGCGCGGAGCGGGCCGAGTCGCTGCGCGAGCGCATTGAAAAATTGCTGCCGTCGGCAGCACAGGCCGTTCATTGAACCGGTCGTCGGCGGGCGTCGGAGACCCTGCTCAGTCGACCTGGATGTTGGCCTGCGCGGCCACGGCCCGCATCTTCGGGAGCTCGCGCTCGACGCGCTCGCGCACCGCACTGGCCGGGCCCCATGCCGGCGTGAGCCCCATCTCGACGAGCTTCTTCTGGAAGCCGGGCTCGCGCATGCTCGCGGCCAGCGCTGCCTCGAGCTTCGCCTGCACGGGCGCGGGCAGTCCCGCAGGCGCCAGCAGCGCGAACCAGGTGCTCATGTCGAACCCGGGATAGCCGCTCTCTGCCATCGTCGGCACGTCGGGCAGCAGCGCCAGGCGTTTCGCGCCGAGCGCGGCGATCGGCCGGATGCGCCCGGCCTTGACGAGCGGCGCCGACGCGACCACCGTGTCCACCGCCACCTGCACCTGTCCGCCCATCAGCGCCGTGAGGCTCGGTGAACTGCCGTTGTACGGCACATGGACCATCTGGATGCCGGTCGCCGACTTGAGCATCTCGCCGCCGAAATGCACCGACGAGCCGGTGCCGAAGCTACCGTACGAGAACTTGTCGGGCGCAGCCTTGGCCTGGGCCACGATGTCCTTGAGCGAACTGCCCGGCGTGTCGTTGCCGGCCACCAGCAGCAGCCCCATGTCGGCCACCAACCCGAGCGGCGTGAAGCTCGCGAGCGGGTCATACGGAAGGTTCGGGCGGATCGCCGGGTTCAGCGTGAGCGTGGTGCTGGCGCCCAGCAGCAGCGTGTAGCCGTCGGCGGGCGCCTTGGCCACCAGCGAGGCCGCGACGACCGTAGACGCACCGGGGCGGTTTTCGACCACGATCGGCTGCCCGAGCTTCTCGCCCATCGCGTTGGCCATCAGCCGGCCGAGGATGTCGGTCGCGCCGCCCGGCGAATAGGGCACCACCAGCTTGATCGGACGATCGGGAAAGCCCTGCTGGGCCAGCGCCATCGCGGGCACCGCGCATGCCGCGGCAGCGACGAACGCAAGGGAGAGGAAACGGGAACGACGGAGAGACATGGCGGTGCAAAGCTCCAGTTGGCAGGCAAGAAAAACGGAAGAGGCGAGACGGCGGTCAGCCGAGCAAGGGGCTTCGCACCCGTGCGTGACCGCTGGCCTCGTCGTAGGCATGGCCGATCTGCAGCACGGCCGCGTCGGCCTGCACCGGGCCGATGATCTGCAGGCCGGCAGGCAGGCCGCCGGCACCGAAGCCGGCGGGCGCCGCCAGTGCCGGCAGGCCGGCCATGGTGGCGGGAACCACTGCCTGCATCCAGCGGTGGTAGGTGTCCATCGCGCGGCCGCCCACCTCGTGCGGCCAGTCGAGCACCAGGTCGAAGGGGAACACCTGCGCCGATGGCATCACGAGGAAGTCGAACTGCGCGAACAGCCCGCGCAGTGCCTGGTACCAGGCCGAGCGCGTGCGCGCGGCGTCATACACCTGCATGCCGCTCAGCTGCAGGCCGCGCTCGATCTCCCACACCGCCTCGGGCTTGAGCAGCGCGCGCCGTGCCGGGTCATGGTAGAGCGCGGCATTGGCGCCCGCCACCGCAAAGCTGCGCAGGTCGATCCAGGCGCGCCACAACTGCTCGAGGTCGAAGGCCGGCAGCACCGCCTCGACGCTGCAGCCGGCCGCCTCGAAATGCCGCAGCGCCGCGGCGCAGGTGTCGAGCACGCCGGGCTCGGTGGGCAGATGGCCGCCCAGGTCGCCGAGCCAGCCGATGCGCGTGCCGCGGAAGTCGCGCGCCAGCGGTTGCAGGAAGTCGCTGCCCTTCGCCTGTCGGTGCGTGAGCGGCAGCCGGGCGTCGAAACCGGCCTGCACGGCCAGCAGCATGGCCAGGTCGGGGATGTTGCGCGCCATCGGACCGGCGACGCTGAATTGCTGGAAGAAGACCTCTTCGGTGGGACCGTGCGGCACGCAGCCGATCGAGGTGCGCAGGCCATACACGTTGTTGAAGGCCGCCGGCGTGCGCAGCGATCCCATCATGTCGGAGCCGTCGGCCACCGGCAGCATGCGCAGCGCCACCGCCACGCCGGCGCCGCCGCTGCTGCCGCCTGCCGAGCGGGCCGGGTCGAAGGCGTTGCGCGTGGCGCCGTACACCGGGTTGTAGGTGTGGCCGCCGAGCCCGAACTCGGGCGTGTTGGTGCGGCCGACGAACAGCGCGCCGCCGGCACGCATGCGTTCGAACACCACCGCGTCGGCCGGCGTGACCTGGCCACGGAAGATCGGCGAGCCGCGCGTGGTGACCATGCCGGCCACGGGCATGATGTCCTTCGGCGCCTGCGGGAAGCCATGCATCGGCCCCAGGCTGCGGCCCTGCCCCAGTTGGTCGTCGCGCTCGCGGGCCTGGGCGTGCAGCGCATCGCGGTCGGCGTGCGCCACGATGGCATTGACCACCGGATTGAGCCGGTCGATCTGCGCCAGGTAGGCATCGAGCACTTCGACGCACGAGACCTCGCGCGAATGGATGGCATGCGAAAGCGCTGTGGCGCTGAGTTCCACGATGGCCGAAGCCACCGGCGCCGGCGTGGCCGATCGGGGTTTGTGCATGCCTCTCCTGCGGAAAAATGACGGGACGAAGTCAGAATAAGCGCCCGCCAGCCATACGACAATCGCCGTTTGTTGCAAGAATCGTTGCGTTTTACGCAAACCTAGGAAGGTTTTCGATGCTGTCCGACCGACTGCAGGACACGGCGCTGCGCTACTTTCTCGAGGTGGTTCGCAGCGGCTCCGTGAGCGAGGCCGCCTCGCGGCTCAGCGTGTCGCCCTCGGCCGTAAGCCGGCAGGTGGCGGCATTGGAAGAACTGCTCGGCGTGCCGCTGTTCGAGCGGCACGCGCGCGGCATGGCGCCCAGCGCCGCCGGCGAACTGCTGGCCGCGCATGCGCGCCGCGGCGCGATGGAGGCCGACCGCGTGGTGTCCGACATCCAGGCGCTGCAGGGTCTGCGCCGGGGCCTGGTGCGCCTGGCCAGTTCGTCCGGCTTCGCCATCGAGTTCCTGCCCGGCGCGATGGCCGAATTCCGTGCCCGCCACCCTGGCATCCTGTTCCACCTCCGCGTGGTGGCGCCGGCCCAGGTAACCGCGGCGGTGCGCAATGGCGACGTGGACATCGGCCTCACCTACAGCCGGGCTGCCGAGCGCGACATCCAGGTGCAGCACATGCAGGCGGCGCCCGTCCACGCGATCATGCGGCCCGACCATCCGCTCGCGCGCTTTTCCACCGTCACGCTGGCGCAGATGCATCCGCATCCGATCGCCCTGCCAGAGCGCGACAACACGGTGCGCCAGTTGTTCGACATCGGCTGCAGCCAGCGGCGGCTGGTGTTCGACCCGGTGCTGGTCAGCAACCATTTCGAGTCGCTCACCAACTTCGTGCTGCACGGCGGCGGCCTGTCGATTTCGGGCGAGGTGACGGTGCGCGACCGTGCGCGGCGCGGCGAGCTGCATGCCGCACCGATCCGCGAGCGCGGCATGAACGGCCGCGCCGTCGAGGTCCAGACCCTCGCCGGACGCACGCTGCCACAGGGCGTCAGCGCCTTTCTCGACCATCTGCGTGCGGAACTGCCGCCGTCCCGCGCGGCCGGCCCGCAGCGCGATCCACTACACTCGCCGGGTCAGGAGAGAGCTTCGCCACGCGAGGCCGCCGAAGGCGCAGGGAACCCCCGAACGCTCAGGCAAAAGGACTGACACAGCGACAGCGAACGCCGTCGCTTCCTTGCTGGAGAGAGGCCGTTGCAGCGCGCGTTTGCGGCGACGGCCCACCGAAGGAGCAAACCCCGATCGTGGGGCGAATCTCTCAGGTAAAGCGGACAGCAGGGGTGGCCCATGGCTTGCGCCATGGAATTCGACTGCCCCTTTGGAGAGTGCCCCGTGGCTGCTTCCGCTGACCAACAACAACCATTGCTCAAGACCCCGCTGCACGACCTGCACGTCGAGCTCGGCGCCCGCATGGTGCCGTTCGCCGGCTATTCGATGCCGGTGCAGTACCCCGCCGGCCTGATGGCCGAGCACCGCCATACGCGCGAGCAGGCCGGGCTGTTCGATATCTCGCACATGGGCCAGTTGCGCCTGGTCGGGCCCGACGCCGCCGCCGCCTTCGAGACGCTGATGCCGGTCGACGTGATCGACCTGGCCCCGGGCAAGCAGCGCTACGGCCTGCTGCTGAACGACGAAGGCGGCATCCTCGACGACCTGATGTTCTTCAACGAGGGGCACGGCTCGCTCTTCGTGATCGTCAACGGCGCCTGCAAGATGGCCGACATCGCGCACATCCAGCAGAAGATCGGCGCACGCTGCGAGGTGCAGCCCCTGCCCGACCACGCGCTGCTCGCGCTGCAGGGGCCGCAGGCCGCCGCGGTGCTCGCAAGGCTCTCGCCCGGCGCCGAGCGCTTCGTGTTCATGACCGGCGGCGCAGTGCAGATCGGCGGCATTCCAGCCTTCGTCACGCGCAGCGGCTACACCGGCGAAGACGGCTTCGAGATCTCGGTCGCCGGCCGTGACGCCGACGCCCTGGCCCGCCTGCTGCTCACCCAGGCCGAGGTCAAGCCGATCGGCCTGGGCGCGCGCAATTCGCTGCGGCTCGAGGCCGGCCTGTGCCTTTACGGCAACGATATCGACACCACCACCACGCCGGTCGAGGCCTCGCTCAACTGGGCGATCCAGAAGGTGCGCCGCGCGGGCGGCGCGCGCGAAGGCGGCTTCCCGGGCGCGGCCCGGGTGCTGGCGCAGTTGGCATCGGCCACGTCGGGCGCGGCCGGCCGCACCGACCACGACACGCTCACGCGCAAGCGCGTTGGCCTGGTGGCGCTCGAGCGCATACCGGTGCGCGACGGCACGGTGCTGCAATCGTTCGAGGGCCAGGACATAGGCCTCGTGACGAGCGGCCTGCTCGGCCCCACGGCCGACCGCCCGGTCGCGATGGGCTACGTGGCCATGGCCTTCGCCGAGCCCGGCACGCGCGTGCAGGCCATCGTGCGGGGCAAGCCCGTTCCGATGGAAGTCTCGGCCATGCCTTTCGTGCCCACGCGCTACTACCGCGGCTGAGCTCGGCATTTCATTTTTTCCACGAGGAGTTTTTTCACATGACCATCAAGTACACCAAGGACCACGAATGGGTCTCGGCCGAAGGCGACGCGGCCACCGTCGGCATCACCGTGCATGCGCAGGATGCGCTCGGCGACGTGGTGTTCGTCGACCTGCCCGACGTGGGCAAGACCTTCGCGCAGGGCGAAGTGGCCGGTGTCGTCGAATCGGTGAAGGCCGCGGCCGACGTGTTCATGCCCGTGTCGGGCGAGATCACCGAAGTGAACGAGGCGCTGCGCGCCGATCCTTCGCTCGCCAACAGCGACCCGCTGGCCGCGGGCTGGTTCTTCAAGGTCAAGCTCAGCGAACCTGCGCAGCTCGACGCGCTGCTCGACGCCGCCTCCTACGACCAGTTCGCAGCCGAGTCCTGATGCACCGCTGAAGACGGGCTGGCCGCACGCGACGCGTCCGGCAGCCCCGCCCTTGCCTTTTCCCCCCGACACCGCCATGCCCACCCCTTCCCTCCCCTCCCTGCAAGAACTCGAGAATGCCGAGGAATTCCTCGCCCGCCACATCGGCATCGATGCGGCCGACGAAGCGCGCATGCTGCCGGTGATCGGCTCGGCCACGCGTGCGGAGCTCATCGACGGCATCGTGCCCGCGGCGATTCGCCGCGCCCGCCCGATGCGGCTGCCGGCGCCCGCCAGCGAAGCGGACGCGCTGGCCGAGATGAAGGCCATCGCGGCGAAGAACAAGGTGTGCAAGAGCTTCATCGGCCAGGGCTACTACGGCACCCACACGCCCGGCGTGATCCTGCGCAACGTGCTCGAGAACCCCGCCTGGTACACCGCCTACACGCCCTACCAGGCCGAGATCTCGCAAGGGCGCATGGAGGCCCTGCTCAATTTCCAAACGATGGTGTGCGACCTGACGGGCATGGCCATCGCCAACGCCTCCATGCTCGACGAGGCCACGGCCGCGGCCGAGGCCATGACGCTCGCCCGGCGCAGCGTCAAGAGCAAGAGCAACGTGTTCCTGGTCTCGGGCGACTGCCATCCGCAGACGATCGAGGTCATCCGCACGCGTGCCGCGCCGCTGGGCATCGAAGTGAAGGTGAGCACGGCGTCCGAGACGCTGCCGCACCTGATGGCGAGCTGCGACTTCTTCGGCGTGCTCGCGCAGTACCCGGCCACCACCGGCCATGTGCACGACCTGCGCCCGCTCGCGGGCCATGCCCACCAGTGCGACGCCGCCTTCTGCGTGGCCGCCGACCTGCTCGCGCTCACGCTCCTCGCGCCGCCCGGCGAATGGGACGCCGACATCGTCTGCGGCACCACGCAGCGCTTCGGCATGCCGATGTGCAACGGCGGCCCGCACGCGGCCTACCTGGCCTGCCGTGACGAATTCAAGCGCTCGCTGCCCGGCCGGCTGGTCGGCGTGAGCGTCGATGCGCACGGGCGTCCGGCCTACCGCCTCGCGCTGCAAACGCGCGAGCAGCACATCCGGCGCGAGAAGGCCACGTCCAACATCTGCACCGCGCAGGTGCTGCCGGCCGTGGTGGCGAGCATGTACGCCGTCTACCACGGACCCGACGGCCTTACGCGCATCGCGCAGCGCGTGGCCGCGCTCACCGCGATCCTCGCGCAAGGCTTCGCGCAGATGGGCCGCGAAGTGGTCAATGCCACCGCGTTCGATTCGCTGACGATCCACACCGGCGACGACACGCAGAAGATCGTCGAGCGCGCCGAGGCCGGCGGCATCAACCTGCGCCAGCGTCTGCAGCAGCACCTGGGCATCTCGCTCGACGAGACCACCACGCGCGCCGACATCGAGACGCTCTGGGCGCTGTTCGTGCCCGCCGGCACGCCGATGCCGCGCTTCGACGAACTCGCCGGCACCGCGCCGCGACTGCCCGACGACCTGCGCCGCACCAGCGCCTTTCTCGCGCACCCGGTGTTCAACACGCACAAGAGCGAGACGGCGATGCTGCGCTACATCCGCAGCCTGTCCGACAAGGATCTGGCGCTCGACCGCAGCATGATCCCGCTCGGCAGCTGCACCATGAAGCTCAATGCGACCAGCGAGATGATCCCCATCACCTGGCCCGAGTTCGCGAACATCCATCCGTTCGCGCCCGCCGAGCAGCTCGCGGGCTACGCCCAGCTCGACGCCCAGCTGCGCGCCTGGCTCTGCGAAGCCACCGGCTACGCGGGCATCAGCCTGCAGCCCAATGCGGGCTCGCAGGGCGAATACGCGGGCCTGCTCGCGATCCGAGCGTTCCAGGAAGCCAACGGCCAGGGACACCGCAACATCTGCCTGATTCCGTCGTCGGCGCATGGCACCAACCCCGCGAGCGCACAGATGGTGGGCCTGCAGGTGGTGGTGACGGCCTGCGACGCGCAGGGCAACGTCGACATGGACGACCTGAGGCGCGCCTGCGAGAAGCACAGCGCCAACCTGGCCGCGGTGATGATCACGTATCCCAGCACGCACGGCGTGTTCGAGACCCGCGTGAAGGAACTCTGCGAACTGGTGCACGAACACGGCGGCCGCGTGTACGTCGACGGCGCCAACATGAACGCGCTGGTCGGCGTGGCCGCGCCCGGCGAATTCGGCGGCGACGTGAGCCACCTCAACCTGCACAAGACCTTCTGCATCCCGCACGGCGGCGGCGGTCCGGGCGTGGGGCCGGTGTGCGTGGTCGAGGACTTGGTGCCGTACCTGCCGGGGCATGCGACGGCCGGCGCCGCGGGCAATGGCGTAGGCGCCGTTTCCGCTGCGCCCTTGGGCAATGCCGCAGTGCTGCCGATCAGCTGGATGTACTGCCGAATGATGGGCGCCAAGGGCCTGCAGGCCGCCACCGAGACCGCGATCCTGAGCGCCAACTACATCAGCGCGCGGCTCAAGGAGCACTACCCCACGCTCTACGCCAGCCCCAACGGGCATGTCGCGCACGAGTGCATCCTCGACCTGCGCCCGCTCAAGGAGACCAGCGGCGTCACCGCCGAAGACGTGGCCAAGCGCCTGATCGACTACGGCTTCCACGCGCCCACGCTGAGCTTCCCGGTGCCGGGCACCTTGATGGTCGAGCCGACCGAGAGCGAACCGCTGGCCGAACTCGATCGCTTCATCGACGCGATGATCGCGATCCGCGGCGAGATCCGCCGCATCGAGGAAGGCGTCTGGCCAAAGGACGACAACCCGCTCAAGCATGCGCCGCACACCGCCGCCAGCCTGGTTGCGAGCGAATGGACGCATCCGTATGCGCGCGAACTCGGCGCCTATCCGCTGGCCGCGCTGAAGGACGCCAAGTACTGGCCGCCCGTGGGCCGCGTCGACAACGTCTATGGCGACCGCAACCTGTTCTGCAGCTGCCTGCCCGTGGGCGATTACCAGGAAGCCGAAGCCGCCGCCTGAGCGCTTGGCGGCCTCAGCCGCCGGTTCAACCTTCGCGGCGGTACATGGCCCACTTGACGGTCAGCAGGTCGGCGGCGATCTTGGCGGCGTTGACGCCGGCGTAGTCCTGGGAGGGGTCGAATTCGAAGCCCTCCCGGTAGCGCCGGACCTCGCCGTAGTCGGCATCGAAGGTCATCGGACCCATGAGTTCCGTCGGGTCCGTGCCGGCGGGAAGCGCCAGGAATTTCGCGGGATCGGTAGCACTCTGGTAGAGGTCGACGCTCATCAGGCTCATACGGTGGTCCTCGAAACGGCTTGGATTTCGTGAAGGCCGATCATCTGCGCCATCGCCGCCGCGCGCAATCGGCCCGCGCCTACACGGCGCGCGTCAGGGCTGGCCGGCCTTCTTCGCCACCGCACCCGTCGCGACCTGCTGGCGGAAGCTGCGCAGGCTCGCCTTGAGCTTGCGCTCGTTCTCCAGGCCCACGCGCACCATGATCTTCTGGCCCGCCGAGAGCGATTCGAGCGCAGGGTCGACGTATTCGTAGCGCACCCACGGCCGCTGCGACGGCACGCTGCCCTTGACCTCGACGAGCCGCACGCTCACCGGGCCCGCGGGCTCGGGCGCCTGCAGCAGGTGGTCGATCACCGCGATCAGGCGGTCGTTGAAATAGCGCCCCGGATAGCCGAGCTCTTCGTACGCCTGCTGAAACAGCGGGTAGAGCCGCGCATACACCTTGGCCGCCTTCGCCGAATCGACCGACTGCGTCAGTTGCACCAAAGCGGCATAGCGCGCGCTGTTCTTCGCGTCGATCACCTCGGCGTTGCCCTGCCCCGCGGTGATGAAGCGCTGCCCGGTGGGGTGGACCGGCCACCGGCTGGCGGGCGCCTGCTCGCGCGGGAGGTTGTCGACCGTGGCCACGAAGCGGCGCACCACGCCGTCGGGCAGCAGGAACTCGGCCGCGTTGCGGCTGCCGAGCAGGTCGGCCAGCGCCTTGCTCACGCGCGAATCCGAATCAGCCACCGGCGGCAGCCCCGCGTCGGGCGGTGCAAGCCCTTCGAGCGGGTTCTGCGGTTCGAGCAGCTCGGGCAGCGGCGAGAGCGGCGGCAGCACCAGGCCGTCGTTCGGCGTGGCGGCCATGGGCGGCGAAGGCGCGAGCGCCTCGGGCTGCTGTTGCTGCTGCTGGTACCAGCGCCAGCCGAAGAACGCCGCCACCAGGGCCAGCAGCAGGATGACGACGATGAGGCCGGTGGGTGTTTCGCGCCGCGGCCTGAACTCGGGGGCGTCGGAATGGTTGTCGCGGAGGTCGGAGGGATCTCGTTCGGGCATGTCGGCGGTTTCCTTTTGCAAAGAGCAATGGGAGACGAGCACCGATGGTGCACCAAATCGACGCCGTAGCGCCTCCTCCCGCTCGTAACGCGGTGTGACCCGTTCACCGCGTCGAAGTTCAGCCCGGCGCGATGTGTCTTCAGGCCAGGCCGTGTGCCAGCGCACGCGTGATCTCGGCGGCCGGCAGGTCGCGGCAGCCCATGGCGTTCTGCCCCGACCAGAGCGGCGAGAAATCACCGCTGCCCTGCGCCTCCGCCTTGGCCCGCAGCGGCGCGATGGCCGAGGTGGCGAGCGGAAACTCGGGCGCCGCCGCGCCGATCGGTCCGAGATCGCGCATCACGCGGTTCACGATGCCGCGCGCCGGCCGGCCGGTGAAGAGATTGGTCAACGCCGTGTGGCGCGCTCCCTCGCTCTGGAGCGCCGCGCGGTGCAGCGCGCTGGTGGTGGCCTCGGGCGCGAGCATGTAGGCCGTGCCCACCTGCACGCCCGCTGCACCCAGCGCCATGGCGGCCCTCACGCCATCGGCATCGGCGATGCCGCCCGCGGCGATAACCGGCAGCCGGACCGCGCGCACCACCTGCGGCAGCAGCGCGAAAGTGCCGAGCTGCTTGGTCAGGTCGTGCGAGAGGAAGTGGCCGCGATGGCCCCCCGCTTCGAGCCCCTGCGCAATGACCGCGTCGACGCCCTGCGCCTCGAGCGACAGCGCCTCGTCGACGGTGGTGGCCGATGCAAGGATCTTCGAGCCCCAGCCGCGCACCTGCGCCAGCAGCGCTTCGTGCGGCAGCCCGAAATGGAAGCTCACCACCGGCGGGCGGAATTCGGCGAGCAGCTCGGCCACTTCGGCGCTGAAGGGGTTGCGCCCCGGACCGGTCGGAATGGAAGCGGCATCGATGCCGAACTCGCGGTAGTAAGGCGCCAGTGCCTCACGCCACATGGCTTCGCGCGCCGCGTCGGGCGCGGGCGTCACATGGGCAAAGAAATTGACGTTGTAAGGCTTGCCGGTGCCTGCGCGGATGGCCGCCAGTTCGCTGCGGAGCGCGTCGTTGCCGAGCATCGCGCAAGGCAGCGAGCCGAGCCCGCCCGCGTTGCTGACCGCGATCGCCATCGCGCTGCCCTGGATGCCGGCCATCGGCGCCTGGATGAGAGGAAGCTCGGTGCCGAGGAGTTGCTGCAGTGTGGTCTTCGTCATGCCGCGATTCTGCGACGAAGCCGAAAACCCTGGGGCTCAGGAAGCCGGCGCGGGCGGCAGCTGCTTCTCGAGCCAGCGCAGGCCGAAGGCCATGGCCAGGAACACCAAGGCCACCGCCGCCGAGTTGAGCAGCGCGCGCGCCAGGCCGATCTTCGCCACGTCCATGAACGGGTACGGATACCAGTCGACGAACGCGCCGCGCACGAAGGTGTAGCCGATCCATGCCAGCGGCAGCAGCATCGCGCGGCCGATGGTGCCGCGGTCGGTGCGCGGGCGCGGGCCCACGAAAAGCCAGCCCAGCACCGCGCCGAGCGGGGTGACGGTGTGCAGCAGGAAGTTGGCCAGCTCGCCCGACGGCGTCAGGTCGCGCAGCCCCGTGAGCACCGTGTGGAACACCACGCCCGTCACCGCGATGCAGAGCACCGCCGTGAGCCGCAGCACGCGGAACACGCGGCCGTCATGCGCAGGCCTGAAGACCAGCAGCGCGCAGACGCCACCGATCAGCAGGTTCGAATCGATCGTGAAAAAGCTGAACAGCCGCACCAGCCTTTCGAGCTGCGTCGGCGCGAGGCCCGGCCCGTGAATGATCGCGGTGGCGAGCTCGAGCCCCACGCCCCCGGCTGCCGCGAGCGCGACCACCGCGTGGAGCAGGCGCGCCAGCGCCAGCGGGCCCCATGCGGCCTGGGGCGAGACGGGGTTGTCGATGTTCGTGGGCGTGGGCATCGGGCGCGTCCGGCGGTGGATGGGATAGCGGCGAAGCTACACCATGTCGTCAAGCCCTGCCTTGCTGCACCCCACGCTCCGGCAACATCAGCGCAAACAGCTCGTTGCGAAAGTGAATCCCGAGCCGGCTAAAAGCCCGGTTGCGATAGGTCTTGACCGTCGGCAGCGCGAGGCCCATGTCCGATGCAATGCCCTCCTGCGTCATGCCGCGCAGCAGCCGCAGGCAGACGTTGAGTTCCTGTGGTGTCAAGGCCGGGCAGCGGGCATGCAGCCGTGCGCGGAGTTCGTGCGCCGTGTCGGCGCGTGCCAGCGCGATGTGCTTGCGCGTGAGCGCCATCAAGAGGCGCCCGGCGGCGCCGAAGTCGGCGAGTTGCGCATCGCTGAGCGGGCGCTGATGGGTGTGCCGATAGAAATTGACCGCGAACAGCGCGCCGGCGTCGTCGCCCTCGTCGTATGCCGCGGGATCCTCTTCGACCACCGACACGCGCTCCACCACGCCGTGCGCCTCGTAGATCTTCGCGCGATGCTCCGGCGGCACCTCGGGTGCCGTGATGTGGCACACGCGCAGCGGCTGCGGCACGCTCGCCTCGCGCAAGGTGCGGTCGCTGCGGATGGGTCCCGAAAGGTAGGCGCGCCAGCAGTCGCGGGTGGTGTCGGGCACGCCCCGGCTGCCGCTCAGGAAGATGGCCGGCCGCGACCCCGTGCGGTAGACCGAGAACGAGCCCACCGGCAGCGCCGGCGCCATGGCCTCGAGAAGGCAGGCGCCGAACCCGGGCTCGCCGAGCGCAGGCACCACCATGGGCAGGCACTGCACCAGTGACGCGGCGACAGGCTCGGCGGGCAGATCGGGAATCCAGGTGCGCATGGGGGCAAGACGGGCAATACGGGCAATACGGGCAATCCCGTCATCTTCCAGGATGACAGCGCCGGCTCGCCACCGGGCTTACGCTAGGGCATGACTTCCACCATCGAACAACCCCAACCGCCGAACGATCCGCTGGCCGCACCGCGCCTGGCCTGGTTTGCCGATGTCTCGGTCGACGTCGGCGCGCCGCTGGTGCTCGGCGAAGGCGCCGAGGGGCTGCGCCGGGTGGTGCCGATATTGGGTGGCCATGCCAAGGGCGACGGCTGGACCGCGCGCGTGTTGCCGGGGGGTGCCGATTTCCAGCGCATCGCGAGCGACACCGTCTCGGAGCTCGACGCGCGCTACGGCCTCGAGACCGATGCCGGCGACCGCATCTACGTGCGCAACCGCGCCTTGCGCACGGCCCCTGCCGAGGTGATGGCGAAGCTGCTGCGCGGCGAGCCGGTCGATCCCGCGCAGGTCTACTTCCGCTGCACGCCCTCGTTCGAGACGCGCAGCCAGTCGCTGCAGTGGATCACCGAGCGCCTGTTCGTCGGCGTCGGCATGCGCCACCCGGCACAGGTCGTGATGCGCTTCTTCGCGCTGCAGTGACCGGCCACGCCGGCCTTTGACCCGATTCCCATACCGATACCGACAGGAGACCTGAATGATCACCGCCCTCCCCGCGGGCGTGCGCCGCCGCGCGCTCGCCATCGCCGTCCTCACCACCCTCTTCGGGGCACCGCAGGCCTTCGCCCAGGCGGCTGCCTCGGCCTATCCGCAGCGGCCCGTGCGCCTCGTCGTGGGGTTTCCGGCCGGCAGCGGTCCGGACATCGTGGCGCGCCTGCTGGCCCAGAAACTGTCCGAAGGCTGGAGCAACGTCGGCGTCATCGTCGACAACAAGCCGGGCGCCGGCGGGCTGATCGCCGCCTCCGAAGTGGCGCGCGCGCAGCCCGACGGCTACACCCTCATGCTCGGCGAGACCGGCCAGCTGGCCATTGCACCCAGCAGCTACAGCAAGCTCGCCTACGACCCGAAGAAGGACTTCGTGCCCGTGAGCCAGGTGGTCACCTCCAACTTCATGCTGGTGGTCAACCCCGCCAAGGTGCCGGCGCGCGACGTGAAGCAGTTCGTCGAATGGAGCCGCGCACAGAAGGGGCTGTTCATGGGCACCTTCGGCGCCGGCACGCCGGGCCATTTCGGCGCCTTCCTCTTCGGCGATGCCATCGGCCTCAAGCCGGAGCCGGTGCACTACAAGACCACGGGCGATGCGCTGGGCGGCCTGTTCAGCGGCGACGTGTCGGGCGCCTTCGCGAGCGTGGGCCTGTCGGCGGCCAACGTGAAGGGAGGCAAGCTGGTGGCGCTCGCCTCGAGCGGCGAAGCGCGCAGCCCCGCGCTGCCCGACGTTCCGACCTTCCGCGAGCAGGGCTACCCGCAGCTCGCCTTCAACTCCTGGTTCGGCATCGTCGTCCCGGCCAAAACACCGCCCGAGATCGTCGCGCGGCTCGAGACCGACATCCGCCGCGCCGTCCAGTCGGCCGAAGGCAAGGCGAAGCTGGAAGATGCGGGCTTCGCCGTCACGGGTACCACGTCGCAGGAGTTCAGCCGCGTGATCGCAGCCGACACAGTGCGCTGGGGCAAGGCGGTTGCTGCGACGGGGTTCAAGGCGGATTGAGCCGGTCAGACCGGTGTCGAAATCTCCGAAACAAAATTCCGGTACGAGCGCAGTGGTCGCGCCAGCAGCTCCGTCAGGCGCTCCACGTCGCCCGCACCCGGGGTCATGCCTTCCGTCATGAAGTGTTCGCTCATGAGGCGCATGTCGTAAGCCATCCAGCTCGTCCTGGTGCGCGAGGCGGTCCGGGGCGGCGTCGGCGCCGCGTACCTGCCCGTGTCGCTCGTGACTCAGGACCTCGCCGCAGGGCGGCTGGTGCGCTGGGGCGAGATCGAGGGGCCGGAGATCGCGCTGTGGGCGCTGTATCCGTCGCGCAGGCTGCTGAGCAACCGCGTCTCGACTTTTCTCGAATTTCTGAAGGAAGCCTTTCCCACAGGATCGCCTGAGGAACCGGCGTCATTCATGGATTGAAGATGCGGTCTCATACTCCTCAGTCCGCGGCGAGGCGCTTGTACGCCGCCTGGAGCCAGCCGAGATTCGAAAACTCCGCGGTCACCGTATCGCGGCGGAACGAACTGCTGTCGAAGCGCGAATAGCCGTTCATCGGGTTGTCGATGGCCGGGCTCACCGGCACGACATAGGTGCGGACCTTACCGTCGAAGCTGTACCGCTCGCTGTTGCGCGGCAGGGGTTTGATCACCGAGTCCTCTGCCAAGGTGTTGGCCAGATGC
Source organism: Variovorax sp. Soil_C_19 (assembly GCF_057657255.1). NCBI lineage: Bacteria > Pseudomonadati > Pseudomonadota > Betaproteobacteria > Burkholderiales > Comamonadaceae > Variovorax > Variovorax sp. Soil_C_19. The sequence goes on along the minus strand of NZ_JBDGIV010000019.1, from coordinate 2,242 downwards.
AGCCTGATGCTTTCCGTGCTGAGGCTGTACGCCTCGTTGGCCGGCTGGCTGGCGAGCTCGTCGGCGCTCGCCGAAGCTGCGGCGAACAGCGAACCGACGCAGAGGGCGAGTGCCGTGGGACCGAATTGGAAATTCAAACTCATCGAGAACTCCTTCGCCTGGACGGCACTGCGGGAGCCGAGGTTGTAGCGCAACGCGCCGTCATACACACGTCACACTGCCGCGCGCCAATGTTTCGGGTCGTCACAACACTGGCCGCCACCGCGCGATCATCATTTCGCCATGACCACCAGCCACCCGATCCACGTCCTCTTTCTGTGCAACAGCAACACCGCGCGCAGCCTGATCGCCGAGTCGCTGCTCAAGCAACTGGGCCGCGAGCGCTTTGCGGCTTACTCCGCCGGCAGCGCGCCGACGCCGGGCGGGCAACCCGACCCGCGCACGATCGAGGTGCTGGGTGGCGCGGGGCTTCCCACCGACGGGCTGCGCAGCAAGAGTTGGGACGAGTTCGGCGGCGCCTCCGCGCCGCGCATGGACCTCATCGTCACGCTGTGCGACGAAGCTGCGGGAGAGACCTGCCCGGTCTGGCCGGGCCATCCCGCATCGGCGCATTGGTCGCACCCCGATCCGTGTGCCAAGGACGCCGGCGAGGGCCTCGGGGCTTTTTCGCTCGCGATGCATGCGATCCGCCGCCACGTGGAATTGCTGGTCAACCTGCCCGACGAGCGCATCGATCGCCTGGTGATCGAAGGCGAGGCGCGAAGCATCGGCGCGTCCTGACGTGCGTCCAGTGTCAGCCATCTCCGGCAACGCGCGGGAGCGAGCGGCTGACACCGCCCGCATCGACGCAAGCCAGGATCCCTGAATGAGCGAGCGAGTCCTGCTCGCGCATGGTGGACAACGGCATGAGAACCCAACGACTTCGTCTGTCCGGCGGCACCGCGCTGTCTTTCACGACCGCCGGCGAGCCTTCCAGCCCCGCGCTGCTGCTGCTGCACGGGACGCCGAACTCGGCCCGCCTGTTCCGACCGATCATGCCCGCGCTGTCGCAGGCTGCATTCGTGATCGCGCCGGACCTGCCCGGCCACGGCGCGTCCGATCCGCTGCCGGCGGTGTCGTTCGAGGCCATTGGCCACGCGATCTCCGAACTGCTGGAATCGTTGGAGATCGGGCCGCGGTTCATCTACCTGCACGACTGGGGAGCGCCCGTGGGCCTGCAGATCGCGATGCAGGCGCCCGAGAAAGTGTTGGGCCTCATCGTCCAGAACGCCAACGCGCATCGAACCGGCTGGGGACCGGGATGGGCCGCGACGCAGGCCTACTGGTCGCAGCCGAATGCAGAGAACGAGGCCGCGGCGACGGCGCATCTCACCCTTGCGGGCACGCGCGACACCTACATCTCCGGCGTGCCTGCGGACATAGCCGGACGGATTCCTGCCGAACACTGGGAAGAGGATTGGCGCGTGATGAACCTGCCGGGCCACATGGAAACCCAGCGCGCGCTCATCGCCGACTATGCGAACCATGCCGCCCGCTTCGACGAGATTGCCAGGTACCTCGAACACTGGCAGCCGCCCGCCCTGCTGGTCTGGGGAAGGCACGATGTCTATTTCGATCTGGCCGAAGTCCTTTCCTGGATGCGTGCGCTGCCACGGATGGAAGCGCATGTTCTGGACGCCGGCCACCTGCTCCTAGAGACCCATGAAGAAGTCGCCGTCTCGTTGATGCGCGAATTCATCGCACGCGCCGCTTGCGCCCGTGGGTAAGCTTCAGGCGAATACCAATTTCTTATGGAAATAAATCACCAATCCAAAGAAAAGATCAAACAGTCGCAACAAAGCTGCACGTTGGAAATCATTCTTTACTAAAGTAATGCATTCCCAATCACGACATTGATCGAATCATTTGTTATTAATTTGCACTGCATTAATGCTTTCGAATTGATGACTTCGGACGCTGGCGAGCCTCTGGCATGTCGATGGATTTCAGCGCTCGCGTCCGGCCGGAACGGCTGATTTCGCCCAACGCGTAGCGGGCCACCAACCTCTGGAGATAACAACCATGACAGTAGACATGTTCATGCGCGTGGAGGGCGCGAACGGCGAATCCAAGGACACGAACCACAAGGAGTGGACGGATATCAAGTCGTTCGCCTGGGGCACCGCCTGGAACATCAAGGAAAACCGCGAAGGCTGATCCCGATGCTCCCCGGCGCTGCGCTTGCGCGCGTGCTGAGCGTCTC